>CAVZMU010000005.1:0-362917 GCA_963776455.1 uncultured Alphaproteobacteria bacterium
CCACGTATTCCAAGGGCAACCTTGCGAAGGGCGAGAAGGCCGAGATCATCCACATCGAGGGCGACGCCGATCATCCGACCAATCGCGGCACGCTCTGCCCGAAGGGCGCGGCGCTGCTCGACTTCGTGCACGCCGAGACGCGCGCTCAAATATCCGCATGATCCGCAAGCCGGGCTCGGACAAGTTCGAGCGCGTGTCCTGGGACGTCGCGCTCGACCGCATCGCGCGGCTGATGAAGGACGATCGCGACAAGAACTTCATCGCCAAGAACAACGACGGCGTGACGGTGAACCGCTGGGCTGACCACCGGCTTCCTCGCCGCCTCGGCGACCACCAACGAAACGGCGTGGGCGACCTACAAGGTCGTGCGCAGCGCCGGGATGCTGGCATTCGACAACCAAGCGCGCGTTTGACACGGCCCAACGGTGGCCAGTCTGGCCCCAACATTCGGTCGCGGCGCGATGACGAATTCGTGGACCGATATCAAGAACACGGATCTCGTCGTCATCATGGGCGGCAATGCCGCCGAGGCGCATCCGTGCGGCTTCAAATGGGTCACGGAGGCGAAAGCCAACCGCGGCGCCAAGCTGATCGTCGTCGATCCGCGCTTCACGCGCTCGGCGTCGGTCGCCGACTATCTACGCGCCGATCCGCCAGGGCACCGACATCGCGTTCCTGCTCGGCGTGATCAACTACTGCATCCAGAACGACAAGGTGCAGTGGGACTACATCAAGGCGTTCACCAACGCGCCCTATCGTCGTGAAGGAAGGCTTCGGCTATCAGGACGGCCTGTTCACCGGCTACGACGAGGCCAAGCGCGACTACAACCGGTCGACCTGGGAATACGAGATCGGCGCCGGACGGCTTCGTCGTCGTCCGACGACACGCTGCAGAATCCGCGCTGCGTCTGGAACCTGCTGAAGAAGCACGTCTCGATCTACACGCCGGAGATGGTCGAGCGCATCTGCGGCACGCCGAAGGACAAGTTCCTGAAGGTGGCGCAGATGATCGCGCGAGATGCTCGTCGCCGACCAAGACGATGACGTCGATGTATGCGCTCGGCTGGACGCAGCACTCCAAGGGTTCGCAGAACATCCGCGCCATGGCGATGCTGCAGCTGATCCTCGGCAATATCGGCGTGCGCGGCGGCGGCATGAACGCGCTTGCGCGGTCACTCCAACATCCAGGGGCTGACCGACATCGGCCTGATGTCGAACCTGATCCCCGGCTATCTGACGATCCCGACGGAGAGGGAGGCGACCTTCGACACCTACATGTCGACCCGCGGCTTCAAGCCGTTGCGGCCGAACCAGATGAGCTACTGGCAGAACTACAAGAAGTTCTTCGTCAGCTTCCAGAAGGCGATGTGGGGCGACGGCCGCGACGGCGGAGAACAACTTCGCCTACGACTATCTGCCCAAGCTCGACGTGCCGGCCTACGACGTGCTGCGCGCCTTCGAGCTGATGCACGAAGGCAAGATGAACGGGTACTTCTGCCAGGGCTTCAATCCGCTGCTGTCGTTCCCGAACCGGAAGAAGATCACCGCGGCGCTCTCCAAGCTGAAGTTCCTCGTCGTCATGGATCCGCTGCAGACCGAGACGGCGCGGTTCTGGGAGAACCACGGCGAGCACAACGACGTCGACCCGGCGAAGATCCAGACCGAGGTGATCGAGCTGCCGACCACCTGCTTTGCCGAGGACGAAGGCTCGCTGACCAATTCCGGCCGCTGGCTGCAGTGGCACTGGGCCGGCGGCACGCCGCCGGGCGAGGCCAAGCACGACACCTGGATCATGGCGCAGATCTATCTGCGCCTGAAGGCGCTGTACCAGAAGGAGGGCGGCCCGGTTCCCGAGCCGATCCTCAATCTCGACTGGCGCTACAAGGACCCGAGCGAGCCGACGCCGGAGGAGCTCGCCAAGGAGCTCAACGGCTACGCGCTCGACGACGTCGCCGATCCGAACGATCCGACCAAGATCGTGCTGCAGAAGGGCAAGCAGGTCGTCAGCTTCGCCGCGCTGCGCGACGACGGCACGACCGCGTGCGGCTGCTGGATCTATTCCGGCTGCTTCACCGAGGCGGGCAACAAGATGGCCCGCCGCGACACCAGCGATCCGGACGACACCGGCGCCTTCTCCAAATGGGCGTGGTCGTGGCCGGTCAACCGCCGCATCCTGTACAACCGCGCCTCGGCCGACATGAACGGCAAGCCGTGGGATCCGAGCCGCAAGCTGCTCGAGTGGAACGGCACGCAAGTGGACCGGCTACGACGTGCCGGACATCGCGCCGACCGCCAAGCCGGACGTGGTCGGCCCCTTCATCATGAACCCGGAGGGCACCGCGCGCCTGTTCACGCGCGGCATGATGCGGGACGGACCGTTCCCGGCGCACTACGAGCCGTTCGAATCGCCGATCGCCAACGTGATCGCGCCGAAGATCCGCGGCAATCCGGTCGCCCGCGTGTTCAAGGGCGACATGGAGCAGTTCGGCGACGCCAAGGAGTTCCCCTACGCGGCGACCTCCTATCGGCTCACCGAGCACTTCCACTTCTGGACCAAGCACGTCCAGATCAACGCCGTCGCTGCAGCCGGAATTCTTCGTCGAGATCTCGCGAGCAGCTCGCCAAGGAGAAGGGCATCAAGTCCGGCGGCTGGGTCCGCGTCTGGTCGAAGCGCGGCTCGGTGAAGGCGAAGGCCGTGGTCACCAAGCGCATCACGCCGCTGATCTGCGACGGCAAGACCGGTGCACATCGTCGGCATCCCGCTGCACTGGGGCTTCATGGGCGCGGCGAGGAAGGGCTTCGGGCCGAACTCGCTCACGCCCTTTGTCGGCGACGCCAATATCGAGACGCCGGAGTACAAGGCGTTCCTGGTCGATATCGAGCCCATCACCGGGCCGGTGGCATAAGGGAGGGACGCACATGTTTCCATCCGCTTCCCAACCCCGCCGACCGCAGCCCGTCAGCGCCGAAGTTCGGCGAGCACGATCTGGTCCGCCGCTCGGCCTCGACGCGTGCCGCCGCCGGCGCGCAAGCTCACGCCGATCGCCAAGCTGATCGACGTGTCGAAATGCATCGGCTGCAAGGCCTGCCAGTCGGCCTGCCTCGAATGGAACGACCTGCGCGAGGAGGTCGGCGTCAATCACGGCGTCTACGACAATCCGCACGATCTGACGCCGAACATGTTCACGCTGATGCGCTTCACCGAATGGGTGAATCCGGAGACCGAACAATCTCGAATGGCTGATCCGCAAGGACGGCTGCATGCATTGCGCCGATCCGGGCTGCCTCAAGGCCTGCCCGGCGCCCGGCGCCATCGTGCAGTACTCCAACGGCATCGTCGACTTCGTGCACGAGAACTGCATCGGCTGCGGCTATTGCGTGAAGGGATGTCCGTTCAACATCCCGCGCATCTCCAAGGTCGACAACAAGGCCTACAAGTGCACGCTGTGCTCCGACCGCGTCGCGGTCGGCCAGGGCCCGGCCTGCGCCAAGGCCTGCCCGACGCAGGCGATCGTGTTCGGCACCAAGGACGAGATGAAGAAGCACGCCGAAGGCCGCATCACGGACCTGAAGTCGCGCGGCTACAAGAACGCCGGCCTCTACGATCCGCCGGGCGTCGGCGGCACGCATGTGATGTACGTGCTGCATCACGCCGACAAGCCGGAGATCTACGCCGGCCTGCCGAAGAACCCGCGGATCAGTCCGCTGGTCGAGGTCTGGAAGGGCGTGACCAAATATGCGGGCCTGGCGGCGATCGGCGCTGTTCGCGGCGCTTCGGCTTCCTCCATCACCTCGTCGACGGGCCCAACCGGGTCTCGACGCGAGGATGAGGAGAACGCCAAGCGACTGGCGGGGAGCGGACCGACGATGACGCGCGTACGATGTCGAGCCGGGCGACAGCGTCCATCCGGGCGATCCGGTCACGGTCGACCGCTACACGGCCGGCGCGCGCGATCAATCACTGGATCACGGCGACGTCAGCCTGGTGCTGCTCGCGCTGTCCGGCCTGGCGCTGTTCCATCCCGAGCCTGTATCTTCCTGACCGGCCTGTTCGGCGGCGGCCAGATCGACGCGCGCGATCCATCCGTGGATCGGCGTCGTGCTGTTCTTCAGCTTCCTCGGCCTGTTCCTCCGCTTCTGGCGGGCCAATCTGTGGGAGCGCGAGGACGGCACCTGGCTGGCGCAGCTGCGCGACGTGCTGACCGGGCACGAGGAGAACCTGCCGGAGGTCGGCAAGTACAATGCCGGCCAGAAGGTCGTGTTCTGGGCGATGTCGCTCCTGATCATCGTGCTGATCATCGAGCGGCTTCGTGATCTGGGACCAGTATTTCGCCGAGTTACACCATCGATCGAGCAGAAGCGCATCGCGGTGCTGGTCCACGCGCTCGCCGCGGTCGTCGATCATCTGCGTCTGGATCGTGCATGTCTATGCGGCGATCTGGGTGCGCGGCACGATCGGCGCCATGACGCGCGGCCAGGTCACCGGCGGCTGGGCGTGGCGGCATCATCGCAAGTGGCTGCGCGAACTGGTGACCGGCAAGCGCGCGAGCTGATACAGCCGGAGCGGCGCCCGCCGCAGTGGCGGGCGCCGTATTCGGCGTGCCACGTGGCCCGTGTGGTTCGTGAGGTTGCATGATGAGTGACGCCGGCGCCCCGGCACGATCCGGTCCCGATCGGCGAGGTCGCCGACGCCGCCATTCGTCCGTCTTCCCGATCCGTCACATCCATTTCCGGCTCGCGCGCGCAGCGCTTCGCGCTGCTCTCGGCAGGGCCACGAGCTCGCGTCCCTATCTGCGCTTCCTCGCCGGTCTGGCCGAAGGCGCAGCACCGCGTGCAGGACGGACTTGCCGGAGCCCGACCTGCCGGCCGCGGAGGCGCGCGAGCGCGCCCGCGAATTCGGCATGCCGCCGCTCGACCGCAGCCGCTTCACCGCCGACGCCGCGTTCGACGCGACGCTCGACCGGCTGTTCGCGCTCGCCGCCGCAGATCGACATGCCGGACACCGCGCGCGCCGGCGCTCGCCCGCGTCACGCGACGCCGACGCCGCCGGCGCGCGACGCCATGGTGCGCGCGCGTGCTCGTCCGACGCGATCCCGGTCGAGACGCTGGCCGAGCATGTCTTTGTCGCCGCGGCGCTGCAGGTGCATTTCGCGCGGCTGGCGGCGCGGCTCGATGCCGACGCGCCTGGTGCCGGTCGGCGACGGCGCCTGTCCGGCCTGCGGCGGCGCGCCGGTCGCATCCATGGTCGTCGGCTGGCCGGGCGCGCACGGCACGCGCTTCTGCGCCTGCTCGCTGTGCGCGACGCTGTGGAACGTCGTGCGCATCAAATGCATGCTGTGCGGCTCGACCAAGGGCATCGCCTATCAGGAGGTCGAAGGCGGCGCCGGGCACGGTGCAAGGCCGAGACCTGCGAGAACTGCCGCGGCTACGTGAAGATCCTGCACCAGCACAAGGACCCGGCGCTCGATCCGGTCGCCGACGACGTCGCGACGCTCGGCCTCGATCTGCTGGTGCGCGAGAGCGGCTACCGGCGCGGCGCCGTCAATCCGTTCCTGCTCGGCTATTGAGGCGCGCCATGGCCAAGCGCCGATGCCGCCGCGCTGCGCAAGCTGCCCTCGGTCGACGAGGTGCTGCGCACGCCGGCGGCGGCGCCGCGCGATCGCGCGGTTCGGCCGGCCGCGCTGTCGTCGGCGCGGTGCGCGCGATCGCTCGCGCGGCGCGCGCGGACGGCAGCGCTGCCGGCGAGCGCCGGATCGCGTCGCCGCCGCCGCGCTCGCGCGGCTCGAAGCGCAGGCGCAGTCCGAGCCTGCGGCCGGTCTTCAATCTCACCGGCACCGTGCTGCACACCAATCTCGGCCGCGCGCTGCTCGCCGAGGCGGCGGTCGAGGCCGCGGTCGCGGCGATGCGCAACGCGGTCGCGCTCGAATTCGATCTCGGCGGCGGCCAGCGCGGCGAGCGCGACGATCATGTGCGCGGCCTGCTGTGCGAGCTGACCGGCGCCGAGGACGCCACCGTCGTCAACAACAATGCCGCCGCCGTGCTGCTCGTGCTCAACACGCTGGCGCAAGGGCCGCGAGGCGATCGTCTCGCGCGGCGAACTGATCGAGATCGGCGGCGCCTTCCGCATGCCCGAGATCATGGCGCGCGCCGGCGCCAAGCTGGTCGAGGTCGGCACCACCAACCGCACCCATCCGAAGGACTATCGTCGGCGCGATCGGCGCCGAAGACCGGGCTGATCCTGAAGGTCCACACCTCGAACTACCGCATCGAGGGCTTCACCACGGAGGTGCCGCGCGCGCGAGCTCGCGGCGCTCGCGCACGAGCGCAACGTGCCGCTGGTCAACGATCTCGGCTCCGGCACGCTGGTCGATCTCGCGCGCTTCGGCCTCGCGCACGAGCCGACGGTCGCCGAAGCGGTCGCCGACGGCGCCGACCTCGTCACCTTCTCCGGCGACAAGCTGCTCGGCGGCCCGCAGGCCGGCTTCATCGTCGGCCGCAAGGACCTGATCGCGCAGCATCAACCGCAATCCGATGAAGCGCGCGCTGCGCGTCGACAAGATCCGGCTCGCCGCGCTCGAGGCGACGCTGCAAGCTCTATCGCGATCCGGACCGGCTCGCCGAGCGGCTGCCGACCATGCGGCTGCTGGCGCGGCCGCAAGCGGAGATCGAGGCGCTGGCGCGACGGCTCGTCGCCGGCCGTCGCGCGAAGGCTCGGCGGCGGCGTTCGCGGTCGAGGTCGTCGCCTGCGCGAGCCAGATCGGCTCCGGCGCGCTGCCGCTCGAAACGGTGCCGAGCGCCGGCCTCGCGATCCGGCCGCGGCGCGCGCGCGGCGGCCGCGCGCTCGATCGCGCTGTCGCACCGCGTTGCGCCGCTTGCCGATGCCGGTCGTCGGCCGCATCGAGGACCAGGCGCTGATCCTCGACCTGCGCTGCCTCGACGACGAGGCCGGCTTCGTCGCCAATCTCGCCGCGCTCGATCATCGGGGAGGGCCGATGCGCTGGCTTGATCGCGCTGGCGCGAAAGCGCGGCCGCGCCGAGCGGCGACGATCGTCGCCGCGCAGATGGCCGCGGCCTACGAGGCGGCCGCGCCGCGGCGACTATGCGGCGGCGCTCGCGATCTGGGGGCCGCTCGCGCATGCCGGCGTGCCGCGCGCGCAGAACAATATCGGCGCCTGCTTCGCCGAAGGCCTCGGCGTCGAGCGCGATCCGGCGCTGGCGCTGACGCTGGCTGACGCTCGCGGCCGAGGCCGGCGATCCGGTCGGCCAGCGCAATCTCGCGGCGCTCTATTTCAAGGGCGAGGGCGTCGAGCAGGATTACGCCCGCGCCGCCGAGCTCTATCGCGCCGCGGCCGAAGCAGGGCGACGCGCCCGGCGCAGGACATGCTGAGCTGGATGCTGCTCGAAGGCGAGGTCGATCGCGCCGGACTACGTCGAGGCGCGGCGCTGGGCGCGAGGCGGCGGCCGCGCAGGGCATCGCGTCGTCGATGACGCGGCTCGGCATGATCTTTCACAACGCGCTCGGCGTCGAGCGCGATCCGGCGCAGGCCGCGCGACTGGTGGCGGCGCAGGCGCCGAGCGCGGCGATGCCGACGGCCAGGCCATGCTCGGCGCGGCCTATCATCTCGGCGCCGGCGTGCGCGCGCGATCCGGTCGCCGCGCTTCGCCTGGCTGCTGCGCGCGCGCGCCGGCGGCAGCGCGCTCGCGCGACCGCTTCTTCGACGCCGGTGCGCGCCACGCTCGTCGCCGATCGAGATCGCCGAGGCCGAGCGCCGCGCCGCCGCGCCCTTGCCGGAGCCGCCGCCATGATCGTCGGCACCGCCGGCCACATCGATCACGGCAAGACCTCGCTGGTGCGCGCGCTCACCGGCGTCGATACCGATCGCCTGAAGGAGGAGAAGGCGCGCGGCATCTCGATCGATCTCGGCTTCGCCTATCTGCCGGCGCCGGACGGCTCGGTGCTCGGCTTCGTCGACGTGCCGGGCCACGAGAACTTCGTCCACAACATGCTGGCCGGCGCGACCGGCATCGACTTCGTGCTGCTGGTCGTCGCGGCCGACGACGGCGTCATGCCGCAGACGCGCGAGCATCTCGCGATCGTCGATCTGCTCGGCATCAAGCGCGGCATCGTCGCGCTGACCAAAGCCGATCTCGTCGACGCCGCGCGGCGCGCGCGAGGTCGCAGCCGACATCGCGCAGCGCGCTCGAGCGGCACCGCGCTCGCCGGGCGCCGAGATCGTTCCGGTCTCGACCGTCACCGGCGAGGGCATCGACGCGCTGCGCGAGCATCTGTTCGACGCCGCGCGCGACGTCCGGCACGCGCGCCGCGCACGGGCGCTTCCGGCTCGCGGTCGACCGCTCCTTCACGCTGGCCGGCACCGGCACGGTCGTCACCGGCACGGTGCTGTCGGGCGCGGTCGCGGTCGGCGACCGCGTGATCGTCAGCCCGTCCGGGCTTGTCGGCGCGCGTGCGCTCGATCCACGCGCAGAACCGGCCGGCCGAACGCGGCGAGGCCGGCGAGCGCTGCGCGCTCAATCTCGCCGGCGACGGCATCACCAAGGACGCGATCGCGCGCGGCGACGTCGTGCTCGATCCCGACACTGCACGCGCCGACCGACCGCATCGACGCGACGCTGCGCGCTGCTCGCCGTCCGAGACCAAGCCGGTCGCGCAATGGATGCCGGTGCGGCTGCATCACGCCGCGACCGAGGTCGGCGCGCGCATCGTGCTGCTCGGCGACGAGCCGATCGCGCCGGGCGCGCGAGGCGCTGGTGCAGCTCGTGCTCGAGCAGCCGATCGCCGCCGCCGTCGGCGACCGCTTCGTGCTGCGCGACACCACCGGCGCAGCGCACCATCGGCGGCGGCACGCTTCCTCGATCTGCGCGCGCCCGGCGCGCAAGCGCCGCACGCCGGAGCGGCTCGCGCAGCTCGACGCGCTGCGCGATCGCCGATCCGGACGACGCGCTCGCCGCGCTGCTCGACGCGCGCGCCGTACTATGTCGACCTCTCCGGCTTTCGCGCGCGACCGCGCGCTCGGCCGACGAGCAGAGCGCGACATCGTGCGAGCGCCTCGGCGTCGTCACGGCATCCGCGGCGCAGGCACGACTTCGCGCTGTCGCGCGCCGACGTGGCTGCGACTCAAGCGCAGCCTGCTGGCGACGCTGCGAGACCTTCCACGCCGCCAATCCCGACCTGCCGGGCATCGGCCTGGAACGGCTGCGCCTGCAGCTCGAGCCGCGCCTGCCGGCGCCGGCGTTTCTGCCGCTGCTGCAAGGGCTTGCGCGCAGCCAGCGAGATCGCGCTCGACGGCGCCTGGGTGCGGCTTGCCGGCCACGAGGTGCGGCTGACGCCGGCCGACGAAAAGCTCTGGGCGCGGATCGCGCCGCTGCTCGGCGGCGACGGAGCGCTTCCGCCCGCCGCGCGTGCGCGACATCGCCGGCGCTGCTCGGCGCTGCGCGAAGCGCGACGTGCGGCGGCTGCTCAAGCTGCTCGGCCGCATGGGCAAGGTCGACGAGGTCGCGCACGATCATTTCTTCCTGCGCGACACCGTCGCCGAGATGGTGGAGATCATCGTCGACCTCGCCGCGACGCCGGCCGAAGGGCGAGTTCACCGCGGCGCAGTTCCGCGACCGGGTCGACAATGGCCGCAAGGTCGCGATCCAGATCCTCGAATTCTTCGATCGCCACGGCGTGACGTTGCGGCGCGGCGATCTGCGCCGCATCAACAAGCATCGGCTCGATCTGTTCCGCCGCCGGCGCGATGCAGCCGCGCCGCAGAGCCGAATTCTGGAAGAGAATCGTCCCCGGTGGGGCGTCCGGACTTCAAATCCGGGAGGGGCCGCGAGCCGGTCCTTGGTGGGTTCGACTCCCTCTCTCTTCCGCCACGCTTCAGGAGCGCCGCGATGACGCGCTGCAGCCGTCCTTTCTCGACGCGCTGAAGACCGCGGCGGACGCAGCGCCGAGACGGCGGAAGACGAATTCCGCCGCGAGATCGCCGCAGCGGCATCAAGGCGCTGGAGCAGCGAGCGCGCCTTCGCCTTCCGCCGGCTCAACCTGATGCGCGCGATCGCCGAGGTGCGTCGCCGCGCGCCGAGAGCGAGGAGATCGCGGTCGCCGACGCGCTCGGCGGTCGCTGCGCGCGCAAGCTCGGCTGGGCGAGCGACAGCGAGGCGCGCGACCGAGGTGCTGTCGCGCTTTCGCGCCGGTCGCGCAGGCGATGTTCGCGAGCCTGCGCCGCCGGAGGCGGAAGCGGCGCCGACGCCGACGTGCTCGGCGGCGCTCGCGGAGTTCGAGACCTGGTATGCCGCAGACGCATCCGGACGCCGTTCTGGGTGCTGTTCGAGAACTACATGCCGGAGACGCCCGTTGTCGATTTCTGAGCCGCAGCACCGCGACCGATTTCGACCACTGGCTCGCCGAGGAATTCGCCGACGACCGGCGCATTCACCGCGCTGCGCGGTGCTGGTCGAGATCGCCGAGACGCAAGGTGACGCCGCTGTGCTCGACCTATTTCAACGTCATCGGCGACGAGATCGACTGGGGCGAGATCACCGTCCTGTTCGCGGGCGCCGGCGCGGAATGGGACGGCGCGTCGTTCTTTCCGGTCGACGGCGCCGGATGGCGGTCCGCTCGACAATCCGACCGCGCGGCTGCGGCTGCGCGAGCTGGAAGCGCGGCTCGACGACGATCGGCTGGTGCTCAACGAGGGGCATTTCTTCGACAAATGGGGCCGGCGCCTGCAAGATCGAGGAGGTGAGCTGCAATGAGCGGCCGCCGAGCCGGCCAGCGCTGCTGATCGTGCTGGTGAATACCGATCCGCGCAATGCCGAGGAGCTCGGCGCGCCGTTCTATTATGCGGCGGTCGCGGCCGCGATGGATTATCGAGGTCGATGTGCTCTGCACGGCGACCGCCGGCAAGCTGATGCTCAAGGGCGTCGCCGAGACGCTCCACGTCAAGCCGGGCGATCCGAAGACGGTCTACGACTGGATCAAGGAAGCGCACGACCAGGGCGCGCAGGTTCTGGGCCTGTCCGGCCAATCTCGAACTGTTCGACAAGTCCGAGGACGATCTCATTCCGGAATGCAGCGGCATGATGGGCGCCGCCGCCATGATCCAGGACATCATGGACGGCGAGTGCCGCGTCCTGACCTATTGAGGCGCGGACGCATGGCCAACGTGCAGGGCAGCGAATTTCCCGACCATCTGCTTCTACGACGTCGACAACCAGATCTGGTACGAGCCGCTCGCCGACGGCACGGTGCGCGCCGGCTTCACCGCCTGGGCCGCGACGCTGATGGGCGAGGTGCTCGTGTTCACGCCCAAGCGGATCGGCCGCGATTTCGAGAAAGCAACGCTCGTTCGCGATGGTCGAGGGCGGCAAATGGGTCGGCTCGGCGCGCGCCGCCTTCGACGGCATCGTGGTCGCGCACAACGAAACGCTGGTGCGACAAGCCGGAATTGCTCAACCAGCGATGCCTTCGGCGAAGGCTGGATGCTGATCGTGCGGCCGGACGCACGTCGAATGGGCGCGACGGCCTCGTCACCGGCGACAAGGTCGCCGCGGCATTCGAGCAATGGCTCGCGTCGGGCGCCTATCGGGACCGCGCGGAATAGCGGTCACGGCGCATCCAGGAAGGCCTCGTAAATCTGGGCATGTCCCGTGCGGTCGGATGTGAACACGATGCGGGAATTGTCGGGCGCGAAACGCGGGTGAGGGTGGGTGTGCTGCGCCGCCTCCACCGCCACGGGGCCGTCATTGTAGGGAAACGGACGCGCCCAATGCGCGCCCTGCGAGCTCGCCTGCGACAGGCAGACCAGTTCGGCCTGGGCGACCCGTTCGCCGGGCGCTGCGGCGAATTCGTGAATGCCGCGGTCGGGGAAATTGGTGTCGCACACGAACCGGGTCCCCGTCGGATCGCACGCCGCGTGCCAGGCCGGAAAATCGGTGATCTGCCGCACGCTGCCGTCGGCCAGCGAAATCGCGCGCATGCCGTGCGGCCAGTCAACGAATGCGACCTCGTACCGGCGGGGGACGAAGCTTTCGTGAGTGATCCATTGCATCGGGTCCGTGCGCTGGTAGAGGCGGCGCGAGTTGCCGGCGCGGTCCGTGATCCAGACCCGATCAGTGAGAGGCCCTGCATAAAGGATGACGTTGTCGTCATCGGGACAGAATTGCGGATGGCCGATGGTGTCGCGTTCCAGGAAGACGGTTGTAGACTTGCTCGCGGTGTCGACCAGGATGAAACGTGAGACCTTGCCTACCTTCACCGGCACCGCCCACCAGCGGCCGGTTGCCGAAAGCGCCGTGGTCCCCATCGCGGCGCCGACCATGCCCTGCTCGCGCATCTCGACATCGCCGAACTCAGCAAGCTGCTCCTCCTCGAACGTGTCGAGGTCGGTGCGCCATGCGCCGGTGCCGGCGGTGTAATAGACGTAGCGTCCGTCGAGCGACGGGATGATCGACCATTCCGCCAAATCGGGTCGGCTGGTGACCTGCATCAGGCTGCCGTCGCTTCGGTTCTCGAAGAAGATCTGCGGCGTTCCAGTGCGGCAGGACACGAAGGCCAGCCGCTTCATCGCGGAGTCGTAGGCCGGGACGAAGAAGAACGGGTGATGATGGATCGATGGATGCGATGTGACCTGCCGCATGCGCCGGCCGGTGCGCTCGTCGCGGAATTCGCGGTCTTCGCGCAGGAAGCGCTTGCCTTTCGTCATGCTGCCCGGTTCGGATGGTAGGTTCTATATCTTGTACGCGCGGGCCTGATCGATGATCGCCTGTTTGTCGAAGTTGTGGATCTCGTCGATCAACTCGTTGGTGTAGAGCGGCTTGAAATCGCTGATTGTCAGCTTGAGGAATTCGGCCTCGCGCCTGAGCTCGTCTTCGCTGATTTCGCCCATCTTCAAGTTCGGGTAAGGCGGCCGGAAGAGCTGCATGCGGCGGAGCACCGGCGTCAACACCGCCTTGATGGCATCCGCCTGCGCGGCGCCGCGCGGCGCGAGCTCCGGGTAGGCGTCCAGCAGCACCTTGGCGCCGGCTTCGGGGCTGGCCAGGATGAACTCCGATGCCTTTGCGCCGGAGCGGCCGAAGCCGACGGCGGTCTTGCGGTTCTGCTGGAGATAATCCCGCCGCGCGGTGACGAAGAAGCCGCCGATCATCGGAACATTGGCCGGCCGCGGCAGGATGCGCAGCTTCATTCCGGCCGATTCGATCTGACCGAATCCGGTGTCGAAATAGGCCAGCGCATCGATCGCGCCGCGCTGGAGCGCGACGCCCGCGGTGACGCCCTCGCCGACCGCGAGCCACTGCAAATCATTGTCCGGATCGATGTCGAGGTTGGCGAACACCGCACGCGTGACCGGATAATCCGTGGTGCCGAGGCCGGAGACGCCGATCTTCCTGCCGCGCAGGTCCTGGTAGGTCTTCGACGGCGAATCGGGCAGCACCGCGACATCCCACTTATAAGGGTAGGTGTATTCATAGAAGCTGACGATCGGCGGCAGCTCGCCGCGCGCGAACAGCGGAAGCGCGAAGCTCGGCGCGCCGACGCCGAACTGCACGTCACCGTTGTCGGTCGCGATCTGCACGCTGGAGATGGCGCCGAGAGGAACCGGCTCGATCGAAAAGCCTTCCTGCCTGTTGAAGCCGAGCGCCTCGCCGATCACCATGTTGATGGTGGTGGCGTTCATCGACTTCGTGCCCATGCCGAAGCGCAGTTTCCTGGCGGCCTGAGCGTGACCCAAACGCGGTGCGGAGGTCGCGAGCGCGGCCGCGACGGCACCCAGGGTCGCGACCAGCTCACGGCGGTCCAGGGTCATGGCATCACTCCCCGGGTCGTTTGGCTTTGTGCTTCATCTGGCGCGATCGGACCAATGCACGACGCGGTGCTCGGCGAAGCGGATCAGCAGGTGGAACGCGATGCCGACGACGCCGAGGATGACCAGCGCGGCGAATACGCCGGCGACGTCGGTGACCGCCTGCGCCTGCGTGATCACGACGCCGATGCCCTCCTGCGCGCCGAGGAATTCGGCGACGATGGTGCCGAGCAGCGCGTAGACGACGCCCATGTCGAGGCCGGCGAAGATGTAAGGCGCCGCGGTCGGCAGCTTGACGCGAAGATAGGTCTGCAGCCGCGATGCCGAGAGGGCCTTCATGAGATCGATACGCTCGGGCTCGGTCGAGCGGATGCCGGCGAAGCTGTTCACCAGCATCGGAAAGAACGTCAGCAGCGCCGCCATCACCACCTTGGAGCCGTTGCCGAAGCCGCACCAGATCACGATCAGCGGCGCGATCGCGATCTTCGGCAGGCTTTGCAGCGCGAACGCATAGGGCATCAGCAGGATCTCGAACGGCCGGTATTCCGCCATCAGCGAGCCGAGGACGATCCCGAGCGAGGCTCCGATGACGAAGCCGAGTGCCGCGTGCTTCAGCGTGCTCCACAGCGGCAGGTAGAAGCCGAGCTTGCTTGTCACCGGAACGGCGATGCCGGACCACAAGGCGGCCGCCACGCGCCGCGGCGAGGGCACGATGTAGCTCGGCACCTCGAGGAGATCGACGGAAGCCTCCCAGATCACCAGCAGCGCGATGACGCCGATGATGGTGAGGAGCATATTACCGATGCGCTCGCGGCGGCGCTCCGCCGCCAGCCGCTTCATCGTCGCGACAGCGAAGGCGTTGGGCGTCGAAACGTCGGCGCTGGGCATGGTCAGACGTCCAGCATGCGGCGGATCTCCCGCGCGAGACGGATATATTCGGGGTCGGCGATCGTGTCGGCGTGGTTGCGCGGGCGCGGCAGGCTGACCTTCAGGTCCTCCAGCACACGGCCCGGGCGGCCCGACATCACGACCACGCGGTCGCCGAGGAATATCGCCTCGCCGATGCTGTGGGTGATGAGCAGCACGGTCTTGCGGCTCGCCTGCCAGATGCGCTGCAGCTCGACATTCATGCGCTCGCGCGTCAGCGCGTCGAGCGCGCCGAACGGCTCATCCATCAGCAGCACCTTCGGATCGCGCGCGAGCCCGCGCACGATCGCGGCGCGCTGCTGCATGCCGCCGCTGAGCTCGTAAGGGTATTTGTTCTCGAAGCCTTTGAGGCCGGCGATCTCGAGATACTGCTGCACGGTCGCCTTGCGCGCGACGTCGGCGCGTCCGCCGCCGACCTGCAGCGGGAGGATGACGTTCTGCCAGACGGTCATCCACGGCAGCAGCGTCGCGTTCTGGAATACGACGCCGACGGCGCTGGACGGTCCGGTGATCGGCCTGTTGGCGAGGGTCATCTCGCCGGCGTCCGGCTTGTCGAGCCCGGCGAGCAGGCGAAGCATCGTGCTCTTGCCGCATCCGGACGGGCCGACGATGGAGACGAATTCGCCATCGGCGAGCGCCAGGTCCATGCCGTCGAGCGCGACCACGGCATCGCCGGACACGGTCGAATAAACTTTCACCAGACCGCGCGCTTTGATCAGCGGCTGGCCGGCGAAGGCCTGCACGGCGGCGGCAGGAGCCGAAGCCCATGCGGGCATGGCAACGCCGATGGCGGCCGAAACACTCATGACGTCTCCTCGGGCGTCCTGGCGGCGCCGGTTTATCCGGCGTTCGATCGCGAAGGCGTTTTGGCCGGCGGCATTCTGCGTCCGGCTGACGTCTCTAGCACCTTCCTGATGGGGTACGGATGCGATAGGCCAGTGTCAACGGAGGGCGGCTTTGGCAGCCCGGGAACGTCAAGGACCAAGAGGCGCCCGTGGAAGGTTCGATCGACGCGTATCCCATCCGGCTCTCGGCCGATGTCGGGGGGACGTTCACCGATGTCGCGGCATTCAATGAGATGACGGGCGAACTGACGCTCGGCAAGACGTTGACGACGCACAAGCGGCTGGTGGAGGGCATCGAAACCGGCGTGACGAAGGCCGGATCGGCTTTCCGGGCGGCGCGCTTGTTTCTTCACGGCACCACGGTCGCCATCAACACTATCCTGGAGCGGACCGGCGCGTCTTGCGCCCTGATCACCACCCAGGGGTTTCGCGACATCTACGAGATCGGGCGCGTCAACCGGCCGGAATCCTACAACCTGTTCTTCAAGCGCCACGAGCCGCTGATCGAGCGCCACATGCGGTTCGAAATCCGCGAACGCGTCGCTGCGCAGGGCAATGTGCTGATCCCGCTCGATGAGGCGCAACTCAGGGCGGTGGCCGATCAGGCCGTGGCGCAGGGCGTGCAGGCGATCGCGATCCTGTTCCTGCATTGCTACGCCAATCCGGCGCATGAGCTGCGCGCCAAGGCTATCATCGAGGCGGCGCATCCTCATCTTTTCGTTACCGCCTCGCATGAATTGTCCCAGGAATACCGCGAGTTCGAGCGTACCTCGACGGCTGCGGCGAACGCCTATATCGGCCCGCGCGTGCGGCATTATCTCGGCGAGATGGACAGCCACATCACCGACGAAGGCTTCAAGGGAAAGTTCCTGGTCGTGCAGTCGACCGGCGGCCTGTTCGATCTCGACGACGCGCAGAAATCCTGCATCCGCATGCTGGAATCGGGCCCGGCCGCCGGCGTGATCGGCACCAAGGCCCTGTGCGACAGCATCGGGCTCGCCAACGCCATCGCCTTCGACATGGGCGGCACGACCGCGAAGGCCGGCGTGATCCATCACGGCCACGTCCTGATGACCGGCAGCGCGATGATCGGCGGCTATGCCACCGGCCTTCCGGTGCAGATCCCGATGATCGACATCCAGGAGGTCGGCACCGGCGGCGGCAGCATCGCGCGCGTCGAGTACGGCGCGCTGCATGTCGGGCCGGAAAGCGCGGGCTCCTCGCCGGGACCGGTGTGCTACGGCCTTGGCGGCGAGGAGCCGACCATCACCGACACCAACCTCGTGCTCGGCCGGCTCGGCGCCGACCGTTTCCTCGGCGGCGAGATGACGCTCGATCTCGACGGCGCCAAACGCGCCATCATGGCGAAGATAGGAACGCCGCTCGGCCTCGACCTCACGGCGGCGGCAGACGGCATTCTGCGCATCGCCACCATCAAGATGGCGCATGTCGTGCGCTGGGTGACGACCGAGCGCGGCCTCGATGCCGCCGATTTCGCATTGGTGGCGTATGGCGGCGCGGGACCGCTGCATGCCGCGATGGTGGCGCGTGAATTGCGCATCGCGACGGTCGTCATCCCCCGCGCGCCCGGGCATTTTTCGGCCTACGGCATGCTGGTCGCCGACCTGCGGCGCGACTTCGTCAATACGTGGTTCACGCCGCTCGCGGACGCGTCATTCGCCGACATGGAAACGCTTTACCGGACCATGGAAGAACGCGGGCGCGATACCGTCTCGCGCGGCGCCGCGACGCTGGAGGGAATCGCCGTCGAGCGCGGCGCCGACATACGCTACGTCGGCCAGGAGCACGCGGTCACGGTGGAACTGCCACTCACGCTGTTCGAGAACCAGGATCGCGACGGCATCAAGCGCTACTTCGACGTCGTGCACGAGACGCGCTACGGCTATTCCTCGCCAACCGAAAAAGCGGAAATCGTCAGCCTGCGATGTGCCGTCGTCGGGCTGATGCGCAAGCCGCCGTTCGAGCGCATTGCCAAGGGTGAGACGGAGCCCGACCACGCCGCGTTCCAAGGCGAGCGGCCTGCGTATTTCACCGATACCGGATTCAGGCCGACGCCGACCTACGACCGCACCAAGCTGAAGGCCGGCAACCACATCGCCGGGCCGGCGCTGATCGAGGAGCACGCGTCGACCACGGTCGTGCATCCCGGAGACGTCGTCACCGTCGACGACTTCGGCGACCTGGTCATCGAGATTTTCAGGAGCTGAGTGATGGACACCGCAGCACAGAGCTCGCTCGGCGCGACGCAGGCCGATCCGGTGATCACCGAAATCATCCGCAACGGCCTCATCGCCGCGACCGAGGAGATGAAGACCAACCTGATGCGGACCGCCTACAACATGATCATCTACGAGGCGCTCGACTTCACGGTCGGCCTCTTCGATGCGCAGGGCAACACCGTGTCGATCGGCCTCGGCCTGCCGATGTTCATCCGCGGCATGAGCGATACGGTGAAGACCAAGATCGAGCATTTCAACGGCGATCTCGATCCCGGCGACATCCTGCTCACCAACGACGCCTACATCACCGGCAGCCATCTCAACCACATGACCTTCACGGTCCCGATCTTCCACGACGGCAAGGTGATCGCGTTCTCCTGCTGCATGGCGCATTGGCCCGATGTCGGCGGCACGCTCGACGGCTCGACCACGGACATCTTCTCCGAAGGCCTGCAGATGCCGATCGTGAAGATCTACCGCAAGGGCGTGCAGAGCGAGGAACTCACCTCCATCATCAAGACCAACGTGCGGCTGCCGGAGCGCGCGATGGGTGACTTCCGCGCCCAGATCGCCGCGGTGAAGACCGGCGAGCGGCGCTTCCTCGAGCTGATCCGGAAATACGGTCACGACGCTGTGGTCGGCGGCATCGAGGCGATCATGGACCACAGCGAGGCGGTCACGCGCGCGCGGGTTAGCGAGATTCCGGATGGTGTCTATGTCGCGGAATCCTTCATGGATGACGACGGCATCACCGTCGGCCAGCGCGTGCCGATCAGCGTCAAGGTCGAGGTCAAGGGCGACCAGATGATTATCGACCTCACGGAGGTCTCCAAGCAGGTCGGCGGCTTCTACAATTCAGGCGCGACCGCCGGCCGCTCCTGCTGCCAGGTGGCGTTCAAGTGCGTCACCTCGGCGCTGGACCTGCCGATCAACGACGGGCAGTTCCGCGCCCTCGACATCATCCTGCCGCCGGGCCGCGTGGTGAGCGCCGTGAAGCCCGCCGCGATGCGGATGTGGATGACCTATCCGATGACGATCGTCGATACGATCCTCAAGGCGCTGGAAGCGGCGATTCCGACCAAGGTCGCCGCCGGCCATCACGCCGACCTCGTGGTGGCGCGGGTCAACGGCCGCAAGCCGAAGGACAACGCGTTCTACATCTATATCGGCGGTCTCATCGGCGGCGGCTGGGGCGCCAAGCACAACGGCGACGGCATGAGCGCTACCATCGCCATCAACGACGGCGATACCCACAACGGTCCGTCGGAGCAGGTCGAGGCGAAATATCCGTTGCTGGTCGAGCGCTATGCGCTGCGGCCGGATTCCGGCGGCGCCGGGCAATATCGCGGCGGCCTCGGCACCGAGCAGGTGGTGCAGGCGCGACACGACATCCGCTTTTCGTCGCAGATGGACCGCGTGAAGTGCAAGCCCTGGGGCCTCAACGGCGGCCTCTCGGCCTTGGGCAACTCGGTCGCCATCCATCGCTTCAACCAGCCGGACGAGACGCATTTCGCGAACGGCAAGGCGTTCAACCAAACCCTGAAGCCGGGCGATGCCTACATCCTGCGCTCGGGCGGCGGCGGCGGATTCGGTTCGCCGCTTCAGCGCGATCTGGGCGCGCTGCAGCGGGACGTACGCAACGGCTATGTGACAAAGCAATCGGCGGAGCGGGACTATGGGGCGGTCTTTGTTCCGGATTCGCTCGTCATCGACGAAGCCGCCACCACGGCGCGGCGAGCGGAGATGAAGGCCCAAGGGCTGCCGGAGGACCAACCCATCGCCGAGACGATGGCGGTCCCGCCGGTGCCGCATGATCACGCTCACGATCATGGTCTCGACACGCTGACGGACGAGGAGCGTGTCGCGCTGGCGATGTCCGGCCGCTGCTGTACATGAGCCGCACCGAATGCGCGTGAGAATGTTCTACCCGTGCATCCATGCTGATGCCCTGATCCGGCGAGGCCAGGCGTGTCGGGCTACACGATGTTCCGGCGCCGGATCTTCGTTGGCCGTGCGGCGGCGCCGTCGCTTTTTCCGTCCCGCAGGACGGCCCATGTGGGAGCATGATCGCTGGCGCCGTCCTCGCCGCGCACCGCGCGATCGACGCCGGCATCGTCGAGACGCTTCGACAGGTCGGGACTCAACAGGATGAAGTCGAGGCGCAGCCCGGCGTCGCGCGGCCAGCGGTTCCGCATGTAGTCCCAGAACGTGTACATCGGCTCGTCGGGATGGATCGTGCGGACGGCATCGACCCAGCCCTGCTTGAGAAGACGCCGAAAGGCTTCGCGGCTCTCCGGCTGCAGCAGCGCGTCGTCGTCCCAGGATTTTGTCGGGTAGATGTCCGTCGCGGTCGGCACGACATTGAAGTCGCCGGCCAGCACCGCCGGCACGCCGGCTTTGGAGAGCCGCGCGGCGTGCCGCGTCAGCCGCTCGAACCAGTCGAGCTTGTAGTCGAATTTCGGGCCCGGCTGCGGGTTGCCGTTGGGGAGATAGAGGCAGCCAATGAGCACGCCATTCACCGCCGCCTCGATGTAGCGGCTTTGCGTGTCGCCCGGGTCGCCCGGCAGTTCCATGCGGGTGACGACCGGTTCTGCGCCGCGCGCCAGAATGGCGACGCCGTTCCAGGTCTTCTGTCCCCGCCACGCAGCTTGGTATCCCGCCGCGCGGATGGCGCCGACCGGGAACTCTGCGTCAGTCGCCTTCAGTTCCTGAAGGCAGACGACGTCGGGCTTCGCAGCGCCAAGCCAGTCCAGAAGGTTCGGCAGTCGGCGCTTGATGTTGTTGATGTTGAAGGTGGCGATCTTCATGCACCTCACCGCGGGTCATGCGGCACCGTGCGAGCGCGCGCATCACGACGCAAGGGGGACTTCGATGCGCATCCGGCAATGAGCGATGTCCTGTTCCCACGGACAGGTCGAAGCTTGGACCGCTCGGACCGGACTGCGGGTCCCCCTGACCGGACTGGCGGCCGCGCTGCAGCAAATCCGCCGCACGACCGTGACGCGCATAGCGCAAAAATAAACGTCGACTATAGGTTGCCCTGTGATAATTTATTTGAAATGTCGGCGGCTTTTTTGGTCTCACGCGGGAGGATCCGATGAGCGATGACACCGAGCGCAAGATTGCGTCTGCGTCCACCAGCGGGACGGAACGCCGCCCCGAGGTCAAGCCCGAAATCGCTCCCAATGCCCGGCCGGACATCAAGCATGGGCCGATTGTCGAAGTCGCTCCGGAGGTTCGGCCCGACGTGAGATATGGGCCGGAGGGCATCGTCGAAGTCGCGCCCGAGGTGAGGCCTGACGTGAGACACGGGCCCATCGTCGAAGTCGCACCGCGCACCCGGCCCGACGTGAGGCAGCCGCCCGGCACGATCGTCGAGGTCGCTCCAGAGGTCCGACCGGACATCAGAAAAGACCCGGGCAAGATTGTCGAGGTGGCTCCCGAGATTCGCCCGGACATCAGAAAGAACCCGAGCAAGATCGTCGAGGTGGCTCCTGAGGTGCGTCCGGACGGCAAAAAAGATCCAGGCAAGATCGTCGAGGTGGCGCCCGAGGTTCGCCCCGACATCAGAAAGAACCCAGGCACGCTTATCGAGATCGCTCCCGAGGTCAGGCCCGATGTGAAGTATGGGCCGATTGTCGAGGTCGCCCCGGAAGTCCGGCCGGAGATCAAACCTGAAATTCGGCCCGAAATCAGGCCGGAAATCCGGCCTGAGGTGCGGCCCGGGATCAAGCCGGAAATCGCGCCGGACGTGCGTCCCGACGTCAGGCCGGACGTGCGCCCCGAGATCAGCCTGGAGGTCCGCCCAGAGATCGCTCCGCAGATAAAGCCAAGCCGCGACAAATAGCACGTTGCGGCATCCGGCCTGCGGCCGCGCGAACCGGGAGACCCAGCCGACTGATGCCGTCCGAGCAAACCGATCGCTCTCGTCGAGCATGCCGACGCTGTCCGGGCGCTTTCCGTCCTTTCAGCTCGGGCTGCTCAAGCCCTTCCTGGAGCGGCAGGGCTTTTCCGTTCAGCCCTTCTCCCTGTTCATGTATTTCGGGACGCATGTCGGCTGGCAGATGAACGAGGTGCTCGCCGAGGTGTGGCCGAGCCTGATCGGGGAGTGGATCTGGACGAAGGCCGCGTTCGGCGACCACGAGGAAGATGACGGAATATTTCGAGGTCTTCGAGCGCAATTTCCGCATCCGATCTGCAAGCTCGCCGGCTGCTCGCTCGCGCGATCTGCGCCGGATC
Organism: uncultured Alphaproteobacteria bacterium; assembly: GCA_963776455.1. Taxonomy (GTDB): domain Bacteria; phylum Pseudomonadota; class Alphaproteobacteria; order Rhizobiales; family Xanthobacteraceae; genus CAVZMU01. Next base: position 22,063 of record CAVZMU010000005.1, read on the forward strand.
CGCGATGACGCGGCTCCACGGTTCATCGATTTCTGCGTCGACAGCGTCGACTGGAGCCGCTTCGGCCTGGTCGGGTTCTCGCTGGTCTTCCAGCAGTTGCTGGCGAGCATCGCGCTGGCCCGCGCGCTGAAGGCGCGCCATCCGTCGTTGCCGATCATCTTCGGCGGCGCCGCGCTGGAGGACGATATCGCCGAGGAGGTGATCCGCGGCTGTCCGCAGGTCGACTACGTCTTTTGCGGCGACGCGGAGATTTCGCTTGCCGGAAGTTCGTCCGCGGCATCCTCGACGAGAAGCCGGTGAGCGGCCTTCAGGGCCTGATGTCGCGCGACGGCGGGCAGGTGGTGTACGGCGGACGCGCCGCCAATCTGCGCGACCTCAACGTGACGCCCGTGCCGGACTTCGACGAATATTTCTACGCCCGAAGCGAGAGCGGATACGCGCAGATACAGTCCGCGACGGCGACGTGCTGCTGCCGATCGAGACCGCGCGCGGCTGCTGGTGGGGCGTCGAAGCACCACTGCACGTTCTGCGGCCTGAACCGCGCCGGCATGGAATTTCGCGCCAAGGCGCCGCAGCAGGTGATCGACATGCTCGAGGCGCTGTCGCGCCGCTACGGACGTCTCGACTTCAACGCGATCGACAACATCATGGCGCCCGAATACACCGAGCAACTGTTCGGGCGGCTCGCCGAGACCAAAAGCGATATTCGCCTGCATTACGAGATCCGTCCCCATTTCAAGCGCGGACCAGCTCGCCAGGATGCGCAGCGGCGGACTGGTTTCCGTCCAGCCCGGCATCGAGAGCCTCTCGACGCACGTGCTCAAGCTGATGAAGAAGCATTCGACCGGCATGCGCAATCTCGAGCTGATGAAGTGGTGCACCTATTACGACATCAACAATCTCTACAACATCCTGGTCGGCTTCGCCGGCGAGACGCCGGACGACTACCGCCTGCAATGCGACGTGATCGGCAAGATCCCGCACCTGCAGCCGCCCTACGCCATCGCCAGGGCGCGCGCCGACCGCGGCTCGCCGATGTTCACCGATCCGGACCAGCACGGCGTCGGCCGCCTGCGCCCGGCGGACTGCTACCGCTATCATCTTTCCGCGCGGCCGCTTCGACCTCGACAAGATCTCCTATTATTTCGATCACGACGGGCCGGGCATGCTGCCGGACCATGAGTATGACGACATCTTCGGCGCCGTCGGCGACTGGCAGGAACGCTGGCGAAGCGGCGAGAGGCCGACGCTGCTCTATCGGAAGTCATGCGCGTCGATCTTCATCGAGGACGGCCGCATGCCGGCGAGTGCGGCAGTTTGACTATTCCGACGGCCCTGCGGCGCTCTACGAGTTCTGCATGGACGCGAAGAACGCACCAGGCGATCGCGGCGGAATTCGGCGATGGCGAGTGGCTGGCGGAGGCGGTGGCCGAGTTCCACGAGCGCGACCTCATGGTCGAGCTGGACGGCCAGTATCTGAGCCTTGCCCTGCCGAAGAATCGCCTATATCTGATGCGCATGTCTGCGATCGGCGGATTGCCATGATGGAAGCCTGGTCGGACAGTCTGGCGCGCATGCCGGCGACGTTTCATGACGATCGCGACGGCGCTGCTCGGCCTGCTGCGCAAGGACGCGATCCTCTACCAGTCTCCCACGCAGCCGATCCTCTCGCGCGACGGATCGACGGCGCGCTGGATGCTGAATTCGCTGCAAGTCACGCTGACGCCGCGCGGCGCGGAGCTTGCCGGCCGGTGCGTGCTGGCAGCTGCTGAAGCGATTCGAAGGCAGGCAGATCGCCACGCTCGGCCTCACCGCGGTGCCGATCCTGAATTCGTGCATCATGCAGTCCGAGCGGCCGCTATCACGGGCTGCTGGTGCGCCAGCAGCGCAAGAAGCACGGCTCGCTGAAGCTGATCGAGGGGCCGATCGATCCGCGACGAACCCACCATCGTGATCGACGATTCCATCAGTTCCGGCACGTCGATGCAGCTTGCCTGCGATACGCTGCGGGATGCCGGCATCCGCGTCGAGGGCGGCATCTTCCTGGTGCGGTTCGGCTGGTACGGCGGCTACGCCCGGATGCAGGAGCAGGGCTATCACGTCGAGGCGGTGACCGATATCTGGACCGACTTCATCTATCACATGGATGACGAGCCGAAGCCGATCGGCAATCCGACCAAGATCTTTCCCGGACGTCCGATGGAGCGCGGCGCGCGCGCCGGAGAAGCTGCATCCGGCCGAATCTGGCGCGCATCGCGCATGCGCGAATATCTGACGTCGCGGCACGCTGCCGCGTCCGCCGCAGGCGCTCGACGCCGAGTATCCGGCGGCCGGCGGCGCATGGGTCAGCCTGCGCTCGTTGCGACGACATCCACCTCCGCCACGCGCGCGACGGGTTCTGGCACTTTCCCGGGCGAAGAAGCATGGCCGGCGCCCGAGGGCGTGCTATGGGCAGCGCTCAAGACGGCGGCGACGCTGCCTCCGGACGCAAGCGCTTCGTCTGCTCGACGACAGCGCGATCGCCGTCACCTTCTTCACCGCCCTGGAGGATGTCCGGTCGGCGAGCTCGACAACGATCGCTACGGCATCGTCGTGCGCAGCCTGGAGCGGCCCGGGCTGGATGGGCGGCGCGCTGCCGCGCATGCCCGGCATCCTCAACGAGTGGGATCAGTATCAGCACGCGCGCATCACCAATGCCCGGCTGGTGTCATTCGAGCCGCATGTCATCTTCCGGCACGACGTCATCAAGGCCGTCGAGCCCGGCGTGGCGTGGCAGCCGACCGGCGTTCCGGCGCCCGGCGAGTCCCATCCCCTCATGCGCGCGGAGCTCGGCGGCGTCGTTGCGGCGCGCGCGCGCGATCTCGCGGTGACGCGATTGTTCGGCGGCGAGGCACGTACCGTTCGACTGCGCCGACGACCTGCTCCCGCCCGAAGTCGATTTATTCTATGTGAGCGTCTATCTCGGCGGAAAGCTGCGCGGATGTCATGGGATCGCCCTGCGCAATCTGGACGATGATGTGGCGAGGCTGGTGGATGCGTCGCTCGCCGACGAGCGCTTCGAGATGCGGACGATCGAATTCTCCCGACGCCGTCGCAGTGACGGTCGCGTTCCTCCATGACCGCCTCGATCTTGGCATCCACTCGATCGAAGACGTCGTCCGCCGGATCCGCTATGGCCAGCATGCCCTGATGGTCGAGCAGAACGATCGCCTGGCGCTGTTTCTGCCGTCCGTCGCCAGCCGCTTCAACTTGGAGCCCACGGCTTTCGTCGAAGAGCTTCTGGGCAAGGCTGCGATCACGCAACCGCCCTATCGATGGATTCGGTTTCGAATGCACGACGTGGCTTGCGGACCACGCCGAAAATCGCTTGGTGCACGGGAGTTTCGCGCCCGAGCCTCCGCCGGCCGACCTGCCGTCTCTCGTGGATAGGCTTGGTCCGCTGGCCGTGGATTACCTGCTTCGGCATCAGCGGCCCGACGGCACCTTCTTCACCCGTTATGACCCGCTCCAGGACCAGCTCTACGAGGGGGTGGATCTGCCGCGTTTGGCGCACGCGGCGTGGGTCCTGGCCCGGGCGTCCAAGGCGTTCGCCTTGCCAGCCGGAGAATCGGCGGACCGCGCCGTGACGTTCCTGTTGGATGCGCTCCGCAAATCGCCCGACGGAATCTGGCTCGAACACCACGGCAACGACAGCACCGTTGCGGAAATCTCGCTTCTCCTTCTCGCGCTTTGCGAGGCATCGCCGGCGCCACGCGACGCGCCGTGGGCCTCGCGGCTTGCGGCGGCGCTCTGGTCGCACATCGATCCGCATGGACGCGTGCAGACCCACCGGGATGCCGCGCTCGCGTCCGACCCCTTTCAAGATTACTTCCCGGGCCAAGTGCTGCTGGCGCTCGCTCACGCGACGCGCGCCGGCGTGGCTTCGGCCGACGACGCCAAGCTCTCGCGCGCCCTCCGATATTATCGGCACCGCTTTCGCAACCTGCCGCGCTTCGGCCAAGTCTCATGGATGGCGCAGGCGTGCCGTGCGTGGTGGGAGGTCACGCGCAATAATGATTTCAGCGAACTCGCATTCGAGATCGCCGACTGGATTCTCGCCTTCCAGCAGGAGAAGACCGGCGCATTCCTGAACGACCACCAGTCCGACACGCCGGGCTACACGACTGCGCTGTATCTGGAAGGCCTCGGCGCGGCGGCTTCGCTGGCGCGGTCGGTGGGAGATGGCCAGCGTCATCGCAGGTATGTCGAATCGTGCCGGCGCGGCTTGCAGTTCCTGGACGGCTTGGTGATCCAGTCCCGAGACCGATCGCTGGTCCCCAATCCCGCCATGGCGATTGGCGGTCTGCGCCGGAGCGCACGACACAGCGAAGTCTGTGTCGATTTCGTGCAACATTATCTCGCCGCTGTTCTTGAGCATTGTCCATCGGACAGCCGCTGATTCGGCGTTCCGAGACGGTTGCGGGCGTGGTCCGGCAAATACAATGTCCCAGCCTTCACGATCGGCGAGCATGCTGCACTGAGCGCGACCAACGGCCGCAAGGGAATGCGCGCCCTGGCGGTCGCAGCCACCGGCGAAGACAAGGAACATTCCGCGCCGACCCGAATTGATTTGCGGGCTCAGTGGCGCAGATCTGCAACTGGCCCGAAACCATAAGACTGAACAGTCCGTACATGGTGGAAACGAACGGCCACGGACGGGCCAACTCGAGGTGGGACATGACGATGCTGAAACGAATCCTGATCCTGGGCGCGCTGGTCACCATGGTGCCCACGATGAGCGTCGCTCAGCCCGACCCGCAGCGTCAGCGCGGCGAGGAGGCTTGCGGCGGCGATGCGCGCCGGTTTTGCCGCAAAGTGCTGGACCAGGGTGACATGACCGTCCTGCAATGCTTGCAGACGAACGAGAAAAAGCTGAGCAAGTCGTGCCGGAAGATGCTCGAGGATAACGGTCAGCTCTGATCGGCGGCGCTCGGATCGTAATCCGTCAGCGCGCCGCGACGCGGGCCTTCACCGCATGCTCGATCAGGTTCTTGCCGAGCGACCACGCTGCGCCCGGCATCCGGTGAGCCCCGGCGATCACCGTATCGAAAGCCTTCTCGATATCGTCGCAATCCGCCGCGGTGATCGTCAGCGGCGGCAGCAGCTTCACGGTGTGGCTGGCGTGGCCGGCGACCTGCGTCAGGATATGATGCTCCTTGAACAGCGGGATCGTGATGAGCTGGCAGAACAAACCCTTGTTCGCCGCCTCGATCATGCTCCACGACGCCTTGAGCTTCAGTGATTTCGGCGGCCCGAACTCGATGCCGATGATCAGGCCCTTGCCTCTGAACTCGCGCAGGAACTCATAATGCTGCATGCGCGCGAAGGCGGCGCGCAGCCGTTCGCCCATGCGGGCGGCGTTCGCGACCACGCCCTCGGATTCGATCACGTCCAGCGTGGCGATGCCCGCCGCCATCGCCAGGTCGTTCTTGGCGAAGGTCGAGCCGTGCACGACGGCGCGGTCCATGCGGTCGAACATCTTGTCGAAGATCGGCTTGCGCATCATCACCGCACCGACCGGCACATGGCCGCCGGAGAGCGACTTAGCGATCAGCACCATGTCGGGCTCGACGCCCCAATGATCGATCGCGAAAAATCGCCCGGTGCGGCCGAGCCCGGTCTGGATCTCGTCGGCGATGAAGAGGGCGCCATGCTTGCGACAGAGTTCTGCCGCACCGGCGAGATATCCGTCGTCGGGAAGGTTCACGCCCTTGCCCTGGATGGGCTCGACGATGAAGGCCGCGACCTTGCGCGACGCCAGCATCTTGTCGAGGGCTTCGAGATTGTTGAAGGGGACGGCGAAGCATTCCGGCAGCAGCGGCTCGAAGCCGTTGCGGAACATCCCGTCGCCGTTGAGCGACAGGGCGCCGTAGGAGAGGCCATGAAAGGCGTGCTCGCAATACACGATGGCTTGGCGGCCCGTGGCGGCGCGCGCGAACTTCATCGCCGCCTCCACGCTTTCGGCGCCGGAATTGGCGAAGAACACCTTGTCGAGATAAGGCGCATAGCCGAGCAGGCGCTCGGCCAGCACGCCGGCAAGCGTCGAGACATCCATCTGGACCAGGTTGGGAAGCTCGGCATCAAGCACGCTTTTCAATGCGTCGCGCACCCGCGGGTGGTTGCGCCCGATGGCGAACACGCCGAAGCCGCTGAGCAGGTCGAGATAGCGGTTCCCGGCCCGGTCATAGAGATATTGGCCGACGCCGCGGCAAAAGCCCGCGTCGTAGCCGATGGTCTGGAGCACCCGGACCATCTGGGCGTTGAGATGACGCGTATGCATCGCGTAGCGCTGCGACTCGCGCTCGGCGAACAAAGTGGCCATATCCAGGTTCATTACAGAACGACCTCGGTAAACCGGACGAACGACGCCCCATGAGCTATGCCCGCCACACCGTGTCCTCAATGGGGCCGATCCTTGGTAAATCAGGAAAGATCGCCATGTGCTATGGTCGGTTGGGGGAAAAACCCGGAGGGTCCCCCATGCGTTGCCTCGGGCTGCTCTCGGCCGCCGCCCTGTTCCTCTCGGCAATGCCGGCATCGGCTGCCGAGCCGCTCGGCGAGTGGCTGGTCAAGGATGGCTCGGCCCGAATCAAGATCGACCATTGCGGCGACGGCTTGTGGGGCGTGGTGGCCTGGGAAAAGCAGGCGGGCCGCGACGAGAATAATCCCGACGCCTCCAAGCGGAGCCGGCCGACCCTCGGCCTGCCGATCCTGCTCGACATGAAACCGGCAAAACCGGGGAGGTGGGACGGCGAGGTCTACAACGCCGAGAATGGCAAGACCTACACGTCCAACATCAGTCTTCCGAGTGCGGACGTGCTGAGGATCGAGGGCTGCGTCCTCGGCTTCCTGTGCGGCGGCGAGGACTGGACCCGGTTCAAGGCGCCGCCCGAGGCCACCAAGGGCAAGGGGGCGGGGCCGGCCGGTGTCGACGTGTGCCTAAGCGTCACCCGCGCCACGGGGACGCCCCATGAGCGCCGGCTGAAATAGCACCGCCGCCGCCATCGTGCAGGCGAGCGACAGCACTAGCAATTCGCCCATGCTCGACGTGCCGGGGTGCTTCGACAGCCACAGGCTGCCGAACGCGGTGGCGGTCGTCATGGCGCTGAAGATCACGGCCCGCGTCAGGCTGGTCTGCAGCAGGTTGGTCTGCCCGGCGCGCCACGCCATGATGTAATAGATTTTGAACGCCACCCCGAGCCCGAGCAGCAGGGGCAGCGCGATGATGTTGGCGAAGTTGAGCGGCATCCCGATCAGTACCGTCACTTCGAGCGTCACGACGCCGGCCAGCAGCAGCGGAATGAGCGTCAGCAGCACGTCGCCGATCCGCCGCAGCACGATCCACAGCAGGATCGCGATCGAGATCACCGCCCAGATGCCGGCCTGGATGAAGGCCGACACGATGGTGTTGCCCGATTCGAGGATCGAGACCGGCCCTCCGATGGCGTTGGGCTGGACCGCGAGGGCGGCGCGCGCGAACCGGCGAATCACCTCGTTGTCGTTCGGGTCGCCCTTCGGATAGGCCTCGACGCGGACCCGGCCATCCGCCGTCACCCAATCCCCAACGACATCCTGCGGCAGGGACTCCACGGTCACCGGCTCCGCTTTCAGCAGGTTCCGCAGGTCGGCGAGGGCGACCCTGAGCGGCTCCACCAACGCGGACTGCGCCCGCTCACGCGCCGCTGCATCGGCGTCCGCCAGCCGGGTCAGGTCGGCCGACAGGCGCTTCGCCGCGACAGTGCCGGGGCCGTCCTTGCCGTTCGCGGCGGCGGCGGCGAGATTGCCGGCGATCACACGCAACGCCGCGACATTCTCGGCGTCGCTCGGCGCGGGGTCTTCCGGGCCGCTGAGGTCCGGCTCAAGGGTGCGCGCAAGCTCTTGGATCAGCGGAAGCTTCTTGTCCTGCTCCTCGGGCACGTAACGGTCCAGCGTCATCACGCGGTCGACTTCCGGCACCTTGGCTAGCCGCCCGGCGACGGCATCCGCCTCCGGTTGCGACGCCGCCAGGACCTCGACCGGGCTGCCGCCGATCTCGGGGTCCTTCCGCAAGTCGAGGTAGGTGGCGATCGACTCCACCTTCGGGCTGCGCAGGTTGAGCGGGTTGAAGTCGAACTGCAGGTGGAACAGCAGCGGCAGGCCAAGCAGCACGACGAGCGCCGTGCCGGCCAGCACCGGAATGCGGTGCCGGTCGAGGAACCGGTCGACCGGGGCCAGCGCCCGATAGCCCACCGGCTCCTTCTCGCCCGGCGGATTGAGCAGCATCAGCAGGGCGGGAAGCAGCGTGATGCTGGAGATGAAGGCCACAATCATGCCGGCGCCGGCGATCTGGCCGAGCTCCGAGACGCCGCGATAGGCCGTCGGCAGGAACGACAGGAAACCCGCCGCGACCGCCGCCGCCGCGAGTGTCAAAGGTGGCCCGGCCTGCTCGGCTGCCCGCAGCAAGGCGCCGCGGAGATCGTCGAACCGGTGGCGCTCCGCGCGGTATCGGACCGCGAACTGGATGCCGAAATCGACGCCCAGCCCGACGAACAGCACGGCGAACGCCACCGAGATCATGTTCAGGGCGCCGACCATCATCAGGCCGAGCGCGGCGGTGACGACCAGCCCGACGAACAGCGTGACGAACACCGCCAGGATGATGCGGGCCGAGCGGAGCGCGAGCCACAGCAGGATGAGCACGATCACCACCGTGCCGATGCCGTTGACCAGCGCGCCCTCCTGCACGGTCGCGAATTCCTCGTCGGCGATCGGCACCGGCCCGGTCAGGCGCACCCGCGCCTCGAATTTCTGCGCCAGCCCGAGGTCGGCCGCAGCTTTGCGAATCGCGTCCGATCCCTCCTTTCCCGGCTCCAGCGCGTTGAAGTCGAGCACGGGCCGCGCCTCGATGAAGCGGCGCAGGTCGCGGGGTTCTGGCGCCTCGCCTTTCAGCATGACCTGCCAGGAGAAGCGCGCCGGGCGCCCGGCCAGTACATCCTCGACCGTGTCGGCGGCCATGCCGAGCGGCCGCGCCAAGTCGTCAAGCGGGATCATGCCCTTCTGCACGCCCAGGAGACCCAGCGACAGCGCCTTGGTCAGGCCGCGCAGGCTCGGATCGTCGGACAATGCGCCGATCAGCGGGCCGCCGTCCCCCAGGGCCTTGCCGAGCTGCTGCACATCGGCCGTCGGCAGGAACAGCATCCCGTTGCGCTCGAAGAACGTCCCGCCGCCCTGCTGGCGAATCGAATGGAACAATTGCGGGGCCTCGCGCAGGCGCTGGAGCAGCGCGGTGGTGGCTTGCGACACCTGTTCAGGGGTCGGCGCGTCGACCACGGCCAGGATGTAGTCGCTGCGAGCCGGAAACGCGGCATCGAGCGCCACCTCCCGCTGCCGCCACCCCAGGTCGGGCGAGATGAGCTGGTTGATGTCGGTCGAGATGGCAAAATGGTGAACGGCGTAGACGATCGAACCGATAGCGATTCCTATTGATATTAGAAGCACATACAATGAATGGGTGGTGGAGAAGCCGACGGTCTTTGCGATAATGGATTTGAGCATGCCATCGTCCGGGTGCATTTAACGGTTGGAACGGCCGCAAAGCGGCTTATCTGAACCTTCTGGCGCCGAGAGGCGTTGGAAACCAAGGATTTGGAGCCCGGAGGTCGGATGATTTTTGGCTTTTTGCCTATTTTTTGGGATAAATATCCGATCGATGACGGTGACTCTCAGGACAACAACCGCTACCGGCTGTTCGGTATCGCGAATAATGAGTGAAGATGTCTCCACGATGGCCGTAGAAAACACGCTGCTCCAGCAAATCCGAAGTCCGGTGGACTTGCGGCAATTAAGCGTCAAGGACCTCAAGCAGGTGGCTGCGGAGTTGCGCGCCGAAACGATCAGCGCGGTGGCGGTCACCGGCGGCCATCTCGGCGCCGGCCTCGGCGTCGTCGAGCTGACGGTCGCCCTGCACCATGTGTTCGACACGCCGAAGGACAAGCTCATCTGGGACGTCGGCCACCAGGCCTATCCGCACAAGATCCTCACCGGTCGCCGCGACCGCATCCGCACCCTTCGCCAGGGCGGCGGTCTCTCCGGATTCACCAAGCGGGCCGAGAGCGAATACGACTGCTTCGGCGCCGCCCATTCGTCGACTTCGATTTCGGCCGGCCTTGGCATGGCCGTGGCGCGCGATCTGTCGGGCGGCACCAACAACATCGTCAGCGTCATCGGCGACGGCGCGATGTCGGCCGGCATGGCCTACGAGGCCATGAACAATGCCGGCGCCATGGATTCGCGCCTGATCGTCATCCTGAACGACAACGACATGTCGATCGCGCCGCCGGTCGGCGGCATGTCGGCCTATCTCGCGCGGCTGATCTCCGGACGGACCTATCTGTCGTTGCGCGAGATCGGCAAGCAGCTCGCCAAGCACCTGCCGAAGTTCGTCGGCGACCAGGCGGCGCGCGCGGAGGAATATGCCCGTGGCTTCGTGACCGGCGGGACGCTGTTCGAGGAACTCGGTTTCTACTATGTCGGCCCGATCGACGGGCACAATCTCGATCACCTGCTGCCGGTGCTCAAGAACGTGCGCGACGCCAAGAACGGGCCCGATCCTCGTCCATGTCGTGACGCAGAAGGGCAAGGGCTACGCGCCCGCCGAAGCCGTCGGACGACAAATATCACGGCGTCGTCAAGTTCGACGTCGCGACCGGCAAGCAGGTCAAGGCGAAGACCAACGCCCCGTCCTACACCAAGGTGTTCGGCGAAGCCTGGTCAAGGAAGCGCGCAAGGACGACCGAAGATCGTCGCGATCACCGCCGCGATGCCGGGCGGCACCGGCCTCGACATCTTCGGCAAGGCGTTCCCGGAGCGCACCTTCGACGTCGGCATTGCCGAGCAGCACGGCGTGACGTTCGCGGCCGGCCTCGCGACCGAAGGGCTACAAGCCGTTCGTCGCGATCTATTCGACCTTCCTGCAGCGCGCCTACGACCAGATCGTGCACGACGTCGCGATCCAGCGCCTGCCGGTGCGCTTCGCGATCGACCGCGCCGGCCTCGTCGGCGCCGACGGCCCGACCCATGCCGGCTCGTTCGATGTCGCCTATCTCGGCTGCCTGCCCGGCTTCGTGCTGATGGCGGCGGCCGACGAGGCCGAGCTCGTCCACATGGTCGCGACCGCGGTCGCGATCGACGACCGCCCGTCGGCGTTCCGCTATCCGCGCGGCGACGGTGTCGGCGTCGACATGCCGGAGATCGGCATCCCGCTCGAGATCGGCAAGGGCCGCATCCTGCGCGAGGGCAGCACGGTCGCGCTGCTGTCGCTCGGCACGCGGCTCGCGGAATGCCTGCAAGGCCGCCGATGCACTGGCGGCGCATGGCCTGTCGACGACGGTTGCCGATGCGCGTTTCGCCAAGCCGCTCGATACCGATCTGGTGCTGCGGCTGGCGCGCGAACACGAGGTGCTGATCACGATCGAGGAAGGCTCGATCGGCGGCTTCGGCTCGCAGGTGCTGCAGACCCTGTGCCGAGCATGGCGCGCTCGATCACGGGCTGAAGGTCCGCTGCATGGTGCTGCCCGACGTCTTCATCGATCAGGACACGCCCGGCCGCGATGTATGCGCAGGCCGGCCTCGACGCCGAGCGGCATCGTCGCCAAGGTGTTCGAGACGCTCGGCAAGGACATTCACGTGATGCCGTACAACTCGCCTGATGGACGGCTGCTTTGCCGTTTGCCACGCTCGAATGTCATCCATATTCATCCGCCAGCGTAATCCGGTGAACCGATGAAGGTTATTCTGGCCCAGCCGCGCGGATTTTGCGCCGGCGTCGTGCGCGCCGATCGAGATCGTCGAGCGCGCGCTGGAGAAATACGGCGCCGCCGGTCTATGTGCGCCACGAGATCGTCCACAACAAGCACGTGGTCGAAAGCCTGAAGGCCAAGGGCGCGCGGTTCGTCGAGGAACTCGACGAAGATCCCGGCGACGCCGTCACGATCTTCAGCGCCCATGGCGTCTCGCAGGAGCGTCGAGACCGAAGCTCACGAGCGCGGCCTGCCGGTGCTCGACGCCACCTGTCCGCTGGTCACCAAGGTGCACAACCAGGGCAAGCGCTACGTCGCGCCAGGGCCGCACGCTGATCCTGATCGGCCATGCCGGCCACCCGGAGGTCGAAGGCACGATGGGCCAGATTTCCGCGCCGGTCATCTGGTGCAGACCGAGCAGGAGGTGGCGACGCTCGATCTGCCGCCCGACGACGCCGGTCGCCTATGTCACCCAGACGACGCTTCAGCGTCGACGACACCCACGGACATCATCGCGGCGCTGCGAGCGCCGTTTCTCCGACATCGTCGGGCCCGATACCAGCGACATCTGCTACGCGACGCAGAACCGCCAGACCGCGGTGCGCGACCTCTGCAAGGTGGTCGACGTGATCCTGGTGGTCGGCGCGACGAACAGCTCCAATTCCAACCGGCTGCGCGAGATCGGCGCCGAGGACGGCATCCCGAGCTATCTGATCGCCGACGGCAGCGAAGCTCGACCCGAATGGGTCGAAGGCGTCCGAGACGGTCGGCATCACCGCCGGCGCCTCGGCGCCGGAAGTGCTGGTCGAGGACGTGATCGATGCGCTCGGGACGTCTCGGCCCGGTCGAGGTGTCGACGCTGCCCGGCCGCGAAGAGACATCGAGTTCCGCCTGCCCGCCGAGCTGGCGAACATGAAATCCCCGTCGCGCGTCAAAGCGTCGGCCGGTTAAGCGGATAGGTAGACGTTCATGGCAATTCCGTTTTTCAAGGAAATGCGTCATCGGCGCCTATCTGCTCAAGCAGAAGCTGCTGGGCAGCAAGCGCTATCCGCTGGTGCTGATGCTGGAGCCGTTGTTCCGCTGCAATCTCGCCTGCGTCGGCTGCGGCAAGATCGATTATCCGGACGCGATCCTCAACCGCCGCCTGTCGGTGCAGGAATGCCTCGACGCGGTCGACGAGTGCGGCGCGCCGATGGTGGCGATCCCCGGCGGCGAGCCGCTGATCCACAGGAGATCGGCGAGATCGTGACGGGCATCGTGGCGCGCAAGAAGTTCGTCTCGCTGTGCACCAACGCGCTGCTGCTCGAGAAGAAGCTCGCACCTGTTCAAGCCGTCGCCCTATCTGTTCTTCTCGGTCCATCTCGACGGCCTCAAGGAGCATCACGACAAGTCGGTGTTGCAGGAAGGCGTCTTCGAGCGCGCGGTCTCGGCGATCAAGGCCGCCAAGGCCAAGGGCTTCGCCGTCAACGTCAATGCCACGATCTTCGACGGCCATCCCGCCGAGGACATCGCCGAGTTCCTCGACTACTGCAAGGAACTCGGCGTCGGCGTCTCGATCTCGCCGGGCTACGCCTATGAGCGCGCGCCGGACCAGGAGCACTTCCTCAACCGCGCGCAAGACCAAGGAGCTGTTCCGCGAGGTCTTCGCGCTCGGCAAGGGCAAGAACTGGAACTTCATGCACTCCAGCCTGTTCCTCGACTTCCTCGCCGGCAACCAGACCTATCGACTGCACGCCCTGGGGCATGCCGACGCGCAACATCTTCGGCTGGCAGAAGCCCTGCTACCTGCTCGGCGAAGGCTACGCCAAGACCTTCAAGGAGCTGATGGAAACCACCGATTGGGATCTCTACGGCACCGGCCGCTACGAGAAGTGCGCCAACTGCATGGCGCATTGCGGCTACGAGCCGACCGCCGCCATGCGACGTCTTCGCCCATCCGCTCAAGGCGCTGAAGATCGCGCTGCGCGGCGTGCGCACCGAAGGCCCGATGGCGCCGGAGATTTCGCTCGATAACCAGCGTCCGGCGCAATACGTGTTCTCGACGCAGGTCGAGCACGAAGCTGTCACGAGATGCAAGCCAGGCCGAAGACCCGGGCCAAGCAGACCGGCGACAGCGGCGTAGCGCGACGAGCGCGGCCGCGAAATCGCGGCCGGTCCGCGACCAGCGCCAGCGATCTGGCGACGGATCGCGCACCAGGCTGCCGCAATGATCGCTGCCAGATCGACCTGGCCGTCGGCGTCGAGCGCATGTCTGCGCCATGCCGCGGCAGGTGCGCTGCCAGGCGGGATCGCAGACCGCCCGCATCACGGCGAACGGCAGGCCATGGGCGGCGGCGAAGCCGCGGCGACGTGCGATTCCATGTCGACCGCGACCGCGCCGGTCGCGCGTGAAGGCCGCTTTGTCGGCGGGTCGAGCACGACGCTATCGGCGCCGGCCATGCCGTCCGAGCTCGGACGCGCTTCGCGCTGCCGCAAGCTTCGACACGAAGGCAGCGGTGATGCGCCCTGTCGCGTCGGCCAGGCTCTTCGCCGCATGGTCGACATGCGGTCGCGACCACGACGTCGCCGGCGCGCAGCGCCGGGTCGAGGCCGCCGGCGAGGCCGAAGCTGACGACCGCGCGATGGCAGCTGGCGGTCGATCGTCGCCAGCCGCGACCGCAGCAGCTTGCCGTCGCCGCCGCAACACACCGTGACGACGCCCGGGCCCGCCGCGATCCGCGCCTCGCAGCGCCATGCCGGTCACCACCAGGACGTCGCCGCGGATGCTCGCATCGTGCAGCACGCGGCTCACATGCCGAACGGCGATCGACGGTCGAGTTGCCGCGCTTCAGGTTGCGGTAGCGCGCCAGCGCCCACAGCGGGAAGAATTTCGCGATAGCCGTGATAGCGCAGATAGAACACGCGCGGAAAGCCGGTCGCGGTGAAGCGCTCCTCCTCCCACAGGCCGTCGGCCCCTTGCGTCCGCGCCAGATAGGCGATGCCGCGCGCGACCGCGGCGTGGTCGACCTCGCCCGCCGCCATCAGGCCGAGCAGCGCCCAGGCGGTCTGCGACGCGGTGCTCGGCGCCGGCTCGTAGCCGCGGTAGTCGAGCTTGTAGCTCGCGCCGTCCTCGCCCCAGCCGCCGTCGGCATTCTGGATCGCGACCAGCCAGTCGGCCGCCTTGCGGACTTCCGGCGACTGATGATCGACGCCCGGCGGCATTGAGCGCGCACAGCACCGACCAGGTGCCGTAGATGTAGTTCATGCCCCAGCGGCCGTACCAGCTGCCCTTCGGCGATGCTGGGTGCGGCGCAGATAGTCGATGCCGCGCGCCAAGGCCGGGCAGGTGTCGGGCGTCTCGCCGAGCTGCGCCAGCATCGAGACGCAGCGGCCGGTCACATCCTCGGTCGGCGGATCGAGCAGCGCGCCGTGATCGGCGAACGGAATGTTGTTGAGATAGTAATAGGTGTTGTCGGCATCGAACGCGCCCCAGCCGCCGTCCTGGCTCTGCAGGCCGACGATCCATTCGCGCGCGCGCGCGATCGGCTTCGGTCGATAGTCGCCGCCGCCGCGATGCCTGCACGCGATCCATCGCCATCACGACGACGGCGGTGTCGTCGAGATCGGGATAATGCGGGTTGGCGTATTGGAACGCCCAGCCGCCGGGCCGCACGTCCGGCCGCTGCACCGCCCAGTCGCCCTTGACGTCGAGCACCTGCAGCGGCTTCAGCCATTCGAGCCCGCGCACGGCGTCGGCGACTGGCTTGCTCGCCGCCGGCTTCGAGCAGCGCGTGCGCGACGAGCGCGGTGTCCCACACCGGCGAGACGCAGGGCTGGCAATAGGCTTCGTCGTCCTTGATGACCAGCAGCTTGTCGATCGACTTGCGGCGCGATGGCGCGGTCGGGATGATCGTCGCGGTAGCCGAGCACGTCGAACATCATCACGCTGTTGGCCATCGCCGGGAAGATCGCGCCGAGCCCGTCCTCGCCGTTGAGGCGCTCGGTGACGAAGGCGACGGCCTTGTCGATCGCGCGCTTGCGCAGCCCGCTTCGGAAACAGCGGCTCGGCGGCGCGCAGCACCGATGTCGACGCCGCGGAAGAACAGGAACCACGACCATTTCTGATGCGGCGCCTTGGTCGGCGGCGCCGATCGTCGCGCGCCGGCTCCAGGAACAGTTCGTCGATGCGCGACGCCGCGCGGATTGCGCGCCCGCGGCTTGAGCGCCTGCAGCACCAGCAGCGGCACGATCACGGTGCGCGCCCAGTACGACATCTTGTCGATGTGGAACGGAAACCACGCGGCAGCAGCATGATCTCGACCGGCATCACCGGCACCGCGCGCCACGGCACCTGACGCCGTAGAGCGCGAGCAGCATGCGGGTGAACACGTTGCACTTCGCCGCGCCGCCGCGCGCAGGATCGCCTCGCGCGCGCGGCGCATGTGCGGCGCATCGGCGTCGTCGCCGATCATCTTGAGCGCGAAATAGGCCTTCACGCTGGCGCTCATGTCGAAGTCGCCGTCGTGAAACAGCGGCCAGCCGCCATGCGCGCCCTGGATGCGGCGCAGATAGACGGCGATCTTGCGCTTCGAGCGCGGCATCGACCGGCTCGCCGAGATAGTGCCGCAGCAGCACGTATTCGGCCGGGAATGGTGGCGTCGGCTTCGAGCTCGAACACCCAATGGCCGTCCGGCCGCTGCGGCGCGCAACGCGGCCGTGGCGGCGGCGATGCGATCATCGAGCGCCGGGATCGGCGCCCGATACGAAACTGTCTGCGGTTGAATTGAGCACGAGGTTCAGCAGGCGGGTTCACGTTGATTGCGTTGCAACACGTTCCGCTCACACCCGCGCAAGCGGGAAACCAGCTTGCACATGTCGGGCATGGATCCCCGCCTTCGCGACGACGCGCGGAATCTGTCGAGATTTCATAGCATGACGCATTCGGCGGCACGATTGCCGGAACGGATCGCGCCCTCGATGGTCGCCGGCAGGCCGGTCGCGGTCCAGTCGCCGGCCAGGACGAGGTTGCTCCAGGCGGTTTTGGCGGGCGGCCGCTTGGCGTTTTCGGCCGGCGTCGCGGCGAAGGTGGCGCGCCGTTCGCGCACGATCTGCCACGGCGGCAGCTCGTCCGGCAGGCCGCGAGCCGCGCCACCTCGCCGCCAGATCGGTGCGGGCCAGTTCCTCGCGCGGCGACGGTCATCAGGCGGTCGGCCGCGCTGATCGTGACCGACAGCGCGGTCCGGGAAGGCGAACATCCATTCCACGGTGCCATTCACCACGCCCGAGCATCGGCGGAACGATCCGCGCCGGCGGCGCGATCCGGAAATGCGCGTTGACGATGGCGCGGAAGGTCGACGGCGCGTTGAGCCCCGGCACCAGCGTCCGGCGGCATACGGCCGGCACCGCGAGGATGACAGCTATCGTTGCTGCCGACGAGCCACCGATGTCCGTGCCGAAATCGAGCGACGTCGCCGCGCCCGCTCTCGAAGGTGATCGCCCGCAGTTCGTGCTCAAGCCGCACGACGGCGTCGCGGTTTCGGCCAGGAAATCGCAGCGCCGGATCGACGAAGGCCGGCGTCAGTCCGTCGCGCGCGATCAGCGGACGGCAGGCGTGCCCGCCGCGCCGCCAGCGTCTCGCGGATCACCGCGCCGGCGAGCGCCGCCGAGCCTTCGCGCGGCTCGGTGTTGAGCGCCGCGAGCAGAAGCGGATGCACAAGCCGGTCATAGAGCGGGCCGCGCGCATCGGCAGCACGTCGCAGACGGTGCTGCCCGCGGCCGCCCATAGCAGGCGGGCCATCGCGAGATAATCCGGAGCGAGTGCCGGGAACGCGGCGGCTGGCATCGAACATCCACCACGGAATCCGGCCGTCGTTCATCCGCATGGTCCAGCGCTCGCCGCTGGCAAGATCGACGAACGGAAATTCGGCTTCGGCCGGGCCGATGAGATGGTGTCCGCGCCGATCGTCTCGAGGTAATCGCGCGCCGCGCGGTTGCCCGACAGCACCAGATGATTGCCGTTGTCGATCGTCATGCCGGTCGCCGCATCGTCGTAGGAGCGGCAGCGCCCGCCGGCCTGCCGCGTCGCCTCGTGAACGACCGACGACGCCGGCGACTGCGCCAGCCGCACCGCGGCGGCGAGGCCGGCGAGGCCGGCGCCGATGATGTGGATGGTGCCGGCCATCAGATGAACGCGTACCGCAGGAGGATCCAGACAAGCCGCGGCCGCTGTACCCGCACCCGGTCGCGCGGCGCCGACCAGCCGCGCGCGACCATCCCGTCCAGGATCAGGCGATAGACCTCGCCCATGATGCGCGGCGCGCGCACCGAACGGCGCGGCGATCGCGCCATGACCTTTTCGGCTTCGGCGAAATGGTCTCGCGCCCGCGCGACAACGACGGCGCAGGCCGTGGCGAGCCGGGAATGGGCGAGCACGGCGTTCGGCTCGGTCGTCTCGATCCCGCGCCGTGGCCAGCGCCTCGCGCGGCAGATAGAGGCGCCCGATCTCGGCATCCTCGTCGAGATCGCGCAGGATGTTGGTGAGCTGCAGCGCGCGGCCGAGATGATGGGCGAGCAATGTTTCCGTCGGCCTCCGCCATGCCGAACATGCGCACCGAAAGGCGCCCGACGGCGCTCGCGACCCGGTCGCAATAGAGATCGAGCGTGGCGACATCCGGCGCGCGGATATCCTCGCGGACATCCATCTCCATGCCGTCGATCACGGCGAGGAAATCCTCCGCGCCAAGGCCGAATTCGCGCGGCCGTTTGCGCCAGCCCTTCAGCCCCGGTGGAGGCGAGCCGGCATAGAGCGCGTCGATGTCCGCCCGCCACGCGGCGAGCCGCGCGAGCGCTCGGCGCGCGCGAGGTCGGAATCGGCGATGTCGTCGACCTGGCGGCAGAACGCATAGATCTCGAACATCGCCTGCGCGCTGCGCCCGCGGCAGGATGCGCATCGCGGCATAGAACGAGCTGCCGGCCGCCCGCGCGACGGCATCCGCGTTGGTACTCTCGACCGCAGCCACGCGATCACTCACCTATTGCCCAGGGCCCGGGTTCATGCGCCGACCCATAGCACGACCCGACAGGCCCCGGACCACCCCGATTGCCGCCAGCCCGGCGACGGCGGCCTTGCCGAGATGCACAGGCTCGCTGAGCGGATCGCGCAGGCCAGCATGCCCACCAGACGTTTCGCCAGGGCGTGGATGACGGAAACCTCCAGCTCAGCCGAAGGTCGTGCGATGGCCGTGGCGAATGGCCGGCTTTGGTCCAATAACGCCGCGGTCCGCTGCGCCAGATCCCGCCAGGCAGGCGCGCAGCGGCGCCGCGGCCCGCGGCGCGCCCAGCATCTCGACGCTCGCGCCAACTGCGGCGAAGCGCATCGAGCGGGATGTAGACGCGATCGAGATCGCGGTAGTCCTTCCCGCAATCCTGCAGGTGGTTGATGATCTGCAGCGCCGCGCACAGCGCGTCGTTGAGCGGCCAAGTGGCGCGGCTCTCGCCATGCACATCGAGCACGAAGCGGCCGACCGGCATCGCCGAATAGGTGCAGTAGCCGATGAGATCGTCCCAGTCCTTGTAGCGCCGCTTGGTGACGTCGAGCCGGAAGGCCGTCAGCAGGTCCTGCGCGTGCTGTGGCGCAAGCCCGCGCTGCTGGAGGACGTCACGCAGCGCCACCGCTTCGGCATCGCCGCCGCCGCGGAGGAGGCCGGATTCCATCCGGTCCAGCAGCGCCAGCTTTTCGGCCTCTCCGAGGGTCGGATGGTCGGCGATGTCGTCGGCGGTGCGGACGAAGTTGTAGAAGGCCAGGATGGCAGGCCGGTGCCGGGGATGGATGAGATGCGAGGCGACGGGAAAATTTTCGTCGCCGTGGCCTTTTCCCGACCGGAGCTCGGCGGCGCGCTCGTTCATCGCGCCGACACGTCGGCCTGGACGCGGCCTTTCCATTCGCCGCCGCGGCCGGACGCATACTGGATCGCGGATTCGATCGTATAGGCCATGTAGAGAAAGGCGATGCCCGGAAGCGCGACGCCCCAGAGGGCCGACAGGCGGTAGAACCGCAGCGTCGGCTGGAAGGCGACGCTCATCAAGATCCAGGCCGCCAGCCCAAGGAACCGCGGCAAGCCATGGCCGAACAATGCGAGCAGCGGCGCCGCGAGGAATATCAGCCCCATGCCGGCGGTCGTGCCGGCGAGCAGCAGCGGCGAATAGCGGAGCTGCGCATAGGCTGAACGGGTCACCATGCGCCGGACGTCGGTCCAATGCGGGTACGGGCGGATGCTGCGCACGCGTTGCGTCAGCCCGAGCCAGACCGGACCTTGCGCCTTGAGGCGCTGACCCAGCGCGCAATCGTCGATGAGCGCGTTACGGATCGATTCGATGCCGCCCGCCGCCTGGAGCGCATCCGCGCGCGCCAGGATGCATCCTCCGGCAGCGGCGGCAATGGCCGACGTCCGGCAGTTGACCCAGGCGAACGGGTACAGCATCTGGAAAAACAGGATGAACGCCGGGACGTGGCTGCGCTCGGCGGGGCTTTTGCATCGCAGCTTGGCCATCAGGGATACCATCACCAGACCGTCAGCCTCCGCCTTGGCGGCGAGCCAAGCCACGGTATCGGGCGAGTGAACGATATCGGCGTCGGTGAGCAGCAGGTAGTCGGGCGGTTCCGGCAACAACCGGGCGGCGTCGATGCCGCATTTGACCGCCCACAACTTTCCCGTCCATCCGGGCGGCAGAGGTCCGCTCGCGACGATCGTCAGCGGGCGCCCGCCAGCATCGGCGGTTCGACGCGCCACCGCGGAGGTGCCGTCGGTGCTGTCGTCGTCGACCAGGATGACGCTGAGCGACCCCTGATAGTCCTGGCCGAGCACGGACCCCAGGCTCTCGCTGATACACTCCGCTTCGTTGCGTGCCGGGATTATGGCGGCGATGCGTGGCCAAGCGGTGAGCGGAACGGGAGAATCCTCATCCGTCACGGCGTTGAGCCAGAATCCGCCGCGCGCGCAAAGCAGATACACCCACGCGGCGAGCGCGGCGACCGCCAGCATGGTCGCGATGTTCCAGTCCATCCAAAATCGCCGAAGTCCCGGGGGCGGATGCGCCGAGCGGTCGCACGCGGCGCGGCGTCCCGTCAATCGAAGCCGAAGATCACAAATGTGCGCGCCCTCGCAATATGAGAGCACCGCCAGGCATTTCATTCTAGAAGAACACGGGTGGAGGGAACTTCCACCTATCCGCCGGCTTGCCGGTGATGTCATTCCATTTCGCTGACGGTATTTTGATACTCCGATGACGTTTCACGACCAAATCTCGCAGGCGACGGAAAGCGCTCCCGCCGACCGGACGCAGACGCGTTCGGTTTTCGCCGGCGGCAGCATCGAGGTCATGTCTCGCGAAGAGCTTATGGGCTGCGCCCGCTGGACCGGCGCGTTCGCCCATGAGCGCAAGGATCATCGTTATTACGAAGTCGTCGAAGACACGATCCAGCCGGACTTCGCCTATCGCTATTTCGCCATCAAGGACGAGAGCGGCACGGTGCGCGCCGTTCAGCCGTTCTTCCTGATCGATCAGGACCTGCTGGTCGGTATGAGCCCACGAATCGGCGCGGTGACGGGATTCATCCGCCGGATGTGGCCGCGCTTCATGACGATGCGGACGCTGATGGTCGGATGCGCGGCGGGTGAGGGCCACCTCGACGGGCAGGACTTCACCGATGGCGCCTGCGCCGGCATCCTCGCGCGCGAACTTCTGCCGAAGGCGCGCGAACTGGGGGCCGGGCTGATCGTCCTCAAGGAGTTTCCGGCGCGCTACCGTGACGTCCTGCAGTGCTTCGTGTTGGAAGGCTATACGCAGGTGCCGAGCCTGCCGATGACGCGCCTCAACATCGACTATGCGGACTTCGACAGCTACATGGCGAGCGCGCTCAACAGCGCCACGCGCAAGAAGCTGCGCAAGAAATTCGCCAGCGCGGCGCAGGCGGCACCCATCGAGATGAGCGTGATGGCGGACGCCACGTCGGTCGTCGACGACATCTATCCGCTCTATCTCCAGGTCTATGACCGCTCGAAGCTTCATTTCGAGAAGCTGACCAAATCATATTTCGCGAGCCTGGGCCGCCTGATGCCCGACAAGGTGCGCTTCTTCCTGTGGCGGCAGGGTGGAAAGGTCGTCGCCTTCAGCATGTGCATGGTCCAGAACGACGCCTTCTATGCCGAGTATGTCGGCTTCGATTACGCCGTCGCGCTGACCCTGCATCTTTATCACTACGCGGTCCGCGACATGGTGACGTGGGCCATGGCCAACGACTACAAGTCGTTTCACAGCAGCGCGCTGAACTACGACCCGAAGCTGCATCTTCGGCATGTGCTCGATCCGCTCGATCTTTATGTCCGCCACACCTCGCGGATCGTCAACTACGGCCTGAAATGGGCGCTGCCCTGGATGGAGCCGACGCGCTACGACAAGACGTTGCCGAAATTCCCCAACTACGGCGATCTCTGGGTCAAGACATCAGCCCCCGGCCCATGACGACGGCTCGGCCGGTGCGTGGATTCGACAGCCCGGTGTCATCCCTAAATCGCGGCGCAGGCTCCGCTCCGCGCATGAATGCGTGCGGGGTGTCACCAATTCGACGCGGAACCAGGAGCGCCACGGGCCGTTAACTGACATTGCCGGTCCAGTGAACACGTTAGTTTTTCGATGACAGGGTATGATCGTCTGCGCGTTGAAAATAATTCAGCAGCGCCGTGTCGCCGCGCGCGTGCCCAGCCCGCGCCACCGCCGACACTGTATTACGTCAATCCGGTCAGCCTCGGCAGTCTGGAGAATTGGCCTCGTGCCATCGAGCGGGCGCGGTCGATGGGATTCAGCCACCTCGCCTGCGCTCCGGTCTTCGCGCCGCATGGGTCGGGTGATATCTTCGCGGTGGCTGACTACGACGCCGTTCATCCGGCTCTAGGCGCGGAGAGCTCCGATCATGTGATCGCTGGCATTGCCGCTTTTTGCGCCGAGGCGGGGCTGAAGCTTGTTTTCGACCTCGTGGTCAGCCGCGTCGCCATTGACGGGCGGTTGGCGCGCGAGCATCCGGACTGGTTTCGTCCGTTGCGCTCCGCCGGATCGCGCGTCGATCCGCGTGCCAAGCCGCGGGACGCGCACATCGCGCTTGCCCGCTTTGAGGACCCTGCCGTCGCCGAGCGGCTTGCAGCTTGGTGGGCCGATCGTCTTCAGCGCTGGGTCGACGCGGGCGTTACCGGATTCCGCTGCCTGCACCCCCAGGAGGTCTCCGTCCCGGCGTGGCAGCACCTGACCACAGCGGTGCGAACCGGCGACAACCCCGCTCAATTTTTCGCCTGGACGCCGGGTGTGAGCTGGCCGCTTCTCCCGCAGCTTGCAGACGTCAAATTCGACGGAGTGTTTTCCTCGTTGCCCTGGTGGGATCGTCACGCAAGCTGGTTTGTCGAGGAATATGAGATTTTGCGACGCATCGCGCCGGTGCTGGGATGTCCCGAAGCGCCGTTTGGTGAACGCTTGGCGGCGCGCCTCGGCCCCGCCGACGATCTGCGTCTCGCCTACGGCCAGGCGCTGCGGCTCGCGGCGGCGACCGGCAACGGGCTGCTTGTGCCGGCCGGGTTCGACACCGCCAGCGCCGAGCCGATGGACGACCGGCATGCCGACGCCGGATTCGTCGAGGCCGGCACTCGCGTTGATTTCAGCGACGAGGTCCGCGCCTCCACTGCCCTCGCAGGCGTAATCTCCGAGCGCAACGTCGGCGGCGAGATGCGGATTTTGACGAGCCCCGCCAATCCTCTGACCGCACTGCTGCGGGCGAGCGCGGATGACGCCCGCCGCGCCGAAAGCGCCATCGCCATCCTGGTCAACACGCTGTTCGTCACCGCCGATCCGTCGCGGTTGTCGCTTGCTCCCTTCGCTCCCGAGGCCCCTGCGGGCGAAGGGCAGGACAGCGCGTGGGCGGCGCCTCTCGCGCCCGGCGAAGTCCGGATAATTCAGGTCAAGCGGCAGCCGCCGGTGACGTTGCGCGGGCGGCGAAAGGACCAGTTGTTGCAGGCTGCTTTGAAGGCGCCGCGCATCGTCATCGATACCATCGCGCCTGCAATCGACGGCGGGCGCTTCGCGGTGAAGCGGATCCTCGGCGAAATCATCGCGGTGTCGGCGGACATCTTCGCGGACGGTCATGACGTGATCGGTGCTGAACTGTTGTGGAGTGCAGCCGACGACGCCGATTGGCGGCGCATTCCGATGCGGCATGTCGCCAACGACCGCTGGGAAGCGGAATTCACGCCCGTGCGGCTGGGCCGTCATCTCTTCACGATCGAAGCCTGGTGGGACGAATACGGGACCTTCAGCCGCGATCTGAAGCTCAAGCACGATGCCGGCGTCGACGTCGCGGTCGAGTTGCAGGAGGGCCGCCTGCTCCTCGCGCACAACGCGGGACATGCCAAAGACGAGGCGCGTGACGTGCTTTCGGCCGCGCTTGCGCAGATGGCCAAGGCGTCCGCCGCCGCGCAGGTCGGCATCCTGCTGGCGCTGGAGACCCGCGCGGCCGTTGCGGTCGCCGACGAGCGGCGGTTTCGCGTCCAGCACGAGCCGCCGGTCGCGATCGACATGGATCCGCAGGATGCGGTGTTCTCAAGCTGGTACGAGCTGTTTCCCCGCTCGGAATCCGGCGATCCGCATCGCCACGGCACGTTTGGCGACGTCATTCCCCGGCTGCCGGCGATCCGCGCCATGGGGTTCGACGTTCTTTATTTTCCGCCCATTCACCCGATCGGGACATCCAACCGCAAGGGGCCGAACAACACCCTGACGCCAGGGCCTGACGACCCCGGCAGTCCCTACGCCATCGGCTCGGAGGAAGGCGGTCACGACGCCATCCATTCGCAGCTCGGGACCTTCGCCGATTTCCAGAAGCTGCGCGCGGCGGCATCCGCCAACGGGCTGGAGATCGCGCTCGATTTCGCGATCCAGTGTTCTCCCGACCATCCCTGGCTCAAGGAGCATCCCGGCTGGTTCCGCCATCGCCCCGACGGCACCATCAAATACGCCGAAAACCCGCCGAAGAAATACCAGGATATCGTCAACGTCGACTTTTATGCCGACGAGGCGCTGCCCGAATTATGGGTCGCGCTGCGCGATATCGTGATGTTCTGGGTCGGCGAGGGCATCCGGCTGTTCCGCGTCGACAATCCGCACACCAAGCCGCTGCCGTTCTGGGAATGGCTGATCGCAAGCGTGCGCGCGAAGAATCCCGACGTGCTGTTCCTCGCCGAGGCCTTCACACGTCCGAAGATGATGTATCGCCTGGGCAAGGTCGGCTTCTCGCAGTCCTATACCTACTTCACGTGGCGCAATACGAAGCAGGAATTGACCGAGTATCTGACCGAACTGACGACCACCGAGGCCGCCGACTTCTATCGGCCGCATTTCTTCGTCAACACGCCCGACATCAACCCGATCTTCCTGCAGAGCTCCGGGCGGGCGGGCTTCCTCATCCGCGCGGCGCTCGCCACGACCCTGTCGGGCCTGTGGGGCATGTATTCGGGCTTTGAGTTGTGCGAGGCGGCGCCGATGCCGGGCCGCGAGGAATATCTCGATTCCGAGAAATATCAGATCCGGGTCCGTGACTACGCCGCGCCCGGCAACATCGTCGCCGAGATCACGGCTCTGAACCGGATTCGCAAGGCGAACCCGGCGCTGCAGACGCATCTCGGGATCACGTTCTACAACGCCTTCAACGATTCGGTGATGGTCTACGGAAAGTCCAACCCGGGTGGCCATGACATGGTGCTGGTGGCGGTGAGTCTCGACCCGCATTACGCGCAGGACGCCGCCTTCGAGATTCCACTGTGGGAATGGGATTTGCCTGACAATGCATCCGTTGCGGTCGAGGATTTGATGAACGGCACGAAATCTCTCTGGACTGGCAAGCTTCAGCGGGTGCGGCTCGATCCTGCACGGCTGCCCTTCGCCATCTGGCGCATCGCACCAATCACGGGAGGCGCATGATGGAGGCTCCCTCTCCCGGTGCCACGCTGACCGCCGAGAACGCGCTCTGGTACAAGGACGCGATCATCTATCAGGTCCACGTCAAGTCGTTCTTCGATGCCAACAATGACGGCATCGGCGACTTCGCCGGCCTGATGGCGAAGCTCGACTACATCGCCGAGCTCGGCGTCACCGCGATCTGGCTGCTGCCGTTCTATCCCTCGCCGCGCCTCGACGACGGCTACGACATCAGCGAGTACCGCGGCATCCATCCCGACTACGGCACGCATGGGCGACGTCAAGCGGTTCATCGCCGCGGCGCATGAGCGCGGCATCCGCGTCATCACCGAACTGGTCATCAACCACACCTCCGATCAGCATCCGTGGTTCCAGCGCGCGCGCCGCGCCAAGCCCGGCTCGTCGCTGCGCGACTTCTACGTCTGGTCTGACAACGACCAGAAGTACTCGGGCACGCGCATCATCTTCCTCGACACCGAGCGCTCCAACTGGACCTGGGACCCGGTCGCCAACGCCTATTTCTGGCACCGCTTCTATTCGCATCAGCCCGATCTCAACTTCGACAATCCGCGCGTGCTCAAAGCCATCCTCGCGCGTGATGAAGCTTCTGGCTCGAACTTGGCGTCGACGGCCTGCGTCTCGACGCGGTGCCCTATCTGATCGAGCGCGACGGCACCAACAACGAGAACCTGCCCGAGACCCACGCGATCCTGAAGCGCATCCGCGCCGAGCTCGACTCCCGCTACACCGACCGCATGCTGCTCGCCGAAGCGAACCAGTGGCCCGAGGACACCAAGGACTATTTCGGCAACGGCGACGAATGCCACATGGCATTTCACTTTCCGCTGATGCCGCGCATGTACATGGCGATCGCGCGCGAGGATCGCTTCCCGATCACCGACATCATGCGGCAGACGCCGGCGATCCCGGAAAACTGCCAATGGGCGATCTTTCTGCGCAACCACGACGAGCTGACGCTCGAAATGGTGACCGACAGCGAGCGTGATTATCTGTGGGAGAACTACGCCTCCGATCGCGCGCGCGCGCCTCAATCTCGGCATCCGCCGGCGCCTCGCGCCGCTGCTCGAACGCGACCGCCGCCGCGTCGAGCTGATGAACTGCCTGCTGCTGTCGATGCCCGGCACGCCGGTCATCTATTACGGCGACGAGATCGGCATGGGCGACAATATCTATCTCGGCGATCGCGACGGCGTGCGCACGCCGATGCAGTGGTCGCCCGACCGCAACGGCGGCTTCTCGCGCGCCGACCCCGCGCGGCTCGTGCTGCCGCCGATCATGGATCCGCTCTACGGCTACGAGGTCATCAATGTCGAATCGCAGAGCCGCGATCCGCATTCCCTGCTCAACTGGACGCGGCGCATGCTGGCCGTGCGCAAGCAGCACCATGCCTTCGGCCGCGGCAGCTTGCGCTTTCTCTATCCCAAGAACCGCAAGATCCTGGCCTATCTGCGCGAATACGAAGGCGAGACGCTGCTCTGCGTCGCCAACGTCTCGCGCACGCCGCAGGCGGTCGAGCTTGACCTCTCCGAATATGCCGGTCGCGTGCCGATCGAGCTCAGCGGCGGCTCGGTGTTTCCGCCGATCGGGCAGCTCACCTATCTGCTCACGCTGCCGCCCTTTGGCTTCTACTGGTTCACGCTCGCCGCGGAAGGCACGAGCCCGTCCTGGCATACGCCTGCCCCGGAACCCCTGCCGGAATATATCACCCTGGTGATGCGCGGCAGCGCCGAAGCGTTGACCGATTCAAGCCGCGACGAATCTCGAGCGTGACGTGCTGCCGCCGTATCTCGCCAAGCGGCGATGGTTCGCGGCCAAGGACCAGAAGCTCAAGCATGCCGGCATCGCCTATGCGGCGCCGATGCCGGGGGGCGACCGCGACATCGTCATCGCCGAGGTCGAGACCACGACCGAGCACGGCAAGGCGCGGTGGCTTCTGCCGCTGTCCGTCCTGTGGGACGAGGAGCAGGCGGGCGCGCTGCCGCATCAGCTCGCGCTGGCGCGGGTGCGCCGCGGACGGCGTGTCGGGCTGCTTACGGACGCCTTCGCGCTGCCGGGCTTCGCCCATCGCATGCTGGCGACCTTCGCCGAGGGCGGCGAGGTCGCGACGCCGGAAGGCACGATCCGATTCGAGACTGCGCCGCAGCACAAGGACCTTCTGACGGCGGCCAGCACCGGCGACGTGAACTGGCTTTCGGCCGAGCAGTCCAACTCGTCGCTGATCGTCGGCGATGCGGTGATGCTGAAGATCTTCCGCCGCATCTCGTCAGGTCAGCATCCCGAACCGGAGATGAGCCGCTACCTCACCGAGCAGGGCTTCGCCAACGCGCCGCCGCATCTCGGCGAAGTGGTGCGCATCGACGATTCCGGCACCCGCCATTCTCTCGCCGTGGCGCAGGGCTTTGTGCGCAACCAGGGCGACGCCTGGACGTGGACGCTCGACAACCTGATGCGCGCGATCAACGAGTTGAGCGGCGGCGATGCCGACGCCGGCTCGCGCGACGACATCGTGGAAGACTGCGAGGATTTCGCCGCGACCGTCGGCAAGCGGCTCGGCGAAATGCATACGGTGCTGGCGCGTGCCACGGATAATGCCGACTTTGCGCCGTGTCCGGCGGCACAGGCGGATGTTGCGCAATGGGTGGAGCGGACGACGGCCTTGCTCGGCGCGGCGTTCGACATCGTGGCGCGAACGGCGAGCGGCGACGTCGGCGAGACCGCGCGCAAGGCCGCGGCGCTGCTGGCTCGGCGCGACGACATCCTCGCCGCCGTGCCGCGCCTCGCGCAGGCCGGCGTCGGGACCACGATGACGCGCGTCCACGGCGACTTCCATCTCGGCCAGGTCCTGGTCGCCAGCAGCGACGCTTACATCATCGATTTCGAGGGCGAGCCGGCGCGCGCGCTCGAGGAACGCCGCGCCAAGGCGAGCCCGCTGCGCGATGTCGCGGGGTTGTTGCGTTCGTTCGATTATGTTGCGGCGACCATGATCGAGCGCAGCATATCCGGGACGCCGCCGGTTTCGGAATCGGGGCGCGCGGAGCTGCTCAACCGCTATCGCAATAACGCGCGCGACAAATTCCTTGCCGCCTACCGGGTCGCCGCGACGGACGGCGGCGGGGCGATCAGCGATGATCTGCTTGACCTCTTCCTGATCGAGAAAGCCGCCTACGAGATCGGCTACGAGGCCGCGAATCGCCCGGCCTGGATCGGCGTTCCTTTGAGCGGGCTCGCGGCCATCGCCGACGATGTTCTCAGCAAAAGCGGTGCGCCATGAACGATGTCAGCAACGCGCCGACGACGGAACTGGACCGCGCCACCGCGAACGCGCTTGCCAACGCCACGCATGGCGATCCGTTCAGCGTGCTCGGCCCACATCGGCGGGACGACGGGCTTCTCATCCGCGCGTTCCTTCCCGGTGCACACAAGGTCGAGGTGCTCTCCGGCGGCAACGGCCGCCTGCTGGGGCGTCTCAAGCCGGACGAGCCCGAAGGCCTGTTCGAGGGTCTGGTCCGTGAGCCCGAGCCGTATCTGCTCCGCATCACCTGGCCGTCAGCGATCCAGGAAACCGAGGATCCTTACTCCTTCGGCCTCCTGCTTGGCGACCTTGACCTTCATCTGTTCAACGAAGGCCGGCACTTCGAGCTCGCAGAGATGTTCGGCGCCCGTGCCATGACGATCGACGGGGTGCCCGGCGTGCGCTTCGCGGTGTGGGCGCCTAATGCTAGTCGCGTCGCGGTGGTCGGCGACTTCAACACCTGGGACGCACGGCGCCATCCCATGCGAATGCGCGCGCCCGCCGGCGTCTGGGAATTGTTCGTGCCGCGCGTCAGCCCGGGTCAGCGTTACAAATACGATATTCTCGGCGCCGGCGGCGTAAGGTTGCCGCAGAAGGCTGACCCGATCGCGCGGCAGACGGAGGCGCCGCCCGCCACAGCCTCCGTGGTGGCCAAGCCCTCCTGCTATCACTGGCATGATGCCGAATGGATGGCCGGCCGCGCCGCACGCCATGCGCCCGAGGCGCCGGTCTCGATCTACGAGGTCCATCTCGGCTCGTGGTTCAAGGATGGCGGCCGCGACGAGAGCGAGACCGTATGGGACGACGCCATCAAGCGGCTCGTGCCCTATGTCAAGGACATGGGCTTCACCCATGTCGAGCTGCTGCCGATCACCGAATATCCATTCGGCGGCTCATGGGGCTACCAGCCGCTCGGTATGTTCGCGCCAACTGCCCGCTTCGGGCCTCCGGAAGGCTTCGCCAAGTTCGTCGACGCGCTGCATGAAGCGTGCATCGGCATCATCCTCGATTGGGTTCCGGCGCACTTCCCGACCGATGCGCATGGCCTCGCCCGCTTCGACGGCACGGCGCTCTATGAGCATCTCGATCCGAGCGAGGGATTCCATCACGACTGGAACACCTACATCTATAATTTCGGCCGCCGCGAGGTGCAGGGCTTCCTGATCGCGAGCGCGCTGTTCTGGCTCGAACATTTCCATGTCGACGGCCTGCGCGTCGATGCCGTGGCTTCGATGCTCTATCGCGATTACAGCCGCAAGCACGGCGAGTGGACGCCGAACATCCATGGCGGCCGCGAGAATCTCGAAGCCGTCGGCTTCATCCAGCATCTCAACGCCGTGGTCACCGAGCGCGTGCCCGGCGCGATGATGATCGCGGAAGAGTCGACGGCGTGGCCCGGCGTGACCCGTGACATCCCGAGCGGCGGTCTCGGCTTTTCCTACAAATGGAACATGGGATGGATGCACGACACCCTGCATTACATCGAGGAAAACCCGATCAATCGGTCATTTCATCACGACCAGATGACGTTCGGCCTGGTTTACGCATTCTCGGAAAAATTCGTGCTGCCGATCTCCCATGACGAGGTGGTGCACGGCAAAGGCTCGCTCATCCGGAAGATGCCGGGCGACCACTGGCAGCGCTTCGCGAACCTGCGGTCCTATCTGTCGTTCATGTGGACGCATCCCGGCAAGAAGCTGCTGTTCATGGGCTGCGAGATCGCGCAGGAGCGCGAGTGGAGTCACGACCGTCAGATCGATTGGGAGCTTCTCGACGATCCGGCGCATGCCGGCATCCAGCAGCTTGTGCGCGACCTCAACCGCCTCTATGCGTCCGAGCCTGCCCTGCATGCCCGCGACGCCGAACCATCGGGCTTCCGCTGGGTGATCGGCGACGATCGCGCCAACTCCGTCTTCGCCTTTCTGCGCTTCGGCGCCGATGGTACGCCGCCCATTCTCGTCGTCTGCAACATGACACCCGTACCACGCCCGGCCTATCGAATCGGCGTACCCCGCGCCGGCCGCTGGCTGGAACTTTTCAACAGCGATTCCTCTTGTTACGGCGGATCGAATGTCGGGAATAGCGGGGCGGTCCACACCACATCGACCTGGTCGCATGGCGAGCCGCAATCGCTCGGCCTTATGCTGCCCCCTCTGGCAACCATATTGCTGCGCCATGAGGAGTAACATTTAAGGGACTGACGCATGGCTCCTTTGCCCGATCGCCTGCAGCCGGGCTCGCCTTATCCTCTCGGCGCAACGTGGGACGGTCTCGGCACCAATTTCGCGGTCTTTTCGGCGAATGCGGAGCGTATCGACCTCTGCCTGTTCGACCCGTCAGGCCGGCGCGAGATCGCGGCGTTTAGCCTGCCCGAATGCACCGACGAGGTGTGGCATGGCTATCTGCCCGATGCCGGCACGGGGCTGCTATACGGTTATCGCGCCTATGGGCCTTACGAACCCCACAAGGGCCATCGCTTCAACGAGCATAAGCTCCTGCTCGACCCTTACGCCCGGCGCATCTTCGGCGAGCTCCGCTGGTCCGATGCGCTGTTCAGCCATCGCGTGAATTCGCCCCGGGCGGACCTCTCCTTTGACCGGCGCGACAGCGCGCCCGGCATGCCGAAATCGATGGTCACCGACGAAAGCTTCAATTGGGGTGACGACCGCTCGCCCAACGTCCCGTGGGCGGACACGGTGATCTACGAAGCGCACCTGCGCGGGCTGACAATGCTGCGCGACGATTTGCGTGCCCATGAGCGCGGCACGTTCTCGGGGCTCGGCGATCAGAAGACCATCGATCATCTCCGCCGGCTCGGCATCACGGCGATCGAGTTGCTGCCGGTCCATGCCTTCGTGCAGGACCGTTTCCTGCTGGAGAAGAACCTCAAGAACTATTGGGGCTACAACACCATCGGCTTCTTCGCGGTCGAGCCGCAGTACCTGTCGACAGGCTCCGCCAACGAGATGCGGATCGCGATCCGCCGCCTTCACGCGGCAGGCATCGAGGTCATCCTTGACGTCGTCTACAATCACACCGCGGAGGGCAGCGAGCTCGGGCCGACACTATCGTTCCGCGGCCTCGACAACGCCAGCTATTACCGCCTTCTTCCGGACAACCCGCGCCACACCATCAACGACACCGGCACTGGCAACACGGTGAACCTGTCGCATCCCCGCGTGCTGCAGATGGTGATGGATTCGCTGCGCTACTGGGTGACGTCTTTCCACGTCGACGGCTTCCGCTTCGATCTTGGCGTGACGCTGGGGCGCGAGTCCTACGGGTTTGATCCCGGCTCGGGATTTTTCGACGTTCTGCGGCAGGACCCGATTCTGTCCCGCGTCAAGCTCATCTCCGAGCCCTGGGACATCGGCCCGGGTGGCTATCAGCTCGGTCACCATCCGCCCGGCTTCGCGGAGTGGAACGACCGTTTCCGCGACGGAGTGCGCCGTTATTGGCGCGGCGATCCCGGCCAGCGCGGCGAGATCGCGGGACGGCTCGCAGGCTCCGGCGACATCTTCGACCGCCGCGCGCGGCGCCCCTGGGCCTCCGTGAACTATGTCGCGTCGCACGACGGCTACACGCTCGCCGATGTGGTGAGCTATCAGGAGCGGCACAACGAGGCGAACGGCGAGGATAACCGCGACGGCCATTCGGAGAACTATTCAAACAACTGGGGCGTCGAGGGGCCGACGGACAATGTCGGCATCGCGGAAACCCGTGCCCGCGTCCAGCGTGCGCTGCTGGCGACGGTGCTGTTCGCGCATGGCACGCCGATGCTGATGGCGGGCGACGAGTTCGGCCGGTCGCAGACGGGCAACAACAACGCCTATGCGCAGGACAACGACCTGTCCTGGATCAACTGGAAGCAGGCGGATTCGCCCGAAGGCAAGGCACTGACGGACTACGTCAGCACCCTCATCGCCTTGCGCCACAAATTTCCGGTTCTCCGGTGCCGCCAGTTCCTTCACGGCAAGGAGCAGCCGCTGAAGGGCGTGCTGGATATCGAGTGGTTCGGTGCCGATGGCAATGTGCTCACCGGCGATGCCTGGAACAACGCGGACGAACGCCTCATAGTGCTGCGCCGCGCGTCACGCGACGACAAGGACGGCGTGGTGACGATCCTCACGTTCTTCCTCAATCCGACCGGCGATCCCATCGTCTGCCGCATCCCGCCGCCCGAAGGCCCCGCGCAGGTGCTGATCGATACCGCGGCGCCGGACTCGCCGCGTCCGATCGTCGAGAACGGCCAAGTGCAGGTGGCGGCGCATAGCGCCATGCTGGTGTTCCGTGCCCAGAAGGGTGAGGCCACGTGAGCGCTGCGTTCCGGCACGAGCTGCCGTTCGGCGCGACGGTCCTCGCCGGCGGACGCACGCGCTTCCGGCTGTGGGCGCCGGCGCAGGATTCCGTATCTGTGGACATCGACGGCCGTGCCGTTGCGATGAAGCGTTCCGATAACGGATGGTTCGAGACCGAAGCCACGTGCGGCGCGGGCGCGGCTTATCGATTCGTACTGGGCGACGGCACGTCGGTGCCCGACCCCGCGTCGCGGGCGCAAAACACCGATGTGCATGACCTGAGCCTCGTGGTCGATTCCGCGGCCTACCGCTGGCAACATGCCGATTGGCAAGGCCGCCCGTGGCGCGACACGGTGCTTTATGAGGTCCATGCCGGCACATTCGGTGGCTTCGCCGGCGTCATGGGCGCGCTGCCGCGCCTGAAGGAAATCGGAATTACCGCCATCGAACTGATGCCGATCGCGGATTTTCCCGGCAAGCGCAACTGGGGCTATGATGGCGTGCTCCCGTATGCGCCCGACCGCGCCTATGGCACGCCTAACGAACTCAAGGCCCTCATCGACGCCGCGCATGGCCACGGCCTGATGATGTTTCTCGACGTCGTCTACAATCACTTCGGCCCGGACGGGAATTACCTCGGTGCTTACGCGCCGCAGATGTTCCGCAACGACATCCATA
Source organism: uncultured Alphaproteobacteria bacterium (assembly GCA_963776455.1). Taxonomy (GTDB): domain Bacteria; phylum Pseudomonadota; class Alphaproteobacteria; order Rhizobiales; family Xanthobacteraceae; genus CAVZMU01. The sequence goes on from CAVZMU010000005.1 coordinate 56,160, forward strand.
CCCCGTGGGGCGGCGCGATCGACTTCCGGGTGCCGGAGGTACGGCAATTCTTCACCGAGAACGCGCTTTACTGGCTCATGGAGTATCGCTTCGACGGCCTGCGCTTCGATGCCGTCCACGCCATCGCGGACAGCGATTGGCTCGACGAGATGGCGCATATTGTCCGCTCGACGATCGAACCAGGACGGCATGTTCATCTTGTATTGGAGAATGAAAAAAACGAGGCGAGCCATCTCGCCAATGATTTCGACGCGCAGTGGAACGACGACGGCCACAACGTTCTGCACGTCCTGCTGACCGGAGAAAAGGAAGCCTATTATCGCGGCTACGTCGAAGACCCGGCGCAAAAGCTGGCGCGCTGCTTGGCGGAAGGCTTCATCTATCAGGGCGATCCCTCGCCGCACCACGACGGCAAGCCCCGCGGCTCCCAGAGCGGCCATCTGCCGCCGACCGCGTTCGTGCTGTTCCTGCAGAACCACGACCAGACCGGCAATCGCGCGTTCGGCGAACGGCTGACTGAGCTCGCCGATCCGGAGGCATTGGAAGCGGCGACCGCGCTGCAGCTTCTCTGCCCGCAAATTCCGCTCATCTTCATGGGCGAGGAGACGGGGAGCAAAACGCCGTTTTTGTTCTTCACCGATCACCACGGCGAGCTTGCTGAGGCGGTGCGCGAAGGCCGCCGCAAGGAATTCGCAGGCTTCGCCAGTTTCGCCGATCCCAAGCGCCGCGCCATGATCCCCGATCCCAACGCCGCAGCGACGTTCGAGCAGTCGATCCCCAAGCCGGATCTCCAAGGCGGGACGGCGCGGGAGACGTTGTACCGAACCCTGCTCAGGATCAGGCACGCCGAGATCGTGTCGCGCTTGGACGGCGCGAAATCCGCGGGGGCCCAAGCCATCGGTCCGGCTGCGGTCGTCGCGCGCTGGACCATGGGCGACGGCGCAAAGCTGACGCTGGTCGCTAACCTGGGGAGCGGCGCGCTCGATCTCGACACGGGATTGCTTGCAGGCAAAGTGCTGTTCGAGAGCAAGCCGGGATTGGCGGAAGCCGCCCGCAAGGGCGCCCTCGCTGCACGTACCACCGTGGCCTTGCTGGAGGCGCCCGCGTGAGCGACGCTGTCCGCGATCTTGCAGATGCCCTGGGTGTTGCCGTCGAGTGGAAAGATTTCGAGGGCAAGCCGAAGACAGTCGCTGACGGCGCGCTGCGCCGCATCCTCGGCGCCCTAGGTTTCTCCTGCGAAACGGATCAGGACATCGCGCAGAGCCGCGACGCGATCCGCGACTTGGCGGATCGGCGCGCGTTGCCGTCGCTCATCACCGCGCAAGCCGGCGAGGATATCTCATTGCCGCTCGTGCATCGCGCGACGCATGCGCGGCTGCGTCTTGAAGACGGTGGCGCGCAGGATATCGCCATCCGGGCCGGCGGCGAGGGCAGGACCATCGTGCCGGCCATCGGCGAACCCGGCTATCACCACGTCGAACTCGACGACGCAGAGATCAATCTGGCGGTTGCGCCGCGGCGATGCGTCACCGTCGATGACATCGCGCCCGGCGAGTTCATGTGCGGGTTTGCGGCGCAGATCTACGGCCTGCGCCGTGCCGGAGATGGCGGCGCCGGGGATGCCGGTGGGGTCGCGGCGCTCGGCATCGCGGCGGCCCAGAACGGCGCCGACGCGCTGGCGCTGAGCCCGAGCCATGCGCTCTTTACCGCCGATCCCACGCGCTACAGCCCTTACGCACCATCGAGCCGGCTGTTTCTTAATCCGCTGTATGGCGACCCGCGCGCCATATTTGGCGACGAGAGGGTCGGCGCGGCGATTCGGGATGCCGGTCTCGGCGAGGCGTGGCATGCGCGCGACGACGCACCGCTTATCGATTGGCCGGACGTGGGACGGGTGAAGCTCGCGCTGCTGCGCCGGTTGTTTGAAGATTTCGCGGCGACCGATGCTTCGGCTCATAGCGCACTTGCCGCCGATCTCGCGGCGTTCCGCGTCGACGGCGGCGCACTGCTCGAAGAGCACGCGCGCTTCGAGGCGCTGCATGCGGCGCGTCTTGCCGCCGATGCGAACCAGTGGAGCTGGCGCGCCTGGCCGGCGGAGTGGCAGGACGCCATGGGGCCACAGGTGGAGCGCTTCGCCGCTGAGCACGCGCACGACATCGCGTTCCAGGTGTTCCTGCAATGGATCGCGGACCGCTCCTTCGCTGCTGCGCAGCGTGCGATGCGCGGCGCGGGCGCGCGCGTCGGGCTGATCTCCGATCTCGCGGTCGGCACCGATCCGAGCGGCAGCCATGCCTGGGCGCGGCAGCAGGATGTGCTGGTTGGCCTTAAGGTCGGCGCGCCGCCGGACCTGTTCAATCAGCGCGGACAGGACTGGGGCATCACGACGTTCTCGCCCCAGGGCCTCGCGGCGAACGGGTTCGCGCCGTTCCTTGCGACGCTACGTGCCGCGATGCGGCATGCCGGAGGCGTGCGCATCGATCACATCATGGGCCTGACGCGCCTGTGGCTCGTCCCCGACGGCGCGGGCGCCGACGAGGGCGCCTATGTCAGATATCCGCTGGACGATTTCCTGCGGCTGATCGCGCTGGAGTCGCATCGCAACCGCGCCATCGTCATCGGCGAAGACCTCGGCACCGTTCCGGAAGGTTTCCGCGAGAGGCTGGACGCCGCTGGCATTTCCGGAATGCGCGTGATGTGGTTCGAGCGCGACGGGCATCGCTTCACGCCGCCGCATGAATGGTCCCGCGACGCCGTCGCCATGACCACGACCCATGACCTGCCGACGGTCGCCGGCTGGTGGCGCGGCGCCGACATCGACGTGCGCAGGCGTCACGGCGTGTTCCGAGATGACGAGGCGGCCGAGGCGGAAGCACGCGCCCGCGGTGGTGACCGCGGCGCGTTATGGCGCGCGTTCGTCGAAGCCGGTGCGGCACAGGGCGATCCGCCGCCGCCCGAAAACCCGGAACACGCCATCGCGGCGGCGATCGGATTCGTGGCGAAGGCGCAATGCCGGCTCGCGATGCTGCCGCTCGAGGATGCGCTCGGCCTCCAGGAGCAGCCCAACCTGCCGGGCACTATCGACGAACATCCCAACTGGCGGCGGCGCTATCCGCTGCCCGCCGACGAGATGCTCGACGCGCCGGAGGTCCAGGCGCGCCTGCAACCGCTCAAGGAACGGTCGCGGTCATGAGCCCTCGGCGCGCAACGATGCGTCTGCAGTTTCACAAGGGCTTCACCTTCGCGGATGCGGAGAGGATCGTGCCCTACATGGCGGCGCTCGGCGTCAGCCACCTCTACGCCTCGCCGATCATGACGGCGCGTGCCGGCTCGATGCACGGCTACGACGTGATCGATCCGACCCGTGTCAATCCCGAACTCGGCGGCGAGGATGCCTTACGAAGCCTCGTCGCGGCGTTGCGCGGTGCCGGCCTCGGCCTGATCGTCGACATCGTCCCCAACCACATGGCGGTTGGAAAGGACGACAATCCGTGGTGGCTCGACGTGCTGGAGAATGGCCAAGCCAGCCGTTACGCGCGCGTCTTCGACATCGACTGGAAATCGCCCAATCCCGCTCTCCACGGCAAGGTACTCCTGCCCGTGCTGGGCAAGCCTTATGGCGAAGCGCTGGCCGCCGGCGAGATCAAGGTTGAGCGTGACGCCGCGCGGGACCGCTACGTCGCGCGTTATTACGACGACGTGTTCCCGATCTCGCCGAAGGACCAGGCCGAGGTCGTCAAAGCGCCCGACCAATATGACGGCACGGCGCCCGAGGGCCTGGAGCGCCTGCATGCGCTTCTGGAGCGGCAGCATTATCGCCTGGCGTTCTGGAAGACCGCCGGCGATGAGATCAACTGGCGCCGCTTCTTCGACATCAACGAGCTCGCCGGCCTGCGCATGGAGGACGACGCGGTCTTCGAGACCACGCATGCGACGCTGTTCCGGTTCTATGCGGAAGGTCTGATCGATGGTGTGCGCGTCGACCATGTCGACGGCCTGTCCAATCCCGGCCGTTACTGCCGCCGGCTCCGCCGCCGGCTCGACGGGCTGGCGCTCGAACGTCCGGCCGATGCCCCGCAGGGACCGGCCTATATCGTGATCGAAAAGATCCTCGGTCCCGGCGAGACGCTTCCGACGGATTGGGATGTCGACGGCACCAGCGGCTACGACTTCATGAACGAGATTTCCGCGCTGCTTCACGACCCAGCGGGCGAGCAGCCGCTGAACGCCCTGTGGGAACGCATCAGCGGGCGCGTGGGGCCATTCGAAGCGGAAGAACAAACCGCCCGGCGCGAAATCCTGGACCGCAGCTTTTCGGCGCAGCGCGATGCGGCCGTCGCCGCGTTCGCCAAGCTCGCCCAGGCGGACCTTACGACGCGGGACATCAGCCCGGCCGCGCTCCAGCGCGTTCTCACCGAGCTTCTCGTCCACTTCCCGGTCTACCGCAGCTATGCCCGCGTCGGAGATATCGCCGAGGCCGATCGTGACATGCTGGTGCGCGCTTTCGCGGCGGCGCGGACGACGGCTCTTCCTGGCGACCTGCCGCTCTACGACACCGTCGAAGCCTGGATGCGAGGCGACGCGGGAGCCGATGCCATCGCGCAGGGCAAGGCGCTGATCCGCTTCCAGCAGCTCAGCGCGCCCGTCGCCGCCAAGGCCGTCGAGGACACCGCGTTCTACCGTTATGGCCGCCTGCTCTCGCGTACCGATGTCGGGTTCGATCCGCTGCGGTTCGCCGACACGCCGGATGCCTTCCACGCCGGCGCGCTTCGGAGGCTGGAACGGTTTCCCCACGCCATGCTGGCGATCGCGACGCACGACCACAAGCGCGGCGAGGACGTACGCGCGCGTCTCGCAGCTTTGAGCGAACTGCCGGACGAGTGGTCGACCGCGCTCACCGGATGGATCGAACAGACTGCCGGCAGGCGGCACGGCGACAATTCAGCTGCCCCGTCCGACGCCGACGCGGCGATCCTTTTCCAGACCATGGTCGGCACATGGCCGATGCACCTTCCCCCCGACGACAAGGAGGCCTCCGCAGCATTCAAGGAGCGGCTGGCGCGCTGGCAGGAAAAGGCCCTGCGTGAGGCCAAGCTCGCGACCGACTGGGTCGCTCCCAACGAGACATACGAGAAGGCGGCGCGGGATTTCCTCGATTATTTGTTTGACGATCCGGCCGCGCGGGCCCTTCGCGACCAAATCGCGGCCTTCGCCGGGCGCATCGCTCCTGCCGGCGCCGTCAACGGACTGGCGCAAACGCTGCTGAAGCTGACGGTGCCCGGCGTGCCCGATACCTATCAGGGCACGGAATATTGGGACCTCACCTTGGTCGATCCCGACAACAGGCAGCCGGTTGATTTCGCCGCGCGGCAGGCGCGTCTCGCCGCTGCCTCATCGCCCGCCGACCTGCTCGCCTCCTGGCGCGACGGCCGCATCAAGCAGGCGGTGATCGCGCGCACGCTCGCGGTCCGTCGCTCGGCGCCGGAACTGTTCGCCGGGGGCGACTACATGCCTCTGGAGGCCAAAGGGCCGCGCGCCGGCAACGTTGTGACGTTTGCCCGCAAGCTCGGCAACTCGATCGCGATCGTGGTCGTGCCGCACCTCCCGGCGCGGCTGATGCGAAGCGGTGGCGACATCGTGTTCGTTGAGGATGCCTGGGACGGCACCACCATCGATGTGTCCGCATTGGCCGGGCTGGCGCCGCTACGTGATGCCTTCGGCGGGACGGAGCATCCACCCGGCGGCAAGGCGGTCAAGATTGCCGAACTGCTGCGCGAATGGCCAGTTGCATTCCTGACCGCGGGCGTCCCGACGCCGCATCGGTCTTAACGATACCCGATCTCCGGTTCTCGTTGCACTGCAGTAACTTATGCTGTGACGCACGCCGGAATCTTCGTTTGTCATTAACCCAACTCTGTGATCCTGTCCCCACGTCTCGCGGCGGCGTGGAATGCAGACACGCAGCACAGAACGCACGGGAGCCGAGGGGGGAAACCACCATTAGCGGACATCCGCAAGGATAGCGGCCATTACCTCACGGTGCGTAGGTATCGAAAACATGGCCAGCCGGAGTGGCGACCGGCCCGCGAGACGATCTCCCTTTCCCTCACCCGTCCAAGCAGGGGTCCATCGTCCCCGGAGTGGAACCTGCTGCAGCCGCGCGGCGCTTCGACGGCCGAAATCCAGGCGGCGACCTTGCCGAAATTTAATCCCGGCCTTGCCGTCCGGCCGCCCGCGACCTCCCTAAAACAGCCTTTTTGTTACCGCTCCTTCAAGGACTTCGGATGCATCGTGACGGCATCCGCACAGGTCCTGCCGCCCCATGAACCTCGTTCTGATCAAGATTTTTGCCACTGCGCTGGCCTTCAGCCAGGTGGCGACCCGGCCGGACGACGTCAAAACCCAATTCGACCCGGTGAAGGACCAGGCCGAGGTCTCGCAGCTCCTGAGCGCCGGCTGCACCCATATGAAGAAGACCTTCGACATCGAGAACATCAATCTCGATGACCTCATTTCGACGGCGATGGACGATCCCCAGGCTCTGGCCGGCGACAATAAGGCGTTCCGCGGCATCAATTTCAACGACCTGCACGCGGCTTATCGCCAGTTCTGCAAGAGCGAGAAGGTCACGGATGCGTCCTTCGATCTCGGCGAGGTGATCGTTTTCTACAACAAGGCTGCCGCCGACCTGCCCGACCACGCGAAACTCAAGGCCATGAAGTTTCCCGGCACCAGCCTGATCCTGGACACCAAGGGCGACCGTTTTGCCGAAGTGTTCGAGGCCGACAACCGCCGTATCTGGGTGCCGCTGGGCGACATCCCCGAGATCGTGCAGAAGGCCTTCATCGCGGCCGAGGACAAGCGCTTCTATGAGCACAAGGGCGTCGACGAGCGCGGGCTGATCCGCGCCTTCATCGGCAACATGGGCGCCAAGGGGCGGCCCCAGGGCGGCTCGACCATCACCCAGCAGGTCGCCAAGACCCTGCTGGTGGGCGACGACGTCACCTATGACCGCAAGATCCGCGAGATGATCATGGCGTCGCGGATCGAGCGCACGCTGACCAAACAGGAAATCTTGGAACTCTACCTCAACTCCATTTATCTCGGCCGCGGCGCCTGGGGCGTCGACATGGCATCGCGAAGCTGGTTCGGCAAGCCGGTCAAGGACGTATCGCTTGCCCAGGGCGCGCTGCTCGCGGGCCTGACCAAAGGTCCGAGCTATTACAGCCCCGACCGCCACCCGGAACGGGCGCAGGAGCGTCTCGCCTACGTACTCAGCCGCCTGCGCGACGACAACGTCGTCACCGCCGACGCCATGAAGGACGCGCTCGCTGCCGGACCGACGCTGGTCGTCTATGAGCGATTGCGCCGCGACATCGGGTTCCATTTCGTCGATCAACTCGCGCGCGAAGCCAAGACGGTGGCCAAGCTCGACGGGCTGACGACCGGCTCCTATGCCGTCCATTCGACAATTCAGCCGGACCTCCAGCGCGCGACCGAGATCGCCTTGCAGGATGGCCTCGCGCGCTACGAGCTCAGCACCGGCCGCATGCAGTTCGAGGGGCCGGAAGCCAATCTCGCCGAGGCAATCAAGCGCATCGAGGCCGAGCGGCAGAAGGCCGAGCCTGTGCCGGTGGCAGCCGCTCCCGAAGCGGTGCCTGCTCCCGCCGCGACCCCCATGGTCAATACGGTAGCGCCGCCGAAATCCGGCAAACAGGCCAAGCCTGCCAAGCCGGTGGTCGCGAGCAAGCCGCTTCCCGCGGTCGACACCACGCCTCCGGCATGGCGCGTGGCGCTCGAGGCGGCGCGGCTGCCGCTCTACGACGTGCACTGGACCCGCGCCGTCGTGGTCGACAAGTCGCAGGACCGCAAGAATGGCGAGGTCATCAAGGTCGGGCTGACCGATGGGCGGATCGTGGCGCTCAACGCCTGGAACGCCAGGACTCGTAAGCTCATCAATCTCCATGACGTCGTTTATGTGCGCGTCACCGAGGGCAAGAACGCGCGTGCCGAGCTGCGCGTGCGGCCCAGCGTCCAGGGTGCCGTGCTGGTCCTGGAGAACAAGACCGGCCGCATCCTGGCGATGGCCGGCGGCTTCTCCTATCCGCTGAGCCAGCTCAACCGCGCGACGCAGTCACAGCGCCAGCCGGGCTCCGCGATCAAGCCGCTCACCTATCTGGCGGCGCTGACGCAAGGCCTGCAGCCGAATACCCTGATCTGGGACAAGCCGATCACGTTGCCAGCCATCGCCACCTCGGTCGGTGCGCCGCCGGGCGACGACTGGACGCCGAAGAACTACGACAGCGGCGAGTCCGGCCTGTTGACGTTGCGGCGCGCGCTGGAGCAGTCGAAGAACCTCGTCACGGCGCGTCTGCTCGACGGCGGCATCTCGACGAGCCCGGAGGACGAGCCTGGACCGCGTGTGCGAGCTCGCGACGGAAGCCCGCATCTATAACGAATGCGTGCGCTACTATCCGTTTGTACTCGGCGCCCAGCCGGTGCGCATGATCGACCTCGCGGCGTTCTACGCAGCGGTCGCCAACGAGGGTGCGCGCCCCTCTCCGCATGCGATCGAGTCGATCGAGCAGAATGGCCGCACCATCTACAAGCACGATTCCAATTCCGTGACCTGGCTTGGCTCCGCCGACCGCGTCGCCTTCTATCAGTTGAAGACGATGCTGCAGGGCGTGCTCGCGCGCGGCACCGCGGTGTCGATCCGCTCGCTTGCCCCTTACGTCGCCGGAAAAACCGGTACCTCCGACGAGGAGAACGACGCCTGGTTCGTCGGCTTCACCAACGAGGTCACCGTGGTCACATGGGTCGGCTACGACAATGCCGACGGCAAGCGCCGCACGCTCGGCCGCGGCCAGACCGGCGCCAAGGTGGCGATCCCGATCTTCCAGCCGGTGATCCAGGCGGCCTGGACCTTTGTCGCGCCGAAGACGGTGCTCGCCCCGGCCTCGCCCGAGACGCAGCGCCAGATGGTCGACCTGCCGATCGATCTCCAGTCCGGCGACCGGCTGGCCGGCGGCAACCGGCAGGCATTCATGGAGCACTTTCGCCTCGACCGCTCCGGCCGCTTCGACGAGACGCAGTATCGGCTTGTGCCGCGCGAGGACGCCTATGCCGCGACGCAGAGCAATCCTTATGCCGACGGGGAGAATGTCGGGCGCTGGGGCACCGACGACGCCAGCGAGCGCTACGCCCAGACGCCGACCTATCCGGTGCAGCGCCAGCAGCAGCCGACGTGGCGCAGTCCCTTCGGACAATCGCCGAACGCCCAGGCGCCATACGGCCAGGCGCCGACCTACGACGACGACCGCTATCCACGCCAGCGCCGCGTCGACCCGGACTACCTCTGGGGCAACCGGCAGGCCTACTGAATATGATTGCGAGCCCGATGCGTCGCGCCATCTTTCTCGCCGTTGCGCTTGCGAGCGTCATCACGGCCGCGCATGCGCAGGAATTCCGGCTGGAGGAGGTCCCATCCGTCGCCGCATCCGACATCGCGTCGCTGAAGCCCAAGACCATCTTGTTCAGCGACCACAAGACCGACGAGATCACCGATGCCGGAACCGGTCTGATCCGCTTCGAGGACTGGGCGCGGGTGCAGCCGGTGCAGAAGCAATTCCTCGCGCTCTATCCGGCTTATAGCGAGCCGACCGTCAACGTCGTGCGCAGCGGCACCAGCAAGCCGCACAAGGTGAAGCTCCACATGTTCGTGGCGGAAGCGCGCTTCATGCTCGCCAAACCTGCGAGCGCGGTCGATCCCGCGCGTTATGCCACGCTGCCGTTCCTCGAACGCATCGACAAGATGATCAAGCACCGGTTGCTCGCCGCGGCCGACGTGATGCCGATCAAGAACCCCGACGCCGTCTCCGGCCGCCATCCCGAGCGGGCTTGGTGCGAGGCCAAGCCGAGCGTGCTCTGCATCCAGTCGAGCTATCAGCTCGAGGGCAAGCTGCCGATGGGCATCATGCTCGCCAACAAGCTCAAGGACGAAGGCAAGAAGATCGCCGAGACCATGGATTTCCAGAGCGAGCTGCGCGTCGTCCCCGTGGCCGAGCTTAATCAGGCCGGCCTGGTGAAACTCACCGGCGTCAACGCGCCGGTGACCGGGGCGCTCGAGCAGAACATCTTCTACGTCAATCAGGTCATGCAGTTCGGCAAGGTCCTGGCCGTGTTCCAGCAGCACCCGACGGACCCGAGCAAGACGGTGGTCTCCGCCTTCATCGCGCTCGCCGTGCACTCCGACACGCTCGACAAGAAGAAAGAATACGAGAGCATCCCCGTGCTGCGGAACATGCTGCCCGGGCAGGTGCTGGCGGGAAAGAGCTCGTTCAACACCGGCACCTCGATCAGCGCCGGCCTGCCGGCCTATACGCGCAACCAGATCAAGGCGATCGCTGCGATACTGGAGAAGGAGTGAGACCTGCAATGCACGCAGGTGGCTCTGTCCTCATCCTGAGGAGCGCCTGAAGGGCGCGTCTCGAAGGATGTCGGCTCAATCGCTGCCCATGGTTCGAGACGGCGCTTCGCGCGTCCTCACCATGAGGCGAGGCAAGCGGCACGACCGGGCATTAATACCGCTCGAATCCCCGCATCAATTCCCAATCCGTGACGCGGCGGTCGTATTCGAACTGCTCCCACTCCGCCGTATGGATGTAATGCTCCACGACACCATCGCCGAACGCGCTCCGCAGCACCGTGGAGCGTGACAGGCACTCCGCCGCCTCGCGCAGGGTCTTCGGAATCTCCGGCAGGGCCTCGCCGCCATAGGCATCCCCTGAAAAGGGCGGCGCCAGGTCGAGCTTCTGTTCGATACCCGCGAGTCCTGCCGCGATCAGCGCAGCGAACGCCAGATACGGGTTGAGGTCGGCGCCGCCGATGCGGCACTCGATGCGGATGGCCTTGCCGCCTTCGCCGCATAGCCGAAACCCGGCGGTGCGGTTGTCGCGGCTCCACACCGTCTTGGTGGGTGCGAAAGTGCCGGCCTGGAAGCGTTTGTAGGAGTTGATGTTGGGCGCCAGGAAATAGGTAAGATCGCGCGCGTAGGCGAGTTGCCCTGCCACGAAGGAGCGCATCAGCGCCGACATGCCGTGCTCGCCCTTGGCGTCGAGGAACAGCGGTTTCTTGCCCCCCAGGTCCCACAGCGACGCATGGATATGCGCGCTGGAACCCGCGAGTGCGTAATTCCACTTCGCCATGAAGGTGACGGCCTTGCCCTGCGCCCAGGCGATCTCCTTGATGCCGTTCTTGAGGATGGCGTGGCGATCCGCCATCTCCAGCGCGTCGGCGTAGCGCACGTTGATTTCCTCCTGGCCCGGTCCCCATTCGCCCTTGGAATTTTCGACCGGAATGCCGGCGCCGTGGAGGCCATTACGTACCGCGCGCATCACGCCTTCTTCCTTGGTGGTCTGGAAAACGTGATAGTCCTCGATATAGCGGCCCGCCGTATCGAGCTCGGCGTAGCGCTTGCGGCGCGCCGTCTCGTAGCTCTCGTCGAACAGATAGAATTCCAGTTCCGAGGCGACGAAGGCGCGCATCTTCATCGCCGCCAGACGGACGACCTGTTTTTTCAGCATCGCACGCGGCGAATGCGCGAGATCATGGCCGTGATGATCGAGTACGTCGGCCAGCACCAGCGCCGTGCCGTCGAGCCAGGGAATGCGCCGCAGCGTCGTCATGTCGGGCTTGAGGACGAAGTCGCCGTAGCCCTTGTCCCAGCTCGCGGCCGCATAGCCGGGCACCGGCTCCATGTCGATGTCGTTGGCGAGGAGATAGTCGCAGGCATGCGTCTCCTCCCAGGCGCCGTCGACGAAGAACGCCACGTGGAAGCGCTTGCCGATCAGCCGGCCCTGCATGTCCACCATGGCGACGATGACGGTATCGATCGTGCCGGCGGATGCCGCTTTCTTCAGTTCGCTGAAGGTGAGGTTGCCTGCCATGGCCGATGCCTTCCGCGCCAGGAGCGCCGTAGGATGGGTTGAGCGAACCGAAACATCAAGGCCGGTGTTGTGATGGTTTCGCTTCGCTCAACCCATCCTACATCTCTACGCGCCGAGCGCGCGCGTGGTGTCGTCGAACAACTCGTCGACCTCGTATTTGCGCGGGATGAGCTTCTGCTCGAACGCGTACTGGACCATGAGCTCCAATGCCTTGCGGTTCGCCTCGACGCCGAAGGGCAGAAAATCGATGCCGTCCTTGGGCGGGCCGGCGGCGTGCTTGCTCTCCTTGAGCAGGCGATAGATTTCCCGCACCACATCGGGCCGGCGCCGAGACAGTTCGGAATGCACAACAAACAGATGATTGACCGGCGTCGTGCCGTGCTTGCGGCACCACGCCGCCGCCGCGTCATACGGGTTCGCGATCAGGTGCCGCACGCGCGGCTCGTTCGGCAAGTCGGCGCCGAGGATGGCGCCGTCGAGTTCGCCATCAAGCAACAACTGGTCGACCTTGTGGGAGCTCGGCGGCGCCGCTCAACGCCAGGCGGATCGGCGAATTCGGCAAGATGCGCGCTTTCCTGGCACACCCATGTCACGCGCGACAGGTCGACGCCGTATTCATGCTGCAGGATGCCGCGCACCCAGGCGCCGGTGGTCTGCGTGTAGGAGCGGATGCCGATGCGTCGCCCCTCGATATCTTTCGGGTGAAGCGCGCCGAGCTTGGCATTCACCATCGCGCATTGATGCTGGAAGCGCCCCATCACCACCGCCGGCAGCAGCACCAGCGGCTTGCCGTAAGCCTTGGCTTGCAGGAACGTGATGATCGCCAGTTCACCGGCGTCGAACCTGCCCTCGCGCACCATCGGCTTGAAGCCTTCGAACGCCGCCTTCGGACCGGCGAATTCGAAACTCACAACGTCGGATGTCAGCGCGCCCGATTTCAGCGCGCGCGTGTTGGGGTAGTCCTGGAGGTTGGTGACAAGTGTGACGGGGCCGGAATCGGGAAAGACGGTCATGTGTTGGTCCTGAACTGTCATCCACTCGGCATTGCCTCCGCTTGTTGCCCATGGTTCGAGACGGCGCGGAGTTTATCATCGGGCCGGCCACAGGCCGGGTGCGTTGGTGCGTCCTCACGATGAGGCAGAGCAAACTGCGAGCGCAACACTGCTCACTTCCGTCCCGCGATCTCGCGCGCTTTATCCAGTCCAGCATAGCTGCGCGTCGGCGCCGCCATCACGAAGCGAAAACCCTCGTCGAGAATGCGCTGCACGTTGCCGGGCTCGGCATGGGGATGGCCGACGACGACATTGTGCTCGTTGCAAGTCGCGACCACCTGCGCGATCGCGTCGAGCACTAGCTTGTGCTCATATTGCCGCGGCACGCCGAGCTCCTGCGACAGGTCGCCCTCGCCGATCAGGATGCAGCCGATCCCGGGGACGTTCTTCAGCATGTCGGCAAGGTTATCGATACCCTTGGTATCCTCGATCTGGATGATGACAAACACCTCGCCCTTGGGGTCGAGCGGCCACACGTCGGCCTTGGCGTAGTATTCCTGCTGGGTCAGGCCCCAGTACCGCGCCGCCGCCGTCGGCCCGTCACCGCGGATGCCTGCCGGCTCGTAACGCTCGGCCGTCTTCATACGCGGATAGCGGCACGCCGCGACCGCGTTATAGGCCTCCTCGGCGGTGCTGATATGCGGCCACACGATGCCGTAGCAGCCGACGTCGAGCGCCTGCTTGGCATGCCACTGCGCCTTCTCGACGCCGTTCACAGGAATGCGCACCATCGGCGTCACCGCCGGCGCCAGCGAGTTACCTGCGAGGATTTGCTTGCGGTTGAGAAGATATTGCAGGCCATCGCGGAGCGCGCGGCCGTCCCACGGATTGTGCTCCATCTCAAAGATCACGCCGTCGAACTTCGAGGCCGAGAAGGCCAGCGCGGATTCGACTTCCGCCGGCGAGAAGGCGGTGAAGGCCGGCTGGCCTTGTTCCAGCGCGCGGATGACGCCGTTCAGTCGCGGAATGTCGGCCATTTTTCCTCCCAGTGCATTTCGTTAATTGCCTCTGCAATCGCGGCGAGCTTTCGACCGTCACCCTGAGGCGGACGCGAAGCGGCCCTGGAAGGATGCACGGCCCGGACCGTCGCCCTTCGAGGCTGGCTGTCCTCGCACCTCGGAGTGAAGGACGTGAATCACGCACCCCATCTTCGTTATAAGCTTCAATCTCAAGCCGCCGCACGCGCCAGCGCGACATCGAGACGGCCGTAGACCTTGCGGGCGTTGCCTTCGAATATCTTCTGCTTGTCGGCGGCGCTGAGGCCCGCCGCATTGTCGACGTAGCGCTTGGTGTCGTCGAACGGGAAGCCGGTGCGCGGGTCGTTGCCCTTCACGGCGCCGACCATCTCCGAGGCGAACAGGATGTTGTCGACCGGCACCACCTTGGTCAGCAGGTCGATGCCCGGCTGGTGATAGACGCAGGTGTCGAAGAAGATGTTGTTGCCCATGATTTCATCGAGCTCGCGGCCGCTTGGCGTTGAGCGCGATGCCGCGGAAACGGCCCCAATGGAACGGCACGGCACCGCCGCCATGCGGGATGATGAGCTTGAGCTTGGGGAAGTCCTTGAACAGGTCGGACAGGATGAGCTGCACGAACGCCATGGTGTCGGCGTTGAGGTAGTACGAGCCGGTCGTATGCATCGCCGGATTGCAGCAGCCTGAGACGTGGACCATCGCCGGCACGTCCAGCTCGATCATCTTCTCGTAGAACGGATACCACCACTTGTCGGTCAACGGCGGTGCGTTGAAATAGCCACCGGATGGATCGGGGTTGAGGTTGCAGCCGACGAAGCCCATCGCGACGCAACGCTCCAGCTCGGCGATGGAGTGGCTCGGCTCCACGCCTTGTGACTGCGGCAACTGGCACACGCCGATGAAGTTCTTCGGGTAGAGCGAGACCACGCGGGCGATCAGGTCGTTGCAGATCTGCGACCATTCCAGGCTGACGCTTTCGTCGCCGATGTGGTGGCCCATGCCGGAGGCGCGCGGCGAGAAGATCGTGACGTCGGTGCCGCGTTCGCGCTGCAGCCGGAGCTGGTTGTTGTCGATGCTGTCGCGGATCTCGTCGTCGCTCATCTTGAGCGATTCCCGCGACGGCATCGCGGTCTTGTCCTTGGCGGCCCGGGTCTGCTCCTGCCGGAACCGGATGAGGTCCTTCGGCTCGGTCGTATAGTGCCCGTGGCAATCGATGATCATGGCATGTCCTTCATCCGCATACCGGCGCAGACAACGCGGATCAAAGCGCTCCAGCCAACTGCCGCAGCTCCGCTATGCGCCGCCGATAGGCCTGCGCGATGCAATCGATGTCGGAACCGCACTCGTTTCGCGACTGCAGCCAGTCGGCTTGATCGGCTTCGAGCCGTGCCCGTTCGCGACCGTTAATTTCGTTGCGCAGGCGGAAGAACAGTTGCGACATGGTCTCGTCGAAGCCGGACAGGCGCTCGTTCTGGCAGATCGCCACCTCGTCGGGCGAGCGTGCATAACGGCAGTTGAAGCTCTGTGCCTCGGCGCTCAGCGGCATCAGGACGAAGGCGAGCAGGCTGGCGGCACGCAGGACGGACATGGGGCTCTCCATTGGGCGGCCGACTATGCGCATCTGGTCGCCGGATTTCAATGCGCTGCGGGTGGATTGCATGCCGGGGCCGCGTCACGTGTCGACGATGCCCTCCGGCACGCCGGCAACTGTGGCGCGGCGGCCGCGGCGCAGGCCGAGATACTCGCGCGAGCGCATCTCGATCAGCCGGGACGCCGTGCGTTGGAACTCGTTCGCCTCGACACCATCGGTGGCGGTATAGAGCGCCTCCGGCTCGGCTTGCGCGGAGGCGATCAGCTTGATCGCGTGGTCGTAGAGCGTGTCGATCAAGATGATGAACCGCTTCGCCGCGTTGCGGTCCTCGTAAGCCATCTGCGGAATATGGTCGATCAGGACGGTGTGGAACTCGCGCGCTAACCTGAGGTAGTCCGCAGCCGCGTGCGGCTGCTCGCAGAGCTCGTGGAACGAGAAGCGCGCCGTGCCCATGGCGGCGCGCGGAACATGCAGCTTGCGGCCCTGGACGGCGAGGTCGCGCGGAACGCCGTCCTGCCCGCCGGTGAGGCGTCGCCAGGTGGCGTGCATCGCCGCGTCGGCGGCGGCATCGGCCGGCACGTACCACACCGGCGCGCCGGCGATCTTCTCCAGCCGGAAGTCGGTGCGCGACTCCAGCGGCACGATCTCCATGTGCTCCTTGAGGAGATCGAGGAAGGGCAGGAACAGCGCGCGGTTCAGCCCGTCCTTGTATAGATCGTCGGGCGGCACGTTCGAGGTCGCAACGACCACGACGCCCGCCTCGAACAGGCGAGTGAACAGCCGGCCGACGATCATGGCGTCGGCGATGTCGGTGACGTGGAACTCGTCGAAGCACAGGAGCCGCGTCTCCTCGGCGAGGGCCGCGGCCGTCAGCCGGATCGGGTCGGTATCGGCGATTTCGCCGTTCTTGATCTTCAGGCGGAAGGTGCGCACCCGGTCGTGAACGTCGAGCATGAACTCATGGAAATGGGTGCGCCGCTTGCGCGCGGCCGTGCTGGTCGCGAAGAACATGTCCATCAGCATGGTCTTGCCGCGGCCGACCCCGCCATAGAGATAGAGGCCCTTGAGGGGGCCTTCTGTGTTCTCGGCACGGCCGAACATCCACCCGAGCGACGAGGACTTCCGCGCCAGCCGCTGGCGCGACAGGCGCCCGTCCAAGGCGGCGAGCTTGGCGACCACCATCTCCTGAGCGCGGTCGCACTCGATCTCTCCGGCCGCGACCAGGGCTGTGTATCGCTCGTGGATCGTGGCGGACATGGCTGTGGGGAAGGCAAGGGTCGGGCCGCACGCATAACCGTGTTGACCCTTGGCCCGCAAGCCTTGCCGTTCCGATGTCCTCGTAAAGGTCCCGTTAACGAGCCTTGCCGGCAGTCTTCCAGTCCAGACTGACGCGCATGACGGCATTGCGCCGCGGTGATGGAATATACCGCATTTGCCACCGCAGCGACGCGGTCCGTAATCTCCCCTGTCTGGCTAACCGGTTGATCGGATACGTGTTTATCCGGATGTCCCTGTCGTCGGCGTCCGCGAGTCCGAAACGCAGATGCCTCAATTGCGCGTCGCAATAGATCACGCCGCGGTGCAGCAATTCCTTGTGAATTGCTGGTCGGGTAAACGCGCCTATGTCTGAAGCGTCGGCGGGATTCGCGTTTTCATCCGTCGGAACAAGAGACGCGCTGCATCGCGATGAGCGCGTCCACGCATACAGGAGAAACTACGATGTTGAATGTTGCACGCATTGGCCTTGCCGCCGCGCTGGTGGTCGGGTCGGTTTCGTTCGCTGCCGCGCAGACCTATGAAGGCCCCGCGGACCCAAGCGCCCCTGGCGTATCCCGCACCACCCGCGGGCATCTCAACCGCCATACGACGCGCACCGAACGGCAGTTCCGGGAAGAGGTCGCGCCGAACGTCTCGGGCAGTCAAGAACCCTGGAGCAGCTCGTTCGATCCGGGCAATACCACTGGCGGTGGCTAAGCCACCACTCAGACGAAAAGGGCCGGGACTTCCCGGCCCTTTTTCGTTGTGAACCCGACAAATATGTGAGTCTCTTCAAGGCGTCACAACTTTGCTGCAATGCAGCGTAAAGACTGCTCATCGACGAATTGCTTGCCTATCGTCGAGGCGGAGGAACGACCGGAGGTCTTGATGGCGAATCCTCGCCAGGAGATCCTGGATGCAAGAGCCTCTTCTCGAAGACGGCACGGTCCGCAAATTGTGGATCCATGAAGCCGACGTCTATCGCGATCACCTGCTGCGACTAGATCCCGACAGCCGGCGAAATCGTTTCGCCGGTGCGGTGTCGGACGAATTCATCCGCGGCTACGTGAAGCTCGCATCCGGCCTGGACGGCGTGACCTACGGCTTCTACGTCGCCGGCACCCTGCGGGGCGCCGCCGAGCTGCGCCCACTCGGCGCCTTCGCCAAGGAAGCCGAAGCGGCCTTCAGCATCGAGAAGCCATGGCAGAACCATGGCGTGGGAACCGCGCTGCTGGAGCGTATCCTGCTCGCGGCCCGCAATCGCAGCTTCAAACTGCTGCACATGGCCTGCCTCGCGGACAATTGGCACATGCAGCAGCTTGCGTTGAAATTCGACGCCGAGCTCAGCTTCGATTTCGGCAGCGTGGTCGGCGAGGTCGAGGCGGCCCACCCGACGCCGATGTCGGTGCTGCGTGAACTCGTCGCCGATGGCAATGGATTCGCGACCGCCATGCTGGAGGTCCACGCCCGCATGATGCGGCCGCCGGCCCGTCCCGCGTGACGCGGCAGGCTTAGCTCAGCGCACCCACCAGCAGCGCTCGCGCGGCACGATGACCGTGCCGCTTGGGCGGAATTCCTGGACCAGGGTGGCCGCGCATTCCCGGCGCGTGCCGGGCGGTACGTTGGCGGAATTATCAGGCCGCACCTCGATGCGGGTGCGCGCACGGCGCACGGGCCGCACCGGCCGATCATCGTAGAGCCCGGCTCCGGCCTGGGCATAGTGGCGGTACCCGGCATCCTGCGCCGCCACGGGCTGGGCCGCCACGCTGGCGACGCCGGCAACAAACGCCAGGACTGCAGTTCGGACCATTGCATCGCCTCCTGCGATCCGGTGCACGGTCGCGTATCGCGGCTGCTGCGTCAACGGTCGCTGGCGTGCCGCGCCGGCACCGCATATCCTCTGCCCATGCCAGCATCCTCCCGGCACCAGCGCGAAGATGACGAACGGCGCGGGGCGCTCAAGACCCTGGATGACCTTCGCCATGACGGCGACAGCCTGCTTGGCTCCGCGCTCGCCAAGGCGGGACGCCGGGCGGGCGACCATTTCGGCGGCCGGGACGCCATCGCCGAAGGAATCGATGATCCGGCCGAGATTCTGGGGGCGGCGCATCGGCCGCGCGCTCAGCCTTGGCGCCGTGATCGGCCTGTGCGTCTCCCTCTACCTGACCTATGCGCGCTGACTGGCTTTCGCGGCGGGTCCGCAGGGTCTGCGCGAAGACCATCCCATGACCGGCCCTGCCAATCCGCTCAGCGGGGCGTCGCTTGAACTCGCTGTCTTGGGACCGAATCAAAGCGCCCGGCCTGGACGAACTCGAAGTGCTGGCGGTCGCGGCATTCCGCCGGCTGCCGGACAACTTCCGGGCCCTGTGCGAGGACCTCATTATCCGGGTCGAGGACTTTCCGACCGACGAGGTGCTGGACAAGATGGGGCTCGCGAGCGAGTTCGATCTGCTTGGCCTGTTCCACGGCGTCGGCCTGCCGTTCCGATCGGAGAGCGCGCCGAGCCAGATGCCCAACATGATCTGGCTCTACCGCCGCCCCATCTTGGACTATTGGTCGGATCACGACGAAACGCTGGGCACCATCGTGACCCACGTGCTGGTGCACGAGATCGGTCACCATTTCGGCCTCTCGGACGACGACATGGAGGCGATCGAGGCCAGCGTCGAATAACGTGTGCGCTGGCAAAAAAAGAGCGCGCCGGCAGGCCGGATGCCCGCGTGCCGAACGCGCTCTGGTCGCGGGCTGATCTGGGCTCAGCGCATAACGACCACTACGGTGCCGACCTTCACCCGCTCGTAGAGATCGACGACGTCCTCGTTGAGCATGCGGATGCAGCCCGACGAAACGGCATGGCCGATGGTGTCCGGCTCGTTAGAGCCGTGGATGCGATAAAGCGACGAGCCGAGATACATGGCACGCGCGCCGAGCGGGTTCTCCGGGCCGCCTGCCATGAAGCGGGGCAGGTCGGGGCGGCGCTGGATCATCTCCGCCGGCGGGCGCCACTCGGGCCATTCCTGCTTGCGCGAGACGGTCTGCGTGCCGGACCACTCGAAGCCTGCACGGCCGACGCCGATGCCGTAGCGCATCGCCTTGTTGCCCGGGAGCACATAGTAGAGGCGCCGCTCAGTCGTGTTGACGATGACGGTGCCCGGCGCCTGCGAGCCGGACCAGTTCACCATCTGGCGCGGGATGCGCTGCGGCGTCGGAGCGACGTCTTCCGCGGTCGGCGCGACGGCGACCGTCTGGTGATATTGCGGCCCGCCCAGGATGGCGCCGAACAGATCGCCGACGAGGTTCGGTCCGGCGGCGGCCGGCGTGGCGGCGGCGGCCGTGAGCAAAGCGGCGGCGAGCGCCATCGGCATGCGACGCATGACATCCTCCAGAAAAGTTGAGTTTGGTGAGGGCCGGCAGGCCCCGGAAAATCAGCGATTGGCCAGCGTGGTCAGCGGAACGCGCGTCAGCTCCGACGAATTCTCATTGATGCGCCGCTCGACGGTGATGATACGGTTGACTTTGCGGACAGGCTTGCCGTCCACCGAGACGAGGCAGGTCTGGGCGATATAGGGCCAATCCTGGCGGGTGCAGTTGTCGCTCGAAGGCGCCAGGCGGTCGCCCCGGGTCGTGCCGTCCGCGTTGAGGCCGGCAGGCTTGGCGACGATCGCCACGAACATCTCGTCCGCAGCCGGGAAGCGCTGCGACACCTGAATGGCGGCGGGCTCTTCGGCGCGGCTGGTGACGGCGTCATAAACCGTCACGAAACCCGCGGACATCACGGCCGAAAGAGCGATCATGCTCTTGGTGATGGCGATCATCTGACGACCCTCTCCTCAAACCCCTTGCGCCGGGGCGTTGTCCGATAGGCAGGACGTTAAGCGCCTGCTCTTTCCGGACTTTTACGTAGGAACGGGAATGTGATTTCGTGATGCAGAGATTTGTTTCCAGACAACGCGGCTGAAGAAACAATCGGATCGCTTGCGCTCTATTGTTTCCTCGCACGCTGGGCAAGAAACAATCCCCGAATCTGGTGCCGGCCCCGCACGAATCGTGTCGCGTCAGCGGTCCTTGCCGTCCGGGGAATAGAGATAACCGGCGCCGCGCACGGTGCGGATGATCGACGGGTGGTCCGGATCCGGCTCGATCTTGCGGCGGATGCGGGTGATGCGAACGTCGATTGCCCGGTCGAATGCATCGGGATCGCGGGCATTGGCGAGATCGAGCAGGCGCTCGCGCGACAGCACGCGCTTGGGATTGTCGGCGAACGCCTTCAGCAGCCCGAACTCGGATGCCGTCAATGGATGGTCGTTGCCCTCGTCGTCGCGCAGCACGCGTGAATCGAGGTCGAGCCATTTGGTGCCGAAGCGTACGGTCGGGCGTGCCTTGGCGGCCTCGGCAGCAGGGGCGGCTGCGGGCGCCGGCTGGCTGCGCCGCAGCACCGAGCGCACTCGCGCCAGGAGCTCGCGCAGCTCGCAGGGCTTGGCGATATAATCGTCGGCGCCGAGCTCGAGCCCGACCACACGGTCGATTGGGCTAGCGGTCGCGGTCAGCATGATCACCGGCACGCGCGAGCGCGATTTCAGGTCGCGGATGATGGAAAGACCATCCTCTTCGGGCATGTTGAGATCAAGCACGATGAGGTCCGGCTCGCCCTCCATGATCACGGCGCGGAGGCTTGCGCCGCCGTCGCAGCGGCTGACGCGAAAGCCATGCATCGAAAGGTAGTCGCCGATCATGTCGCGGGTCGAGGCTTCATCGTCGACGACGGCGATGTGCGGGTTCTGACTCATGCCGCACCGGCATCCGGCAGCAGCGGCAATGATACGGTGAAAGTCGTGCCCCCGCCGGGGCCGGGGCTGTCCGCCGTGACCCGTCCACCGTGCAGCTCCACGATCCGCTTGACGATCGACAGGCCGAGGCCGGTCGAACTTTCGCCCGCGGTGGGTTTTGCCGACAGCCGCTGAAAACGGCCAAACACCCGGGACACGTCCTCGGGCGACAGTCCCGGTCCGTCGTCGCCGACTCGGATCAGGGCGTTCTTGTCGTCGCGTGCCACGGAGACGTCGATCTTGGCGCCGGCGGCATTGTACTTGACGGCGTTGCTCACGAGATTGTCGATCGCCTCCCGCAGGCGGTCCTGGTCGCCGCTGATCATCAGTTTCTGGATTGCCGACAGCGTAACGTCTTGCTTCTTCTTCTCGGCCAGCATCCGGTTGGTGTCGACAACCTCGGCCACCAGGATGGAAACGTCCACCGGTTCGCGGCGGATCGTGATGTCGAGGGCGTCGGCCATGGCGTCGGCGAGCAGCGCATCGACCATGCCGAGCAGCCGCTGCGCGGCTTCCCGGATGTGCTTGGCCTGGGCGTCGACCGCGTCGGCGGCGATCGAGCGCGCCGCCATCAGGTCGGTCAGCATTTCCGTGCGACCCAGAATTACGCCGAGGGGATTCTTGAGATCGTGGGCGACCTTGCCGAGGATTTCGCTCTTGAAGGCGTTGGCGCGGCGCAGGCGCTCCCACTGCGCGGCAAGACGGCGATTGGCGGACGTGAGCTCCTTGGTGCGCTGGACCACGCGGTCCTCGAGCCGGGTATTGGCGTCGTGCAGCCGTTCGTAGAGCATGACATTATCGAAAGCCGCCGACAGGCGGCTGCAGAACACCTCGACCAGCGCGCGGTCCGTGTCCGACAGGTGTTTAGCGCATTCGAGCAGGACCAGCACCTCGCGGCCGCTGCCCGTCCGCATGTACAGCGTCGAGCGGCGGAGCTGGTATTCGCTCTTGCGGCGGGTGAAGGCGTCCTGCATCAAAAGTCGGAGGTCCGGATCGAGCTTGTCGATCGCGCCGATACCGGTGAATTCGCTGTAGCAGCCGGAGCCGGCCAGCACCGAAAAGGTATCATCCGGGCCGCCCTCCTCGCGCAGCACGAGGATGCCGGCGCAATCGACGTTGAGCAGTGAGGCGATCTGCGTCAGCACGCCTTGCGCCAGCAGCTGCATGGAGCGGAAGTCGAACAGCTTGGACGCCGCTTCGATGATGATCTCCAGCCCGCGCCGGGTCGCATCGAGCCGCTGAAGCTGCTGGTAGCTGCGCAGCGCCGCCGTGAGCGCGGTGAACAGCTTGTCCGCGGTGAGCTCGGTCTTCGCCTTGTAGTCGTTGATGTCGTAGTCGACGATAACGCGGCGTTCCGGCGCCTGGCCGGGCTGCCCGGTCCGCAGGATGATGCGCACCATCTCGTTCTTGAGCTCATTGCGGATGAACTCGACGAGATCGAGGCCCGCGTGCTCGGATTCCATCACCACGTCGAGCAGCACGACCGCGATGTCGCCGTGCTGGCGCAGGAGATCGCGCCCTTCGCCGGCCGAATGGGCCGACACGATGTCCAGCTTCTGGCCGTTCAAGACATAGTCGTAGAGCGCGAACCGCGTGCCGTCATGGACCGCCGGGTCGTCGTCGATCACCGCGATCTTCCACCGCGTCGCGTGCTCGTCCGGAATGCCGGCGTCGTCGTCCTCGATGACCGTGAGCAGCTCTTCGTCTTTAGCCATCTTGTCGGTCCATCGCGTAGGTTCCGGCTTGCGCGGCCTCGACATCCTCCCGAGGCGCAACGACGGGGAGGGTGATCCGGAAGGTGGCGCCTCGTTCCGGAGCGGAGGACAAAGCGATCCGGCCGCCGAGCCACCGCGTCACGAGATTATAGACGATATGGAGGCCGAGACCGGAACCGCCCTCGGCACGTCGGGTGGTGAAGAACGGATCGAAGGCGCGGCGCAGCACATCGTCGACCATGCCCTTGCCGTCATCGGCAAAGGTGATCTCGACCTGGCCGGCGGCGGCCGGCTGGGCTGCGATCCGGATCGTGCCCGATCGTGTTGCATCGAAGCCGTGCGTCACCGCGTTGAGGAACAGGTTGGTCAGCACCTGGCCGTAATGGCCCGGATAGCTGTCCATCATGATGCCTTCGGGAATGTCGATCGCCAGCTCCACGCGGAGCTTTTTCAGGCCCGGGCGCAGGCTCGCGACGATCTGGTCCGTGAGGTGCCGGAGATCGAACATGCGGCGTTCTGCATGGCTGCGGTCGACCGCGACCTGCTTGAAGTTCTGGATCAACTCACCGGCCCGCTGCAGGTTGGCAACGAGTTGCTTGGCGGCCTCCCGGCTGCCGTCGATGAACTCAGAGAGCCGCGAACGCCGTATCTGGCCCTTTTCCACCTCCTCGGCGAAGATGTCGCAGCGCCGCGCGAAGCTGGAGGCGACGGTCAGGCTGATGCCGACCGGATTGTTGACCTCGTGCGCGACGCCGGCGACAAGCCCTCCGAGCGCGGCGAGCTTTTCCGCCTCGATCAGGCTCTTCTGCGTCTCGCGCAAGTCGGACAGCGTCTTCTCGGTGCGGTCCTTGGAGGCGCGCAACTCCTCCTCGGCCCGCCGCTTGGCGATCGCGTTCTCGCGGAACACCTCGACGGCGCGCGCCATCTCACCGATCTCGTCGCGCGGCTTCAGGCCGAGGACCCGGCTGTCGTAATGACCCGAGACGATCGCATGCATCGCCGTCATGAGCTGGCGCAGCGGTGCATTGATGCTGGCCGCGATCGCGAGCCCCATGATGATGATGACTGCCATGAAGGCGGCGGCGACGATCGCGATCTTCTTGTAGACGTTGGCGAGCGCGCGGTCGAAGCGCGCCTGCGCCAGGCGCTCGTGGTCGCGCATCTGCGTCGAGAGGGCATCGATCGCGTCCACCATGGAGCTCTGGTTGCCGTCGATCTCATCGCGCAGGAGGCGGCTCTGGGTGGCGAAGGCGGCGGCGAGGTTGGTCAATCCCTCCCGCAGCAACATCGACTGCTCGCGCAGCTTGGTGAGTGCGGCGCGCTGCAGGTCGTTCTCGGCGAGGTCCATCAGGACCGGAATGGTGCGCTCGATGGTCTCGAGGTTGCGCTGCGCTTCGTCGGCGGCGCCGGACGAGAAGGAGAGGTAATAGGAGTTGGCGGCGACCAGCGTCGCTGAGAAGGCCTCGCGCGACTTGCTGAGGGAAGGCCAGATCAGCGCGTCGTGGGAGCCGGAGGCGCCGTCGATGATGGCATAGAGGCCGGCCATGTCGCGGACCGGCTTGAGCACTTCATTCTCATAGGTGCGGGCGATGCGCGCCTGCGTCGAGCGCAGTTCACCGAATCCGGCGAGGAATTTCTCGGTAACCTCGATCAGGCCGTCGACGGAGTTGGCCAGCATGGGGTCGGCGGAGGCGCGCGTCTTCAGCGTCGAGAGCAGGGCCTCGCGCAGCAGCGTGATCTCGGCGAAGACTTCCGGATTGGGCTGGTTGAAGTAGCGGTGGATCAGGTTCTGCAGGCGGCCCGCCTCGCCTTCCAGCAAGGCCAGGAGCCGGTCGGATTCGCGGACCTGGCGCACGTCGTTCCAGGCCGAATTCAGCCCGCGGGCACCGTCCCAGATCAGCGCCGCGAGGATCAGCACGACCGCGGTGTTGAGCGCGGCGATCGACAGGATGCGCCAGCGGATCGGAAGCGCCCGGATCAGCCGCTCCAGGCCGAAGACGCGGCTGCGCTCTGCCGGAGCGTCCGTCATCGTCGCGTGCTTGTGATCAAGTGCAACCACTGCGAACTCAATGCACCTGACGGATGCGCTCGACCAGCAGCTTGAGCTTGGGATCGAGCAGCGTCTTGTCGTAGATCGGAGTCATGGCACCCTCGAACGGCTTCTTGTCGAAGTCGTTGACAATGGTGTTGCCGGCCTTCCTGGCCTGTTCTCGCGAGCGGTCCTCCCACGCCTTCCACTGGTCGCGCATGTATCGGCTCGATTCCCGGGCGGCGCTGCGGAAGATCGCCTGGTCGTCGACGGACAGGCTGTCCCAGGCGCGCCGCGACATGATCAGGACCTCAGGGCTCATCGTGTGTTCCGTCAATGTGTAGAAGCGGGCAGCAGTGTAATGGTTGGTGCTGACATAGGAGGGCCAGTTGTTCTCGGCGCCGTCAATGAGCTGGGTGGCGAGGCCCGTCAGGACCTGGCCATAGGGCAACGCGATCGGCTCGGCGCCGAGCGCCCTGATCATGTCCACCATCAGGTCCGACTGCTGGACGCGGATGCGCAATCCGTTCATGTCGGCGATGGTGCGGACTGGGCGCCGGTTGTTGTAGATCGACCGCGCGCCGGAATCGTAATAGGCGAGACCGACGAAGCCGTAAGGCGCGAAGCTCGCGAGCATGTCTTCGCCGATCGGAGCTCTTCCAGCACCTTGTTGAGGTGGTCGATCGACCGGAACAGGAACGGCAGCGCGAGGACGTTGGCCTCGGCGATGAAGCTGCCGAGCGGCGCGACGTTGGTGCGGTTCATGTCGATCGCGCCGACGCGGGTCTGTTCGATCGTCTCTTTTTCCTCTCCGAGCTGGCGGGAATGGAACACGCGGATCTGGTGGCGCCCCTGGGTGCGCTCGTTGACGAGGCGGCCCATGAACAGGAGCGCCTGGACCGTCGGATAGTCTTCGGACTGGGTGTCGGCCACGCGGAACTCGCGAGCGGCGGCGCCATCGACGAACAGCGCGGCCGACAGCGCTGCCAGCATCCCCAGGCATGCCAAATGGCGAGCGGTCTTGCGCATGTCGCCTCCCGGCAAACGGGCCGTCCGCGGTTGCATCTCGTCCGGCCGGCGGCGGCCATGATACCAGTATTGCGCGGTCGCGCTCCCCCCTTCAGACGCGGAAACCCTGATGACCAAAGCCTATGCGCTGACCGACAGTTTCGGCCTTGAAAATCTCGAGCTGGTGGATTGGCCGGTGGAATCCGTGCCCTACGGCCATGTCCGGCTGGCGATCGAGGCCGTCAGCCTCAACCGGCGCGACCTCCTGCTGGTGGAGGGCAAATATGCCCCGCGCCTGCGATTTCCCGCCGTCCCGTGCTCGGACGCGGCTGGCCGGATCGCGGAAGTCGGACCCGGCTGCAGCCGTTTCGCGGTCGGCGACCGGGCCGTTGCGCACATGTTCCCGGACTGGCCGGCCGGCACGCCCCGCGCCGAAGCGCTACGCGCGAGCCTCGGCGGCCCAGTGCGCCAAGGCACGCTGCGCACCGACATCGTGCTGCCGGAGGCTTCGGTGTTGCCCATCCCCGGGCGCCTGGACGCCAAAGAGGCCGCGACCCTGCCTTGCGCCGGGCTCACGGCATGGGCGGCGGTTGCCAAGTTCGGACGCATGCGGCCCGGGCAAACCGTGCTGATCCAGGGCGCCGGCGGCGTCTCGATCTTCGCGCTGCAATTCGCCAAGCTTCTCGGCGCAACGGTGGTCGCGATCTCGTCGGCGCCGGAAAGGCTCGCGCGGCTCCGGGCGCTCGGAGCCGATGCGGTGCTCGATTATCACGCCGACCCGCAATGGCCCGAGAAGGCGCGGGCCTTGAGCAATGATGGGTTCGATCTCGTGGTGGAGGTGGTCGGCGGCGACGGCCTCGACACCGCCATCCGCCTGCTGCGGCCCGGCGGCATGGTTGCCCTGATCGGCCAACTCGCCGGCAATACCGCGCGAATGACGCTGCCGATGGTAGTGATGCGCCAGATCGCCTTGCAGGGGGTTACGTGCGGATCGCTCGAGGATTTTCGCGACATGCTGGCCGCGATTGGCGATGCGAAGCTCAATCCGGTGATCTCGACCGTCATTCCGTTCGCCCGCGCCCGCGACGCATTCGCGCTCATGCGCGACGGCAGCCATGTCGGCAAGATCGTGGTGGATGTCGCTGGCGGGTAGCGCCGCGCTCGTGCGGTTTGTGCAATCCACACCGTGTTCAAAGCCCGGCCTACGATCGAAAAAACGAACCTGTTTCCCAGAAACAACAGTTTTTGGCTGCCTCGCAATCTATGATCGCGATTCGAGAATTGACCTGAGGGGGGCAAGGTGCTCAGGAAACTTTTAGCTGCAGGTGTGCTCGTCGGGGCCGCGATGGAGCCTGCGGCGGCCCAGAATTTCAACCAGTTTTTCGGCTTCGGCGACAGCACGATCGACAGCGGCTGGTATCGCAACGCTACCACCGGAAATCCGGGCTTCGACATTCGCCTCCGGGCCGCCGTCGCGGCCGGCGGCCGCGGTTCCCCTGTCGGCGTTGGACTGATGAACTCGGAGGTCCTTGCCGCGTTCTTTGGCCTCACCGCCATTCCGGCCAATCAGCCTGGCGGCACTAATTATGCGGTCAGCGGCGCGCGCTCGGACCTTGTGAACGGCGTCGGTTCAGGCCTGTTCCTGGGGGCAGTTCCGGTCACGACCCAGATCAACGATTATCTCGCCTCGACGAACGGCGTTGCAAACCGCAACGCCCTCTATCTCATCAGCGCTGGCGGCAACGACAGCGCCTTTACATCCTCCAACATCTCGTCAGGCGTCACGCCGGCTGCCACCGCCTATTTGACCACACAGGCTGATGCGTTGGCGGGAGGCATCACGAAGCTGCGCAATGCCGGGGCGCGGTTCATCGTCGTCCCCAACCTCTTCGCGGGGGATCCCAACAGCCCCTTCCGCTTCGGCACCATCTTCGACGACCGGCTGTGGGGCGACCTGTCGACCGCCGGCGTGAATTTTGTTCCGGCGGACCTGCGCAACCTGCGGATATTCATCCATAACAATCTCGGCGCATTCGGCCTCACCACCGATGCCCCGGGCAACGTAAGTATCAACACGCCGTCCGCTTGCCGGACTCCGCCGGGCGTAACCTCGGCTTGGGGCTTGATCTGCACGCCCTCGACGACGCCTAATGCAGTGACGGCGACGCTGACCTCGCCCACGTCACAACAGACCAGCCTGTTCTCCGACGACCAGCACTTCTCCGCCGCAGGCCAGAAGATCGTGGCCGACTACATCTACAGCCTCATCGTCGCGCCGAGCCAGATATCGTTCCTCGCCGAGGCGCCGATCAAAACTCGCACGGCGGTCGTCGGCGCGATCACCAACCAGATCCCGCTTTCGTTCGGTACCGCAGGCACGTTCCATGGCTGGGTCACGGGCGACGTATCCTCGCTCAAGATCAACAACGCCAACGGCTTCCCGAACGATCCCGGCACCCCGGTCGCCGTCACCGCCGGCTTCGACTACCGGCTCTCGCGCGAATGGCTGGTCGGCGTCGCGTTCTCCGGCGGCACCACGAAGCAATCCTTCAGCCTCGGCGGCGATTATCGTCAGGATGAATTCTCCGCCAGCCTCTACACCGCCTATCGCAACGACCCGTTCTGGGCCGACGCGATCCTGAGCTGGGGAACGCTGCACGACGACGTCAACCGGCAGACGCCGCTCGGTATCACCATGCAGGCGAACCGCGGCCGCACCAACGGCACCAACATCTCGTTCGCCGCGGAAACCGGATACAATTTCCTGTTGCCGCTCGGAGGCGCCGCACCGGTTTCCGGCATGCCCCTGAAAGCCGCGCCGTTGGCCCCGCTCACCATCACGCACGGCCCCGTAGTCGGAATCATCCTGCAGCAGGTGCGGTTCGACGGCTTCACCGAATTCAACCCGCGTGGCGCCCCCACGGCCCTGGCGTTCGGCGGCCAGCGGCGTGATTCTGCCGTGACGGAGGTCGGTTACCAGGCGAGCGCGACCTTCGGCATGTGGCAGCCATTCGTGAAGGCGGTGTGGAATCACGAACTGGCGGATACCGATCGCGTGGTGTTCGCCTCGCTGACCTCGATTGCCGCGCCCGCCTTCTCGATGCCGGCGGTGGACCTCGGCCGCGACTGGGGCACCGGCACGGTCGGCACGCGCGTCAAGCTCGGCCCCAATACCAGCGCCTATGCCGCTTTCATCGCCCAGGTTGGCCAGAGCGATGTCGTGACTTACGGCGGGCAGGTCGGCCTCAACGTCGCCTTTGACTGGGCGCCGGCACCCGTCATCGCCAAATATTAACAGACGCGGGTCAAATCCCAGGGCGCGCGGCGGCAGTTGCGGCCCGTGGTCGCGGTTGCGCGTTTAGCGCGTCTATTGACGCAGGCCCGGCGTCCGCCCACCCTTGCGGATCGCTCGACAGCATGAAAAGCGGCTATGCCGCCATAAGGCATGAAGCCGATCCACGGGAGGAGATCATGATCCAAACCGCGTTATCCCGCCGCCGGCTGCTGGCTCTTGCGGGCGCAGGCGCCACGAGCCTGTCGCTGCCGTTCGCACGGCCGGCCTTCGCACAGGCCAAGCCGATCAAGGTCGGCCTGCTGCTGCCCTATAGCGGCACCTATGCCCAGCTCGGCGAGGCGATCACCCGCGCCATGGAACTGTACGTCAAGCAGCAGGGCGGCACGCTCGCCGGCCGCGCCGATCACCTTCGTCAAGCTCGACGACGAGTCCGAGCCGCCCAAGGCGCCCGAGCTGACCACCAAGCTGGTCCAGGGCGAGAAGGTCGACGTGCTGGTCGGCACCGTGCATTCCGGCGTCGCCATGGCGATGAGCAAGATCGCCCGCGAGGACGGCATCCCGACCATCATTCCCAACGCGGGCGCCAACGATCTCACCCGCGCGCTGTGCGCCAAGAACATCTTCCGCACCTCGTTCGGCAACAGCCAGGTCGGCCTCGCGACCGGCATGCGCCATGCTCGACGCCGGCATCAAGAAAGCCGTCAGCTTCACGTGGAAATACGCCGCCGGCGAGGAGTCGGTCGGCGGCTTCCAGCGAGAGCTTCACCAAGGGCGGCGGCCAGGTGATCAAGGACATCACCGTGCCGTTCCCGAATGTCGAGTTCCAGGCCGCGCTCGCCGAGATCGCCTCGCTCAAGCCCGACGCCGTCTACTCGTTCTTCGCCGGCGGCGGCGCGCTCAAGTTCATCAAGGACTACGCGGCCGCCAACCTCAAGGCGACGCATCCCGCTGTGGGGCGCCGGGCTTCCTCACCGACGGCGTCGAGAAGGAGGCGGGCGCGGCCGGCGACGGCGTCAAGACCGTGCTGCATTACGCCGACGATCTCGACAATGCCGGAGAACAAGACGTTCCGCGCCGCCTTCGAGGACGGCCTACAAGACCCCGGCCGACGTCTATGCGGTGCAGGGCTGGGACACGATGCAGCTGCTCGACATCGGGCTCAAGGCGGTCGGCGGCGACGTCTCCAAGCGCGACGACTTCTGCGCCGCCATGGCCAAGGCCACGTTCAAGAGCCCGCGCGGGCCGTTCCGGCTGTCCGCCGTCGCACAATCCGATCCAGAACTTCTATCTGCGCGAGCTCAAGGGCGGCAAGAACGTGCTGGTGAAGACCGTGGCGACCGACCTCGCCGACCCGTCCACGGGCTGCCGGCTGCGTCTAGCTGGCGGCCCGCGAGGCGGGCAAGCCGCTCGTCTCCGCGATCTGCGAGTGCGAGCCGTCGAACGATGCCGCCGTCGCTCGACGCGACCTCCGCAGGGCTGCAAACTCGGCCGCATCATACTGCGTCGACGCGTCACACATGCCCACTTCGCGGACATACTCGGCCGCGCGATGGAACTCGTCCTCATCCAGCTGCTCAACGGCCTGCAATACGGCCTGCTGATCTTCCTCGCCGCCAGCGGACTCACGCTGGTGTTCGGCATCATGGGGATCATCAACCTGTCGCACGGCTCGTTCTACATGCTCGGCGCCTATGCTCTCGCTGAGCCTGACCAGCCTCACCGGCGACATCTTCCTCACGCTTCTGCTCGGCATCCCGATCGCCTTCGCGTTCGGCGCCGTCAGTCGAGTGGCTGTTCATCCGCCATCTCTACGACCGCGACCACCTGCAGCAGGTGCTGCTCACCTTCGCGATGATCCTCATCTTCAACGAGGTGCAGCGCATGGTGTGGGGCACGCGCGCCGCACAGCGTGCCGGTGCCGAGCTATCTCTCCGGCAGCGTACGCCTGTCCGACGTGCTGAGCTATCCGGTCTACCGCCTCGCGGTCGCCGGCCTGTGCGTCGTTCCTCGCGCTCGCCATGATGCTAGGTGATCCAGAACACGCGCGTCGGCCGCATGATCCGCGCCGGCGAATCCAACCGCGAGATGGTCGAGATGCTCGGCGTCGATTCGCGCGCTGCTGTTCCGCTTCGTGTTCGCGGCCGGCGTCTCGCTCGCCGCCGCGGCCGGCATCATCGCGGCGCCGATCGAGAGCGTCTATCCCGGCATCGGCGAGCCGGTGCTCATCATCTCGTTCGTGGTCGTGGTGATCGGCGGCATCGGCCGCATCAAGGGCGCGTTCTTCGGTGCGCTGCTGATCGGGCTCGCCGACGCCTTCGGCAAGGTGTTCCTGCCGGAGTTCGCGAGCGTCGTCGTCTATGCGCTGATGGCGGCCGTGCTGGTGGCGCGCCCCGGCGGCCTGTTCGGGCGCGCCTGATGCTGACGCTGGCCGCGCCTCCGATTGTCCTCCTGCTCGCGGTGCTGCTCGTGCTGGCGCTGCGCGCTGCCGTTCGTTCGGCGGCACCTATGCGGTGAAGTTCGCCACCCGGGTGCCGATCCTGGCGGTGTTCGTGGTCAGCCTCGATCTCCTCATCGGCGTCACCGGGCTCGTCAGCTTCGGCCATGCCATGTTCTTCGGCCTCGGCGCCTACGCGATCTATTTCGTGTCGCCCGCGATCGGCGCCCGCCAATGCGCTGATCGCCTATCCGGCCGCGATGCTGCTCGCCGGCGCGCGCGGCGGCGGTGATCGGCGCGTTCGCGGTGCTGCACCCGCGGCTTCTATTTCATCATGGTGACGCTCGCCTTCGGGCAGATGCTGTTCTCGCTGTTCCACGATACCAGCATCGCCGGCGGATCCGACGGCGCCTATATCAACATCAAGCCCGAGATCGCGGTCGCCGGCTCCACGCTCCTCGATCTCGACGCAGCGCATCGCGTTCTACTTCGCTCTGCGTCGCCGCGCTGGTGCTCGCCTATCTGGTGGCTGCTGTGCGCTGACGCGCACTCCATTCGGCCGCGTCGCTGCAGGCGCATCCGCCGGAACGAGGGCCGCGCGCCCGGCGCTCGGCTTCAACACCTACGCTCTACAAGCTCGCGAGCTTCATCATCGCCGGCGCCGTGGCCGGCCTCGCCGGCGCGCTGTTCGCGACCATCGACGGCTATGTCTCGCCGGAGCTGTTCGGCTGGCGCCAGTCGGGCATCGCCATCATGATGGTGGTGCTCGGCGGCGTCGGCACGCTGTTCGGCCCGATGCTCGGCGCGCTCGCTCTATTCGTTCCTCGAGGAGGTCCTCAAGACCGAGAGCTGGGTCGGCCCGGTGGCGACGCACTGGTCGCTCGCGCTCGGCGTCATCCTGATCGCCGCCGTGCTCGGCGCGCCGCGCGGCATCGCCGGGCTGATGACGGCGGCGCCGTCCGGTCGCGCCGCGCCTCGCGCTCTGCCGCCGCGCGCCGCGGCATGCGCCGCCCCGAGACGGGCAAGGAGCTCGACGTCGAGGGCCTGTCGCGCGCCTTCGGCGGCCTCGTCGCCGTCAACGACGTCACGCTCGCGCTTCGCGCCCAACCAGGTGCACGGCATCATCGGCCCGAACGGTGCCGGCAAGACCACGTTCATCAATCTGCTGTCGGGCGCGATCCGGCCGACCAGCGGACGCGATGCGTCTCGACGACGACGACATCAGCCGGCCGCCCGCCGCATGCGATGGCGCGGCGCGGGCTCGGCCGCAGCTACCAGCGCACCAACATCCTGCTGCCGTTCACGGCGCGCGAGAACTGCCTGATCGCCGCGCAGGCGCGCCATCCCGACGCCGCTGCGCGCTTCAGCAGCGAGCGCCATCGCAAGGACGAGGAGACCGACGGTCGCCTACGCGCTCGACGCCACCGGTCTCGCCGAGCGCGCCGACATGCGTCGCGGCGCATCTGAGCCACGGCGAGCAGCGCCAGCTCGAGATCGCCATGCTGATCGCCTCCGGCGCCAAGCTCCTGATCCTCGACGAGCCGCTCGCCGGCATGGGTCCGGAGGAGACCGGCCGCGTCACCGCGCTGCTGCGCGACCTCGCGGCCGACCACACCGATCATGCTGATCGAGCACGACATGGACGCGATCTTCGCGGTCGCCGATACGCTGACGGTGCTGGTCGAGGGCAGGCTGCTGGCGCATGGCACGCCGCCGAGATCCGCCGCGACCCGAGGTGCGCAAGGCCTATCTCGGCCGCTTCGGCGAGGAGGGCGGCGCATGAGCGCGCTCGCCGCCACCGACAGCCGCGCCGGCGCTGACCGCGGAGGGGCTCAACACCTATTACGGCCAGAGCCACATCCTGCGGGACGTGAGCTTCCGCGTGATGCCGCAGCGAGACGGTGAGCCTGCTCGGCCGCAACGGCATGGGCAAGACCACGCTGCTGCGCACGCTGATGGGCCTGATGCGGCCGCGCCGCGGACGCATCGTGCTCAACGGCAGCGAGATCACGGGCGCGCGCGCCTCGTCGATCGCGCGCGCCGGCCTCGCCTTCGTGCCGGAGGACCGCGGCATCTTTCCCAATCTGACCGTGAAGGAGAACCTGACCTTCGCCGCGCGGCTGGGCGCGGCGCGCGGCCGACTGGACGCTCGAGCGCATCTACGACCTGTTTCCGCGCCTCGCCGAACGGCGCGCCAATTGGGGCAACCAACTGTCCGGCGGCGAGCAGAAGATGCTCACCATCGGCCGCGCGTTGATGACCAATCCGGACATCATCCTGCTCGACGAGGCGACCGAAGGCCTGGCGCCGCAGGTGCGCGACGAGATCTGGGCGACGCTGCGCCTGATCCGCGAGTCCGGCATCGCCACCGTCGTGGTGGACAAGAATCTCGACGATCTCCTGGCGCTGGCCGATCGCCACGTCGTCCTGACCAAAGGCGAGATCGTGTTCGACGGAACGACGGCGGCGCTGCGCAGCGACGAAGCGCTGATCCACCGCCATCTCGGTGTGTGAGGCTCGCCCGCCCACGGCGCGTGCATAGGTCGCAGCGATACGACGCGCTCCATGCAACGAAGCGCTGTTCAAGGCGTTGTCGTGGCCCTTGGTTGAAGGAGGTTGATATGGCGTCATGGTTGCGCAACGGCTTGGCCGTGCTGATTTTCGCCTGCGGGATCACCGTGGCGGTGGCGCAGGATGCGCCTCCGGCGGACCTGCCGAACCTGCGCTTGAGCGCCGAGCAGAAGCAGACGATCTACCAGAGTCTAACCAACCAGCCAGACGCCAAGAAGAACACCGCGCCCGACACGTTCCGTGCCGCGCCCGGCGCCAATGTCCCCAACTCCGTCACCCTTGAGCCGATGCCGAAGACAATCGTGCAGCTCATTCCGCAGACCCAGGACTATCAGGTCGCGATCGTGTCGAACCAGGTGCTGATCGTCGAGCCGAAGGGGCGCCGCGTCGTGGAGGTGATCCGCCAGGGGAGTTGAGGACGGGATTTCGGGAGATGATCTATTCTCCGCCCAGCACCATGTCGTCGCGATGTACCATGGCGGCGCGGCCTTCGAATCCGAGGATCAGCAGGATGTCGGCGGAAGAACGGCCCTTGATCTTGTCGGCGTCGTCGGCATCGTAGGCGACGAGGCCGCGCCCGACCTCGGTGCCGTCGGGATCGCGGATCACCACCGCGTCGCCGCGGCTGAATGTGCCCTCGACCTTCTTGACGCCGGCCGGCAGCAAGCTCTTGCCGCGCCGCAACGCCGCGACCGCGCCGACATCGATGGTCAGCGTGCCGCGCGGCTCCAGCGATCCGGCGATCCAGCGCTTGCGGGAGGTCACCGGGTTGGCGGGCGTGAGGAACCAGGTGCAGCGCCCCGCCGCTATCGCGCTGAGCGGGTTTGCGACATGGCCTGATGCGATCACCATATGGGTGCCGGCGTTGGTGGCGATCTTGCCGGCCTCGATCTTGGTGTACATGCCGCCCCGCGACAGCTCAGAACCCGATGCGCCGGCCATGGCCTCGATCTCTGCGGTAATGCGCGGCACCACCGGCACGAGCTTCGCGTTCATATTGGCCGAGGGCGGCGCGTCGTAGAGACCGTCGATATCGGAGAGCAGCACCAGCAGGTCGGCGCTCGCCATCGTGGCGACGCGCGCCGCGAGCCGGTCATTGTCGCCATAGCGGATTTCGCTGGTTGCGACGGTGTCGTTCTCGTTGATCACCGGCACCGCGCGCCATTCCAGCAGTTTCTCTATGGTGGAGCGGGCATTGAGGTAGCGCCGCCGTTCCTCGGTGTCACCGAGCGTGACCAGGATCTGGCCGGCGCGGATGTCGTGACGGCCCAGGGCTTCGGCCCAGGTCCGCGCGAGCTCGATCTGTCCCACCGCGGCGGCCGCCTGACTGTCCTCCAGCTTCAATGCGCCGGACGGCAGCTTCAGCCGGCTGCGTCCCAGCGCGATCGCGCCCGAGGACACGACGAGGATGTCGCGCTTGCCGCCATGCAGGATGGCGATATCGGCGGCGAGGGAGGCAAGCCAAACCTCGTGCAGCCGTCCGGCCTTGGAGTCCACCAGCAGCGACGACCCCACCTTGACCACGATGCGGTGGAAATCGGCAAGCGAGGGAAGCGGGCGAGACATTCTTGGGTTCCAAGGCCAACCGGAGCGGGTCCGGCGCGTTGTCTAAGGCGCGTTCCGGTGAAGGGAAACCGCTGGCGGCGCTATCGAAGGTTTAGCATGGCGATTCGGCGGAGTGGCAAGGCGTGAATGCGGCGAAGGGTGTCTGGATCGGAACGTCCGGCTGGACCTATGACGGCTGGCGCGGTCCGTTTTATCCCAAGGAGGTGCGCAAGACGGACTGGCTGGATTATTACGGCACGCAGTTCTCCACCACGGAGATCAACGGCTCGTTCTATCGCACCCCGTCGCTGGAGGCCGTGCGCGCCTGGGCAGACCATACGCCGCGCGACTTCCTGTTCGCCTGGAAGGCGTCGAAATTCATCACCCACTGGAAGCGCCTGAGCGAGAGGTCCGACAACAGCATTGCGCTGATCGACGAGCGCCTGAAAATTCTTGGCGGCAAGGCCGGGCCGGTGCTGTTCCAACTCCCGCCGCAATTCACGGTGAATCGCGATCGTCTTGCATCGTTCCTGACGATGCTGCCGGCGGATTACCGCTACGCCTTCGAATTTCGCCACGTAAGCTGGTATGACGGCTCGATTTTCGACCTGTTGCGCGAGCACGATGTCTCGCTCTGCTTGTCCGACCATCACGACGCCCCGTCGCCGTGGGAGGTGACGGCGCGCCACGTCTATGTGCGTGGCCACGGACCCGACGGGAGCTACAAGGACCATTATCCCGACAAGACATTGCGAGCCTGGACAGACGACATCGCGAGGTGGCGGCGCCAGAAGCGCGAGGTGTTCGTCTATTTCGATAACGACCAGAAAAGCGCCGCGCCCTTTGACGCCATGCGGCTGATGGACCTCGTCGGCGGCGCGCCGAAGTCCGCAGCTACGGATGCCAGGCGTCGTCGTGCGCGAACTCATCCGCCGGCATCGGCACCGGCTTGACGGTCGCGAGCACCGCCCGGAGCGCCTCGCGCACGCCGGCACCGGAATGCGCCGACAGCACGAGCGGCTTCCTCTTGGCCGCACGCTTGAGCCGCGCCGTCTGCTCCTTGACCTGCTCCGGCGTCATGGCGTCGGTCTTGGAGAGCGCCACGATCTCCGGCTTGTCGGCAAGCTCGTGGCCGTAGGCCGCGAGCTCCGTGCGCACGGTCTTGTAGTCCTTGCCGGCATGCTCGCCGGTGCCGTCGACGAGGTGCAGCAGCACGCGGCAGCGCTCGACATGGCCGAGGAAACGGTCGCCGAGCCCGACACCTTCGTGGGCACCCTCGATCAGCCCGGGAATGTCCGCGAGCACGAACTCGCGGCCATCGACGCTGGCGACGCCGAGCTGCGGATTGAGGGTGGTGAAGGGATAGTCGGCGATCTTCGGCTTGGCGGCGCTGACGGCGGCGAGGAACGTGCTCTTGCCGGCATTGGGCAGCCCCACCAAGCCGGCATCGGCGATCAGCTTGAGCCGTAGCCGGATGATGCGCTCTTCGCCCTCCTGCCCGGGATTGGCATGGCGCGGCGCGCGGTTCGTCGAGGATTTGAAGTGGGCGTTGCCGAAGCCGCCATTGCCGCCCTTCGCCAGAATTACGCGTTCCCCCGTCCGAGTGAGATCGGCGAGCAGCGTCTCGCCATCCTCTTCCAGGATTTGCGTGCCGACCGGCACCTTGAGCAGCGCGTCCGCCCCGTTGGCGCCGGCGCGGTCCTTGCCCATGCCGTTGCCGCCGCGCTTGGCGTTGAAATGCTGCCGGTAGCGGTAGTCGATCAAGGTATTGAGCCCGTCGACCGCTTCGACGATGACATCGCCGCCGCGTCCGCCGTTGCCGCCGTTGGGTCCGCCATATTCGATGAATTTCTCGCGCCGGAACGCCACGGCACCGTTTCCGCCGGCGCCGGACGCGATGTAGACCTTCGCTTCGTCGAGGAATTTCATGGCGGAGACGCTTTAGCATGCTTTTTGGCCGAGAGCGCTCCAGCACCCTCGCCGGCATCGGGCTGATGCTCGCCGGCATCTCGCTGTTTGCGTTCAACGATGCGCTCGGCAAGTGGCTGGTGGCGACCTATTCGGTCGGCCAGTTGCTGCTGATCCGCAGCGCGACGGCGCTGATCCTGCTGTCGCCCTGGATATGGACATCCGGGATCACGCCGTTCGCGACCGCGCCCCGGCCGCGACTGCAGATCGCCCGCGTCGCGCTGTCGAGCGTCGAGGTCGCGATGTTCTTCCTCGCCGTCGCCTACCTGCCGCTCGCCGACGTCATGACCTTCTATCTCGCCGGCCCGATCTACGTGACGGCTTTGTCTGCTCTGCTGCTCGGCGAGACCGTGGGCTGGCGGCGGTGGAGCGCGGTCCTGGTCGGGTTCGGCGGCGTGCTGATCGCGCTGCGTCCGTCCCCCGCGAGCTTCACCATGCCGGCGCTGATCGCGCTTGGCGGCAGCCTGTTCTTCGCGCTGCTGATGGTGACGACGCGCTCGCTGCGCACGACCGCGGACATCGTGCTCACCACGGGGCAGATCGCCGGAACGCTGGTGTTCGGCGCGATCATTGCGCCCCTGGGATGGGTCACCCCGTCGCCCGGGGACTTGGCGCTGCTTGCGCTGTTCGGCGTGATCTCCATCGTGGCGCTATTCTGCATCAACCGCGCGCTGAAGCTTGCGCCGGCAAGCGTGGTCGCGCCGTTCCAGTACACCATGATCGTGTGGGGCGTGGCGCTCGGATACCTGGTGTTCGGCGACGTGCCGGACCTGCCGACGCTTGCCGGCGCGGCGATCATCATCGCGGCGGGCCTGTTCATCTTCCGGCGCGAGCAGGCGGGGCGGCACGAGCCCGTCGTGACGCCGCCGCCATGACCTCACTTCACTCGCGTCATCGGACGCCAGGTCTTGAGCGAGGCCCAGATCGACCGCTCCAGCCGGAACCGGTCGATCGGCACCGAGCTCGACAATGCGCGGATGCGGCATAGCCCGACGCCGGTCCATTGGAAGCCGCATTTCTCCAGCACCCGGCGCGAGTTGGGATTGGTGACCCGCGCCCCGCCCTGCACGGCTTCGAGACTGAGGTCGGTGAAGGCGTGATCGATGATGGCGCGCAGGGCCTCAGTGGCATAGCCGCTGCCCCAGAACGGCGCCCCGATCCAGTAGCCCACCTCGCCCCCCGCGCCGCCCAGGCCGGCGAGCCCGCAGGCGCCGATCGGTTCCTCCCCGCGGGTGATCAGCAGGGCGAGCTCGTCGCCCTTATTGGCCGCACCGATGAAGGCTTCGGCATCGGACTGGCGGTACGGATGGGGGATGCGGGCGGTGTTTTCGGCGATGCGCCGGTCGTTCGCCATCTGGGCGATGGCTTTGGCGTCCTCGAAACGCGGCGCACGCAGCACCAGCCTCTCGGTTTCGAGGACGGGACTACTCACGTCCCGGAATATTTCCGCCGGCTGGCCTTTGAGCAGCGTCATGGCACGGGTTCCTTGCTTCAAAAAGCGAAGAGGGGGAGCCGGCACCCGGTCTCCCCCTCTTGGAACCCAATTTGGGTCCGCCGGGCGACTTGGGTGCCGGCGGACCTCTATTGATCCACCGTCTTACTCGGCCGCAGCCTCCATTACCGGAACAACGGAAACGAAGGTGCGGCCCTGGGCTTTGGTTCGGAACTCGATGTGACCGGGAATGAGTGCAAACAGCGTGTGATCCTTGCCCATGCCGACATTCTGGCCGGGATGCCACGTGGTACCGCGCTGTCGCACAATGATATTGCCGGCCAGCGCGCTCTCGCCGCCGAACAGCTTCACACCCAGGCGCCGGCCCGCTGAATCGCGGCCATTGCGCGAGGATCCGCCTGCTTTTTTATGAGCCATGACTGGTTATTCCTGAATCTCGATCTTCTTACACCGATTCCGTGACGGAATCACTTCACATTTTCCACTCGCCGCAGCCGGTCAGGCCGGATCGCCCGCAGCCTCGGCTTCGGCCTTCGCTTTGGGGCTCGGCTTGTTGCCGTCGGTCAGGATCTCGGTGATCCGGACCATGCTGAATTCCTGGCGGTGGCCGCGCTTGCGCTTGGAGTTCTGCCGGCGGCGCTTCTTGAAGGCGATGACCTTTGGGCCGCGGCCGTGATGGAGAAGTTCGCCCGCAACGGTGGCGCCCGAAACCAGGGGCCCCCCAAGGACGGGGCTGTCGCCACCGAGCATCAGCACCTCGCCGAACTCGACGACGTCGCCCGGCTCGCCCGCCACGCGGGCGCATTCGATGACGCTGTCGGCGGCGACCCGATATTGCTTGCCGCCGGTCTTGATGACCGCGAACATGGCTTCGTTCCTTCGCTCCGCTGCTCGGATCACCGATCCGGCACGGCTTCTTGTTTGATCGCGGATTGCGCGACGCGCGCAAACGGACAGGCGCGGGAACCTCCCGCGCCTGATGGAGGAACTATAGGAATAGGTGATTTCGAGTCAAGCCTTTAGCGTCCTGATGCCAGCGGCCGCAATGCGCCTGCGGCTCGCACTTTTCGACGAAATGCGTAAGGTCCGGGCTCGCAGAACGGGGCTCGGAGCCGGCGGCCTGCCGGAAAAGTTCGCCATGGCTTCCACCTTCAACGCGATCGTCTGCGCCTTTGCCGCGATCGTGTTGTGGACCTGCATCGGATTCCCGATTGCGCGGCGCGTTCTGCCCGGTCCCCTGGCCCTGCCGATGGCGGCAAGCCTGGGCTGGGCCGTGCACAGCGCCGCGATGCTGCCGGTTTTTTCGCTGATCGGGATGTCGCGGCTGCCGGTGCTCGCCGTCACGGCCACCTGCCTTCTCGCCGCGGTGGCCGCGATTGTAATGGGGCGCCACGAATCGGACCGGAATGCAAACGTTGCCGGTGTGCCGGTCTGGGCTATTGCCGGCGCAGCCCTTCTGGCCTGCGGACCCGCGGCGGGAATCCTGCCCAAGATTTCCGGGGACAGCATCGCGCTGGCGGCACCGATTTTCGATCACTCGAAGATCGCCCTGATCGACGAGATGGCGCGGCTCGGCGTACCGGCGGGCAATCCATTCTTCGGCGAGGCCGGAAGCCCCGTGCGGGTCGCCTATTATTACCTCTGGCACTTCAGTGCCGCCGAGCTGGCGCTGCTCATGAACCTGAGGGGCTGGGAGGCTGACGCCGGCCTGACCTGGTTCACCGCTTTCGCGTCTCTGTCGCTGATGATGGGATTGGCGACATGGTTCGCGGGCCGCGCCGCGGCGGCATATTGGGCGCTGCTCCTGGCCGCCACGGCCTCGCTGCGTCCGTTTCTCACCCTGCTTCTGGGCGCCGAGAATGCTTACGCGCTGATCGGATGGTCGACCGGGTTCGGCGGCTGGCTGTTCCAGTCGGGATGGGCCCCCCAGCACTTCGCCGGTGCAATGTGCTGCGTCCTGGCGATCCTCCTGATGGCGCAGTTGGCGCGGCGGCGCAGCGTAGCCGTCATATTGGTCCTGGCCCTCGTGGTGGCGGCCGGTTTCCAGAGTTCCGCCTGGGTCGGCGGCATCGTCTTCCCCGCCGCCGCCGCGGCCGCCGGTCTGACGCTGCTCGCGCGGATCGAGCCCGACCGGTGCGTTGCGGTCGCGTCCGCCATGGTCGTCGCGGCAGTCCTGGCCGCTGGTTTGGCAGCGCCGTTCCTCTACGACGAGGCCGTCGCGACGGCCCTGCGCGGCGGCGGATCGCCCATCGCATTCCGGTCCTATTACGTGCTCGGCTCGGCGTTTCCGGACGGCATCCGCCGCGTGCTCGATCTTCCGGCCTACTGGCTCGTGTTCCTGGTGATCGAGTTTCCGGCAATCTATCCCGCCGGCGTGACGGCAATGGTGGGCTTTCTCAGGGAACGCGGGCAAGCTGCCGATCGCATGCTGATCGGTACGGCGCTTGCCGCGCTCGTCGCCGTGTCATTCGTCGCGACCTGGCTGCTTGCCAGCACCATCGGCGACAACAACGACCTCGGCTGGCGCGCGGTGCTGCCTGGCGTGATGATCCTGACGGCCTTCGCGGCGGCCGGGCTGTCGCGCTGGATCTCGTTTGGAACGCCGGTCATGGCGGCGGCCGTGGCCGCCTCGCTCGCGGCCGGGCTGTTCGAAAGCGTCCAGATCATCAACGGCAATCTCGTGTTCGCCCCGGCGCCGACGGCCAGGACTTTCGCCACGACACCCGAGATGTGGGCGGCCGTGCGCAGGCACGCTTTCGCATCCGATCGCATCGCCAACAATCCACTGTTCCTGGAAGACGTGACGCCCTGGCCGGTCAACATCTCCTGGGCGCTGCTGGCGAACCGCCGCTCTTGTTACGCCGGCAAGGAGCTTGCGCTGCCCTTCGCCCCGATTTCGAAGGAGCGACGCGACGAGATCGATGCGCAATTCGTCCGCGTTTTCGCGGGCAAGCCGGCGGATGGAGACATCGACCAACTCGCGGGGCGATATTCGCTGCCGCGTCGTCGTCGTCACGGCGCAGGACGGCGCCTGGACCAGCGATCCGTTCGCGTCACACGGCCTTTATCGTCTGGTGGAAACCAAGCCCGATGCCTGGCGCATCTATCGGGCCGATGGCGATCGGCAAATAGGCGGCGTCAACCGGACAGCCTCAAATCCCGCTGAACCAGTTGAAGCCTTGTCTTCCCAATACCCGCCCGGATAGGTGTTGGTCACCTCGATCGACGGTGATCCATTTCGGGTTCTTGAAGCCGAGCTTGGTCGCGGTGCGCAGCCGCAGCGGAAAGCCGAACGGATCGGCGATCGGCTCGCCTGCCGTATTTGGTCGCCAGGATCGTCTGCGGATGCAGCGCCGTCGCCATGTCGATGCTGCCGGTATAGTCGTCGGCGCAGCGGAACGCGACATACTTGGCCGTGAGGTCGGCGCCGATGCGTTCGAGGAATTGACGCAAGTTCACGCCCGACCACTGGCCGATATAGTCCCATCCCTCGACGCAGATGTGGCGGATGATCCATTTCCTGCTCGGGCAAGCCGTAGATCTCGCGCGCCGTCCACGGCTTGCTTGTTGTCGATCAGGCCGGCGAGCTCGAGCTTCCATGTCTTGCCGTCGACCGGCTTGACGTCCTCGATGTCGTAGTAGGCGTTGAAGCGCGGCGGCTTCACGACTTCGGCCTCGGTGAAGGTCGGCGCCAGATGGTTGGGCCGGAAGATCAGCGCCTGCACGCCGTCGTTGAAATGGGAGACGGCCTTCAGCACCGCCTGCACCGCGCCGTTGTCGGTGACGCTGCAGCCCGGTCAGCATCGTCAGCGCGCCGAGGCTGACGGCGCCGCGCAGAATCTTGCGGCGGTCGATTTCCTCGAGCAGCTTTCTGTTCTCCGTGAGCGGGCTCTGGTCGATGCCGCCCTTGGGCCGGAACATCGACGGCGACGGAGTGCGCAGCGACATCGGATCTCCCGAATCAATGAACCGGTTGCGGAGGAGGGGCCGCGTCCAGGACGGGGAGCGCCGGAGCGTCGTCGTCCACGCGCGGACCGCCGGTCACCATCGCACCGATCGTCTTCGGCACCAGCAGCGCGAGCGCGACGTGGACGCAGATGAAGCCGACGATCGCCGCCATGCCGATGAAA
Source organism: uncultured Alphaproteobacteria bacterium (assembly GCA_963776455.1). GTDB lineage: Bacteria > Pseudomonadota > Alphaproteobacteria > Rhizobiales > Xanthobacteraceae > CAVZMU01. The sequence continues at coordinate 99,953 of CAVZMU010000005.1, forward strand.
TGCACCAGCCGCGCGCCCTGGAAATCGTAGAACAGGTTGACCAGTTCCGAGAGCTGCATCGGCTTCCATACCGCGAAGCCCGACAATCACCTGGACGGTGATGACCACCAGGATCCCGGCATACAGCAGTTTCTGCACGGCGTTGTAATGGGTGATGTCGTCATGCGCGAGCTTGAAGCGCAGCGCTTCGCCGATATTGGCGATCACCTCGCGCGGCCGGATCGGAAGGAGCTTGCGGCGGAAGCGGCCGGTGGCGAACCCATAGATGAGATAGCACAGCCCGTTGAGCATCAGCACCCACATGGCGAAGAAGTGCCATTGCAGCGCGCCCTGCGCCTCGCCGCCGATGGTCATCCAGTCGGGAAAGTGCAGCCAGCCGAACAGCGCCTCGTCGTCGTAGATCTTCCAGCCGCTGCCGATCATGATGATCATGGCGAGCGCGTTGATCCAATGCATGATGCGCACCGGAAGCGGGTGCAGGCGACGCGAATGACGCTCTGTTGATTTGACGGTGATGCCTTCCATCCAAAAACCTCCGCCCCGGAGCATCGATGGTTTGTTAGCAGATACAATGCGAGCAGTATCGTCACGTGCAAGACACGACCTCGTGTGACCAAGGAGCCTGACCGATGCGCGCGCCGATCATTATGGCATGTCTCCTGAGCGCCGTGCTGTTTACCAGCGGGGCGCCGCAAGCGTCGGAGCGAACGTTCAAGGTGGCCGCCGCGCCCCAGGCCGATGGTCCGCCGGCCAAGGATGACGACGAGAAGGAACAGTCGCCCGAAGAGAAGATGCGCGCGCGGTTTCCGCAGCCGGTCAGGGTCGGCTTCCTGATCGGCCTGCCGGTGCTCGACTGGGAGGATTCCACCATTGGCTATGTCAGCGACGTCGTGCGGACGCCGGGTGGCAAGATCAAGCTCATCGTGCCTTATGGGCGGGTCGGATGGGTCCGCTATGGCGGCCTGTTCGACCGCCGTCCCATCGCGGTGCCGCTGGAAGTCGTTGCGATCCTGGCGCGACAGATCGCAGCCCTCGACATGTCGCGCGAGGAGTTCGATACGGCGCCGACCTGGGATGCCGCGCAGACGACGCCGATCTCGCGCGACGACACGATACGGATTGCCGTGACGCGGCGTTGACGATCCATCCCGATTCGAATCGGTGAAAGCGGATCGAATATTGTCAGTCGCTCGAAACCCGGAACCCGCCCTCGCCGTATCTGTTGTTTAAAGCCTCGCTTACGAGGCTGTTTGACCATGTCCGGTTGATTATTCTCCGGCGCAATTACCGACAGGCTGGTTGCATGCACGTTCTTCTTACCGGCGGCGCCGGCTTCATCGGCCGGCATGTGCTGCGCGAATTGCTGGCGCGCCGGCACGAGGTGCGCGTGCTGGATTCGTTGCGGCCTGACGTTCACGGCGCCGGCAGCGCCTGGAAACCCGCGGACAGCGTGGATCTCCAGGTCGCGGATGTGCGCGATCCGGCTGCCATCGATCGCGCGCTCGCCGGCGTCGGTGCCGTGCTGCATCTTGCCGCCAAGGTGGGGCTCGGCGTCGACGTCGGAGACCTGCCTGACTATGCCTCGTCGAACGATGCCGGCACGGCCGAACTGCTCGCCGGCATGGCACGGGCCGGCGTGAAGCGGCTGACGCTCGCCAGCTCGATGGTGGTGTATGGCGAGGGCCTTGGCGTGTGCAAGGAGCACGGCGCCGTGACGCCCGGTCCGCGGACCGAAGCCGCGCTCGAGTCCGGACAATTCGAGCCGCCTTGTCCGCGTTGCGGCTGCCCTCTGGACACCGCGCTCGTCGGCGAGGGCGCGCCGGTCGATCCGCGCAACGCCTATGCCACGAGCAAGCTCGCGCAAGAGCTCTATGCAGCGAACTGGGCGCGGGTCACCGGCGGCTCCGTCGCGGCTTTGCGCTATCACAATGTCTACGGTCCGGGCATGCCGCGCGATACGCCTTACGCCGGCGTCGCGGCGATCTTCACCTCGGCGTTGCGGCGGGGCGACGCGCCGAAGGTGTTCGAGGACGGCCGCCAGCGGCGGGACTTCGTCCACGTGCGCGATGTCGCAGCCGCGACCGTCACCGCGTGCGAGAAACATACCGAAGGCGTGCGCGCGTTCAACGTCGGCTCCGGCACGCCGCGCACCGTCGGCGACATGGCCCGCGCGCTCGCGACCGCGCTCGCCGGACCGCAACCGGTCGTCACCGGACAATACCGGCTGGGCGACGTGCGCCACATCACCGCGGATTCCTCGCGCCTGCGCAGCGAGCTCGGCTGGCGGCCGCAGGTGGAGTTCGCCGACGGCATGACTGAACTGGCCAAGCTTTGATGGATGCACGGCGCAAATGGAGACAACCTCAGGACGGCAGCCTTGCCGCCGCCCGCCCGCCGTCCTAACTGGCTTTCGAATGAAATCCTCCAGGGTGTACTCATGCGGAGAGCTCTGCTCGCGTTGTTTCTGGTGCTGGCTGCCGCGGCGCCTGCCTCGGCCGACCTCCGGATCAGGGCGAGCCCCGGCGGCCAGATCGGTCGGTTCGTGGATTTGTTCGAGGCGGTGCGCCAGTCAGGCGAGCGCGTCATCATCGACGGGCCGTGCCTGTCGGCCTGCACCCTCGTGACGAGCGTGCTGCCGCGAAGCCAGATTTGCGTTACCCGCCGCGCCGCGCTTGGGTTCCACGCCGCCCGATCGGTGGACCGCTATGGCCGGTTCAGGCTGGAGCAGGAGGCGTCGGCCGCCGTGCTCGACGCCTATCCGATGCCGGTGCGAAGCTGGATCATCCGCCACGGCGGTTTGACGTCCCGGCTGATCGTGTTGCGCGGGCGGGAGCTCGCCGCGATGTATCCGCGCTGCCGTTGAGCGAAAAAGGCTAAGGGTCGGCGAATTCGTCCTTCATAGACGAGACGTACAATCGAGATCGATCTACCTCTCGGCCGCAGCCTTCAGGCTGGCGAGACCGATCACGAAATCGCCACCGATCATCTTGTCCATGTCCAGGACCATGTGGATGATCTTGCCGATGAAGGGCACCGGGCCATGCATCGCCCATGTCACGTTGGTGGTGTCGCCCAGCGGTTCCAGCGTGAACTCGGCGACGTTGTGGCCTTCGAAAGGGCTTCAGGAAATCGAGCTTGATGACGATCTTGTTCGGCGGCGACGCATCGACGATCTCCATCCGCCCCTTGCCGACGTTCTTGTTGCCATCCCATTCGTAGATCGCGCCCTTGCCTGCCGGCGCGCCGCTGTAGGTTCGCTTCATCGCCGGGTCCTTGTTCTCGTAGGGCGACCACAGCGCCCAGTTCCGGTAGTCGTTGATGAGCGGGAAGATTTTCTCCGGCGACGCCTTGATGCTCGTTGAACGCTGGAGGCGGAACGTGTCCGGCCTGGTCGCCGCGTAGATGAGAGCGGCGACGATCGCGACAAGCAGGACCCCGGCGATGGCAAGGACGATATTGAGCATCGATTTTCTCCCGGCACATGAACAGACGAAGCTGTCTCAAGCCTTCGCCAGATAATCGACGAGCTGGTCGAACGTGCCGGTGAAGCCCTTCTGCATGGAGTCGAACATGCCGGTGAAGGTCTTGATCTCATCCTCGCTGGGATCGATCGGCTTGCCACGCAGCGTGAGCGTCGTCTTGCCGTTTTTCTCCGTGAGGGTGAGGACGTTCAGGATTTCGAGCGGAAAGGACGGGCTGAAAGGCGCGCGCGTGACGGCCCCCTGCGCATCGGAGAAGGAATTGGTGAAGACGAGGCGTTCGGGCGCCACGATCTCGCGATAGGCGAAGCGGCCGAACATGTCGTCGCAGGATTGAAATTGCATCGCATAATGGAAGATGCCGCCCGGCCGCATGTCGAACTTGATCACGCGGATTTGCGCCCCCTTCGGGCCCCACCACTGCGCCAGGCGCTCGGCCTCGGTCCAGGCCTTCCACACGAGCTCGCGCGGCGCATCGATCGTGCGCGAGATGACGAATTCGTTCTGACTATCGGATCCGGTCACGTTTTGCTCCTGCTTGATCGATCAGTCCTGTTTCGCCGGCAGCGGATGCGCAAAGCTCCACGCGTGACCGAATGGATCAGCAATCTGCGCGTAACGTGCACCCCAGAACGCATCCCACGGCGGCATCGTGATTTTCGCGCCGGCATCGGCCGCGCGCTTGACCGCCTGATCGCAGTTGGCGACCTCGAGATGCAGGGTCACGGCGGTGCCGCCCAGCGTCTTCGGCGGCGCCGAATTCTCGTGCCCGGCTGGGTCGTCACCTGAGGGGCAGTGCTCCGGAAAATGGTCACGCAGCAGAACCCTCGCGCCGTTCACCGCAATCTCGGCATGCAGCAGGCGCTTGCCGTCATCCGCCGGCATGCGCATCGTCTCGGTCGCGCCGAAAGCCTTGGTGTAGAACGCGATTGCCGCCGCTGCATCGTCGACGACGAGATGCGGAATGACGCCTTGTTCAGCCATGTCAGTCTCCTCCTTGAGGCTCCGGTTGTGCGCGCCATGAGCATGGGCTCATGCGGCTCTGTGTCCGCCAAGTGCCGACGGCACCTAGGTCTTGCGTCTACGCTTCTTCTCTTTCTTCTCCCGGGTCTGCAGCTTGCGCAGGTAGTCGTCCAGGCGATCCAGGCTCTGCTGCCAAAACCGGCGATAGTGCTCGAGCCACTCATCGACCTCCTTGAGGGCGGCCGGCTCGATGCGGCATGGCCGCCACTGCGCCTCGCGGCCCCGCGAGATCAGGCCGGCGCGTTCCAGCACCTTCAGATGCTTGGAGACCGCTGGAAGGCTCATGCGAAAGGGTTCGGCCAGATCTGTAACCGACGTTTGCCCTGTCGCCAGCCGTGAAAGGATTGCGCGCCGGGTCGGATCGGCAAGAGCGGCGAACTTCGTGCTCAGAGCATCGGGCAGCATTGAACAACCGGCAGGTTAAATAACCTTTAGGTTAAATACGGCGACGGCGCGGAGCCGTCAAGCGATAATGAGCTCGGTCAGTATTCGACGATGCGCTGCACCGTCCAGAACAGCCCTGTGGCGGCAATGGCCGCCGAAGCCGGAACGACGAATCGCGCCCGATACCACGGCTTATCGCGGTGCCAGATTGCTACGGCGCAGAACGCGGCGGCGATCACCGTGAGCTGCGCGAGCTCGATTCCCAGATTGAAACTCACCAGCGCCGGAATGATTTCGGCCCGCGGCAGGCGGAGCTCGGTCAGTGCGCCGGCAAATCCCATTCCGTGCAGGAGGCCGAAGCCGAATACGACCGCGGTGCGACACGACGTGAGCTTGGACGTGGTCATGTTTTCGATCGCCACGTAGGCGACGGAGAGCGCGATCAGCGGCTCGACCACGCGGGACGGCAGTGAGACGACGCCGTACATCGTCAGGCCGAGCGTAACGGAGTGGGCGAAGGTGAATGCCGTGACCTGAACGAGGATCGGCCGCAGCTTCGTCGTCAGCAGGAATATTCCGAGCACGAAAAGGATGTGATCAAGCCCCTCGGGCACGATGTGCAGGAATCCGAGACGCAGATATTGTCCAATGATTTCGACGCGGGTCGGCGCTCTCACGTTTGCTGCGATCGGAAAGGTCCGGCTGTCAGCGTCTCCGTCGAGCCATTCGGTCGATGGATTGCCGCCCTCCTCGTCGGCGAACACCACCGCATAGGTGCTGTAGACCAAGCCGTATTGCCAAGCGACGGCCTGAGCATGCTCGGGCATCGGGCCTTTCGCGAGCAGCACGACGAAAGACGGCAACGTGATGTCTGACGGCATTTCGAGTTGGGCGATGGAGACGCTAACGGGCGAAGTGGCGCCGTCGAACCGCACGTCGATATGCCTGCCGAGAGTCTCACCGAGCTGCAGCAGCCTGGCACGCAACGCATCGACATCGAGGTCGCTGCTGCGCGGCTGGCCGGTCTCCGCCTCGAGCTTGTTGACGAGCGACTGCGGCGCTGTGGTGATGGTGGCCGACCAGGTATGGTCGCGATGCAGGGTGAGGTGGACCTGCGTGGTGCCGATCTCGTGCGCCGGCGCGGCGCACGGCAACGATAGCGCGCCCGCGACGAGAAGCCCTCTCGCCCAGGACCACGCGCGCGGCATCATGGTCGAGGCCCGGGCGGCGTTTCGAAGGTGAGCGACGCCCACAGGCTGTCCCAGTCGGCCTCGGAAAAGAACGACGCACGGACCATGTGGACCGACTTGATGAGCCATACGCCGTCGCGCGGCAGCGCCAATGAGAATGTTCCGTTCTCGGCGCTGCGTGCGGTCAGGCGCACCAACGGATCACTGCGCAGCATGGCCACGACAAGCGCATCCGCCAGCGGCTTTTTGTCATACAGCACGCGCCCTCGGAACGGCGCTGGCTCCACGGTCGGATCGCGATCCGGAACGATCTCGTAAGCGAGCCCCAATGGCTGCGTGACGGCGGCGGACGATTGCCGCCCCGTAAGCAGCGCCTTGGCGTAGCGATAAAAGCGCTCGCGCCCGGGTTTCTTCTGTTCTCCGCGCTTGGCGCGAATGTCTATGATGCGGTCGAGGCCTTCCTGCCGCAGATAGTCGTCGAACTTGTCCGCCGCCAGTTCGATGAACGACCCGCTGCTGCGATAGGCGATGACGGCGGTCGATTGTCCGCCGGCGCGCAGCCAGCCGGCCGGATCGATATTCTCCATGCCGCTGATCGGCTGCTCCGTGCCGTCCTGCCGGACGATGAACTGCTCGATCGCGCGGGAGAAGCGCGGCACCGCGTCGCCGACGAAGTTCTGGCCGACCCGAAGGCCGATTGCGACGGTCGACCCCGGCGTCGGACGGAACGTCGACGGCTCGATCCAGAAATCGTGTGCATAGAGATCGTCCGCGGCCAGCAGGAGCAGCGCCGCCAAGGCCGATCGCCTCACGGCAGCCCTGAGGCGATGCTGTAATGAGGAATGGGCACCTCGCCCGGAAATCACGCCTCCACGGCATCCCTGCGGCGCCACCGCCACCACAGCGACAGGATCAATCGCCTGATGATCTCGACGACGGCCCAACTCACGATCGCGATCAGGAACGCAATGCCGAAGACGTAGGGCAAGATGCTCTTTGTCGACGGCGGTGCCTCCGGCATGTCCGGCCACGGCTCCGCGAGGTAAGGCCACGCGTCGAGGAACGGCTTGTCGTTGACCGTCTGCCGCGGCGAGCTGCCTTCGATATACGCGATGTCGACCAGCAGGCAGTCGCCGATGTCGCAGACCTTGGCGACGACGTCATCAGGGAGTTGCCGGCCGTTGGGAAAGCCGGGCGGGAAGCGGTTGGTGTAGATCATCACATCGGCGACCAGATCGTACTTCCGGATCTGGATATTGGTCTGGATCAGCGCGGCGATCGACTTCGACCACCACTCCTGGAAGCCGTTGAAGAACGCAAAGACGTCATTCCACTTCTTGAGCAGCTTCATGAGCTCGGCGACATGCTCGCTCGGTGGCAGGGTGTTCAGGGCGTCGAAGCGGGGAAGCTGGCTGCGGATCGAGCGGCCGACGTGATCGATCTGCTTGCCGTCCTTCCATGTCGTCCCCCACAGGATCATATCCCGCTGCCCCTCCGGGAAGGACGACATCGGGACGCTCATCACCATCGAGATGACGTTCTTCTTGAAGAAGCGGGGGAAGACGAAAGGATCGTCGCGCACGCCCGTATAGGTGCGGATGCGATCGGTATCCTTCAGTCCGCGATACGAGATGTTCTTCAACGTCGTATCGTTATTGAGATGCACCGTGATGGTGGCGTCCGCGTGGATCTTCTCGGGCGTGGCGATCGTCCCGCCATAACGAGCCCGGTCATCTGCGCTGTCGAAGGCCACCGGGGTCGTGAAGTCCATGTTCACGACGTACTCGTAGGGCTCGAGGGTGTAGGGCTTGGGGTTGAGCAGCGACCGCCGGACGTTGAAGACGAGGATCATCTGATCCCCCTTCGGAAAGATAAAAAGCCCGGTGATGTTGGCCTCCGGGTCGTGCAGGTTCATCGGGTCGGCGTGATCCGATGCCCGAAGGCCCGACGGCGTGAGCGCGAACAGGACGCCAAAAAGAATCCCGGGGAGAAGCCCCCGAATAAGGCGGCGCTTCATCAGGACAATTCTTCTTCGGATGAAAGTGGCTCGCATGATGCGTCTCTCCCCATGGGCCAAAACATCAACGGCCGCCGGCATACGTCGTGTCCAGGCAGGCGGACAAAGAGGATTTGCGGATTCACAAACCAACGCGCGCTTGGCACGATAACATCGTTAAGTTGTGGGCGGAAGATCAAACATATTGGACGCGCGACCGTATTTGATCCGCTCCGAATCGAGGAATGAGCGAGGCGACCGCGGCTCGCGTGTTACGGGGTTGGCCTCCTAATCCGCCTGACCGCTCTGTTGCCGTTGCTCGCCTGTTGGACTATGAAATGCCGACAGGCGCCCGTAGCTCAGCTGGATAGAGCGTTGCCCTCCGAAGGCAAAGGTCAGGGGTTCGAAATCCCTTCGGGCGCGCCAGCAAATTCAATAGCTTCGCGCCTTTCAGGACCATCGCTAGAGCGGGTGTGTCCGTAGAATGTCCGCGTATTGCGTTCCCCGGCTGTTCATCACGGGGAGGCGCCGTATGACGCCAACAAAGCTCCGCCCCATCGGGACCGATACGGCAGCATGGCCGCCGGCGCAGCTCGACGCCCTCGCCGTCCTGGCGCAGGCCGCGGGGTTCCGATTGCTCCCAATTTCAGAATGCTCCCGAATGCTTAATCGCGTTCGGCAAGCTCGCGACCAGGTGCCCCGCTTTTTGGCGGAACATGTTTGCCGCCAGCCCGGCCGCCGCGTGGGATCGGCTGAAATGTATTTTGCCTACTGCGAATGGGCTCGCGCCTGCGGAGAGGCCTCGGTTTCACAAAATATGTTCGGCCGCACCTTGGCGTCGCACGCATACGTGTCGAGCAAGAGCGGGGTGAAATGGTGGATCGACGTCGAGCTAAGGGGCGCGCCTTTTCGCGCCGTCGCGCCATGATAGACGCCAAATTCCTCCATTGCTCCCATGTTTGGGATCAATTCAGTAATCGCCAACGCCCGTGGAATCGGCACTTGGGAGCAATTGGGAGCTTTGGAGCAATTTTTTCGCTCTTATACACATGTGCGTGCGCACATGTGCGGGTGCACACACGATAGATATTCCTCCCATTCCTCCCAAGTTAAGAACTGCAATCCGCAGGTCACTCAAGTTACTTAGTTATTTGCTTAGGGAGGATTGTTTGGAGCAATTTGTACAAGGGAGTAACTGGGAGATTTTGTCGATCCGGCCTCGCGTTTCGCATTGGGGAGCGAGGGAGGGGGGGTAAAAACTCAGGCCTTGTCGTTTTCCGGACCGGTCGCACAGTCACCAATCTGCGGCCGCAAAAAAACGAGAATTATTTTTTTTGGTCTTGAGCTGTTTTGCTCTGCCGGGCCTGAAAACCGGCTCACATCGTCGCCTCGGGAGCAAACAAACACGCTGGGAGCAATCGCCCCCGGTGGGCAAAATCGCGCGGGGCCGCGCGCGAGAGGGTGGGGCGACGGTCCCGGTGGGGTGAGAGTTGTACCCCCCTCACCGGCGAAACTTGCGTCCACTTGGCGAATCGTGGCAAGCCCCACGCTTAGAGATTTCTCAGCGGCGTGATGACTTCAAGGAACGGGCCTTATGAAACTTCCATCAGTTGAGTTGCCAGTCCTGCCGCGCGGCCTGCATTTTGACGTTCCGGCGGTTGCTGATCCGATATTCGCAGTCAATGCCGACGCCAGTGTGCCGATCATCACCATGTTCGGCCCGATCGGCGGCACCGATGCAAATTCTGTCACGGCCAGCCGAGTTTCGGCTGCTCTGCGAGTGATCGGCCGGAGGCCGCTCACTGTTCAAATAAACAGTTTGGGTGGCGACTATCACGAAGGGGTAGCGATCTACAATTTGCTGCGCTCCCACGCCAAGGCCGCGACAATCCAGGTGATGGGAATTGCCGCCTCGGCGGCCTCGTGCGTCGCGATGGCCGGTGAACGGATTGAGGTCGCGAACGGCAGTTCCATCATGATCCATCGTCCGCAAACCATCGCTGTGGGCACGGCCGACGTGATGCGGCAGGCCGCCGACTATCTTCAAACAATCGATGCAGCGTTGGCATCGATCTACGCGGCCCGAACCGGCCTTCCGCAAGAACGTATCCTGGCGCTGATGAACGCGGAAACGTTTATGGAGGCCGAGCAGGCAATCGCCCTCGGCTTTGCGGATGCACGGCTGGCAGTAGATGCGCAAGCAACTCCCCTCGCGCTCGGCTTTGATGCTCAAGGCAGCGCCGAGTTCGCCTCTAAACTCATTTCTTTGCTGAAAAGCCAAGCGCAGGATACTCGCGGATGGCGCGAGTAAGGCCTCTCAACCTCCAACTCGAAAGGGTGTTAATAACATGAAGGCAAGTTCGATCTTCTTAGGTGCGGCGATTATCGGGCTAGCTGTCGCGGCGATCATTTTTGCCGGCGGGCAGCGGCATCGAGTCGGCTGGCGGCTTGATAGTGTTGGCGGTCGGCGGCGCTGCGCCCGCGCTCGATACGAGCCAACTGATCGAGGTCGTCGAAAGTCGGCACAAAGAGGTTAAAGCCGCCTTTGACAAGAACAAGGGCGATATTCGGGAGGTCGAGGCTCGCCTAACCGGGATCGAACAAGAGCTTGTCCGTCGTCCCGGCAGCTCAAGGCAGCCGAACGCTTCATTCGGTCACATGGTGACCGCGGCGAGTGAGTATCAATCCTTTATCGATGATGGTAAGCGCGGCACGCAACGCATCGCAATTCCCCGCGCAGCTCTGACATCGGCGCCGAACTCAGGCGGTGCGCTTGTCGCCCCGGACCGTCGCGTTGAGCCGGTCTTGCTCCCACAGCGGCAGCTTCTCGTTCGCGATCTACTTGCGCCAGGCGAAACCGGAAGCAACCTCGTCCAATACTTTCGCCAGACCGTCCGCAACCTGCAGGCCGCCGTCGTGTCCGAAGGGACAACCAAGCCGGAATCTAGTTTTGAGTACGAGCTGGCCAACGCGCCGGTGGTCACCATCGCACACTGGGTGCCGGTATCCCGCCAAGTCATGGATGACGCTCCGCAGCTCGCCTCGATGCTCAATAGCGATCTGATCTATGGCTTGAAGCTGAAAGAGGAAACCGAGCTGCTGTATGCGGACGGAACGGGCGAGCGGTTCCTGGGAATGGTCCCGCAAGCGGCAGCATTCAATCCGCCCTTTACAGTGACGGGGGGCAATAGATTGGACGATCTGCTCACCGCGATCGCTCAATCGGAACTCGCGATGCTCCCGGCGACCGGTATCATCGTCAACACGATGGATTGGCGAAAAATGCAGTCCCTGAAGGATGACCAAGGCCGCTATCTCGGGGCCGGGCCGTTCGACCTTCAAGTCTCGGCGGCCTGGCAGGTTCCCATCGTGCCGTCGTTGTCGATGTTGCAAGGCCATTTTCTTGCGGCTCTTTCGGCATCGCCGCACAGATTTTCGATCGCATGGATGTCGAGGTTCTCCTCAGCTCCGAGGATCGCGACAACTTCATCAAGAACATGCTGACCGCGCGCGCCGAGGAACGGCTCGCCCTCGCCGTCAAGCGGCCGCAGGCGCTGGTCTACGGGGCTTATACCACGCCGACGTGAGCTTGTCGGGTGCGCCGGAGTTTTTCAAGCTGCACAAATGCAGCTTGAAGGTCCAGGGAAAGAGCGAAGGGATGGACCGGATGACGACTAACTTGCTGAGCGGGTCTTTTGAAATGGCCCGCATAAACGTGCGGTACAGCGGTATACCAGCAACAACCGAGACAAATCGCAGGGAGGTTGCGACCCTCGATTGGTCCGGCCGGCGCATCGTGTTTTTTGTCTCGCCCTTCACCCTGGCGTGCATTCAGGAGATAACGGGGCTTGGCGTGTTCAAGCTCTATGAGCGAATGGCCAACGGTGCCGCCTGGGCGCGCGATGCGGAAATCGTCATTTCGGAAGCACTGCATGCAAGCGGTTACGCCTCCGAGGCCGAAGAACTGCTCGACCAGCATGTGAGGCGCAAGCCGATCGCCGACAATCTCCCGGTGGCGATGGCGATCCTCGGCGTCGCACTGTTCGGGCGCGCGCCGCAGCAGGCCAGGATTTAAGCCCGATGTCGGACGACACGCCAAGCCTCGTCGTCGAGGTCGACGCTCAATATTCCAAGTTCCAAAAGGCCATGGGCGACGTAAAGTCGCAAAGTGAAAAGGCCGTTGGGGACATAGAGGACAAATTCGAGAAGGCGAACCCATCGTTCGCCGGCATCGAGAACGGGCTCAAGCGGTTGCTCGGCGGCGTGGCGATCGGCGCCATCGTGGGGCAGATCAAATCCGTCACCGCAGAGGTCGCCCACATGGGCGGGGCGGCCGAGCGCGTCGGCCTAAGCACCGATGATTTCCAAAAGCTGCAATATGCCATCGTGGCGACCGGCGGTAACGCCGCGTCGGCCGGTGCCGGGCTGGATCGGTTTTCACGCTCGATTTCCGAGGCGGCGCGCGGCTCCGGTGAGCTTTACCAAATCTTCGCGAAGAATAATGTTGCCTTGAAGGATGCGCAGGGCAATCTCCTGCCGACGAATGAACTGCTCGACAAGGCCGCCAACCTCATCGGCAACGCCAAGAACGCGCAGGATCGCATGAACCTGAGCGTCCAGCTATTCGGGCGCAATGCCGGGCCCGAAATGGCGCGCGCGCTCGCCCAAGGCGCCGACGGGTTGAAACGCTTTGGCGACCAGGCCGAGGAATCGGGCGTCGTCATCGACAAGGAACTGATCGAACGCGCCAAACAGATCAATGCCCGGTTCGAGACACTGGCCATGCGCACCGGCGTCCTCTTCAAGGAAGCCGCGGTAGCGGGCGCTGGCATCATTTCGGGCGCGCGGGACCTGATATCCGGCGACCTGTTCGGCAACGCCGACGCGATCGTGAGGCGAATCCAGAGCTTGAGCGCGGCAATCAAGGAAGCGGAAACCGAAGGCGATCAATCTAACCAACGAAAGGCTGAGGTCGACGGTTATATTGGGCAACTGAATACGCTGCGACAGTCGCTCAAGGACATCAACGCCGAGCGCGCCAAGGCCAACAGGCCGCCGATCCTCGAAAACGCGCCTGCGACGAACGTCGGCACCGTGACGAACCCTACGCTGCTGCCCGACGTCCAGGACGTCGCCTTCCAAAAACTGCTAGAGCGCCAGCGTGAGCGCATCGGCTTGTTGAACGCCGAAACGCAAACGATCGGCCTTACGGTCGGCGAGCAGGAAAAGCTCAAAACGCAAATCACGCTCGAAAGCGAGGCGCGCCGGCAGAACATCCCGCTAACGGACGATCGGCGCGCCGCGATTGCGCGGGAAGCCGAGGCCATGGGAGAGGCCGCGAAAAAGCTGCAAGAGTACCGGGACCGGTTCGCCGCGACCAATGACGTGCTGAGATTTGGCGGCTCGCAAATCGTTGATGTTCTTGAGGCCGCGACACAGAAAGGATTCCGATTTGGCGACGCCATGGCCACGGTTCTGCGCAACGTGTCGAAGGAACTCTTGCAAGCCTCGATCACCGGCGAGGGCGCGTTCGCGAAGATCCTCGGAATGAACAGTCAGACCGGTGGCGTCGGCGGCATCCTTGGGCTTTTGGGCAGGGCGTTCGGCGGCGGGCTCGGCGGCGCAGCCCCAGGGGCTGGCTCTGTGACGGTTAGCAGCGGCGCCGCCTCGGTTATCCCTTTAACCGGCATCGGCGGCATCGGTCATGCCGCAACAGGTGGATCATTCAACGCGGGAGACTGGTCGGTTGTCGGCGAAAAGGGACCGGAAATCGTTCGATTCGGCCGGGACGCGACTGTGTATCCTAACGGCGTGACGCCAGCCCAAATGAAGATGCCGGCCCAAATCGTTCCCGCTGCCGTCGCGAGAAGCGGCGGCGGCGACACGCATGTTTCGGTGGGTGGTGCGACGGTGAACGTGCAGGGCAGCGTCGACGAAAAAACGATACCGCTTATCATGGGCGCCATAGAACAATACGACAAGAGAACTCTGAGCCGATGGGTGAGCTCGGCCCGAGAGGCAAAGCGCAGAAGCCTAATCTGATGGCTCGCAAGAACGTCACCGTCGAACGCTTCAAGCGGCTCATTGACACGCTGCAAAAAGAGGTCGCGGACGGTGCCGCGGCCGAGCTCAATTCGCAGGCCGACAACCTGGTCGAGCGGATACGCGAGGCCGCACCCAAGAAAATCGGCGTTCTTGCGGCAAGCGTGCGCAAAGTGCCGACCGATGATCCGAACCGCATCAAGATCGTTGCCGGCGGCCCCGGCACCACGGTGTCAGCACGATCGGGAAACGGAAAATACGACTACAGTCTAGGGGTCGAATTCGGAACCCAGGAAGCACCGGCCAATCCGTTTTTCTATTCGACGTACCGGGTGCGCAAGAAACCCATGCGATCGGCGATGAAACGCAGGATTTCGGCGGCGATCAAGAAGCGCAGCGCGGCGCCTTAACGGCGATCGGCCGGAACCGCGCCTTCCGCTATCAGCCCGGGCTGTACAGCGCCGGCCGGCCCGTATTTTTCAAGCGCCATGATGCAGGCGCGCGGACCGTTCAGGCCGGCGTGTGCAACTTTCTGTCGGGCATAATGATAGTCAAAAAGCTTGTCGATGCTTGCGGGCACCATTCGTCCCGTGACGTACATTGGCCGGTCGCACAGATTTACCAGCGCGCCGGCCTCAGCGTGCCGTTCTATCCACTCGGCCCGGCCAGCGTCATCTTCGGGGACCTGGGCGGCCACAGGAGAGGCGGCGAGCGCGGAGACGGCTAGGAGGGCGGGGAGGCACATGGCGCACCCTAGGGCGAAGTCGTGGCGCGCGGAAGCCTTCCGCGGAGAGGGTTCGGCTTGCGCAAATCAGGAATTCGGGTTTAGCGTGTCCGTGGGTGTCAGAACCCGGACGAAAGCTGAGCCATGAACCCGCTTGGCGGCGGGAAATGGCTGACGCAGGGCGGCCTTGGCGGGCTGCTGCTGCGATAGGAGCGCCTTGGCGGGCGCTCCAACCCTGGCAATATGCCGGGGGCGGTGCGCCATGTCCAGAGCCGCAAGGCTTAAAAGCGCGTCGACCTGTAGCTTTCGCAGGTTCTGACCCCCCGGCGGCCACGGCTGTTTCCGTGGCGCGGCTGTCAGAGGCCGAACGAAAGCAAGCCACCATGACACTCGAAATCCGTTCTCAGCGGCGCGACGATCTCGCGCCCGCGCGTTCTGTGTCGGGCGTATCAGTCAGTAGGAGAGTTGCGATGAACATGATTGTCAGCGCGTCCGCCATCGCGGGCGCGGCCCGTGTTGCGATGGCGGGCGACGAACTCGATCCGGTCTTCGCCGCTATTTCGGAATGGCGGTGTGCGCAAGAGGAGGCGCGTGAAGCAGTCGACGCGGCCGAAGGGTTGGAGGGCCGGCTCAGGGAAAATGACGATGATGATTATGTGGCAATCCGCGAACACGCGCGCGTGTTGTACGGATGGCTCGGCAATGAAGAAGATGGATCGCGGCGACCGTGGTATCTTTTTTCGCACAAGGAAATCGATTGTCGTGTGCCAGCCACGCCTTTGCGGGCGCGGCTTCATGCGGCGCTGGATCGCGACCAGGCAAAACTTGAGGCGGTGCAACAGCGCAACGGCATGGGCGCGGCCCGTGCCCACCAAACGCGCACGTCGCAACGTGAACTCAAATTGTTAGTGGCATTGTGTGAGGTGGTCCCGACCTCGCTTGCTCGGCATCGCGGCCTATGTCGAGGTGATGCGCGTTGAGGTCTGGGAGCACGAGGCCGGCACGCTGTGCTGCGATGGGGCTGAGCACGCCACGGCGGCAAGTTATCAAACGCTGGCCGTGGCGCTCGCTCACTTGAGCACCTCGTCGAGCCGAGCCGCCGCTTAGCCCCTCATTTCCAAGAGGCGTGGGGCTTGCCATGGGCAGATTGTTACCATCGCACGAATCGTGGTAAGCCCCACGCATGACACAGAAATGCACCTTGTCATTATTTTCCCCCGCCGAGGCAGAGCGCATCACCGGTCTGTCCACTGTGATGCAGAGGGACTGGCGTCGCCGCTGTTTCCTCCCGGTAAGTGCCAGAGGGTCACGCCAGGTTCAACGCGTTCGACTTGGCAGAAATGCTCGCCAAGAAACTGCTGGCAGATCGACAAATCGGACCGCAAACAACTTCCGAAGGCGGCCGAAAATCATCGATCGGCATGTGGTGCGCGACGGGAATTTTGTGGCATGCCTTGCGATGGGCCAAGTCTTTCGAAGGCGATCATCAGACGATATCTGTATCAGCGCCTTCACCGGAACCGCTACCGAAAGAACTACTTAAGCAGATCAAGCAGGCAGCCGCACGCGTTGGAATTGCCGATATCGAAAGTAAACTCACCGGCGAGGCCGCGCGGTGGGGCGAACAGTCCGAGCGCTTAAGGTGGCAGATCTTTCGCCAGCACGGTCTCGGGCGCGTCGTTCCGGCACAGTATTTCATTTGGTGGGCTGACGGTTCGCACGGTTGGCATTCATCGTTGGACGAGGCCTACGGTGAATCGACGGACAGTCAAAAATATGCCGGTCCTGTCGTGGTTTTAGACTTGGAAGCGTTAGCGCGCTTGCTGATCGAACGTGCTGCCCGACCGCTGGTCTATGTGGACAATTCTTGAATGCCGCCTGCGCTCACTGATCTTCCTTTGTTGGCTACGCCGAGGCAGGCGGCTGAGGTCATGGGGCCTTCCAAGTCGCAAGTGCGTGGCCTTGTCAGGACGGGCCGCCTGGCACACGTGATGGTCGGAAAGCGCGTCATGGTTCCGCGCTCCGCGATTGAAGCCTATATCGCTGATAACACGTGGCGCCATGCCGAGACGAAACAACGGTCCGCACCTGCAGTGGCATCGCAACCGCGATTGCTGGTACATCAGTTGGACAGAGGGAGGTCGCAGCCGGGAGCGCAGCACGGGCACTAAAGATCGCCAACTCGCTGAAATCGCCCTCGCCGACTTTATCCACGCCAACACGCGTAAGTCCGGGCCGCGTGATCCCTCTCAGGTCTTGATTACGGACGTGCTGGCCGACTATGCGCAAGAGCGCGGCCCCGAAACCGCGTCGGCCTGGCGGATCGCTGCGGCTCTAAAACCGCTGGTCGAGTTTTGGGCAGGGCGGGTGGTGGCGGATATCCTTCGCGAAACCACCAAAGCCTATATCAAGAAGCGTAACCGATCGGCTGGCACCCTTCGCCGAGAACTTGGTGTGCTCCGCGCGGCGGTGAACCACGCTCATCGCGAAGGCCGCATCACGCGCATTGTGGCGGTCCATCTTCCCGACCCTCCTGAGGCCAAGGACTGTTGGCTTACGCGTGATGAGGCGGCAAGGCTTCTCAGGGCGGCAGTACGGGAGCCTCGGGTGCGGCTCTATCTTCCATTGTTCATTGTGCTCGGGCTCTACACCGGCACGCGAAAGGGCGCCGCGCTCTCGTTGCGTTGGGCGCAAGTCGATCTCGCCGGCGCACGACTGAACTTTAACGCTCCAGGAGCAAAAAGAACGAACAAGCGCCGTGCGCACATCCCGATTCCCGTGAAATTGTTGGGGCACCTAAGGCGAGCGCGCGGCCGGGGCGTGGAACTCGGATACGTCATCAACGATAACGGTGTTCGGCTTGGTGACATCAAGCGCGGCTTTAGGTCGGCCTGCCGCACCGCAGGACTGCCCGGCGTAACTCCTCACACCCTTCGACACACCTGCGCCACGTGGCTCATGCAAGCGGGCGTCGATATGTGGACTGCGGCGGGCTTCTTAAAAATGAGTCGGGAGACGCTTGAACGGGTGTACGGGCATCACCATCCCGACTATCTGAAAAGCGCAGCAGAGGCGCTGGCATGATGGTCCGCAGAATGTCCGCGTTACCCCGCTCGAATTTTTGGTGTTCTTGGTCCGTCTCGAACGATAAACGCCGATGGTATGGGCACAAGCACGTGGCGCCGATTTCTCCGAAGGCAAAGGTCAGGGGTTCGAATCCCTTCGGGCGCGCCACGATACTTGCGCCGCAGCCGGATCACAGGAAGCAAATGTGAAGGCGCAATAGACGAATATGATTGCCTTCGATCCCTTCGCCTAGCGCGGAGCTATCCCTCGCGGCCACCGAGCTGCTGCTATCTCATTGTCACGTGAACTCGGTGCGTCAGCGAAGAATTTGCAGGCCGCTCGCATCGTTGACCGCGCCACGTAACCCGTGCCTACGGATAAGCATTGGCGATGTGTCAGAACTGTTCGGCGGAATCCCGCTCGTCGGATCCGCACACGGCGGAATAGATTGCTGGGTGTCTCCGGCCTTGAATAGCCCATCCATTTCTGCCGGATGTTTGCCGGCACGCGCGCCCGCAAGTTCGCACCCCGAGGTATGCCGCAACCCGCGTTCACAAGCCCACGTCCTGGACGCCGGCACGCGTCATGACACGTTTGATCTTTTGCCGGGCGGTCACGCGATACCCACGGCGACATGCGGCGCTCCGCATAGCGTATATCCCGGCGCCGCCGCGACGGCTTGAAGTACTGACCGCGCGCGTAAACATGCTTTCGTGGTAGCGGCACTTGGGCACGAAAAATATCCTGGGCCGTCCCCACGCGGGATGGCCGCGTAAGCTGATCCTGCAAATGGAAGACGCTACCGCGGTCAAGAGGTGATGCCGGATGATGAGGACGCCAGGCGCGATTTGTGGTGAGACCTCGGAAGCTGGCTCGAGGCGGGACATCATTCGCATGGAGCGAGGGGCACTCGGCGAGGTTTCTTAGACGCCTCCCGCGGGCGTGGTGATATCCGATGACGCGGCGTTATGAGCTTGACGCCACGCCAACTTTTACGTGGCGCGCCATGCACGGCGCCGCCTGGTTGGAGAGCAAGGAGGTCGTCAGCCTTTGTAGGTAATATACGCCAATGCACGTGGGCCATTGGCCCATGCCAGAGCTCGGGAGTATACGGGGAAAGTTGTATTTCGACGAAAGTGCGGCTTACGGAGGAACAGGGGCACTCAACTGACGTTGATCACCTACAGGCCTGAGTGCTCGAAAATGGCACGGGCTCACTTCGTTGCCACCCCGCATGATAAGAAAATGAACGCACCCACCAAATCACTTGCCATGCGCTTGCTCTCGCAATCCGCGGTTCCTGCACGCATCCTGAGCGTCCTTGAGTCCCTCAGATGCGGCGGATTTCTGCTCGATCTCCGCGGTCGGGTTCTGTCTCTTAATCTTCTGGCACTTGGTTGCTTGGGCGACGGCTTGGTTCTTGGGGGCGAGCACCTAAGCGCTCCTGATCGCGAGACCGATCGGCGGCTGCAGCATCTGGTAAGTACATCATTGAGGCCTGCAAGAAACGCTGGCCGGCCAACATCGGTGGCCGTCCCGCGCCCTTTCCGGCTTCCGCTGGTGGTCCGCACCCTCTCGCTGGACGAAACTGCTCAGCGGACGCCGGGTTCGGCAAGCTTGCTTCTTCTCGTCATCGACCCGGAACTGCGACCGGAACCGCCGCGAGAAGATCCTAATGCAAATGTTCGGGCTCACGCGAGCGGAGTCGGAGGTGGCGATCGGCATTGTCGCCGGCAGGACGCTCGCCGAAATCGCCGCTACTCGTGGCGTCAAGACGGGAACGGTACGGGCACATTCGAAAGCTGTGTTCTCAAAGACGCACACTCGCGGCCAAGCCGAACTGACCGGAGTACTGACGCGCGTTGCCTTTCTGGTTCCAGACACCGAAGAAAAAGCCGCATAGGTCCGCGCGACAACGACTCAGTCGGCATCTCCCAGGTTCAAGCATCAACATCCGTCACGCTCTTCCAAACATGGTTCTCGTTCTGTGGCGCTGGTCTTCTTCGGCGTCCGCTCCGCCGCCACCAACCCCTTGCGAAAATATCGTGCGGAAGTATTGTTTGGGCGCGCTACCGCATCCGTACCGAACAAAGCGCCACGATTGACCTAGCCAGCGGCGCAGAATTGTTTGTCCACCGGCTCTTGATCCTATGGCGAGCCCTTCGCTCGCTTCCGTCGCTTATCTCTATGCCTCATCGGCCTGCGACACTCCGTGCGCTTGGGCCGCAACTTGGGCGAGGGAGGGCGACTGGTTACGGCTTGACATTTTCGTGCGAAGGCGACGGTGGCGCCGCCTTCTGCTGTGGCGGCTCAAGCCGCCGCCATCCGGCGCCCTCGCGGACGAAGATCGTCCGGAACCTGTTCATGCGCTCTTGACCGTTCACCACGACGCGCTCCAGGAAGAAAGTGATCCAAACTTGCGTCTTTCCCTCGCGCTCGGCGAGGTCGCGGATCCGGCCAGGGAAAATCTGCTCGGCGTAGGCGTACATCGCGGCATCGGCGGCTCCGGGATATCCCGCGACATAGACCTGATATGTCTGATGATCAATCTGTTCGCCCGACAGCTTCGTTTCGTGGACAACAAGCGGCTTGACCTCGATAAGGCTAAACTGTTGCGCCTGAGCGGCCCACTGAAGGCAGGCAAGCCACAGCGCGACGATCGTCACGACCGTCAAGGCGAGCTTGATCGTCCTCCTGCTGAGTATCGTCATGACGAGGCGCGTCCGTTCGTTGGCCTTGCCATCTATGGTCCATGTGGAATGCGGCAAAATATATGCGTACCTCTCGTCGGCCACTAGAAGGTCGTGGTTGTACGCCACCAAAAACTGCCCGATGAGAGCAAAACACGGGACTGATCGAGAAGGCGATGGCTGCCAAAATAATTTCCAAAACGTTACCCAAATGGGAGAGGCGCCACCAGATGCCACCCGCTATGGGTGCTGGAAATCTTAAGGCACGCACCCTCGTGGCCCGCGCGGGCGATGGTGCATGATCACAAGGGTGACAACCACGCCCAAGGCGTCTTCCCGCTAGCCCCCGGAAGCAAATCACGATGTTCAATATGACGCGCGCTTTTCAAATAACGTCAGCAGTGGCGCTGACTTTTGCTGTCGCGCTCACCGCTGCAACATCGATGCTCAGTTATCTCGCTGCCTCGAGCGTCGGCGTCCCGAATTGTATAGGACAAGAGCTTGTGGAGGGCTATCGCACCGGCATCTTCGACTTTCTAGCTTTCCCCTTATTCAGCGTGATTGTCACCGCAGCTATTGCGCGAGGACGAAAAAGCGCCAGGACGAACGAGTTCCTTGCGATTTCGGACGTGACGGTATTTGAGTGGTGGTCGATTCGCTTGACCCACGGCATGCTTTTTGTTTCCGCCGTTCTATTTGGTTTTGTTATCTTTATTGGAGTCATGGCCGGATATAGCAGCGTCCGCTATCGCGCAATTTCAAGCTATTGCCATGTCATTGCGGCAACGGGCTGGAATTCCGAGGGACAAGAGATGTCGGGTGGCGCGACTATCATCAAAATTATCGATCAACGCTCCTGGTTTGGCGAAAAACCTTACGACCGTCCGTGGTGCGGCTTTGATGTAAGGCGTTTGGACAAACCGCTGTCGAGCGGATGTGCCCTGCCAATGCATTCCTCTCCCGACGGCTCTGGGAGCTGCTGTCGCTATCCATGGACGTCAGACCGGCAAAGAGAGCCTATGACCTGCTCCCCTTAAACGCCCTCGCTTTTGGGTAGAGTCCGTTCCCATAGGGGGACGGACATGCGTAAGAGCAGATTCAGTGAAGAGCAGATCATCAAGGTTCTGAAGGAGCACGCCGCTGGGCTGTCGGCCAGTGAGGTGTGCCGTAAGCACGGCATCAGTGACGCGACGTTCGACAAGTGGCGATCGCGCTACGGCGGGATGGAAGTGTCCGACGCCCGCAGGCTCAAGGCCCTGGAAGATGAGAACCGGAGGCTGAAGACGCTGCTGGCTGAGTCGATGTTGGACGCATCGACGCTGAAGGAGATGCTCGGAAAAAACTTCTGACGCCCAGCTTGCGGAGGCGTGCTGTGACCTGGGCGGTCCGAGAGAAGAGCTACTCGCAGCGACGGGCTTGTGGGCTCGTCGGTCTGCACCCGAAGACCTATCGTTACGCCTCGAAGAGGACTGGCGATGAAGGGCTGCGGGTCAAACTGCGCGAGCTGGCCTCACAGCGCCGCCGGTTCGGCTATCGGCGTCTTGGCCTGATGCTGGAGCGCCAGGGCATCAAGCTCAGCCCGAAAAAGCTCTACCGACTTTACAAGGAAGAGCGGCTGACCGTGCGCAAGCGTGGTGGCCGCAAGAGGGCTTTGGGCACTCGGGCGCCGATGGCGATCCCGCAGGATCGCAACCTGCGCTGGTCGCTCGACTTCGTCATGGACACACTGGTGAGCGGCCGGCGCTTCCGCATCTTCACCTTGGTCGATGACTTCACCAGGGAGTGTCTCGGGCTGGTGGCGGATACCTCGCTCACGGCCCCACGGGTCGCGCGCGAGCTCGATCGCATCATCGAGACGAGAGGGTGCCCTCGCATGATCGTCAGCGACAACGGCACCGAGTTCACCTCGAACGCCATCCTAGCCTGGCAACAGGACCGTGACGTTGAATGGCACTACATCGCGCCGGGCAAACCGATGCAGAATGGCTTCGTCGAGAGCTTCAACGGCAGGCTGCGCGACGAGTGCCTCAACGAGCACCTGTTCACAAACCTCAGCGAGGCACGTCAGATCATCGAAGCATGGAGGATCGACTACAACACCAACCGACCGCACACGAGCCTCAACGGGCTCACACCAACCGAGTTCGCAGCACGCCCCCAACAGGGCAAAACTGGAACAGACTCTCCTTATGATCGAGGGCAAATTGGGGAGCAGGTCAGATGCTTCGAATCCCGATTGCTTTAATTCGACCAAGCCAATCGTAGACTTCGCTAGTAGCTTCCGGAGGCAAGTCTCGACCGCTTCCTCCAAACCGGGGATGGTGTCGAAGTGGTCGATGCGCGCAGGCAAGCGCTTCGGGGACTACCCACACAAATAGCTCGGAGTCGTCGCCAGCTTCGAGCTTCTTCCCTAGGTCGTGTAGCGCCTGCTTTATTTCTTTGAGCTTTGGTTCCATTGTCTCCCTTCCCTCAAAGCGGAGAGAACGCTTATTGCGACGCGCCGAAGGTCGGAGTCTACGTTGGTCGTGTCCAGGCTCAAACGAAAAGCCCTCCCGGCATGATGACCGGGAGGGCTCCGAATGGATCGCGACGAACGTTTAGACAGCCACGGTTTGGGGGAGAGTCGCGACCGCGCCGGAAAGATCAGTAGAGGTCATCCGTCACGCGAAGCGGATGGCCCTCGAAGACCGGGACCGGTTGTTGGAATGCGGCGCGCCGCCATTCGATCAAGCCCGCATGGATCACGGCGCAAAAAGTCCTGGGCCTGATCAAGACGACGGCCGACTGTGCCGCATGCGCGGCCGTGACGGCGCTTTCAAGGATCGCCCGCGCATTCATTGCGTCACCTGTAGCAAGCGCTGAAAGAACGTCGGCCGCGGTGCTCGATACGGCCGTGCGGTGCGCCTGCCGAACGTGCGGGGAGGCTCCGGTGCCGGCGCCCATGTCCAATCGTTGTCGGGTCCGCGTGGCACGGCCCGGCGCTCTACAGGCACTACGCCGCTTCCCCAAAGTCGGCGGCGCAACGGCAACGCCAAGAAACGGGCGTTGATGGTCGCCGAAGAGAGATTCACTTCACGCATTCGAGGCTCCCTGGTTTCACGTTTCGGTGCGAATCAGGATATCCTCAACCGCTGGCATTTATGTAGCTGACCGCTTGCGGAACGCGGCAACTTGTGAATCAAGGGTTAACATGGCCAAGGAGCCGAAGAGCGCCGCGTTGAATCTCCGGGTGCGGCCGTCGATCAAGGCGCTCGCGCAAGCGCGAGCCGACGCCTTGGATCGGAGCCTTGCGAGCTATATCGAACAACTCGTGTTGCGCGACGCCGCGGCCGATCCGGACAAGCCGAAGTCCGGCGAGCGCTGATCGTGTGCGGCACGGACGACCCGCACCAAGTCCCCGACGAATGGTTGATTGAGGCCGGGGTGAAGAACTTCGTGCCGTCGCTAGCTAGCTTCCGATGCGACGTGCCGCACGAGTTGGTCGCGCTCGTGGATATCGAAACGCCGCTTCGCAGGTGGGACGTGATCTTGGACGCGAACGGATTCGGCCGCGACCGCATGCTTCGCATTCTCGAAGGCATCCGACGCGGTGACGCTCTTCCGCCCATAGACGTGGAGATCGGCGACGCCCGGCCGTATCGATTGCGGGCGGGCTTCCATCGCCTCTACGCCTCGCTCGCGACCGGCTTCTCTCACGTGCCGGCTGAGATCGTGCCGCGGCTTTAGCCGGCGTCGGGTTGCGACCCTTCCGGCGGGCAAATCTCGCCCGTTAAGAGCCTCGCTCGCGCCGCCTCGCCTCTAAGGCCGAGCGCCGGGCCGGCGGAAGCGGTTAGGCGCTCTACGGGCCTCCTACAGGCGTTCCCTGGTAGCGATGGTTTCGGTTCCGAAATGATCAGCGCCCGCCTGCCGCGGCGTCGCGAGCGGCGCCATAGGAGTTGGAAAGTGCCGTATCTACAGGGTTTCTTCCGTGTCCCGGAAGTCTTTGTGGGTATTTTGTGGGTAGAATCCGCTAACTTGCCATTTAATAATCAAAATCAGTTACTTATACCATATTTTGGCGGAGGGAGTGGGATTCGAACCCACGATACGGTTTCCCGTATACACGCTTTCCAAGCGTGCGCCTTCAGCCACTCGGCCATCCCTCCGCGTCGCGAGACGTCGCGGTTGTCTTCTCGTATGTCGCGTCCGCTTGCAAGGCCGCGCCGGCCCGCCCGACGGGCGGGCGCACTATAACCAAGGTACCCCTCCTGACAAGGAAGCCTGTCGCTGTGTGCCCTAAGCACGAGGTGTCAGGCTGCGTTGTCCTGCGCAGGAGCAGGTCACGGCCTCCCGGACGCGCTGCCCCGATCGCGGCAGCCATTACGTCTCGGCGGCCGAGGGCGGGCACGGACAGGAGGCGAGCGGCGCTGACAAGGCTGCGACAGTGTCCTCGCGATCGCAGCCGCGCTTGGCGCGCGACGAGATCGGGATTGAACGCATCACGCCGTCGCGGTAATCGGAGGAGCAGCACCCGCGCTTTCGCGAACCCTGGCGGCAGATCAGATCGGCCGCCCCGTCCGGACGCACTACGGTAAGCCCATGATTTGCTTTGTTTTTCGCTTTGCCGGGCTGTTCCTCCTCGCCGGCGCTTTCGTGGCGTTCGTCTATGACGGCACGAAGACCATTGCCGGCAACGCCGTTTTCGTGACGCGGCTCGGCGACAGCTGGAACGCGCTCCATTCCACCAGTCTGGCGCTCCTGCAGCCCGCGATCGAGCGGCAATCGCCGTGGCTCTGGGACGCGGTCATCAAGAACGTCCTGTTCGCACCGACCTGGCTTGCGCTCGGGATTTCTCGGCGCGTTGCTGATCCTGGTCGGCCGCAAGCAGAAGCCGCTCATCGGTTATGCCCGGGATTAACGGTGGCTTCTTCCGCGGGGGGACTTGAGCGCACGAGGCCGCCACGCAATGCCGGGCGGCCAGATTGACCGCCGAGGTGCGACCGCGCAATTCGCGCTTATATTGGAGACCGAGCGAGGGCGTGGCCTGTCGCGTCCCGCAAAGGCGAGGAGAACCGCCATGTTTGGTTTCAAGAAAAAGCTCGGCATGCCTGGAGCCGGGGAAGCTTTGCCGGGCCGGCCGACCGCGATTCCGACTGCCGCCAAGCACTTCGTCAATGGACGCCAGATCGAAGGGCCCTACCCACAGGGCCTTGAGACGGCGATCTTCGGCATGGGCTGCTTCTGGGGTGCCGAACGCAAGTTCTGGGAACTCGGCGACGGCATCCATACCACGGCAGTGGGCTATATCGGCGGGATGACGCCGAACCCGACCTATCAGGAGGTGTGCTCTGGCCAGACCGGCCATAACGAGGTCGTGCTGGTGGTCTACGATCCGGCCAAGATCGCCTATGATCAGTTGCTCAAGACGTTCTGGGAAAGCCACTATCCGACCCAGGGCATGCGCCAGGGCAACGACGTCGGCACGCAGTATCGTTCCGGCATCTATGTCGCCTCGCCCGCTCAGCGCGCGGCAGCGGAAGCCTCCAAGGCGGCATACGGCATGGCGCTGGCGTCACGGCGCCATGGTCCGATCACCACCGAGATCCTCGACGCGCCGCCGTTCTACTTCGCCGAGGACTACCACCAGCAATATCTGGCCAAGAACCCGACGGGATATTGCGGACTGGGGGGCACCGGCGTGAGCTGTCCTATCGGCGTCGGCGTCGCGGCGGAATAGGAGCCTGGATTTCTGCCTGCGGACTTCGTCCGTCCCCCCCGGACGGGGACGGACATCGGCCTTCGGTATTGCGCCCGCAATATTCATCGGTCATTCAGGTGAGACTGCTGAATGTCGGAGTGCGCGGATAGCCGGCTTCGCCGCGGCGGGCATGAAACGGCAAGCAGCGTGCAAGCTACGGCCAACGAGTTGTTTGCCGGTAACCGGTATCGAAGTATCCGCCGCATGAACCGCCCCCCCTCCCCCGCGACCACGGTTCCGGCGCCGGTTGCCTCGGCGCCGGCGCGGCGAGGCTGGAACGAATTCACGGCAGCCCAGGTGGGGGTGCTATTCCTCGCGCTGGTGATGGTGGCGGCGATCCCGATCTTTACTCACCCGCTTCCCCCGCTCGAGGACTACATCAACCACCTCGCGCGCATGCACGTCATCGCGACGGTCAACACCGACCCCGATCTAGCAAAATTCTACGAAATCGACTGGCAGGTCATCCCCAACCTGATGATGGACCTGATCGTTCCGAAGCTTGCCCGGATCATGAACATCTACGTCGCAGGCCAGGTTTTCACCATCGCGACCTTCGTGCTGATCCTGTCGGGCGTGCTCGTCCTCAACCGGGTGCTGTTCCGGAGATGGTCGGTGCTGCCACTGGTCGCCGCACCGCTGCTCTACAACTACGTGTTCCTGATCGGCGTCATGAACTACATGTTCGGGATCGGGCTCGCGATGTGGGGGCTCGCAGCCTGGATATTGCTGCGCGACAGGCTGTGGCCCATCCGTCTCGTGGTCTCGGCGGTCTTCGTGCTCGGGATGTTCTTCTGTCACCTATTCGCGGTCGGCCTCTACGGCATGGGGCTGCTGGCTTTCGAGATCCTGCGCCTGTGGGGCAGGCGCGAGCGCCCGCTATCACTGCGGATTCTTCGATTTCGTCGCGACCGGCCTGCCCTTCGTGCCCATCATCCCGCTCCTGATGATGAGCCCGACCATGGAACTTTCCGGCGATAATTCCTGGGAGCAGCGCGGCAAGATCGACGGTCTCATGTACGTCATCGAGGTCTATTCCGACATCGTCGCCTTTGCCCTCACCGCCATCGCCGTCACAGCGATCGTCTGGGCGGTGCGCCATAAGCTCTTGAAGATGCATCCCGTGGGTCTGGTGCTGCTGGTGGTCGGCGGCCTGGTCTATCTCGCGATGCCGCGCATCCTGTTCGCCACCTACATGGCCGACCAGCGGCTTCCCGTCGCGCTCGCCTTCATGATCCTCGCCTGCGCTCACCTGGAAATGCGCCACCGGCTGGTGCGCCGCGGCTTCCTGGCGTTCCTGCTGATCCTGCTGGTGGTCCGGGTTATCGAGGTCGACGTCGACCTGGGCCGATCTCTCGCGCGTGACCCTGGACTTCCGCGACTTCGTCAAGCGCATCAAGAAGGGCTCGACGGTGCTGGTCGCCTATGGCGACCGCTCCGGCGGCGACGACGTGAAGGAGCTTAACCTCGTCCACGCCGCGTGCCTGGCGATGATCGAGCGGTCGTCGCTGGTCACGACAGCGTTTGCGGTGCGCGGGAAGCAGGTCCTGAAGGTGAAGCCGCCCTACAATGAGCGGGTCGATACCGAGGACGGCACACCACCCTCGATCGAGCAACTTCTGGTGTCGGTCGACCGCGATGAGGATGCGAAGCCGGTCTATTGGCAGGAATGGCCGGCGAATTTCGACTACGTCTATCTGCTGTTCACCGACCAGGATGCCGAGAACCCCGCGCCGGAGCTGCTGACCCTGATTCACGACGGGCCGCGGTTCCAGCTCTATCGGGTCAACAAGCCGCAAACGGTCGGCCGATTGAGCGATGCCGCGCCGCGCCCGGCGGGCGCCCGATAAACCAGGCTCTTTTTTGCCGGGGGTATCCGCCGAAGCCGTGCCTGCCGCGGTCCAGGGCGGAGCGGCGGACGGGCGATAACTCGGGTCCAGCCGGCCTTGCTTCGCCCGTTTATCGCGTCACAACGATGAAGTCCGTCCCGCGGCCGGTTTCCGGCCCGAGCCCCTGGTCGGAGATGATCAGCGAAGCGCCCGGCGTCAGCAATTCGGCGATGCGGTCGAGCGTCTCCTGCCGTATCTCGATGCGGTCGAGGGCGGCAAGGGCCGCGGTCGGCGGTAGCGCCGGGGCCGACGTGGCGAGCGTTTCTGCAGTATCACCAAGTCCGCCCCTGCGGCTACGCTTGCGCAGTGGCGCTGGCGCGGGCTGTTCGGCGGTCGGCATGGTCGCCACGTTCCACCGCATCGCACCGCTGCCGTCCTTGAGCTCGATGGCCGTGTAAAGGTGCGTGCCGAGCGGCACGTTGGGCTCGGTGAACGTGACGGGGGCTTCGAACAGCGGCGTGAATTTGTGCCGGACGAAGATTTTCTTTTCCTTGCGGCTGACATACACCGAGATCGGCCCCGCCTTGCGCATCTCATCGACCGTCTTGGTGTGATCGGCCGCTTTCTTCGATACCGCGATGGCATCGGCGATCTTGATGGTGTCGGTGAGCCGGGCCTCGAAGGCCGCTTCGGCGGTCTTCAGGCTCGAGGCCACCCTTTCGGTCAAGCTCACGGTCGCCGTCCACACGGTTTCGATCAACGCGGCTTTTACCCTGCCGGCGCCATCCTTGACCGGGCCGCGCAATACGACGGCATCCGTGGCGACGGACGGATCGGTCATCTCCGCGGTCTTGACCGTTCCGGCGGCATCGACGCGCCGCGCGGGCTGGTCGGCAACCGGCACGCCGGGCTGTGGCCGGATGTCCTGCGGAGTCTTGGGCACGAACAGTTTGGCGTGGGTGATCTCCACCGGCACCACGTCGCCATGGGCGATAATGACGCGGGCAGCGACCTTGGTGGTGGTCCACATCTGCCGCGCAAACGCGGCCGGCATGCGGATGCAGCCATGCGAGGCCGGATGGCCCGGAACGACGCCTTCGTGCAGCGCGACGCCGGACCAGGTGATGCGCTGCATGTAGGGCATCGGTGCGTCGCTATAGAGATTGGAGCGGTGGAACCGCTGCTTCTCGATCACGCTGAAGATGCCGGTCGGAGTCGGATGGCCCGGCACCCCGGTGGCGACCATGGAATGCGCGATCGGAGCGCCGTTGCTGTACAACGTGAGGCGCTGGGTATCGATCGAGATCACGATCTGCAGCAGTCCGGTCGAGAGACCCTGCGGCAGCTTCTCGCGCAACGTCTTCTGCGCCCGCGCATCGACGCCCTTGCGTTTGACCTTCTTCGCGCGTGGGAGGGTGCGTTCCGGGGAGTAGACCGGCGCGGGCGCGGGATCATCGAACAGGAATCCCCACGCGGCCGCCTCGCCGGTCGAACCCATCACGATGGCAAGCGCGACCGCCGCAGCCAGCCCGTCGATGCGGCGCGAGCCTGTCACGATGGAACTCCTGGCGCGGCCGGACTTTGCCGCAGGCTCAAGCATGAATGTCATCAGCGACAGCCCTCGACCGCACAATCGTATCCCTGCGGCTCCAAACTACGTCCGAGTCGCAGCAAAATCGTACTGACGCGGTGCAGCATGCGCTACCTCAGAAGGTTCCTTGGACGATGCGTTAGGACGTTTTGCCGAGGCCGTTGTACCGGCGCCACACCAGCCGTGAGTAGGACGCGCCGGTTAACGCCGCGTTGCGTGCACCCGCTTGAATGCATCGCGGCGGCGACCCCGCCTTGACCGCGGCGGGCTCGAGCATTCAGCGATAATGCACGGCAAGCCAGATCGTGGGCTGCGCCGGATCGGTCCATTCCACGCGGTGGCGCATATGGGGCGGAAAATTCAGGTGATCACCGGGCGTCAGATGGACGGGCTCAATGCTTCCGTCGATCACGATCCGTGCCGAACCGGCCAGCAGCATCACCCATTCGCCATCATCCTGGTCGTACCAGAAGCCGGGTGGGCTCGCCTGTCCCGTCGAGACGATCCGTTCGACCCGCACGTTGGGCCCTGACAGGAGCGCCGTCACCTGTTCGCCGGATGGGTTGCGCGGCAGATCCGAAAACAGGTTGCCGTCCCGGCTCATTCCCATCCCCGCTAAGCGGTGGAAGCGACCGCGCCCTCGAGCCCGAAGGCGCCTGCCATCAGCGCATAGGAGCGTTTGCGCGCCTCGCGATCGTAGATCATGCTGGTGATCATCAACTCGTCCGCCTGGGTATCCGCCGCGAGACCTATCAGGCGGTCCTTCACCATCGCCGGCGTACCGACGAACACCCGCGACCTGTTCTCGACGATGCGGGCGCGGTCGGCCGGCGTGTAGGGATAGGCCGTCGCCTCCGCGGGGCTCGCCAACGGGGCGTATTCGCCCTTGGCGCGGCGGACGAAATTGAGATCGACTGATGAAGCGGCGTGTTCGGCCTCGTCCTCCGTCGCGCCAGCGACCACGTGCACGGCGAGGATGGAATACGGGCGTGCCATCATGGGCGATGGCCGAAATTTATCGCGATAGCTGCGCATCGCCGAGACCGCATCGTGGTTGGCGAAATGGTGAGCGAACGAGTAGCCCGTACCGACGGCCGCCGCGAGATCGGCGCTGTAGCCGCTCGATCCGAGAAGCCAGATCGGCGGCAGCGGCACGTCGGCCGGCATTGCGCGTATCTTGTGGAACGGATGATTGTCGGGAAACGCGCGGGTTTCCAGCAGCATCAGTTCCTGGAAGCGTTCGAGGAAGTCGTCATCCGACGCCGCGTCCTGCCGCCGGCGCAGCGCATACGACGTCACCGGGTCGGTGCCGGGCGCCCGGCCGAGGCCGAGGTCGATGCGGCCGGGGAACAATGCCTCCAGCACCTTGAAGCGCTCCGCGACCATCAGCGGCGCGTGATTCGGCAGCATCACGCCACCCGAGCCGACCCGCATATGCTGGGTCAGCGCGGCGATCTGCCCGATCATGATTTCGGGAGCGCAACTTGCGATCGACGGTAGGTTGTGATGCTCGGCGACCCAGTATCGCGTGAAACCGAGTCCGTCGGCATGCTGCGCGAGATCGAGGCTGTTGCGCAGCGCAGTCGCGCCGGAACTGCCTGATGAAATGGGGGATAGGTCGAGAACGGAAAGGCGCATGGCTGCATGATGTAGGGGCTGAAAACGCATTAGCCATAGGGCCGGTCATGGCGGCACGGCCCGCATGATGATCGGCGGCCCTATACCGGCTGAGCCTCCAGTTCCTCGCCGAGCGCGATCGGATGCGCCATCGCGTCATGCAGCTTGGCGGTGTCGAGTTCGCCCTCCCAGCGGCTGATGACGATGGTGGCGACGCCGTTGCCGATGAGATTGGTCAGCGCGCGGCACTCGCTCATGAACTTGTCGATGCCAAGCAACAGCGCCAGCGACTGGATCGGAATGTCCGGCACGATCGCGAGCGTCGCCGCGAGCGTCACAAAGCCGGCGCCGGTAACGCCCGACGCGCCCTTGGACGTGACCATGGCGATACCCAGGATGCCGAGCTCCTGCCAGATGGTAAGATGCGTGTTCGTCGCCTGGGCGAGGAACAGCGTCGCCAGCGTCATGTAGATGTTGGTGCCGTCGAGATTGAAGCTGTAGCCGGTCGGGATCACCAGCCCGACTACCGATTTCGAGGCGCCGAGCCGCTCCATCTTCTGGAGCATGTGGGGCAGCACCGTCTCGGACGACGAGGTGCCGAGCACGATGAGCAGTTCATCCTTGATGTAGCCGATGAAGCGGAAGATCGAGAACCCGGCAAGCCGCGCGATGGTGCCGAGAACCAGCACTACGAAGATGATGCTGGTCGCATAGAAGGTCAGAATCAACTCGACGAGCTTCCACAGCGAACCGACGCCGAAAGCTCCCACCGTGAAGGCCATGGCGCCGAACGCGCCGATCGGCGCCACGCGCACGATCATGCCAATGATCCGGAAGAAAATCTTCGCCATCGCATCGATGACAGCCGCGATCTTCTGCCCGAGTTCGCCGAGCCGTGAGATTGCGAAACCGGTCAGGATCGCCACCAGAAGCACCTGCAGCAGGTCGCCGCGCGCAAAGGCGCCGATGAACGTATCCGGGATGATGCCCAGGAGATGCGCGACGAAGCCCTCTTCCTTGGCGCGCGTGACGTAGGTCGCGACCTGCTTCTGGTCGAGCGTGGCGGGGTCGATATTGAAGCCGGCGCCGGGCTGCACGAGCTCGCCGATGATCAAGCCAATGGCAAGCGCGAAAGTCGAAACGACCTCGAAATACAGCAGAGTCTTGCCGCCGACGCGGCCGACCTTCTTGAGGTCACCCATCGACGCGATGCCGTGCACGACCGTGCAGAAGATCACCGGCGCGATCATCATCTTGATGAGCGCGATGAAGCCGTCGCCGAGCGGCTTGAGCGCGACGCCGAGACCGGGCCGGACATACCCGATCGCGACGCCGATCGCGATCGCGATCAGAACCTGGATGTAGAGGACGGTGTACCAGGGCCGGGGAGCGGCGCGCTTATGATCGCCGGCCGAAGGACGGCGGGCGACTTCGGGGGTGGCTGTGGCCATGGTGCACGCAATCCGCTTCGTCGGGGAGGAACCCAACCTTCGCCCACAATGAATGAATGGGCAAGATGTTCGGGCAGCGCGTTGCGTGGGAGAAAGATGCCCCGGGCTATGCACGGCCAATCGGACGCAGTCCCCGGATGAGAAGGATTTTAGTTTCTCTCGACGAGGACTGCTACCGCCGGAGGACTCTCGACATAAGCCAGGCGCAGCGCCGTGCCGAGGTGATGGTCAGCAACCAGCCGCCGTGGCAGCGAAGCAGGCGGATAATTTCGAAGGATAAAATCCGGAGCGGGCCTTCGTCTCACTTCGCTCCGATCCCGTCGCGCACGGCGCGCATATGCGGGAGCACCTCGTCCCAGACATCGCGGCGGGCGACGCCCAGCATCTGCAGATAGGTGTTGGCATTGCCGAAGCGCAGCCACTGGATCACCTTAAGCTCCACGCCGGTCTTCGAACTGGTGATCTCTCCGACGATCTGGTGGCCCTGATCGTGGCCGATCCGGATCGTCTCGGACTGCAGGTTGCGTGCTTCCTTGAAATCCCATGCGGTGGCGAGAAGCTGGCGGGCGAAATTCTCCCGCTCGCCCGGCCGCGGCGCCGGCTCCTTCGGCGTCGCGATCAGGAAGAACGGCTGCTGCTCGGCGGTCGCCGCCTCGTTCGGTCCATAGGTCAGGAGCGCGATTCCGTCCGGGCGCGCCCGCACCAACTGGAAGCCGCCGAAATCGCCGATCCTGTATGGCAGGAGCGCGAGCTGCTGCTCCGGCGGTACCTTGCCGCGTACCACGACGGTTGCGAGGGCAGCGCGCAGCACAGCGTCAGAATAGACCTGCTGAGCACTCTCCGGCTGCAGGATGAGGACGACGGCCGTGATATCGGAGAGCTTGGCGAGCAGCGCCCATTTGCGCAGCGACTCGTTGCCGACCTGCTGGCGCACGATCACCAGCGATCCTGTGCCATCCTTGAGGGCGACGGTCTCGCGGACGTCTTCCTTCATGCCCGAGGCCTTCAGCTCGTCCGCGCTGAATTCCTTCTCCATGTCCGGGTAGGTGTTGAGCGACATCTCGGTGACGAAGATCGCGGCGCGCGTGCGCACGTCCTCGAAGCCCTGGAAGCTCTGGGTCGGGGTCATGCCGTCGGGCGGAATGAGCCCGACGCGCGAGCCGGGCGGAAACGCCGGATCGGCGGCGAGCACCGCGCCATTGAGTGCCATGAGCACGAGGGTCGCGAAAACTGGTCGGAACCAAGAGGCCATGGGCCGACTATCTAAGACATCGGGGACGGATTGGCGAGGCCATCGCATCAAGCAAAGCGGTGGCACCATCGCCGCTTCGTGATTGTCGGCCGATGGCCGCAATCCATATGATGCCAGGTAGACGGGGATTCGGGGTCGCGATCCGCGCTTGCACCGTTCCGGGCCGAACAAGATAGTATCAGGCAGAGAGGTCCAATGTCATCGTTGAGCGACTGGAAGGTGTCGACCGTCGTGCAGCCGAAGCCTGGAGATTACAGCTATGATCTGGATGCCGCGCTCGGCGCGGTGGTCGGCGTGCACGCCATCATTCCGAACAGCGCGTTCACGGCCGATACGCTGGGCACCGAACGTGCCGGCCATGGCGTCTTCATCCGCCCTGGCGTCGTGTTGACCATCGGCTACCTGATCACCGAGGCGGAAACCGTCTGGCTCCATCTGGCCGATGGCCGCGCGGTGGAAGGCCACGTGCTCGGTTACGACCAGGAAACCGGTTTCGGCCTCGTGCAGGCGCTCGCCAAGCTCGACACTCCGGTGCTGCCGCTGGGAAGCTCCAGCGCCGCGGCGATCGGTGATCGCGTGGTGACGGCCGGTGCCGGCGGACGTGCGCGCTCGGTCGCGGCACGCATCATCGCCAAGCAGGAATTCGCGGGCTATTGGGAATACGTGCTGGACGAGGCGATCTTCACCGCGCCGGCGCATCCCAACTGGGGCGGCACTGCGGTCATCGGGCCGGCCGGCGAGCTCATCGGCATCGGATCGCTGCAGCTTCAGCAAAGCCGCGAGCAAGGACCCGACGAACACCTCAACATGGTGGTGCCGATCGACCTGCTGAAGCCGATTGCCGACGACCTCCTCAAGTTCGGCCGGCCCAATCACCCGCCGCGGCCGTGGCTCGGCCTCTACGGCACCGAGGTGGATGACAAGGTGGTGATCGTCGGGCTCGCCAGTCGCGGACCGGCGCAAAACGCGGACTTGAAGACCGGCGACCTCCTGCTCGCCGTTGCCGGGACAGAGGTGAGCGATCTGGCCGGCCTGTTCCGCGGCGTGTGGGCTTTGGGTGCCGCCGGGGTCGACGTGCCGCTCACGGTCTATCGCGACGGCGAAACCTTCGAGGTCCGGGTGACCTCGGGCGACCGCAACCGATTTCTTAAGGGGCCAAGCCTGCATTGAACGTCAGGTGCATCGACGAGGCTCGTCGAGAAAAATTTCGGGTGAAGGCTGTGGGGCTTGCTCCCTTCCTGATCCGTTGGCTCCCATGAACTTCGCAGAAACTTGCGCAAATCGGATTGCCCAACTCCGACAAAGGGTCAAGAACAAGGGCAGCGCCGGGCATAACGGCGCGCGGAGGATATGCCTTGAGCTTGCCCGCCCATGCGGATGCCATCTCCGTCGACGCGCCGGAGTTGCGAGCAGCCTGGCTGCGGCTCGCGACCGCCGTGATCCTCACGACCATCGGCAGCGTCGGCATGTGGTCCGTGGTGGTGGCGTTGCCGGCAGTGCAAGTGGAATTCGGCGTCGCACGCGCAGATGCGTCGCTGCCCTTCACGCTCACCATGGTCGGATTCGCGCTCGGCGGTATCGTCATGGGCCGGCTCGCCGATCACTATGGCATCTTGATGCCCATCGCGTGCGGGGTGCTCGCGCTCGCGCTTAGCTATGTCGGCGGTGCCTACACGACCAATTTGTGGCAGTTCGCGCTGGCGCATGGCCTGATCGGGCTTGGCAGCTCGGCGACCTTCGGGCCGCTGATGTCTGACATCGCGCAATGGTTCACCCGCCGGCGCGGCCTCGCCGTGACGATTTGCGCATCCGGCAACTACCTCTCCGGCACGATCTGGCCGCCGATCGTCGAGCACTTCATTGCCGGCGCAGGCTGGCGGCCGACCTATATCGGTATCGGACTGTTCTGCATCGTGACGATGCCGCCGCTCATGCTGCTGATGCGAAGGCGGGTGACGGCAGGTGCGGCGACGACCGAAAGCATGGGCAGGGGCGGACATGCCGCGCTCGGCCTTTCGTCAAATGCCCTGATGGGGCTGCTCGTCGTCGCGGGCGTGGCGTGCTGCGTCGCCATGTCGATGCCGCAGGTGCATATCGTCGCCTATTGCGGCGACCTCGGCTACGGCGTCGCGCGCGGCGCCGAGATGCTCTCGCTCATGCTCGCCTTCGGCATCGTCAGCCGGATCGGCTCGGGTTTCATCGCGGACCGCATCGGCGGTGTCGCGACGCTGCTTCTGGGCTCCGCGCTGCAGGGCGTGGCTTTGTTCCTTTATCTGCTGTTCGACGGCATGACGTCGCTTTACGTGATCTCGGCGCTGTTCGGGCTGTTCCAGGGCGGCATCGTACCGATGTATGCCATCATCGTGCGCGATTATTTCCCGTCCCACGAGG
Organism: uncultured Alphaproteobacteria bacterium; assembly: GCA_963776455.1. Classification (GTDB taxonomy): domain Bacteria; phylum Pseudomonadota; class Alphaproteobacteria; order Rhizobiales; family Xanthobacteraceae; genus CAVZMU01. Next base: position 136,415 of record CAVZMU010000005.1, read on the forward strand.
CCGGCATGCGCATCGGCATCGTGCTGATGGCGACGCTGTTCGGCATGGCACTCGGCGGCTGGATGTCCGGCCTGGTCTTCGATCTCACCGGCTCCTATCGGGCCGCCTTCGCCAACGGCATGGCCTGGAACCTCGTCAACGTCTCGATCATGTCGTGGCTGATGGTACGGACGAGGCAAAGCTTGGCGCATGCATGACCTCCCGTTCCGCTTGCCAGTCCGGGGCCGCGCGCGCATCATTTCGGCTTGAGGCCGATAACGGCCCGACAGCGGGAGGTGCCCATGGACGCGGTGACCACGGAACGCAAAGCCCAGCGCTTCACCGTCAATCATCTCAACGAAGCCGACTTCCAGATCGGCCTGCGCGCCTATGCCAAGTACCGCGACCTCGGCATCGCGGCCGCCACCAACGGCGCGGCGCAGGCCCATGTCATCCGCTTCGTGCCGCCGTGCCGGCCCGAGGAGGTGTCAAAGCTCCATCATCACGATGTCGACTTCCAGATGGTCTATGTTCTCAAGGGCTGGATCAAGTCGGAATTCGAGGGCCACGGCATACACATCATGCAGGCCGGATCATGCTGGATCCAACCGCCGCGCATCGCACATAAGGTGCTCGACTATTCGGACGATTGCGAGGTCCTGGAGATCATCCTGCCGGCCGACTTCGAGACCGTGGAACTCGACTAGAGATCATAGCGATATCGTAGCATCGCTGTGTCGCGAATATCATCGCGCGGACCACGCGCACGGTGACCGAGGACGGATAGGTTCTCGGCATCGCGTTTGCCTGCCTGTTTTCCGTTTGTCAGATCGGGCACGGCGAGCGCATCGAGGCCGTCGCAAGCTCGATCTCGCACCGCTCGCCCTGGACAGTCGGCGTCAAATCGGGATTGTGCGAACGCGATGACACGATCAACCCCCGTGACCGGCCCTGGCGTGAAGCCGCTGCTCGAAGCTCTGTCCGGTCGCCGGCAGCCGGTTCCGCCCGTATGGATGATGCGGCAGGCAGGCCGTTACCTGCCGGAATATCGTGAACTGCGCGCACGCGCCGGGAGCTTCCTCAATCTCTGCTTCACGCCGGAACTCGCGGCAGAAGCAACGCTGCAGCCGATCCACCGGTTTCGCTTCGACGCGGCGATCCTGTTTTCCGACATCCTCGTCGTCCCGCATGCGCTCGGACGTTCCGTGCGCTTCGAAGCTGGTGAAGGCCCGCGGCTCGAACCGCTCGATACACCGTCTGCCATCATGGCCCTTCGCGACGAACCAGACGAGGCGATATTCGAACCGGTCTACCAAGCCGTCCAGTTGGTGAAGGCGAGCTTGGAACCGGCCGTCACGCTGCTTGGCTTCTGCGGCGCGCCGTGGACGGTCGCCACCTATATGGTGGCGGGTCAAGGCACGCCGGATCAGGCGCCCGCGCGGATGATGGCCTACCGCGAGCCCGACGCATTCTCACATCTGATCGAAATCCTGGTTGCCGTATCGGCACGATATTTGATCCGGCAGTTGCAGGCCGGCGCGGACGCTGTTCAGATTTTCGATACTTGGGCAGGCACTCTGCCGCCGCGAGAGTTCGCGCGCTGGTGCATCGAGCCCACGCTGCGGATCGTCGGGAGAATCCGGCGCGAGATTCCGGATGCCAAGATCATCGGCTTTCCACGCGGCGCCGGCGCCTCCCTCGTGAATTACATCGATCGCGTACCGGTGAATGCGGTTGGCATCGATTGGGCGGCCGAACCGTCGCTCGTGCGCGAGCGGGTGCAGAACCGCGTGACGGTGCAAGGCAATCTCGACCCGCTGGCGCTGCTGAGCGGCGGCGCTGCGCTCGACCGGGCGGTCGACGATGTCCTCGGCAATTTCGGCGGTGGGCCGCATATCTTCAACCTCGGGCATGGCATCCTGCCCGCGACGCCCATCGCGCATGTCGACCAGATGCTGCGCCGCGTGCGAGGCCCCGCTTAAGGCTGCTTATCCGGCAGGGTCGCAGCCCTCCCGCGCCAGTTGGAGAGCCGCTATGCGCACCTAGCTTGGCGAACGCGTATTCGCGACGAGAACCGGCTCCGCCCGATAGACATCCGAGAAGATGCGCTTGAGGTCTTCGATCTTCGGCCGGTCGTTGATCACGATGTACGGATGCGTCGGATGCTTCGTCAGGAAGTCCTGATGATAAGGCTCCGCCGGGTAGAACCGCTTTTTACCCTCGATCTTGGTCACGATGGCGGCATTAAAGACGCGAGCCTGATTGAGCTGCGCAATGTAGGCCTTGGCGACCTTCTCCTGTTTCGGGTCTGCCGGGAAAATCGCCGAGCGATATTGTGGACCGGTGTCCGGGCCCTGACGGTCGAGCTCGGTCGGATTGTGCGCAACCGAGAAAAAGATTTGTAGGATTTTCGCATAGCTGATTTCGCGCGGGTCGAACGTCACGCGGACGGACTCCGCATGTCCGGTCGCCCCGGTCCCGATCATCTCGTAGATGGCGGTCTGCTGTTCGCCGCCGGCATAGCCCGAGACGGCGCTCGTGATCCCCTTGACGTGCTGGAAGACACCTTGCACGCCCCAGAAGCATCCGCCGGCAAGCACGGCGACTTCGGATGTGGTTTCCCATGCTGGGGCCTGCGCGTCCGAGGCATAAGCCGGGATCACGCGCGATTCTTCAGCAGCGCGCGAAGAGCCCGCGAAACCTGCAATTCCGGCCAGGAGCAATGCTCCGAGCGCTGCGGACGAGATACGCCACGAGCGCCTACCGTTGTGGAATTCCGTCATTGGTGAACTCCGTTTCATCCGAATGTGAATGCGTAGGCCTGGACACGGAAGCGAGCTGGTTTGCCTCCATTGCTGGTCCGAGCACCAAATGCAAATCACGAGTGTGAAAGGGATACGTGATGCTTCCGCGTCACGAACGCCGCCTTAAATGGCGGACGGGAGAAGCGTTAGTGGCGCGCCTTGATGGCGAGACTTCGAACGAATTGTTCGAGGTCTTGGCTGACTGGAACGCCTATCTTGAACGAAATACCTCAGATCGCCCGCAGGTGTCGCCATGAATTTGGGCGAACCTGCGAATTCCAAGCTGGATCACAGTGACGGGCTCAGGCTGGCCTTCAGCGCGGCCGCGAAGCCGGTGACGTTGCCCCTGTGGATTGATCCAGGTTGAAGTGAAGTCCGGCCTTGAAGGAAGTGACGTTGCCCCCAAGTTTTATCCAGGCGTCATTAGAGTCCTGGCGTTGGTGATGCCCTGTTGGGCTGGGGTAGAGGCGGTCCGCGGAGCGGAGCCGTCAGGTGAGCGCAGCGCAGCGGACCGCCGGGCCGCGGCGTAAGTTTCGGGGGTCATCCAGCCGAGCCGGGAGTGCGGGCGTGCTGTGTTGTAGTCGTCGCTCCAGGCGTCGAGCGCGGCACGCACGTGAGCCAGCGAGCGGAACAGGGTCTCATTGAGCAGCTCATCGCGCAGGCGGCCGTTGAACAACTCGATGAAGGCGTTCTGTACCGGCTTGCCGGGGGCGATGTAGTGCCAGCCGACCTTGCGATCGTCGGCCCAGCGCAGGATCGCGTTGGAGGTGAACTCGGTGCCGTTGTCGCTGACGATCGTGGCGGGCCTGCCGCGCTCGGCCAGCAGCCGATCGAGTTCGCGGGCAACCCGGTGGCCGGAGATCGAGGTATCGGCGACAAGGGTGAGACACTCGCGCGTGCAATCGTCGACCACGGCGAGGATGCGCATGCGGCGGCCGTCGATGAACTGGTCGGAGACGAAGTCGAGCGACCAACGCTCGTTCGCTCCCTGGGGCACGATCATCGGCGCCCGCGTGCCCAGAGCCCGCTTGCGCCCGCCACGGCGGCGAACCATCAGCCGCTCCTCGCGGTAGAGCCGGAACAGCCGCTTGTGGTTCACCACGAACCCCTCCCGCCGCAACAGCACGTGCAGCCGCCGATAGCCGAAGCGCCGGCGCTCATGGGCCAGTGACCTCAGCCGCGCCCGCAGGCCGGCATCGTCGCTCCGCTGCGGGCGGTACCGCACCGTCATCCTGGCGCAGTCGATCATCCTGCACGCCCGCCGCTCGCTCACCTCAAACCCCAAACGAAGGTGCGCGACAGCCTCTCGCTTGGCAGCGGGCGTCACCATTTTTTTGCCAGAAGATCCTTCAGCGCAGCGTTGTCCAGCATGCTGTCCGCCAGCAGCTTCTTCAGCCGCGCATTCTCGCTCTCCAGCGCCTTCAGCCGCTTGGCTTCCGACACTTCGAGCCCGCCATATTTAGCTTTCCAATTGTAGAAGGTCGCATCGCTGATCCCGTGCTTGCGGCACAAGTCGGCCGTCTTCATCCCGGCCTCGTGCTCCTTCAGGATCGATATGATCTGCTCTTCCGTGTGCTGCTTGCGCTTCATCGTCCGGTCCTTCCTTCAAGGCCGAACTCCACTTCAACCTGGATCAATCCACAGGGGCAACGTCACGGCCGATGACGCCGGAGGGGATTACCCACCCGCGGGGAGCGGTTGCCGTCTTGCACCCCGGCCTTCGCCGGAGGAAAGAAGGGGAGACCCCGCATCATCGTCCGAAGGGCTCGGCCTTGACGGCCTGGGGGCGGCAGCCCCGCCTTTCAATTTAAAGAAACAAGACAGCCGTCAGGTGGGCCACCGTTCTTTTTTGAGGGACAGTTACCGGATGGCCGAGACGGCAGGCTCTCGGGGCGGCGCTAGCCGCGTATAGCCCGACGGGCGAACGTCCGGCACGCCCCAACCGCTAATGTTGCTCGCCGCTGGCGCGTAGGATCCTTGAACTGCGATATCGGGCTCCTAATTCAGTCGAAATCCAAACTGATCAGTAGCGCGACGACATGATTGGACCCGTTGGCAAAGGCTCGCGTTCCCACGCACCAATTCAAGGGTGCTCGCGATGAATTTGGCTGCCGGAAACGGCGAACAGAAGAACGACGAAAAAGGCAAGAAGCCTTGGGGCCTTACAATCCCTGACCACAAGGACATTATTGTTGGGGAACTTGCCGAGCGCGGCGAATGGATCGTCGCGAACATCCACACAGCAAGCTTCTGGCCGGTCAATGCACAGAAGGTGATGTATCGCGGCGCCGCGTTCTGGATCATTCCGCTCATGAAGGGATTCTACCCGGCAGTGGCAATGAGAGTTCCGCACGGCAAAACCCGACTCGAATGCGAAACGCTAGTCATGCGGTTCGTCAGCAATCTTTCATGGGTCGAGGGGCAAGGCTTTCTCGTTGATGGTATCGGCGGCGGCAGCCTTCCAATGCCCATGGGCTGGGACAAGGAGCGCGGCTTTTCAATTTGCGAAGAGTTCGATCTGTCCTATTTCCCGGAGCCGGCGAGTGATAGGGCCCTAATCGCTTTGGCATTGATGCGAGAAGGGCGCGGCCTGAACCATCCGGCATATTCGTTTCTGTCCTTTTTTCGGGTTCTGGAAGTCGCGTTCCCCAACGGCAAGGCTCGCGAGAGGTGGGTTAGCGCCAACGTCGGCTCGCTGGGAGGGCATCGAGTCCCCGAAGCCCTTGCGGCATTGAGGGGCAAAGGCATCATCGACATCGGCGCGCATCTCTATCAATCGGGACGCTGCGCCATCGCGCATGCAGACAGAACGCCGATCATCGATCCCGACGACCCCTCCGATATGCGGCGCATGCAATCTGAACTGCCGATTATGATCGCCTTGGCGCAAAAGGCGATCGAAGAAGAGCTTGGCGTCGAAACCAGCCACACGGTGTACCGGAAGCACCTTTACGAACTGGAGGGATTTAAGAGAGTTCTCGGCCCTGACACCGTGGCCCATCTAGCGCGCGGCGAGCAGATCACGGACGGCCGGATGGTGTCGTTTCCCGATATCAGTGTTCGGATTCGCAGGCGCGATCCGTATGCGCCACTTTCAGGCCTCGCGGCGCAGGAAATCAGCCAGAATGGTACGGTGCTTCATATTCGGTTCGCGTCGAAGAACGGCAGTGCAGCTATTCGCTTCCGTCTTGATTTCGGGGCGGAACGACCGAATTTCTCTACCTTCGACGACGTTTACAGCAGGGACACAGGCACGCCGGAATCGGCCGATGCTGTTGCCGAAATACGCCGTTTCCAGAGCGAATATTTCGGGAACGGCCAGCTCCACATCGTCGACACGGATACAAACGATCTGATTGCGCGCAAGGACGCCTACATCCCAATGAACATGTTCCTCGATCAAAGGCGGCCGACGGCGAAATCGCGCGCTGGAGATGGCTGGCAGAAGAACGGCGCGGCCGCGATCGGCGATTTGCGCAAGAGATGGAGCGCCTTTCAATTCCTTACAAGACAAAGCTCTTGTAACCCGTTGCCGACCGTGAGAACATTGTTATCAAGGTGTCCGCGTGGATCGAAGTCCGTCACGCACGGGACACGGACGCGTTTAAGGGACCGGCCTGAGGAGGGTTCACAGCCGTCGTGCAAGTCTACTGCGTGACAGTCACCGGGCCGCCCGGTCGGCAGGCTCGGAGGCGTCAGGCCGAGAGGCCCGACGGTTGCGAACCGTATGTCTGAGCTGAACCGAAGGTCTATCAGGATGACTATTGAGCGCTATTAGACAGACTCCTGCTGCTCTTAATAGCCTGAAGCGCGCAGCCGACGTGCATGAATATTGTATGCACCGCTTACCCGCAAGCGATAGGTCAGCATCTGGCCGCTAACGCCGTAGAGGCCTTGCGCGTGCGCCGTCAAGCCTTGGCCGACGATGTATATCGCTGCTTCGTTCGGGATCAACAAGGCACCCGAAAGGAAATTGGCTTCAGCCTCGATGCCGCCGTCCCGCGCCCGATTCCCGTCCTCTAGCAGCGGCGGCGTACAAGCATGACCAAGAAAGCAGTGCGCGAGTTCGTGGCAAATGTTGCTGCGCTGTCTGTAAGCATGGTGGGTGTCGTTGTGAACGATCGCGGTCGCGATGCCGCACGGCACGGTCACGGCCGAGAACTTCGATTGGTCGCAGCCAAGAAATGCGCAGGCCGGATCGATGGTGCTAAGCGGGATCAGATGGATGTCGAAATGGGAACATACCGCAACGGGATCGATCGGGTCGATCGGGCGCAAGCCCATCTGCGCGCGGACACGTAGGGCAATACGATTAGCTTCCGTCTTGAACCCACGCCGAAAATCCAATTTAGACGCCCCTTAGCTGCTTGTACGTACTAAGCACAATATCCTCGATCACTTTGGCGTTTTGCTTCGACAGGTTTGGATCGGCGCGAAGCAGCGCCGTTATTTGTGCAATCGGCTCCGGCTTCTTACTGGTTGCCCCCCGTATGAACGATTCTGCCTTAAGATTCGACCACGCAAGCAGAGCCGCCAATCCGTTCACGTCCGGTTTTGCCCCCTGACCAATTCTGGAAAGGGTGGAAGCGGCAACTCCCGTCTCTTCCGCGATATCCTTCCAGGTCTTCTGGCGCGAGAGGCGTGTAGCGTTCAAGGCTGTGTAGAAGGCGTCATTGTCGAAGGCATCGGGCATGGGTTCTCCGGTTGTGAATTATTAATCGATTGCGATCTTGCAATCCAACCGATTCGAGATTATGATACTCGAACTGGTTGCGGTTTCGCAATAGCCGGAGCTGCATGGCTAGAAACAAAGGAAAAGACAATGAGCAAGGATAGCAATGACGGCAGTCAGGGTCACGGTTCAAACAATAGCGGACCGGGCGGTGGCAGCCAGAGCGGCCCGGGTCATGAGCCTGATCTTGTGACCATCATCGTCAATGGCAAACCGAAGCAGGTCGAGAAGAATTCGGTCCTGGATTTCTGGGCCATCGTCAAGCTGGGGTTTCCTACTCCTCAGACAGGCGACGGCATCCAGTACACCGTCCAGTACACGCGCGGCCGGGATGACAAACCGTCCGGGGCGTTGGTCGAGGGTCAGAGTGTGAAGGTCAAGGATGGGATGGAATTCGATGTCACGCCAACCAATCGCTCTTAGCTCGGACCTGCTGCGCCTTCAGAATGAAGGCTATGACCTCGACATACGGGGGGGGGGCTTCCTGCTTGTCAGAACCGTCCCGTCTGTGGGCGCCGATGGCAAGCTGCGCTCCGGCACGCTGATCTGCAAGCTGAACTTGTCCGGCGATGTTACGAACAAGCCGGACGACCATGTCGCCTACTGGGTCGGCGAACATCCGTGTCATGCCGATGGCCAAAAAATCAGAGCCATCGAGAACGGATCGCCGCCGCAAGAATTGGCGCCGGGCCTGCGCTGTGATTTCACGTTTTCAGCCAAAGCCGATTATCGCGACTATCACCACAAGATTACAAGCTATATCGCCCGCATCGCGGGCGAAGCCGCTAAAGTCGATCCAGCGGCGACCGCGCGGACCTACCCTGCCATTCCCGCCGACGACGGCAAAAGCGTGTTTAAATATATCGACACCGCTTCCAGCCGCGCCGGCATCGCCGCGGTGAACGCGAAGCTGGCTGGCCTGCGCGTCGGCATTGCCGGCCTTGGCGGCACGGGGGTTTACGTTCTGGATTTCTTGGCCAAGACCTGCGTTGCGGAAATCCATGTGATAGATGGCGACGTCTTTTCGCAGCACAACGCCTTTCGCGCGCCAGGCGCGCCGTCGCTGGAGCAACTGCGGGCAAATCCGCAGAAGTCCACGTATTTTGGCGCTCTGTATGCGCACATGCACAACAACATTGTTGTTCACGATGCCTATCTCGATGAAACCAATCTGCATCTGCTTGATGGTGTCGATTTCATGTTCATCTGCATCGATCGCGGTCCCATCAAGCGCGTTGTCGTCGATCGCCTGACCACGAACGGAACGGCTTTCATCGATGTTGGTATGGGCATCCTACTGGAAGACGGCAAGTTGGGCGGCCTTGTACGCACAACGATGAGCGCGCCGGATTGCCGTGCGCAGGCCGCGCCACATGTTTCCTATTCGGAAGGGGACGGAGAGATCAACGCCTATGCGAGCAACATCCAGATTGCCGAGTTGAATGCTTTGAATGCCGTGTTCGCCGTCATGGGCTGGAAGCGGCACTATGGGATTTATGATGCCGAGGCTGCGGACGTATATGCAGGATATAATATCCGCAGAAATGATATCGTCTTGGAAGCTGTATGACGCTGGCGCCCTCCCTCACCCCTGAATTTGTGCAGTTCATTCCCGAACGGCTCGAAGAAGGCGTGCTGTATATTTCCAAGCGCTACCGAACCGCGTCGCACCGCTGCTGTTGCGGCTGCGGCCTGGAAGTGGTCACGCCGCTTAACCCCGCCAAGTGGCGCTTGACGGAACATCCGGATGGAAGCGTCAGCCTCTCGCCCTCCATCGGCAATTGGGGTTTCCCCTGCCGGTCGCACTATCTCGTGACGCAAGACTGCGTTTCCTGGGCGGGCGCAATGTCGTCCACGCAGATCGAGGCCCTGCAGGTCAGCGATCAAAGAGCTGTCGCCGCACTGGCTGCGAAGAGTGGGCAACGGAAAGGCTTCTGGAACAGCGTGCAGGCTGCCTGGGCCAAATTGCGCGAGGCCGTCCATGGCTGGTGGCACGGCTAATCCTAATCCGCCTGCCTCGTAAATCTTGGCCGTATGACGGCCTGGTATTCTCATGCGGTAAAACGGCAGGCCCGCTCCGTCAGCCACTGAATGTGTTCCGACAGGGACAAGGCACTTAAGACTGTCCGGATCAGCCTGCCGCCGCTCCAGCAAACGTGGTAACGGGCAGGAACAGTGCCGACGGTCTGCTACCGAACGGTTGAAAGCCGAGGTGGCGATAGAATGCGGCCGCCGTCTCGTCCTTGGCATCGACGATGAGGGCGAAGATGGCCGGGTCAGCCCGTAGCGCCCGCAGCCCCGCGTCGGCGACCAGGACGCCTCCAAGCCCGATGCCTCGGTGCTTCGTGTCAACCGCCAAGCGACCGACCAGCGCCGCCGGAAGCAGCGGGTAGCGTGGCAAGCGCTTCGCCAGTTCGGCCGGGAGTTCCGTCAGCGGCAACCCGGCGGCTGCGAAGGTGTAATAGCCGGCAATGGCATCGTCCGGGGTGATCGCGACGAAACAGTTGCTCACCCGTCGGCGAATGTCCTGCGTGACCTGTTGTCTGAAGTAGCGGTCGAGGAGCTCGACCCCGCAGGAGAAGCCGGAGCGGTCGCGGTTGCCGAGCGGCTCGATTCGGAACGCCGCGCTCACTGATCCACGATGAGCGCCCGATGGCGCTGGACGGCACGGCGCAACGACTCAATTGGCGATGGTGGATTCAGGAGCGCCTCAGCTAGGGTCCGCTGATCCTCGACCGAAAGGCGGATGAGCTGGGCGTCCGCGATAGCCCGGTGCGCGGCTTCTTGCGCCGCAGCGACCACGAAATCGCCGACCGATCGGCCCTGGAGTTCAGCGGCGCGCCGGATGACAGAGAGAGCATCCGGCTGGAGCCGGGCCTCGATACGGGCGGATCGGGATGTCGTTTCACTCATGCTATACCTCACCACTAGTGTACGGCAAATTGCCGTACATTGCAAGATAAATGGTGAGGCCCGCATGAGGTACGCAGGTTCAGGACGGCCGGTCTGATCGATGGGGCCCGGGGGGAGAGCGATGTCTCCGCCCGGTCATGGGGGTCTTGGGGGAGCAGGAACGCCTCCCCTAAGCGGCGATCGAACGGCCTCCCGTTCGTCCATGGTTCGGCTCCGGTGGAGAGGGACGTCTCCAAGCCCGGCGAGTGATCCAAACGGCGATACGTTTGGGAGGCTCCGCTCCGGCTCGATGCCGGGGAGGAGCCTTGTGCCGGGGGGATGCAACGGGGGCGCGCAGCGGGCCCCCTTGCCAAGAGGGTGCTGTATTACAGCACACATCTTGCGAGCAAGGCGAAGAGGCTGATTTGGGACAAAGCGCAAACACAGCAGATTATGTAGAGACGGTGCGATCAGCAACAGAACGGAACCTTTGAGGCAAGGCACCACAGAACAAGCAGGACAGAACGCCGAAAATTATCCGGGATTCGATAAACCGCTGGAGCGCTGGATGCAAGTGGCAGAAATGATGCGGTCGGATGGTCGCGTATTCCTCAAGAGCGAATGGGGCCCGATGAGCGATTACTGGCCAGCCGTGTCGTTCACGAAGCGGTCAGTTGGGATTGAGTTCAGTCGTCGGTTCCAGCCTGGACGAGACATCCTGATCTACGTCGGCACGACCAGTGACCTGACGAAAGACCCCCATCACCGCAGCCGCCTAATTTCAGCGGTCGTTCCGGAACCAAACCGCATTCACGAGACCCGCAAGATCATCCCGCCCCAGAGCTGGGCTAGGTCGGTCGAGGAGAACGGCGACCGCTGGCCACATTCGCTTGCCGTTGTCAAAGCAGCGAACATCATCGGGCCGCCGTACCCCAACGCTCGCGCGATGGTCCCGAAGGCCTATGCGTCCTTTGCTGCTTTCGAGAACCGCGGCCGTTTTGTCGAGGCAGAAGGCATCGAACGAGAGGCTGTTATGGCGCTCGAAGTTTCGCCGCTGACGCTCAATCTCGCGCCCGATGTGTTGGCCTATCTGGCACTGCGGGCGAGCGTAAGCCTGAACGTGCCGAAGTCGGTGAAGGAGGAAGCTTTCCGTATGGCCCTGCTTATCATCGAAAGAGTCAAACGAGGAGGCGAAGCTTCGGTGAGGATCAATCCCATCCGAACCGCCCCCAACCTCTCAGACTTATCGGCACTAATAACCCACCTGTGGCAGAACAAGCAGGCGGGGGCGTGTGCTCTCTGTGGTGTTTCGGTTGACGCCGAGACGAACAATAAGATGATGAAAGTCTCGGCCGACCGGATTGATAGCGCCAATGGCGCTTATGACGAGGGGAATGTCCAAATAACCCACCTGGCCTGCAACCTTGCCAAAAACCAGTACGGGCTGGAGCACTTCGAGGAGTGGATTGCGGCATTACGCGGCGTGGACCTGACCTCGGAGCGGTAGCCCTCCATCAAGTTCGGCTATAGGTTTGCGAACACTCCAAGGGGCAGATTTGGAATTGGCGCGACGTTATTTAAGCGATCAAGAGAACGAAGGCGAGCGTGCCGGAAACGGCACGCTCGCTGTGACCTGCTCCCCAATTTGCCCTCGATCATAAGGAGAGTTCTGTTCCAGTTTTGCCCCTGTTGGGGGCGTGCTGCGAACTCGGTTGGTGTGAGCCCGTTGAGGCTCGTGTGCGGTCGGTTGGTGTTGTAGTCGATCCTCCATGCTTCGATGATCTGACGTGCCTCGTTGAGGTTGGTGAACAGGTGCTCGTTGAGGCACTCGTCGCGCAGCCTGCCGTTGAAGCTCTCGACGAAGCCATTCTGCATCGGTTTGCCCGGCGCGATGTAGTGCCATTCGACGTCACGCTCCTGTTGCCAGGCCAGGATGGCGTTCGAGGTGAACTCGGTGCCGTTGTCGCTGACGATCATGTGAGGGCACCCTCTCGTCTCGATGATGCGATCGAGCTCGCGCGCGACCCGCGGGGCAGTGAGCGAGGTATCCGCCACCAGCCCGAGACATTCCCTGGTGAAGTCATCGACCAAGGTGAAGATGCGGAAGCGCCGGCCGCTCACCAGTGTGTCCATGACGAAGTCGAGCGACCAGCGCAGGTTGCGATCCTGCGGGATCGCCATCGGCGCCCGAGTGCCCAAAGCCCTCTTGCGGCCACCACGCTTGCGCACGGTCAGCCGCTCTTCCTTGTAAAGTCGGTAGAGCTTTTTCGGGCTGAGCTTGATGCCCTGGCGCTCCAGCATCAGGCCAAGACGCCGATAGCCGAACCGGCGGCGCTGTGAGGCCAGCTCGCGCAGTTTGACCCGCAGCCCTTCATCGCCAGTCCTCTTCGAGGCGTAACGATAGGTCTTCGGGTGCAGACCGACGAGCCCACAAGCCCGTCGCTGCGAGTAGCTCTTCTCTCGGACCGCCCAGGTCACAGCACGCCTCCGCAAGCTGGGCGTCAGAAGTTTTTTCCGAGCATCTCCTTCAGCGTCGATGCGTCCAACATCGACTCAGCCAGCAGCGTCTTCAGCCTCCGGTTCTCATCTTCCAGGGCCTTGAGCCTGCGGGCGTCGGACACTTCCATCCCGCCGTAGCGCGATCGCCACTTGTCGAACGTCGCGTCACTGATGCCGTGCTTACGGCACACCTCACTGGCCGACAGCCCAGCGGCGTGCTCCTTCAGAACCTTGATGATCTGCTCTTCACTGAATCTGCTCTTACGCATGTCCGTCTCCCTATGGGAACGGACTTTACCCAAAAGCGAGGGCGTTTAAGGGGAGCAGGTCAACTTACACCCGTTCCACTGGCGCCTGTAAGCCCTCGCTCGCCGCGGATGGTATTTCCCACCGATTGAAAGTCGAAAAACGGGTCACACGTGACGTTGCCCAAGTTTTATCCAGGCGTCATTAGAGTCCTGGCGTTGGTGATGCCCTGTTGGGCTGGGGTAGAGGCGGTCCGCGGAGCGGAGCCGTCAGGTGAGCGCAGCGCAGCGGACCGCCGGGCCGCGGCGTAAGTTTCGGGGGTCATCCAGCCGAGCCGGGAGTGCGGGCGTGCTGTGTTGTAGTCGTCGCTCCAGGCGTCGAGCGCGGCACGCACGTGAGCCAGCGAGCGGAACAGGGTCTCATTGAGCAGCTCATCGCGCAGGCGGCCGTTGAACGACTCGATGAAGGCGTTCTGTACCGGCTTGCCGGGGGCGATGTAGTGCCAGCCGACCTTGCGATCGTCGGCCCAGCGCAGGATCGCGTTGGAGGTGAACTCGGTGCCGTTGTCGCTGACGATCGTGGCGGGCCTGCCGCGCTCGGCCAGCAGCCGATCGAGTTCGCGGGCAACCCGGTGGCCGGAGATCGAGGTATCGGCGACAAGGGTGAGACACTCGCGCGTGCAATCGTCGACCACGGCGAGGATGCGCATGCGGCGGCCGTCGATGAACTGGTCGGAGACGAAGTCGAGCGACCAACGCTCGTTCGCTCCCTGGGGCACGATCATCGGCGCCCGCGTGCCCAGAGCCCGCTTGCGCCCGCCACGGCGGCGAACCATCAGCCGCTCCTCGCGGTAGAGCCGGAACAGCCGCTTGTGGTTCACCACGAACCCCTCCCGCCGCAACAGCACGTGCAGCCGCCGATAGCCGAAGCGCCGGCGCTCATGGGCCAGTGACCTCAGCCGCGCCCGCAGGCCGGCATCGTCGCTCCGCTGCGGGCGGTACCGCACCGTCATCCTGGCGCAGTCGATCATCCTGCACGCCCGCCGCTCGCTCACCTCAAACCCCAAACGAAGGTGCGCGACAGCCTCTCGCTTGGCAGCGGGCGTCACCATTTTTTTGCCAGAAGATCCTTCAGCGCAGCGTTGTCCAGCATGCTGTCCGCCAGCAGCTTCTTCAGCCGCGCATTCTCGCTCTCCAGCGCCTTCAGCCGCTTGGCTTCCGACACTTCGAGCCCGCCATATTTAGCTTTCCAATTGTAGAAGGTCGCATCGCTGATCCCGTGCTTGCGGCACAAGTCGGCCGCCTTCATCCCGGCCTCGTGCTCCTTCAGGATCGATATGATCTGCTCTTCCGTGTGCTGCTTGCGCTTCATCGTCCGGTCCTTCCTTCAAGGCCGGACTCCACTTCAACCTGGATCAATCCACAGGGGCAACGTCACACGGTACACACTAGGGCCTGTTCGCTTTAATATCAGTGACTTGCGTATGTCCGTATGTCCAGCCGTGTGCGCGTGTGCACCGCGAAATCCGGCACACCGCCGATTAGGCTTTCGGATCGACCCTTACAGGTCGCATCTTAAATCCGAAGAAGCCCTTCGCCGGTTTGCCCTTGCCGAGCTTCGGCTTAGAGGGATCGTGCCAACGTTGCCGGCCATGCTTCACACCGTGCCGTGCCAACGCCGCCATCAAGTCATCCTTGAAGTCGTTCCGATTCCGGCGTTCGCTCGGTTTAAGCTCTTCGTCATCGAAAGCCCAACGGGCATAGACCGGGAGCAGGTTCGGAAGCGTCACGTGGTCGGCCATGTTGCCCGTGACGATCAGGTGATCGCGAACGAAGCGCAGGATGGGCGACTGCAATTCCAGAAGCTCGCGCGAGGCGGCACGGCCGCGCTCGCCGATGGTGAATTTCCCTTGATCACGAAGCCAACGGAGTCCTTCGAGTACCCAATTTGCGATCCCAGGAAGCTCCGGCACGAGCTTGGTGCCAAGGTCGCGATCCTCGTGATCTTGGGCTCCGCTCGAAGACCAGCATGATCTCGCGTGCGGCAAGGGCGCCGCTGTCGTCCAGGAACTTGGGGTGCCGATTGGCGACAAGCACGATCTTCACCGGCAACTTCACGCCGTTGATCATCGGCCTGTTCTTCGGATTCACGCTTACGGTGTCACCGCCGCTGATCTTTTTCAGTTGTTCCAACGCATTGCCCCGTGTGGTGATCGGGGCGTCGCTCGCGTCGGCGATCACCATCAAGCGCTTGTCTAGCGTGCCTTCAAGGCCGTGAGGATTGCCCAGGTCATTCATTGAGCGCGCGCAAGAGTGCTCCGGTCCCACAAGCTGTTCAAGGATGCGAACGATTGTGCCTTTACCGCCGCGCGTGGCACCGATCATCGCCAAGATCGCGTGATAGGACACGTCCGGCGTCATCGCGTATCCCATAAATTCCTGAAGCGTCCAATGGAACGACGGGTGAAGCCACTCGCCCAGCTTCTCGCGCCACAGAGGGCACTTCGCGTCGGGCTTGTAATCGAAGCTCGGAACGGCCGTCGTGAAGAAGTTGCCGTTGTGAGGCCATAGCTTCGCTCTTGTTCCGCGCCCAGCTCGAACATGGCGTCGTGCATGTGCCCGCACCGGACTCGCGGAGATCCGGCGATGAGCATCCTCGCGTCGCTGGCGAAGGCGTATGAGCGGATCGAAGGCGCACCGCCGTTCGGGTATTCGTCCGAGAAGATCGGTGTCGTGATTGGCCTGAACGAGGACGGCACCGTAGCAACCGTCACCGATTTGCGGACCGGCGATGGGAAGAATAAGGCGCCGCGCACAATGCAGGTGCCGGCGTCGTTCAAACGTCCAGGTGTAACGCCGAAGCCCTTTTTTCTATGGGATAACACAGCGTTCGTGCTGGGCATCAGCGGCGCCGAGGGAAAGTGCGCGACACGACTTGCGGCATTTCGTAATTACCATTTGAAGGTACTCGATGGCACGGCCGATTCCGGGCTCGCGGCACTGCGCCGGTTCGTCGAATTGTGGACGGCAGATCAATTCGTCGCCCCGCTCTGGCCGGACGACATCAAGGACCAGAACGTGGTGTTCGCGCTCGAACGCGAGCGGCGGGAAAATGTCTATCTGCACGATCGTGCGGCGGCCAGGTCGTTGTGGGAAAAACTCGGCTCATCCGGAAAGTCTGATGTCGCCGCATGTCTCATCACCGGCGAGGACGGTCCTGTTGCGCGCCTGCATCCTTCTATCAAAGGCGGTTGGGGCGCCCAGTCGTCGGGCGCTTCGCTCGTCGCGTTTAACCAAGAATCCTTTGCCTCTTATGAGCACGATCAGGGCGATAATGCCCCGGTCTCCGAGGTAGCGACGTTTCGTTACACCACCGCGTTCAATACGTTCCTCGCCAAAGGAAGCCGCAACCGCATCCAGATCGGCGATGCCTCCACGGCCTTCTGGGCCGATGCTTCGGACGCGGCCACTGCGGAGAAAGCGGAGAATGCGTTTGTCGCCATGTTCGAGTCGGTGGACGAGAAGATCGAAGCCGGCAATGTTGGCGACATACTTGCCCGCATCCGCCACGGACAACCGCTTGAACAGGTCGCACCCGAGCTGTCGCACGGCGTGCGTTTTCATGTTCTCGGATTCGCCCCCAACGCAGCGCGGCTGTCGATCCGGTTCTGGTTCGACAACGACTTTGGCGTGCTGGCGCGCAGGTATCAGCGCTTCGTTTCTGATATGCGCATCGATCCCCCGCCGCGCGAGGGCTTCCCCCCCTCGGTGGCGCTATCTGCTAGAGACCGCCGTCCTCGGCAAGCGCGAGAACGTGCCGCTCAATATCGCCGGCGAGTGGATGCGCGCCATTCTCGCTGGCACCGCCTATCCACTGACATTGATGTCGGCGGTGCTGATGCGCATCCGCGCCGACGGCGAGATCAACGCGTTCCGCGTCGCAATTCTCGAGGCGCTGCTCATCCGAAACTTCAACAGGGAGGCTCCCGTGTCTCTGGACCCGAAGAACACCAACAAGGGCTATCTGCTGGGACGACTGTTCGCTGCCTATGAACGCGCGCTGACGGCAGCCCTCGGCGATAAGATCAACGCGACCATCAAAGACAAGTTCTACGGCGCCGCTTCGGCGCAGCCGCGGAGAGTTTTCGCCTTGCTGGAGAAGGGCTCAGCCAATCATCTGGCCAAGGTGGGCAAACAGGCGCCAGGCTTTCGCGTCGTTCTTGAGAAGGCCATCGGCGGCATCATGGAGCAGATGTCGCCCGCGAGCGAGCCGTTTCCCGCTTCCCTGTCGGCGCAGGAACAGGCCCTGTTCGGGCTTGGCTACTACCATCTGCGCAATTCTTTCTTCAAACCGAAGCAGGCCGAAGCGGCCGGGCAGGAGGATGGATCTGATGACCGCGCTCGCCAACCGCTATGACTTCGTCCTGCTGTTCGACGTGCTGCGAGGCAATCCGAACGGCGATCCGGACGCCGGCAACCTGCCGCGACTTGATCCCGAGACCAATCACGGCCTCGTCTCCGATGTGAGCCTGGAGCGCAAGGTCCGTAATTACATCGAGCTCGCGAAGAACGGTGCCGCCGGGTTCAACATCTACGTCCAGGAGGGAGCCATCCTGAACGAGCAGCACCGCAAGGCCTATTTGGCCGAGCGCCCGGGCGATGAGAAGACGGCCAAGGATGCCAAGCTCAATCCGAAGACGAGGACGAAGCCCACCGCTGCGCGACTTCATGTGTCGCAATTTCTTCGACGTGCGCGCTTTCGGTGCTGTGATGTCGACCGGCATCAATGCCGGTCAGGTCCGCGGCCCGGTGCAGATGACGTTTGGCCAGTCGGTCGAGCCGATCGTGCCACAGGAAATTTCGATCACCCGCATGGCGGCCACCAATGAGGCCGAGAAAAAGCACCGTGCGGAAGGCCAGGAAGAGGGCAACGACCGCACCGACAACTGCACTATGGGCCGCAAGTACATCGTGCCTTACGGCCTCTACCGGTCGCACGGATTCATTTCCGCCAAGCTCGCCGAGCGTACCGGATTTTCCGACGCCGAACTCGATACGTTGCGCGAAGCGCTTGTTGCCATGTTTGAGCATGATCACTCCGCCGCACGCGGCGAAATGGCGATGCGCAAGGCGATTGCCTTCAAGCATGCCAATGCGCTCGGGAACGCGCCTGCACATGCGCTGTTCGACCGGGTCAAGGTTGGCCGCAGCGTGGACGGCGAATTCCGCAAAATCGACCGGCGTCTGGACAACCTGCCGCCAGCGCGCGAATTCACGGACTACGCGATCGAGACCAAGCGCCGGGTCGTGGTGCCGTTCGACGCCGAGCTGCGCCGCCTCACCGAGGATACCGCTGCCGCATTTGCCGCGCTGGTCGCGCAAGGCCGCACGCCGCCGCCGGTGTGGAAGACAAGCCGCTGCCGCCCCTGCTCGCTGATCGAGCTGTGCCGGCCGCAAGCGATGACCAAGTCGGCCTTGGGCTTCCGCCAGCGCGCGCTCGCCGCGGCCCTCGACGTGGAGCCCGCACCCGACGACACCGTGCCGTGAAGAAGCTGCTCAACACGCTCTATGCCACCACCGAAGGCGCGAGCCTGCGCAAGGACGGCGAGAACGTGGTGGCCGAAGTCGACCGGCGCGGAGCGCGGCCGCGTGTCGCTGCACATGCTCGGGGCCGTGGTAGTGTTCGGCGGTATCTTCGTGTCGCCGCCGCTGATCGGCGCGTTGGCGCGCGCCGGCATCACGCTCGTGCTGCTCGATCGCCAGGGCCGGTTCGAGGCGCGCGTCGAAGGCCCGGTGAGCGGCAACGTGCTGCTGCGGCGCGCGCAATATCGCGCCTCCGACCAGCCCGACGAGATCGTGCGCAGCATCGTCTCGGCCAAGATCGCCAACCAACGCGCGGTGCTGCAGCGCGCGTTGCGCGACCACGGCGAGGAGATGAGCGCGGAGCGCCGCGGCCGCGTCGCAGGCCGCGGTCGATCGCATGGAGCGCATCCTGCGCCGGGTCGCCTTCAAGACCGACGGCGCCGAGGTGATGCGCGGCGCCGAAGGCGAGGCGGCCCATGGCTATTTCGCCGCGTTCGGCGATCTCATCCGAGCCACGGATCCCGAGATCCGCTTCAACGGCCGCAGCCGGCGCCCGCCGCTCGATCCCGTCAACGCCCTGCTGTCGTTCCTCTATACGCTGCTGACCCACGATTGCCGCAGCGCGGTCGAGAGCGTGGGTCTCGATCCGGCCGTCGGCTTTCTCCACGCGACCGGCCGGGACGGCCGAGCCTTGCGCTCGACCTGATGGAGGAGCTGCGCCCGGTGTTGGCGGATCGTCTGGCGCTGTCGCTCATCAACCGCCGCCAACTGCGCAGCGGCGACATCGAGACCCGGGACGGCGGCGCCGTGCTGCTGTCCGACGCCGGCCGCAAGACCGTCCTGACCGCGTGGCAGGAGCGCAAGAAGGAGGAGCGGCGGCACCCGTTCGTGGATGAGATCGCGCCGCTCGGCCTCGTGCCCTATCTGCAGGCGCGCTTGCTCGCCCGCCATCTGCGCGGCGACCTCGACGCCTATCCGCCGTGGTTTTGGAAATAGCGGGCCAAGCGGCGCGATGCTGGTGCTGGTGACCTACGACGTGAGCGTAACGCAGCCGGGCGGGGCGCGGCGGCTGCGCCGCGTCGCGCAAGGCGTGCCAGGATTACGGCCAGCGCGTGCAATTTTCGGTGTTCGAGATCGAGGTCGATCCGGCGCAATGGACGGCGCTCAAGGCGCGAGCTCGAAGCGACTGATCGATCCCGAAGCAGGACAGTCTGCGCTATTATTATCTCGGCGCCAACTGGCGCCGCCGCGTGGAGCATGTCGGCGCCAAGGCCGTCGCCGACCTCGGCGACCCGCTGATCGTGTGAGCGCGCGAACCACAAGCGTGCCGGCGGCGTCCGGCGCGTCCGCGCTGTTTGAAATCGTGAAGGAAACGGTTTGCGCCCCGGCTGCCGGCCACGCCGGTGCCGCGACGGGCGCGCCGGATCGCGCCGCCGCTGCGGTTCTTCATGACCGTAGTTCATGTTATTAGGGGCGCGTCGCTCCCCGTGCGGGAGCGCGGATCGAAACATGTACGACGCGAGCGAGCCGATGGCCGAATTTGGTCGCTCCCCGTGCGGAAGCGCGGATCGAAACTCCATGTCCGCGTGATTGGCGATCCGGCTCAGGTGGTCGCTCCCCGTGCGGGAGCGCGGATCGAAACATTTACCAGGTCAACGACGGGCCGGTCTCCGACCATGCTTGCGGCCGAGTTGACGGCGCTAAAGGACGAGGACCTAGACCTTGCGCTGCTCGGCTTCGACGACGCCGATCTCGATCGCCTCTTGGCCGAGGCAGGCGACGAGAACGAAGACCTTGATCAAGCGCCCGAGGTACCGACTGAGCCGATCAGCCGCCCGGGCGATCTGCGGATTTGCGGGCAGCATCGGGTGTTGTGTGGCGACGCCACCGTGCTGTCCGACGTCGAAAAGCTGCTGGACGGCTTGCTCGCCGACACGGCCTTCACCGACCCGCCCTATAACGTGAACTACGCTAACTCCGAAAAGGACAAGCGCAAAGGCAAGAACCGCCGATCCTCAATGACGCCCTCGGCGAGGACTTCGGCGCTCTGCTCTACGATGCCTGCGTCAATATCCTCTCGCTTACGAAAGGCGCCGTTTATATCTGTATGTCGTCATCGGAACTGGACCGATTGCAGAAGGCCTTCCGAGATGCCGGCGGCAAATGGTCAACCTTCGTTATTTGGGCCAAGAACACCTTCACGCTCGGTCGCTCGGATTATCAGCGCCAGTACGAGCCGATCCTTTACGGGTGGAAGGACGGGGCCGATCATTATTGGTGCGGGGCGCGCGACCAGCCAAACAAACGAAGCTTGACGTCACATAAGAACGAACACGGCAGCAAAGCGTCTTCGGGGCCGGTAACTTCGGATTATCGCCCGCGGCGCCCGCGGCCACCGTGTCCACCACGTCGCCCGTGACCGCCGCGTCCACCGTGCCCGCCACGTCCACCATAATGACCGTGACGGCCGTGGCCGCCATGACGGCCACCATAATGACCGTGGCCGCCATGACGGCCACTGCGAGAATAACCGCGGGAATAACCGCTACGTGAGTAGTTATTTCGGGAATAGCCTCGCGAATAGTTGCTTCGTGAGTAGCTTCGCGAGTAATTATTTCTGGAATAATTACGCGAGTACCCGCGGGAATATTTGTTATCGTTCTCATTGGTGCGCGAATAGCCTCGCGAGTATTTATTGTCCTTATTGTCTTTATTGTCTTCATTATCCCCGCTAGCATCAGCAATAATGCTTTCTAGGGCCTCGTTTTCCGATCGGATGTGTATAGCTCCGCCGCGAGGCGTCGCCGCCCCGGCATCGGTGATGCCCAGCATATAGGCGGCGCCAAACCCGACCCCAAGCAACTTCAGACGATCCATGAACTCGCGTCGCGACAAGGCCCGGACTCTGAAGCTTCTCCCGAAGTCCAGCCTTCAGCGTCCTTGTTCTCGTCATTGTCCATTCATCGACTCCCATGGATCCGGCGGCACAATCGAACGTCTGGCGGCTCTCGATCGTCAAGCTAGTAAAACCCTGACTTTGCGTCAACAACTCAACCGTCAAAAGCGCACATCCCTGAATTTTCAATAATGTCACACATCCCTCGATTAGTGGTGTGGTCACAATTCGCGCAAATTTTATTCTTGAGAGGCGAGAATCCTGCGCTGATGTGCTTGCAGGGCAATCCTCACTCGCGATATCTCTCCTTTTCATTGCGCTGGCTTCTGTCGCGATCGTAGCGGTTGTGGTTGTCGGGACCACGGTCATATCGACGGGGGCCATCTCCGTCCCGATTGTATCGACGGCGGCCATTGCCCTCCCAATCGTCTCTACGGCGGTCATTTCGGTTCCGGTCGTACCGGGGAGGATCGTCGTCTCGGTTGCGATAATCCCGTCTGCGAGGCTCCACGACGATGACCTTCAACGGCTGGGACATGACCGGTGGGTCGTGCGGCATATGGTTCTCGTCGCCGAGCAGGAGTTGAAGTGTATGCTCACCGGGCGTCAGCGTTATTTTCGCCTGGGTCTGTCCCGCCGCCAAATCGATGTGGCTGGAGTCATCGGGAATCGGCTTATCCATTGCGGGTAGCTTCGTGTCGATCAAGAGATGATAGTGACCGGCATTCGGCGTTTCGACACCCGCGCGCACTACCTCCATATTCACAAGCCCAAAACGCAACGTGACCGTGGTCGGAACTTCGTCCCCGTTTCGGTGGCCCACGAAGTATGCCCGCGCGCGGGGGGGGAGAAGCATTCGATCCAGGGTGCGGCCGCCAACGCTAACGGTAATTCGCTGTGACATGACTGGTGGCGAATGCGGGATGTGGTCCTTGTCTCCCAACAAGAGCTGCAATGTATGCCGCCCCGGCGAGAGCGTCAGCGTTGTTGAGTTTCTCCTCTGTCGAAATGCAGATGCGTCGAGTCGTTCGGAATAGGGCGGTCGAGCGGCGGCAATTCCGTGTCGATCAATAGATGGTAATGGCCGGAATTCGGCCGGTTTGAGCCGGCCGGCACAATGGCCATGTTGCGCACGGCAAAGAAGACGGTGAGCTTGGAGGGTACGGTTGCGCCATCCTTCAGATCAACGAAATAAACTTCCGCCTCATTGGCTGAAGGCGTAAGAGGGCGGTCGGAAGACGGTGGGAGCGTCGGACCGGGAGGTGTGGCAGGCACCGAAACCGCGGCGGGCGGCGGAGCTGGAGCTGGCGTCGCAAGAGGCGGTGGTGCTGGGGTCGGAGGCGCAGTTCCGTCGGCAACACGGATGCGAATGCGCTCCGACATGACCGGCGGACTATGTGGGACGTGCTCGCCGTCTCCGAGGAGGAGCTGAAGCGTGTGCTCGCCCGGCGGGAGCGAAAGATCTGCTTCCGTCTCGCCGCTGCCGAAGTGCAGATGATTAAAATCATTTGGAACGGGTTGGTCGAGCGACGGCAGTTCGGTGTCGATCAACAGATGATGATGACCCGAGTTCTCGCGGTCCGAGCCGGCAGGAGCGACGCCCATGTTCCTCAGTCCGAAATGGACCCTGAACTTCGGTTGGACGGTTGCGCCATCGTTAAGGTCGACGAAATAGACTTCGGCTCCTGGCGGCGAGGGCGTTCGTGCGTTGGGTGCAGGCGGTGCCCCGTCGACGACACAAATCGTGATACGCGCCGACATGACCGGAGGACTGTGGGGAACGTGGTCCTTGTCCCCGAGGAGCAGCTGGAGGGTGTGCTCGCCTGGCTTGAGCGTCAGTTCCGTCTCGGATTGGCCAGCGCCAAAATGCAGATGGTTGAAATCATTCGGGATGGGCCGATCGAGCGCCGGCAATGCGGTGTCGATCAACAAATGATGATGGCCTGAGTCCTTGCGCTCCGAACCTGCGGGCGCAAGACCCATACGCTGCAGCCCAAAATTCACGGAGAAGGTCGTGCCGACGGTCACGCCATCCTTGAGATTGACGATGTAAACTTCAGCTCCCGGCGGCGACGGTGTCGGTCCGCCTTTGATCTGATCCTCGGCAAGGCCCACGCCCCATCCAAGCGCGGTGAAGAGCAGCAACGCCAGGGCAACCAATCTGCATCTGTCCCATCCGGATCGGCCCTCAAGGACGGCGCGCATGGTCACGTTTCCGTTGCCGGCAGGTCCCCTGTCGAGACGCCGAATTGCCTCTGCTCGTGGCGCGTCGGAAGCTATAAGACTTTCATCGGGCTGGGAAGGCCGCGCGCCCCTGCCGCGCCGTCCTCTCGCGACGACGAGCTGCGTTTGGATACCGCGAGCCGAATCACCCCGATCGATTGATTTCATCGTGGGAGTTTTGCATTGTCCGGCCATCAGCCAGCATCGTCGGACATTCAACAGCGGGAATTCCGGGCGCGCGGACACGGAAGGCGCGGAATGATCATTCGCAGGTTCTTTGCGCTGTGCCTCCTGATATCGGCGGCAACGGCAACGTCTTCGGCTTGGCCGCAGGAAAACACGCCACGCCTCGCCCTGGTCATTGGAAACGCAGGTTATCCTGGCTCGAGCGTTCCGCTCCCTACGACGGTCAAGGACGCCCGCGCGTTCGCCGACGAGCTTCGACGAAACGACTTCGAAGTCGATTTGAAAGAGAACGTTAACAAGGAGGAGATGCGACGCGCGATCGACGCCTTCACAAACAATATCCGCAATGGAACGACCGCCTTGCTCTATTTCAGCGGCCTGGGCATTCAGGTCGCAAGGCAGACTTACCTCATTCCTGTGAACGCGCCGATCTGGACGGAGTCCGACGTCCGGCGAGATGGCGTCAACATCGACGCCGTCCTGACGGAGATGTCCCGCAAGGGAGCGAAGGTAAAGATCGTCATCATCGATGCGTCCCGCAACAATCCGATCGAGCAACGTTTTCGATTGCCGCAAACGGGGCTTGCCGCGATCAATACCCCCGACGGGACGCTCGCGATCGCCACCGCTGCGCCCGGAAAGGTTGGCAATGATGCCACTGCTGCCAAAGATGACGATGCGACCGGCGCAGCGACTGTGTTTGCTGCCGAGTTGATCAAGCAGATTCGGACCCCGGCCTTGAGCGCCGAAGAAGCATTTGGTCGAGCCCAAGCCGCCATATCCAAGGCATCAAATGGCGAGCACGTCCCCTGGGTCGCGTCGACACTGGTCGAACGGTTTGTGTTCAAGAAGGCGGCGGTTCGCCCGGCCGTGGTTGCACCGCCTCCGGTTCCGGCACCGGCCCCCTCACCACCGCGAACTCCTGTTTCCCAGGTTGGCTTGAAGCCTGGCGACGTCTTTCGGGACTGCCCGGAATGTGGAGAGCTGGTTATCGTGCCGGCCGGCTCTTTCGAGATGGGTTCGACATCTGAATTCGAAGGGCCGGTGCATCGGGTGACGATTGCCAAACCGATTGCGATCGGTCGCCGGGAAGTAACTTTTAACGAATGGGATTCGTGCGTGGCGGCCGGAGACTGCAAGAGCCGGCTCGCCGATCGCGGATGGGGGCGGGGCGATCGTCCAGCACTGAACGTCACCTGGGTCGACGCCAAGCAATTTGTGAGTTGGCTGTCCAAGAAGACGGGTCAACGATATCGGCTCCCGTCGGAATCCGAATGGGAGTACACGGCGCGTGGCGGGACGACCACACCGTATTGGTGGGGCGCAGACATCGGATCCAATCAGGCAAACTGCCGCGATTGCAAAACGGCAACGCCTCAACAGACATCCCTAGTGGGCACCTTCAAGCCGAACCCTTTCGGCCTGTACGACACGGCAGGCAATGTCGCCGAATGGGTCGAGGATTGCTGGAACAACGATTATCAGGGGTCCCCGGTCGACGGATCGGCTTGGGTGACCGGACAATGCCGGCTTCGCGTTCTGCGCGGGGGCTCGTTTGAAAGCGATGCGAAATATCTACGTTCGGCTTCGCGCTTCAGATACGACACCAACGTGCGATTCTATGCCAATGGCTTTCGAGTCGTGCGGGAAATTCCATGAGGTTGTCGATGGCTGACGGGCGTGCGCGGGGTCGACTTCAGTTCTTATTTTTGCAGGCTCGTCAGTTTGTCAGCGCGATGCGGCGCGGCGGAACGCGTGGCCGAGGCAATTGGGGCATGGGGCCCGCGAGTCGCAATGCCACGAGGATCGAGATCAGGCACGGCAGCGCCATAAAGAAATGGTGGCTGTTTCCGGCCGACAGCCAGGTCATCGGTTGCCCCATGACCGGAAGTAGTCCCAGCACGTTTGACCAGGAGAGAGTCCACTGCAACACGTAAAGCGTGGCTGAGCCCGCGAGCATGACGCCGATAAACTGACGCAGATGCGGATCCAGCATGCCGCGTGCTCCACCGAGATGGATGCGGATGAGGCCATACAGTGTTACGAAGATCAGGAGGCATTGCGCCATATAGAGCAGCAGGCCGATGCCGACGCCGAAACGTGCCAGCATGTAGGCGGGAGCGAAATCACTTTCCGCAACCGGAATTTCGGTCCGGTCGATCTGATCGTTGATTTGCTGGCCGCCGACCCGGACCTCCTCCGGATCGTCCTGTCGCGACCGTCGACTGTCGAACGTGCCGCACAGCTTGTCGAGCAAAGTGGGTTGATTCAGTAGACGCGGGATCGCCTGCCTGCCCGCCGTGACGACGGGAGCGAGCCAACGCTCCAGTCCTTGATCGGTCGGCGTGAGCGCCTTCGCTTCGGCACATTCGGCATACGCAACCTCCGCACGGGACCGGATGACGTGGAATTCAAGGTCGCGAAACTGGGCGCGCGGGGTGCCTCCGAGCTTGTCATCCAGGCTGAGGTCGTACCAGGTGATGAAGCGCTCTGCCGGCACATGGCGCCCTTGGCCCATCGACCTGCTGATGATCTCCACGCGTTCACTGCTTGGAACGCTTTGCCAATTTTCGACATGCAGGACGAGCCAGATGCCCCAGCTGATCAGCGTAGGCGACAGCGCTGCTGTGACCGCCACCAGCACGAGAAGCAAGAATGCTCGTAACGGCGCCCCGACGAGTGCAAGTTTGCGGCGCAGGCGGAGCGGCCAGAATGGGCCACGGAAGATTCCGCGATTGACCGCGGGGCGAAAAGCCAACGGTACGCGCCTGCGCGCTTCCCGCCGCTGCAAAGCGGCGAGCAGAACGTTCACCGACGCGAACAGAGTGTAAATCAGACCGACCGTTGCGCCGAGGAGAAGAACGATCAGGACCGGAGAATAATCACTGCGCAGCACCGGTGCGATGAACAGGAGAGCGGCGAAGCCACCGAACGCCAGCAGAGCAAAGAGCCGTTGCCCGCCCCCGATGCGCAATTTCACGTCCTCGGTATAATGCACCAGCCCGACGAGCGTGGCCGCGATCAGGATGATGGCTGCGAATTTTCCCGCTTCGATCGGTTGAAACCCGCCGATCCCTGTCTGACTTCCCATCAAGACCCATAGGCCGAAGAAAACGACGAGGAGAACGGGAGTAGCAACTCGAGCAATCGCAGCCGCTAAGCCTCCACCAAGCAATACGGCCCGCAGCATCTGGCGAATGCGGGGCCGCGACGCCACCGCCACCGCGGTGACGACGAGCGGCACCACGTCCAGAAATACGTATTTGTGCTTGAGAAAGTAAGTCGACCAGTGGGAGGACGATCCGTCGAGGGCAAGGCTCCCCAGCGTGAGCGTTCCGATTGCGGCGAGTACCGTGACGGCAAGCCAGGCGAGGCCGACCGAGACCGCGCCCGTCGGGGAGAACAGCACAAGCGCGAGGCCGGCAAGACCCCAGTTGATGACGAGGATCGTCATCCCGGCGGTCGGCGAGAATCCTTGTGCCGGGACAAACCTTCCACCTGAATACGTTGCAACCACCGCCGAGATTTCCGGCGCCATCGTGAGGACGAGCGAGAGCAGCACAAAGGTCCAGCGTACTCCGCCCGACCGTAGCCTCGCGGCCACGCTGTTTGGCTGAGCGTCATCAAAGAGCCGGTCGGACGCCCCTCTGAGCCGAAATGCGAACGCGATAATAATTGCGAGAAGGGCTGCGCTCCATTTCGTCACCGCCAATTCGGACAGACTTGCCGTCGGACCCAGGGCAAACGGCAGCGTGCCTCCGGGATTGGCTCGCATCAGCGCTGCCGTTCCGGCCTCCGCCAGTGGCGTCGTGGTTCGCCAGCATTGCTTGAAGCCTTCCGCCTCCGCGCATTCCAGTTCGCCCTGCCTCTTCAATTCGCCAATGGGCACCGGACATTCGGTGGGTAGAGGCAACTCTGCACAATTTTCAACGTTCTGGAACGTCACCTTGCGGCGCGGAATAATCTCCAGCCGCCGCTGAACGGGATCGCGCCCGACGCTTTCCGGACGCGCCTGGAAACGAACATCGTAACTGGTACGGCCGGCCACGAAGCTGCCCAGAACCTGGGCCAGACGGGGGTCACGTTCGGCACCAAACAGACTGTCCCATGCGCGTCGCGACAGGCCGCGTTCGCGCGGGGGAGGCGGGGGCGCGATCGTCCACCGGATGTCGCTGAAGCCGCGGACGACCTGGTTCGGCACCAGCAGGTTCAGCGTGCCGGACTGCAAGACTTCCATGATGATCGGGTAGCGGGCGCGATCGATTTCCCGACCCATGGTCAGAAACAAACGGTCGTCTCGGTAGACAAGCCGCAACTGTTCCCAGCCCAGCGCGGCTGCGAGCCCGATCTGCATCGGCCGTATCGCTTCGTCTGTCGAATCTCCTCCGATGTGCGCCGCGATCACGTCGGCGTCGGCTGCGCCGGCTGGTGGCTCGGTTGTGATCAGGCCCCAATATTCGTTCCATGGCGACTGCTGGCGGTAGTGGAACGGTCCTTTGGTCACGGTGCGATTGCGGACGACTTCGGTGGTCCAGAGATCAAATCCCCGGTTCGAGACGTTGCGAAGGATGATGCTCGCGTTTGCGACACGAAAACGCGTGTCGCCGATCAAGCCCGTCGGTATCTCAAAGCGCTCTGCAAAGGTTCTGAAGCCGCTTTCGAAATCCAGCCAGAGCCGGCGCTGCGAGGCAACGTTGCGGATTTCGATGCGGTCCTTGGTCGCGTCTCTTCGATCGGGAACACGCAGGGTCAGCTCGACATGTTCGGGCGCCGCTGCTGAGCCAGCCGATATCCGCCCCGGCGCGTAGGCCTGCCCGAGATGATCGCGACCGATCGTGACCGGGCGGTTCTCCGTGAGCGTCACGGTCAACCTGTCCATCATGCGGACGTTGGGCGCGTCCTCCTCGAGGAGCCGCATGAAGGACAAGCGCCACCACCCCAGCACGAGCGCAAGCATGAGGAGGACGGCGACGGCACCAGTGAAGGTCGCGACCGTACCGATCGAGCTCCGCCACGCAGGCCGTGCGGAGCCGCGGCCCTCGCCGCGGAACAGTCGCAGTATCGGGCGAATAGCGGCGATCATGACCGCTTCTGATCGAGCCTGAGGAGGATGTCGCGGATGAGCGGGGCGCAAACCCTGCCTCCGGTCATCTTCTGGCCGCTGGGTTGCTGGATCGCCTGGCAAACAAAGGCGAGACGCTTGGTGATGCCGCTACCCGGGTTTCCTTCGATCCAGCCAGAGAACCATACGGTATTATGACGCTTGGTGATGGTGGCCGTGCCGGTCTTTCCGAAGAGTCGCGCTTCATCGCCGTTTTGCGTCAAGGATTGCGCGTTCTTGAAGAAACTCGTCGCACTGCCGCCTCGGGCCGCGACGACGCCACGGAGGCCGGCACGCAACATTGCGAGATAGGAGGCCCGCTGTTCCGGCGTGCCGTTTTGCAGCAGGGGCGCGCCCTCAAGAGGGTCGCGCGCCCGATTTTCCGGCAGGTTCTCCTTTGGCACGAGCCGCGGCCGAACGATCCTGTTGGCAGCTATCGATGCATAGATCGAGGCCATGACGAGGGGAGCGGAATAGACGTTCTGCCCATAGCCTGTCGTCGCGGCCATCACGCGTCGATCGGGCTTGGGAGCCGTTGGAGAAACTGGATCGGGCCGGGCATTCTCGATGGTCACCGGGCGAGGATCGTAGAACAGAAGCGACGCCCGCCGTGGCAGCGCGCCGCGCATGAGATCGTTGTATTCGTTGATGCTGCTTTGAGGCGGAACCAGCCGATTGGCCATCCGCGCCAGGGCGAGCGTATCGGGCACAGGCGAGTGCTCTCCGGCACCTGCGGTGAATATCTTCGGTCCGTCGAGCCGCAGCGAAAGCCCGCCGAAGAAAAGATTCGACGACTTGATCAAGGCTTCGCATAGCCCGAGCTGCGCGCCGCCTCTTGCGCCGCCGGAGCTTGGGCAACGTGAAACGGCGGTTGGCATGAAGTAACTGCTGTTGGGCGCGTCCCCGAAATTCTGCAGGCAAGCAAAACTTCCACCGCCGCGCTTCGGGACATACAGCATATTCGCAGAGGACGGATCATCGCCCCCGACGGCGCGGCAGTCGCGCCCCCGTTGGCTCTGATCGACGCGAACTCGCGTCCGAAAGCCAAGATACCGTGACTGCTCGGCCTGAGTCATTTCACCCCGAAGCAGCCGGCCCACATCCTTGCCGGCGGGGTTCTCGGGATCGAGGCTTGCATCGATGGCCGCAAGCGCCGTTACGGGCTTGAACGTGGATCCGGGCTGGCTGTACCCATCGAAGCCGACACTCCATG
Source organism: uncultured Alphaproteobacteria bacterium (assembly GCA_963776455.1). GTDB lineage: Bacteria > Pseudomonadota > Alphaproteobacteria > Rhizobiales > Xanthobacteraceae > CAVZMU01. The sequence continues at coordinate 166,768 of CAVZMU010000005.1, forward strand.
CCTGTCGCGACGTTGCCGCCGAACGCCAGGCACCGCCGCCGCCGGCGGCAAGGTCCCAAACATGGGATCCGATCTCGCCGGGAGGCCACGCCACCACGGCGCGGACTTCGCCCGCACGATCGTCGCTGGCGTCCATCAAGACGATCGAGGCACGCACGCCGCGGTGCGTGAAGACGCAATCTCCGCCGGCTCTCCCGCAGAGCCGCCGCCTTCCCTCCAGCACGTCGCGCACGACCCGTTGCGCGACGGGATCGATCGTCAGGGTCACGCTCGGATCGGCGCTGCCGCGCAAGGCGCGGGTCAACGATCCAAACTGCGTTGGGCCGGCGCCAACGACCGGACCGAGGCCGCGATCGAAAGCGTCGACGGTAAATTCACCGCTCGACGCATCGACGAGATTGTTGCCGGGATCGCCAGCCAGAACCACGCGATATCCTTTAGACACTTCCGGAGACTGCTTATCCCGTTTTTGCTGGCCGCCGCCGTCCTTGGAAGGCTCATCCGTATCCGGCTCATCCTCTTCGGGCTCGGGAAGCGGCCGCCAGGAAATGTTACATGGCGTCGTGGCACCGTCTTGAGGCTCCTGAGGACAAGCGACGACAAGGTTCGGCGTGCGCGCCCCCAGTTCCGACTTGCTTGGGCCCTCCGTATCCGCCTCATCGTCACTGTCCTCGTCGTCCGTGGTCGGCACTTTCTCCGGCTCGGCGTCAGGGAGCGATTGCAGCAGCGCGCGCGGGAGGTTGCGCTCCAGTTGCGCCTCGATTTCCACGGTGACGGCCTGGCGAGCCCGGCCGCAAATCTCAATGATGTGGGCGAACGGAACCGGTGCGCTTCCGTTAAGAACGCTGGCGCAGTCGCGGCGGGGCGCGAATTGACGATCGCATCGGACGCGATCGGTGATCTCAATTCCGTCACGACCCCGCGCCGAGGCGGGACGCGTACCCGACGGCGGGGCAGTGGCGGAGTTCAGAGTGGCCCCGCCGGCGACCACGCGACTGAGGCGTCCGACAAGATCGATCCGGACCAGGCCGTCGGCGGGCAGCACGACCTCGCTGCGCAAAAGATACTTCAGATCCTCGCGGGTCGGTCCCACATTCGCGATCGGCGCTATGCTCGCCCAATCGGTCATGAAGCGGGGGCCGTCCGAGGCGATGAAGTCGAATTCGGTGGCCGCCGGCTCGAGGGCGAGCGCTTCGAGCGGGATCGGCCGGCCGGGGGAATCGCGATCGCCGGTGACAAGGGACAGAGCCCAGCGGTTGACGAGACACCGCCTGGGAATCGTGGCGAAGGCATTTCGAGCTTCAACCCGAGGCGTCGGCTGCCGGCCCGTGCGACGGGGAGACTCCTGGCAGACGATGGGCTTGCGAGTGGCGCCCGTAGTGGTCAATTTGTTCCGATCGTCACGGATGGCAATCAGATATTCGCTATCATTCCACTGGCGTATTTCTTCGCGAACTTGAGCGCCATGCTCGGTGGTGCATAACAGCGACAGGACCTGCTTGTGCTGCTGCGCGACATCGCCGCGTGGGCCGATTCCATTGGGCCCAAGACCCTCCCGGCGGTTCTCGCAAGACACCACGCGAACGTGCACTCCGTCGGACGCGATCTCGGCCCAGATCAGGCCCTGTTCCACCGACCGCTCGAAGATGACCCGCAACATCCGATCCTGAGGATCGATCCGGACGTCGTCGATCCACTTCCTGTTTGCGCCAAGTGCTTCGACATAGCAATTCATGATCTCGACCGCGCCCCAGGCGGCGCCCGCGAGCACGACTGCCAACACGGTAACGAGCACGGCTCCGGGCCTACTGGCGACAACATTGAACGCCGAACGCGCGAGCGCGGAAATTCCTTCGGACCGGGGTGCCTTGGTCGTCATGCGAGCGCTTGTCGTCGTGCCACGCGGACGCGAAGAGGCCCGATAAAGAACTCCCGCCCCGGCTCCATTCCGGACGCCTCATCAGCGCTCGGTACTTCCGCCGTCGCGCTGTCCTCAAGCGCGCTTGCAGACGCGGCGGCAAGGCGTACCGGCTCTCCCAGGACCGGTTCGGCTGCCCCGGCATAGTCAAGCCAGTCCAGTTGAAAGAGACCGCCCGTCACCCCATCGAAGCCGACATTGCGCGAGTTGGCGGGCGGCGCCAGAAATCCGAGAGGCTTGCGGTCTGAGCGGCCGACGAAAGTGCGGTCGCGGCCTCCGATGCGGCAGGGCTCAACGAAAAACGCCGGGTCCGACCCGGCCTGAAACCGGTTGGTCCGCCACAGGTAGGTTTCCGCCGCAGTGCCGGCAAAGATGATCGTCTTTACGGCGATCCCCGAAGCCGATGCAATGAGGCTGCCCTCGGCATCGAGATCGATCCACCAGCGGCTGATCTGGCGGCCGATCGAGCGCCGGTCGGGCGCAAGAAGCCCCGTCACTTCATAAACGACGTCCTTCGACGGCGGATGTTTCAGCAGAGCCGAGCCCTGGATATCCCGGATGACGCGGACGTTCAGGCTATGCGTGCCATCGCGAAGGATTTCAAAAGCGCAATCGTACCCCTCGGGCGGCGTGACACCGCGAACATCCGGACGCGCGCTGTCCGCGTCGACGGTACCAATAGCCTGTGGGAAAAGATGGACGCCACCGCTGACGCGCTCGTTCCGCCATTCGTTGGACTGTTTGAACTGCAACAAATAGAGATGAAATGGATCGTCCAGCAAACTGCACGTCGCCGGGGCTCGTTCGGTCTGATCGGCCATCGCCAGGCAGGATTGCCCCCGATAGAGGCCGGCGGGACGACCGTCCGGAAGGCATGGCTCGACCGGTTGGCCTGATCCATCGGCAAGCGCAACCTCGACCCGGCCAATCGGCTTCTCGTCTGCCATCGGCAGGAACACGCCTTGCCCCAGAAACAGCGCAAGGCGCCCATCGTCGCGTTCCGCGTCACGATAAAGCGCGACCCGCATCCCAACGATCGGATCGATATATTGCCGCCAAAGGCTATCCAGCTTCAGTTGCAGATCGCCGGCGACGTCCTCGGGGTTCATCATGAGAGGGAAGCCTGCAACGAGCGCCAAATGCGAGTAGGGAATCTCGACCCCTGCGCCCGCCGATCCGACACCAACGCGGAATATGTCGTTGAAGCGATCGGCGAGTCCAAGGAGGCCATACCGCTCGGGACGCAAGCCAATCCCGCGGCCACTCCGGCGCCAGCGAAGCGTCATTGCGAACCACAGATTCCAGAGCCAATTTCTAGGGAGATCGACTTGGAAAGCGGGATACCGCAACAGATCGCGTTCTATCGCATCCTTCCCGTTGGGAGCATCGAAGCGCTTCACCCACACGCCCGCCCGGCGGCGGCCGAGATCGATCGGATCGCCAATGGCCATGCGCGGGTCTCTTAGCTGTTTGGTTCGTAGATCGTGAACTGCGGTGGACGCCGCCCGATCTTATTCGAGTTCCAGCCCGGGGCGAAACAATCCATCACGATCGCGGCGCGGTCCGGGACGGCGCGCGCCCCTTCCGCTGCGCGCTGCCTGACGCCCGGCAACGAGGCGAGATTGCGCGGCGCATCCTTGGTGCGGGTCGCAACGGAATCGGTTGAGGAAAATGGACGATAGACGACGATATCTACATCGAGATTGAGAAAGACCGCGCGAAGAACATATTCGATTGCGCGAAGACGGAGGAGAAGCGGTCTGAACGTATCGTTATCGAAATACGCTTCGAGTATGTTGGGGATCGTCAACATCGCGTTCCAGGTGTCCTTGCTTTCCAGCGCGGTCAGCATGGCCCTCGGCAGATTGGTCTCGCGCCCGAGCTGGGCACAATGCGACTCGAATTGCGCCAGCGCGCTTTGAATCTCAAGAACGCCATTGACCTGCTTGAACAGGCCATTATCGGCGAGTTTATCGGCCTCTATGACAGCTTGGCCATGAAGTTGAGTGAGAATGCTTACAAAGCTCGAGCTTGCCGTCCGAGTCTGCACCTTGGGAGCTCGTTGAAGCTCCTGGTAGTCGCGCATGAGATCGGCGGTACGGCGGTCAAGTTCGCGAAACTGCTCGGCCACCCCTTCAAGACGAAGACCCTCAAGCCGAAACGCGGTTGCCAAAAACGCTTCCGCGGCGGCGATCCTCCGGTGCGACCGCAAGGCGGCAATAAGAATGACCAAGAATCCTACGGTTAAGAGGACGAAGAGCACAAGAAAGATGACGACGAACAAAGGCAGATAGTCGCCTGACACTTCTGCCAACAGTCTCCACACGTCGTCGGGCCCGACGGCAGCCATCGACATTCGTCCTGGTGACGGTTGCGCATGGGCACCGGAAGCAACCATCACGATTGGAGGGACGATTGCGACCTTGGTGCCGTGCGTCAATATGCGATCAAAGCATCGGCTGACCATAGATGCGGTCCTCGCGAAACGGTCCATAATCTCGTCGGGTTACGGGATCGTCGTCGGCCGTCACGGCGACCTCGATGCCGCCGCTGGTTCTGGTCCATTCGACCTTGATGCGCGCGCGCCCTGGACGATCGATATTACGCTCAAGCACCGTCCATGGTTGAAGCCCTACCGCCTCGAAGGCATCGCACATCGCCTCGGCATCCTTGACCTTGTGCAGGCCGGGCAACATCCGAACGAGCTCGCGGGGTGTCCCCGCCGGAAAGTCGAAGTGCTGAGCGGAACCTTCAAAGGGTTGAAACGGGACGCCATCGTCATCGGTCTGGCTTACGATTCCGATTGTCGGGGGGCTGGTGGCCGCCAGAGGCAGATGCATCTCGACTGCGAGCCGCAATGCGCCCTCCAGCACAGCCTCCTTCATCTCCGTCGGACGATAGGGCTTCTCGGAGATATGGCCGGCGTTCAATCCGCCGACCTCGGCAATGCTCGCGTAGATCGGTGCCCAAAGCGCGGCGCGGCCCGTGACGATCCACCAGACAGGAGCATCCGACGCGAAGCCCGCCGCCACGGCCGCGGCAAGTTCGGGGATGCGACGTCCCAGCACTTCGGTGATCTCGTCGGCCGACACCTCTTCAGACCTGCGGACGAACGGCTGGTGCTCGGTCCGTCGAATCCGAAACGCCTCGGGCGCGATCAACAGATTCACGTAAGGCGTGCCGGCGGCGTCTCGACCGTATGACAGTTCCGCAGCCTCGCCTGCAATCTTCAATCGCATCGGCGACTCGTCCTTGCCGGGAATAGACTCGGGCATCAGACTTGCAAAGGCTCTGTCGTCACCCTGGCTTCCGGGCAGCGCAGCGGTGCCGATCTCCACGACGAGAAAATCGTCCGTCCAGCGATAGGGACCGGGACGGGCTAGTAGACGATCGGTCAGATCTTTTTTTGCTCGTTGCAAGGCGTCGAGAAAATTACGTTGCTTGCGACGGAGCTGACGGCCTCCGCCAGTATCGATCTGAGCGTTTGTCGCCTTCAAACTACCTTCGACCGCAAAACGGGAGCCGATCTCCGGTGTCCCCGCAGCAGCATGAACTACTTCGATCACGCGGCGCGCAATCGCCGCATCGAGATCGGCGCCTCCCAAAAGGATTCCGAAGTGCCCGCGAATGGACCAGTCCGGAAGCGGCTGGCTGGCCCGGGCCTTGCGCGTTTGGGCATCGATAATCGTAACGTCATAGGTGCTCGCACCGATGTCGAGACAGATAATCGTCACGCGCTCGCCGACCTGATCCCGCACGCCATTGAGCAGACGGAACAATCCGTACCGGGCGGCAGCGAGAGCCTCCGGGACCGTTATGATCCGTCCAAGCTCAGCATGCCCCGGCGATCGTCCAAGGAGGCCGCCAAGAAAGCGGCGACCAGCCTCGCGGTAGAGACTCTAACTGTTTCGCATCCATTCCGAAGGGATGGGTGAGAACCAGACCGATTGAATCGTCTGCGCCCGTCTCGACGGCGCTTTGGAAGGCGCGCAGCTCGGGTGTCGCCTCGCGCCGGGCGGGGCGCGTCGCGTAGCCCAGCGTCCGGGTGACGACGAAGCTGCCCAGCTCTTGGCAACAGTCACCGAAGAGGCGGGCCGTATCGATCTCGGTCGTCCGCTCCAGGACACCGGAGCGAAGCGCGCAGACTTCAGATGTCATCTGCAGCCTGTCTTTGCCTTTCACCAATTCGCGTTTTATCGCGAACACGATCTTTCCGAGTTCGTCCGAGAGCTTCTCGTAAGCGGGAAAGGGAACCGAGACATCGTATTCACATCCTAATGTATCCAACCGGCGGGCGACCGAGTCCTCCATCATGGCTTCAAAGTCGCCGTAGGAAACTGGATCGAACAGCGTTCGCACTTTGGTGGAGGAGGATAGCCCGACATAGCTGGGTAGCAGCACCGACTGCGCCGCTTGGCCGGCTGGCTGCCGGGTTGAGACGATCTCCGGATGAAAGTTATCGATCGTCCGAAACCAATCCCCGAGCGGAAGAGGCCGCAGAAGACCGCCGCTCGCCGGCATCTGGTGCAGTTCTTCCCCTCGTGCGACGGCTACCGCGATAGCCGAGGCACCGAAATCCACGCAAACGAGCCAAGCGGGCAGTTTTCCCTCCACCGAAACCGGAAGTTCGACGACCATTTCCATCGCTTCGCCGGCATGGCCTGTTGCTGCGATGTCGCCATGGCGAAGCCGGAACCGCACTTCGAGCGTGGCATGCTCCAGATGGCACCCGTTTGCCACCAGTTTGACCGCCATCTCCGGGAGAGGCACGGAAATCGGATGCGTCTGCCCTTGAAGAGCAATAACAGGAAGCTTGTCCTGAACACTTTTCGCCGCATCATGGTCGGCCAGAGTGGCGACAGTCTCGACGGTCCATCCAGGCCGAATGCTTTGCATGGAGACTTCAAAGAGCAGCGGATCGAGGCCCAATTCCGTTCCGGACGCCAAGCGGCGCCTTGCGGTGTGCACGCGAGCGAGAGTTCGCGTCGGTGGGGTGCCTCCGGGGCGCAGGATTGTGCGAAACTGCTCGTTCCCGATCTTGAGGAGGAAGACGTCTCCCAGGCTCCCTTCGAATTGGAGCGGAAGCACAAGCGAATGGATCGCGCCCGCTGACGCCACCTCCGCGCGGTCCGAGTGCTGGATTTTAGGATCGAGTTGGGTCGAAACCGAGAGGGAAACTTCTATTCCTGCACCTGCCCCCGTTGACCCGCCCGAACGAAAGCAATCCCGCAATACACCTGGGCGCAGCCCGAACTCCACCAGCAGGGGCTCCTTCTCCAGTGGCAGCGGGATCGCCAGAAAAGGATTGAGCCCGGCCCATGCTTCGGCAGCCACGCCGGCGTGCTGACTGCGCCGGATCAACAACGCTGAGGCGACCGGTGCCAATGCGGCCGGTAAACCTTCGCTCTTGACTCCCACCACGAGGTGAACGGGGGGGCCCTCATAAGGCGCGGCCGCGGGCGCATTGACAATGCGCACCGCCGCAATCGAGACTGTCTCATCTGTTTCGTCGATAGTCTCCGCAGACACCCGAACGGTGCGTTCGACTTCCGCGATGACATCGGGCGGGATTCCCGAAACGATCTTCACTCTTAGCCGAAGCGGCTTTGAGGGTGGATCTGGATTGCGGGGCGAAAAACGCTTGAGCGTCAGTTCCAAATCGACCAAGCCCTCGGGGCGGTCCGTCTGACGATTTAGGAATTCCAGGCGCATCACCAGCGCGACACGATCGCCAGGTTTAATCACCGTCGCATTTTGGAATGGATTTTTATCGGTGCGCAGGCCAACCGATCCAGGAGCCGACGGGTAGACGACAAGACGCCCCTCCTGCGCCCCGAACTGGCCCACATCGATATCACCTAAAAAGATATCGTCCCCCAGTTCCTCCAGCCGGTGGGTCACCTCGATACGCGGGTGACCCGGACCCAATCGGTCGAACGCCAGCACTTCCGCCATTCCCGCTCCGCAAGCCTCCTGCGCGTTCGCCAAATTCTCGTTAATATTCAAGCGAACGCAAGGTCCGTCATGGACAGATACGCTCTTCAGTCGGACGACGCATTGAAAAATCTTTTAAGGGCACCGAGGGTGCCACGCGTGGCGCGGGTGAGTGCCGAGGGTTGCGGAGGATTTTGCGGTGCTGGCGGCACCATCTCGCGTTCCGGCTCCGGTTCCTCGTCTTGCGGGGCCTCGTCTTCGAACGTCTCGTCCCTCTCGAGGTCTTGAACCGTAAACATGTAGCTGTTCACCAAGCCGGTCGCCGCGAAAATGAACGGGTCCGCCGTCAGGAATGGCCGCCAGAGCGGCTCCGCAGCAAACTCACCCGTTGATCCCATCTTGACGAGGAATCGCTTCGGGCCGGAGGAGCTTTTTGTCGCGTCGACGTCCGTGTTCGGTGTCCCAAATAACCGGGTGAAGCCCAGGGAAGACGCAACCGTAAACCGGAGATCGATCTCCCCACCTCGTGCCAGTTGAGACAGCCGTTGTAACCAGCGGCGGTGTTGGAACTCGCGTCGGACCGTGTAGAGCGCGGCATGGGGACGAAGCGCAATCGAAACGGCCTCCGTGCCAAATCGCGTGAACAGGTGTTCGTATTTATTGAACACGACGAGGAGCCGTTTGAGCACCTTTTGCTCGCCCGGAATTCGGACGAGTTGCTCGATGAGTTCACACAGGTGGGCGGCCCAGAGATCAGTACCATGCGAGTCGAGCGGCACAACGATGATCGCCGCGTCCATCACTCTGAGGCGGCTCTCCAAGTCATCAAGCTGCTGCGCCCAGTCATCCGATGGCGGACGCGACCATGTCGACAGGTCGCCCGCAGCGTCCACGATCTGCATGAGGACCGGCTCCGGCGGGTCTGGCACAAAATCCGGAAAGCTCAGTGGGCCTGGCGTCCATTCGAGTGAAAAGAAGTAGTCGGCAGGGCCGTCGCCGGCACGCGATGAAACCTCCTGTCCCCAATGATCGATCTGCGCCTCTCTCGCGTGGAACTGGGATTCCTCGCTGGCATATCGCCCCCCCGCGGCCCGCTTAATGATCCTCCGGTCCGTATCTTGGAGCCCCTCGTTGAACTCCCGTTCCAGCACTTCGACGAGATTGAACGATGAGACATGGCCAGGCGAATAGCCGTAGGCCTCCTGGGCAAGGCACGATCGCATCGTGCGCAGCAAAGTCGTCTTGCCACCGTTCGAAGGGCCAAGCAGGCAGACTATCGTGCGGATAGGGGCCAAGGTCACAATCGGGTTAGGAGCTATCTTAACGAGGAAGGCAGTCTGCCACAAAGCCGAGTTTCCAGGGCCATGGCTTCAGATGAAGTTCGGTGGCCAAACCGGCATACCAGGCGTTTTACGGAGCGGGCTTGGGTTTGCCCGATGGCGAAGCTAAAATGTTCCTTCAGAGTTCGGCCCCTCTCGATGCCCTTCAGGGGGACGGTTCGGAACTCTCAACATAAATGATGACCCGGCGAAAACTCAAATCGAGACACGCCTTCGGCAGAGAGGCTGCATGATTCGGCCAGGCTTGGACCCCGCAATGGGTAGGCAGCAGGCCTCCCTCACATGACCTGGTATCAGCACGTCGTTGCGTTGTGGGATGGCGCCGATTACTTGGCGTTGATTTACGATCCGCAGGCGGACTCAGGTTCAGATCTCTACGTGCGCTCCGCGCCCGGGAGCGCGGATGCTTGTCGGCTTGTTGCGGTCCTGCCGAACCGCGGGGAGAAGCAGGCGGTCCATTTGGTCCGTTTGCCGGAAAACCACCGTGTCATCACGGTCAGCATGGCGCTCTCGAACGCCGATTCCCTGCTGATCATCCTCGACGAGACGCTGAGACCGACAAGCGATACCGAACGCCGCCTCGTGCTTCTGCACACGTCCGAGGACGGCGAGCCCCACCTCGATAGCCTGTCAAGGGCAGCCGTATCCCGCTCCACGGTTTCCGCTTTGGTGGCGGAAGGTCTCAGGCTCGTCCGCGGCCGCGTCGACCGTTCAAACGGAGCCGTGATCTGGGGCGTGTGCTGTACGGAGCGCAGGCTCCTGCCCCAGGGCGTGAATACCAGGATGGCGAGTCTGTCCATTTCTTCGTGCGACGTCGTGTTTCCTGAGGCGAAGCACGTGGCCCCGGTCGAACTGGAGACTGTGACTCTAACGGCCGGCACCTTTGACGAGATGGAACGACCTGCCGCTCCCGACCTGTACTGGCCCATGATCGCCCAAACGGTCCTGGCCGAGCAGGATCGGCGGCCGCACTACGGAATTCAGGTGCGCGCGTCGCGCGGAAACCCCTTTGTGCAATGGGTCTTGCGCCGCTCGGCCGCCATCGTTGTTCGGCAGCAGATCAGGGCGGCGGAGATCAACGCGCCACGTTGGCGAACGTCGATCGATCGGCTCTCGGCCCCGTTCGGCAACGACGACTTGGCCGCCATCGGCGAGACCCCGGAGAATCCGGACGAGCGCGAACATATCGAACTCTTGGTTTCGGCAGACGACCCGGCGATCCGGGCATGCAGCCTGTCGAGATTGCTCCAGAGCGACATCATGGGGATGGCCGGCGTGCGCACTGAACCCGGAAGCATGGCGTCGACGCGTGACGGGTCCGCCGATCAGACTACGGTCTGGTTCGACTGCGCGGCTCTTGGCGATCATGTGGGCGTCGTATCCACGCAACCTTCAGTTCTGAAGATAATTTCTGAGGCCGACACCGATGCCGAGGCCAGCAATATCGCTATGTTTCGTGTGACCCCGACGGGACTTGAGGCGTTATCCCTTTCGGCTGATGACGCGGACACATTGATCACCGAAGTGGCCAAGGTTCAGGAACGTGATCTCGGAACCGACACGAGGTCCGATCAGCATAGCCGGTCGCTCGATGCCGCGCGCCGAAATTTGGAACGCTGGTTCACGACGCAATTCGGCGGAACGGTACAAATCTCGTTCGTTGGGCTTCAACCTCTCGCCATCATGGGACTTGCGAGCCTCGCGGCGACAGCGGGAGAGGCGAGCAAATCCCTTCGTGACCTCTATGAACACGATCCTGCATTATGCGCCCTGCTGGTCGTGAATGGAGCGGATACCGCGCGATTGGAGCGTGTGGCCTTGCGCCGCCCGTCGCCGGGCGACCATCTGCTCCGTCGCTTTGCCCACGCCAACGATGCTGCCAGCATGGTCGTGGCCGAGGGCATCCTGCCTGATGCCGAGATGGATGCCCTCAAAATGCTTTGCGACCCGACGCTGCGCAGCAAATTGATTGCAGCGAAGGTTGCGCTCGATTCAAGCACGGAGAATTTGCGCCATGCCGCCGATGCTGCACTAACGACGCTCGCCGACCGTAATCCCCTTGCCACGCTGGCCCAATCGCTGCGGGACCGCGGTCGCACGACGGAAGCCGAGCGCATCGCCAAGCACTTGGAGGATTTCCGAACCGGCGTCTGGATTCCTCTCGCCCAGGCATCCGAACTCGCAGACGAAGTGCGCATTTGGCAATCGGAGCATGATGCGATCGTCAATCGAATCGACGAGATCGGAACCGACGCCAGCGCCGAGGCGACTGCCGGACGCTCGCGCAGCGCCGACGAGGTTCGAAAAAGCATCACAGATATCCTGGCGAATGTGGAGTCCAGGTCCGATCTCGAGGCCTCCGTCGATAAGATCAAGCAAGCGTTCGACCTTTCCAATCTGGACCGCCAGCAATTGGTGCAGCTGGAGAATCGCGTTCTCACACTGGTCTATGGCCCGGCGCGCGAACGCCTCGTCAATGAAGTCCTGGGCGAACTGGAGGAGTGGGCCGGTCTGCGGGAATTTCTGAGCCGTCTATCGAAATCCGACGTCGACCCGGAGCGTATCCGCAGGGCAGGGCGGATGGGGGGCGGGGCCTTGCTGATCGATCGAGTAGAGGCCATGCAACCGTGGCGCGTGCCGGACTCTGCTTCGGCAGACGACAGCTTCACGCGCGGCCGGGTTGATCTGCGGCAATGGATCGCGTCCCGCAAACATACCGACACCGGCAGCGGCGACCAGTTGGAACAGGACTTCCGGAGCTTGGTGATCCCGGTCGGCGACCTTTTCCTTCATCACCGCGCTTTCATGGCACTGCGCGACCTGAGCGGCAGCGCGAAAGCACGACTGAACGGCGACGATCGCATGCGTATACTGGATCGAAGACTGGCACGCGGACTTGTGAAGTGGCCGGACGGCGCCGCGGAGACGTGGAGCATCGCGGCCGACATCGCGGCCCGCATCGGCCTGGACGAAAAAGATCGTCTGGGTGCCTCGATTGTCCCGCCGGGCTCGTCAGCCCACTAAGCACGTCTCAGGTGCCGCCCGAACGGCGGCCGAGAAGGCTCGCAATCCCGAGCTCGCCCTTGTTCGCAGGCCCATTCCGATCATTCTCGGCCGGACGCACCGGTGCAGCAGGCTGAGCCGGCCGCGGGGGCCGTTGCCAATTGACCGCGCCGAAGTCGCCTGCCTTGTTCACACGCGCCCGTCCCGGAGCCGGCCGCGGGGCAACTTTGTCCGGTCGGATCGTCTCGGTATTGTCTTGCACACGGTTCTTCTCGTTCTCGTCAGGGATCGGACTCGATCTCAAGGCCTCCGCAGGCTGCGCCGCCGAGTGCGAATGGATGTATTCCTCGATCTCGGCAAGAGCCTCTTCGGACAAGGTGTGACGGCTTTCGTCCACCGCGTCGGCAAGGCCCGTTTCGATGAACCGATCGACCCGCATGATGAGGTTTTCGCGGATATTCGGTTCCAGGGCAGCAATGCCGGACGCATTGAGATCGATAGCGGATCGCATGAGCTTCCGGTCAAAGCGCACATAGCGCCGCAACGCCTTGGCGCCCGCGAGCGGCACGGGGTCGTCGGGATGCGGGCTGGCATCGACGTGATCCTGACGCTCGATCTTGACGCGCCCGCGGGCGTGCCCGCGGATCTTGAACACGTCGGCGAAGAACGAGAGCGCGAGAATGATCATGTCGAACGTGATGGCAAGCGCGAGCGCCGCCGTCCGCTGTGCTCCCCCATCGAAAAGACCGGCCAGCGCCTCCTGAAAGCGGTCGCGGTTCGGTGCACGCAGTCGTGCGAAGTCGTTGCGCCGGCGCTCGGGGACCGAAACGTCCGCGGCCGTGGCAATCGCTAGATTGACGCAGGCCTGCATCTTGGCATTGACGTGCTCGAAGGCGCGGGCGAGCGTTTCGTCCGCAACGCGTTGGCCGCCGGTCGGAATCATCTCGGTCGCGTCCGTCGCGACGCGCGTCGTCTCTCCCGGGCTGCACTGCTTGTTGAAATCGACCCGCGCAGCCTCGCGTTGCGGACGATTCTCGGTGAGCCCTAAAACGGAGACCGACTCGCACGACAGGTTCTCCAGGCCTCCGCCGGTCACTTTAGCGTCGGTGAGCAACCCGACGACGCGGCTGCAGACCTCGACCACGCCGCGATAGCTTTCGGTTGTTCCAGTCTCGTTGAACGCTCGCCGTCTTTGCGTGAGCAAGGCGACCATTTGCTCAAGCGAGTTCCAGGCCGTTCGCGGAGGCTTCGCGCGCCGGACCGTCACTGGATCCTCCCAGGGTATCCAGCCGGCGTGTTTGATCTTCAATTTCCGTTTGTGCCGTTTGCACCAGCTTGGCCAGTTCGGATCGGCGCTTTCGATCGGCCTGAAGCGTGCTTTCGATTTCATCCATGCGCCGCTTCAAAGCATCGCGTTGCTTTGTCGCATCGCCTGCCTTGCGCCCGCACCCCTGCTTGCGACCTTGAATTCCTGCACACTCCGCGAGACGTTCCTGTTCGGATTGCTGCCAATCCTTTTGTAGCTTGGCCAACTCTTCGTCAAAGGGGGCAAGCCTCTTGTCGATGTCGTCACTCTCGCGCTGATACTTGTCCTTATCGACACGCGCCTGCGCGAGCTTTGCGCGCCCCTCTCGGATTTGCTTGTCGCGCTGGTCCCGCGCACCGGCACTGTCCTTGATCTGCTTTTCGACGTCTTGCCGCTTTTCGCGCACGACCTCGACGATCTTGTCCAGATTTGCAAACCACTGCTTGGTAGCCGGGAAATCGGACACGCCTCGCAGTTCAGCGGCACGCGCTTCGTTGACCGCCAGGAGCAGGGAGGGCATCACTTCGGAAACGAAGGTGTTGGGGAGCTGCCGCGCATCCTCCGTCCGCTGAGAGAGCGCCCTGAGCTCCGTGAACCAAAAGCTGAACGAGAAGAACACGGACACACAAAACGTCGCGAGAAAAAGAGCTCCGGTTACGGTCGTGAGCGCGCCGGAAGGAGGATCCATTCCGGGGCCGAGCCGCTTGCGCAACACGAACCGCGCCAGTTCCTGACCGAGAAACCAAGCCGCGATTGCGAGCGTGCCTTGCACCACGACCGTAGCGAGAATCACGATGTAGGCTTGAGTTCCGCCGAGAATCTCCAGCAGTCCCTTGCCGGTCGTATAGCCGGAGACGAGGACCATGAGACAGCAGCCGATTGCGGCGATCTTGCCGACGTCGAACTGAAATCCCCTGTTCCTGACACCGCGAGAAGCGGCCGGTTGTTCGCTCATGGTGACGGAGTTCTCCGCAACGATCGTCTTATGTCTCATAATATAGACAAGCGCGGATGAACCAAGTCAGATTTGAAATCGGCCTCGGCAGGTTCCAAGGCTTCACTCGGACAAGGGCTGACTAGGAGCTCTGCGTCGCGCCTAAAGATCGCTCAAGATGAAGCCGTCGCGATCAAATGCGATAACCATGGTGTCGCTCTTGGCGCAGCCAAACTCGGACTGGTGTCATCGATTGCCCGTTCGAGATCGTCATGATGCCGGTAGGAGGCCGTGAGACGTAGTTCGGCCGCGCCGGCACCGCCCGGGATATGCGAAACATAGGCAGGCGCAGCGCGAGGTCGCCGTGGTGCAGGTGGCACAGCTTGATGCGGTTCTCGATGAGAATTCGCATCGGTGCTTCCAGCGCCCCGGCGTCAGCGCGGGCATCGCCGGGGTGATGGCGATGGCGCGCCGCGCGCCGCGACCTGTTCCAGCGCCTCGTTCGTGTGGCCCACCAGGCCTGCATGAGCCACGTCCGACACGCTTCTCCGCGTCTTTGCTGGTCTCATTGCGGAAATTCTCCGTTTTACGGGCAATCGACCCGTTCGTGATGGGCATCACATCGCGAAGACCGGCCGGTCTCCATTCTCAATCCATCGCTTGGACACACCGGCCCGCCCGGCACATGGAGGAGAAACGACCATGACGATCCGATCCATCGCCCCGATCCGCCCCCTCCAGATGTTCTGCGCCGGTCTCCTCACTGTCGCTATCGTGGCGAGCATACCCGCGGCGGCGCACGCGGCAGCCGTCCTCAAGCCTGCCTGCTCCGTCTCCGGCGGCGGAATTGAAAGCCCTCTGGTCCGCGTTCGCGAGGCGCTCCAGCAGCATCGGCCGCTGACCATCGTCGCGATCGGCTCCTCCTCCACTTTCGGGGCCGGCGCAAGCAGTGCCGCCACCTCCTACCCGAGCAGGCTGGCAGCTCTCCTCCAGGAGCGGTTCCCGGGCACCCCCATCCGCGTCCTCAATCGCGGCGTCAACGGCGAAGAAGAGCCGGAGATGCTGGCGCGCTTCGCTCGGGATGTCATCGCCGAAAAGCCCGACCTCGTGCTGTGGCAGGTTGGCGCCAACGCAGTCCTGCGTGGACGTTCGCTCGCCAAGGAAGAAACCCTGATCCGCCAGGGGGTCGAGCGTCTCAAGGCGATCGGCACCGACGTCGCATTGATCGACCTGCAATACACCCCGGAAGTCCTGTCGAAGCCCGGCGTATCGCCAATGGTGGATTTGATCGCCGCGGAGGCGCGCCGCGCAGATGTCGGGCTGGTTCGTCGCTTCGAGATGATGAAGGATTGGCGCGTCAACACACGGATCCCGTTTCTCGCATTCAGTGCTTCAGATGGCGTGCACATGAACGACTGGGGCTACGACTGCTTTGCCCGCAACCTTGCCGCCTCGATCATTGAAACCGTTACACCGCCGGTGATGGCCTCGGTCCTGGCTCCCTCGGCGCAGTAATTACCGATAAGAATCGACTTGGTGATGCCCGGCCGGTGCCGGGCATTTGCCGCTCAGCCTTGGCAATACATTGCCGGCGACGAACCCTCTCGGCAGTGCGCGTCCCGACTTGCCAAAGCCTTCGGCGCCGATCAGATTTCCTCCCCGGCGGGATGCCGGTTCCGGACGAACAGGTTGCGGCACGCGCGCAATCGGAGGTGACCCTTGCGAACTTCCCACCTTCTCGCAGTCTTGCTTTGGGCCTTTGGCGCGAGCTGGGCCCATGCTGCGGAAGACCAGTTTATCGAAGACAAAAAATTCCTCCGTGTCGTCATCGACCAGAAGACGGTGCGTCTGGAAGCATTGATCATCAAGCGGGCTGATGCCAAGGGCAAGCTGCCGGTCGCCATCATCGCGCACGGGAAGCCAAACTCTCAGGGAAAGGCGCTCGATTATCACGCAGACATGTATGCGTCTCAACTCAAGGACTTGGCACTGAGGGGCTACCTCGCGGTGATCGTCATGCGGCGCGGCTTTGGGTCTTCCGACAGCGGCTCGCAAGTCCGATCCTCCTGCAACAGCAAATCGCTTGTGAGTGGCATCGAATCGTATGCCGACGACCTGGACGCCGCGCTGGACGAGATCGCCAAGCGCGACGACGCCGACGCTAATCGAATCATCGCCATCGGCGTTTCGGTGGGCGGCGCCGCGGTCACCGCGTTGTCGGCGCGCAATACGAGGGGCCTCGTCGGCACGATCAATGTGTCAGGAGGATTACGCTTTCAAGCCTGCCCGAAGGACGACTCCCTCGTGGAGGCCTTCAAGGAATTCGGCAAGAACAGCAAGATCCCGAACCTGTGGATTTACGCTCGCAACGACAGCTTTTTCGGGCCGGAATTGGTCGAGCGGATGCAGAGTGGCTTTCTCGACGGCGGCGCGGACATGAAGCTGGTTATGCTGGAACCCACGCGGGAAGACGGCCATTTTATCTTCGCACGGGCAGAGGGCCGCATTCAATGGCTGCCCCATATGGATGCGTTTCTGCGCAAGCTTGATCTTCCCACGTGGAAGAAGGACGACGTCGACGCGGTGATGCAGAAGCTTGGCGCGCGCGACGGCGCACGTCGATTCATCGAAAGCTACGTCTCGGGCCCGTCGGAGCGCGCCCTGGCGAAGGCTAAGCAGGGCAGCTTCCTGTATCGAGGGTTTGGGTCGAGAACGATGCAACGCGCACGCGAGATTGCCATGAAGGGATGCGAGGAGAAGGGGCATTCGTGCGAAATAGTTATGGAAAACGACCGCTGGCTCAGTTCGGATGAGCAACGCGACGACCGCCCGCGTTCTGATCGCAATCGCGACAACGATCGCCGGGACAAGAACAGCAAGGACGATCGCTCTCGCGAATGACGGATGTCCGGCGGCTTGCGGGATGATGCGAGCAGGGCGAATGGGCATGGCGTGCCCACCGACCAGCGAAGGCTATCGCGCACCGCGGCGAGCACGTTGACCTGACGAGACAGGCGCGAAGCTCGAACCTGCCGCAAGCGCGGCTATTCCTCTTGCAGGAATCCGGCGAGCTTGCGTGCCTCCTCCTGGGGAATTGCATAATGCAGCCAGCCAAAACGCGGGTCGCAGAGATGCAGCAGGGCATTCTGGCCTGATTGGTCCGGCGTGGTCTCCCAAACCGGATCTTCGATCGGCTCTTCACCCTCGGCCATCTCGTAGCTGTCCGGAACCTCCGGCTCCATGTCTGCCCGGATCTCACCGAGATCCTTCAATATCCCCTCGATCTCGGCCGTCGTAAATTTCAAGGTGAGAGGCGGCGTCGTTGCGAACACCGCGGTCACGGTTTTATTGTCGGATTCAAGCTTCCATTCCGGGGCGGCCATCTTGCTGATCTCCTGTTTGATCGCTTTGCTCGAAGTGTGGGTACGACCGCGCCGCTAATGACGCCGGCATATGTCAGCCGGCTGACGATGGTCCATTGGATTGAAGTGGGGCAGGCCGTTCGTTGTCAATCGGCTTGTTCTCTGACAGACACTGGTCATTCGGCTTCTGCCGAACTAATTTCTTCCCCCTGTACATCCGTCGGGGCCCGTCGTGATTGTGAATCCGTGGCGTGAACGTTTTCTCTATGGACTGATGTCGGTCTTCGTCGTGTGGCACACGGGAGCCATGGTGGTTGCGCCCGCGCCTGACGACAGCGAACTGGTGAAGTCCGTACGCGCCCTGTTTCAACCCTACCTGACGCTGTTCAGGCTTGACAATCATTGGGATTTCTTCGCGCCGAATATCAGCGGAAACTCCGCCTTCCGCTACGTCATAAAGGACTCATCCGGGGTGGGCCACACTTTCATGCCGATGTCGAAGTGGAATTGGTTTCATCCGACCTCGATTTGGTTCCACGATTGGTACGACACGGTGCTTGACGAGCCCGATGTCTACGGCGATGCGTTCGCGAGGATCTTGTGCAAGGAACATGCTGAATTGAACCCCGTCTCGATCGTCTTTCAGGAGGTCAAGGAACGTGAGTTCTGGCCGGAGGATCTCTTGAATGGCAAACATCCGATGGACCTGGAATTCGTCGACGTGACGCCGGTCAAGAACGTCAAATGTCCGGACCAGTGATGGTCGCGCACGGCGGGCGCCAGATGTTTGCAGGGCTTAGCCAGGCCTGGGCGCGGATTTGGTTCCAGACCAAGCCCACAACGCCGCTAGAGATCACGCGCGTGGGCGTCGGCGCGGCGCTCCTGCTCCATTATGCCCTGGCTACTCCCTTTCTTTTCACGTTCTGGGGCGACGCCGGCCTGATCCCCCGCGCGCAGGCCATGGAGGATCTGGGTGTTTGGACAATGTCCGTGTTCTTTCATTTTACTTCCCCGTGGCAGTGGATCGCCTTTCATGTGTTTTTTTTGTTGTGCTGCGCCGCGTTCATGGTCGGCTGGCGGACGTCGTGGGTTAAGTGGCTCGTTCTGATCGGCCAACTCTCCTACGCGCATCGCAACCCAGCACTTACCTACGGGGTAGACAAGATTCTCGCCTCGCTTCTGTTGATCCTGTGCGTGGCGCCGATCGGCCGCGCGCTGAGTCTCGACCGCGTACGCGCCGTGCGGGCTGCAAAGCGCGACAATCTCGAAGCAACTCTGCCGCTATATGCCAGCCCCTGGGCGGGCGCCTGCACGCGGCTGATGCAAATTCAAATGGTCGCGCTATTTTTCTTCAGCGCGCTCGAAAAAATACGGGGCGACGAGTGGTGGAACGGCGATGCGATATGGCAGCTCTTTGCCACCAGCGAGTATTACAACGGCCTCTTCCTTCAGGTGATGGCGCATCAATACTGGCTGGCCAATGTCGCGACCTATGGCACGCTCCTCATCGAAATCGCCTTTCCGTTCCTGATCTGGGGTCTCCGGACGCGGCCTTATCTCCTGGCCGGAGCAATTTTTCTTCACGTCCAGTTCGCCCTGCTCATGGGCCTGTTCTACTTCTCCTTTGTCATGATCATGGGGCACATGAGCTTCGTGCGCCCTGAGTGGCTGGCGCGTCTCGGCGCTTCATGGAAGCGCCGGATGGGCGATATGGAGATGGTATATGACGGCCGCTGCGGGTTTTGCGTACGGTCGATGGCGTCGTTTCTCGCCTTCGACGGGCTCCAACAGCTCAGGACGCGCAACTTTCGCACCGATCCATCGCCCCTTGTCAGCGATGCGGAGATGGAGAAGGCCCTGTACCTCATATTGCCGGACGGCCGGAAGCTGCCCGGGTTCGATGCCTATCGCTTCGTCGTGCCGCGCGTGCCGGGCATGTGGTGGATGATTCCCTTCTTCTATATCCCGATCTTCAGCCGCCTTGCCGGCCGGCCGATCTATTACTGGATCGCCGCGAACCGGAGCCGGCTCTCGTCATTGCTGCGGCGGTAGACAGGCTTCAGTCGAAGCGCGCCGTGCGCTGCGAACAGCGCCGGCGGTCAGCAACCGAAGGCCGAAGCCGGGAGCGGTCACTTCCAGGCTGAGCCGTCGGCGTCCCAGGTTTTCCCTTTGAGGTCCTCGGCGAGCTTGGTGACAAATTCCGCGCTTTCGTTGTTCTCTTCATCATCGTCACTCGCCGCGACCGTAAACTTGAGGTTCGGAGCCGGACCGGCATCGACGATGTCGCTGCTAGTGTTGCCGATCCAGATGATGAGGTTATCCGAGCGCCCCATCTTCTCGGGTCCGACGAAACCCTTCACACGCAGCAATTCCGTCAGCTCGGCGCCGGAGACGATATTGTTCGCTCGCGTAAGCTCGAGCGTGAACTCACCCGTGGTCGCGTTCCAAGTGGATGACTTGAGCTTTGCCGAGAAGGCCTTCTCCGCCGAAGTGCCCGCGGACGCGGCGATCTTGTCGTAGTCGATCTTGCCGTCCTTGCGGAAATCGGCAGCCGCGATCCGGACCGCCGAATCCATCGAATAGGTTCCGGTGCTGTAGCCTACGGCCACGAGGCCCTTCATCCCCTTCGCCTTCTCGATCAGCGTCGCCGCCCGGTCGGGATGCACCTGAACCTGCACCACGTGTTCGCCGCTGCGCAGGACGGTGCAGTCGACGTCGAGACCCACACGGTCGACAAGCGCATCCTGGCCCTTTAATCGCTTCAGCAATTCAGGCAGCGCATCGCGCTTGACCCGGAAGCCGACGGTGTCGGGCGAAACGTCGGTGAAGTCCGCCGGCGTGGCAACGATCTTGGTTACCTCAGGCTGTGCTTCGCGAAAGTCCTTCTCGTTCTGCTCGGAAACGTCGGTCGAGGAAACTTTCATCTGATCCGAGCCGACCTTGATCGAACCCTCGAAGGTGAAGGTCGTTCCGGTCTGCCGCCGCATGATGTTGACGATGACCGGCTCTCCATCGACCAGGCTCTTCCCGGTGCCGACAAGGCGGCCTCGCTCCACGCTGAGGTTCACCACGACGCGGTCTTGTTTGTCTGCCCCGGACGCGCTTGGGTAGCATACGTCCAGCGTCGCCGAAGCGACGCGGGTGCCCTGGCGCGTTTCCGTGAGAATCCCATTGACCTCAAGGTCATCCATGAGGCCGCTGTCGAAGGTGAAATAGCGCGTCGTATCGCCCGACGGCGCCTTTGACCCTTGAGCGTACGTTCCCTGGACCGAAATCAAGGTGAACAAGGCGACCGCCGGTGCAATGAGTACCCGCATAATTCTCTCCCATTTGGCAACCTGTACCCGACCCTATCATAACGGAGACCAGTCCAGGAGGATTTTGATGATGTTCTCCTCAACGGCTGCGCCATCGACGGTTCGAGGTCCGCATGACCGCAAGACAACGGCCCGTTGCGTGCTATCTTGCCAAGCCGCTCGTCTCGATGGCGGTCAGGGCATCGGGTTGCCCAATGTGGGGGGAACAGCATGGTCGGGATCGACGAGTGGCTTGAACGCCTGTCTTGGATCGCGCTCATCTCGC
Organism: uncultured Alphaproteobacteria bacterium; assembly: GCA_963776455.1. Taxonomy (GTDB): domain Bacteria; phylum Pseudomonadota; class Alphaproteobacteria; order Rhizobiales; family Xanthobacteraceae; genus CAVZMU01. Next base: position 188,147 of record CAVZMU010000005.1, read on the forward strand.
TCCCCTTTATGTTCATCCTCGGCGGTTATGTCGTGCTGCGGCGGTTGAGGCCCTTCGAACAGGATATCGAAGACGTGCTCCACGCAACTGCCACCTCACGGTTGCTCGAACTTGTGGTTCTGATGCAGGAACACAGCAACCGCGATGCGCGGGCAACTGTCTTGATCGACATCGCCGGGCGCGAGCAAAACAAAGAGAACTGGTGGGAAGACGATGCCCGCCTGCATCGCGCGGCAGAAACGCTTTGTGCGTCCTACGATTACATTGCAGGTGTCATCAACTTTGAGTCGGGGCGGATCGGTCAATTTTTCTTAGAAACTTGGGGAGAGGACGTCATTCGCGTTCACGATGTTCTGCGCAGATATCTGGATTTTCGCCGAAACTCCGGCGCGGCGTCCTACAATGAGTTCACATGGCTGGCGCAGGAGGCGAAGCTGATTCACGACACTCCGCCAGCTCCCGAGTCCCAGCATCCGATCCGAACCGTGTTGCGCCATCTTAGAAGTTGACGGGTGGTAGTGGCCTACGTAACATCGTTGGTGCGGAGTGCTGGAGGCTAACGCTGTCGGGGATGTGTTTGCGCATCCGCCGGTCCCATGGAGGCAACAATGCACGACGACGATAAAGATGAACACGAGGAAGCGCAAAACATCCAAAACGAGTTGAAGGCCAAAGGACTTCTCACGACGCCAGTTGTTGGATCGTCTGAAGCTTCTGGGCATCGGTTTTGGCGCTGCCTACATGCTGGGGATCAAGCATGCGGATGCAACGATGCGTTCTGACGCATCGGTCAACATCCAGTCAGACGATCCTGCCTTGAACGGCATTATCGGTGACGGCCGAGCCGGAGGAGAACTCCCGGATGACCCCGCGCTGGCAGGGGATCCGGACGACAGCTACCGCGTCGCCGCCCGCGGCGGTGGTGGACGAGGCGGTCGCGGCGGCGGTGGCGGTCGCGGCGGTCGAGGTGGTGGTGGTCGCGGCGGACGAGGAGGTGGTGGTCGCGGTGGTCATGGCGGCCACGGTGGTCATGGCGGCCATGGTCGTCACGGCGGTCGCGGGTACAGCCGCGGTGGAGGATATAGCCGCGGTGGCGGATACAGCCGCGGTGGCGGATACAGCCGTGGTGGTGATGGATATAGCCGCGGTTATGACCGCGGGTACGATCGCGCCTATTCCCGTGGCGACGACGATGATGACAGCTACAGCCGCGCCTACAGTCGCGACGGTGGATATAGCCGTGGTGGCGGATATAGCCGTGGTGGCGGATACAGCCGTGGTGGCGGATACAGCCGTGGTGGCGGATATAGCCGCGGTGGTCACGGCCGACATGGTGGTCACGGCGGGCATGGTGGCCACGGCGGGCATGGTGGCCACGGCGGCGGCCGTGGTGGTCGCGGCGGTGGTGGCCGCGGCGGCGGCGGCCGTGGTGGTCGCGGCGGTGGCCGGCGGTCCGACGTTCACGCCAAGCACAACATCGGGTATCTGGGCCAGCTCGACAACGGCTTGGGCTTCTATCGCTTCAGCTATCTAGGAAGCGACCAGGCCTATGTCGGCGTCATGGCGCAGGAGGTCCAAGCCGTCATGCCGGAAGCCGTCCGGCGCGACCGAGATGGCTATCTGCGGGTGAAATACTATCGGCTGGGATTGCGCATGCAGTCCTGGGAGGACTGGGTGACTTCAGGGGCTCAAGTGCCCACGACCCGGCATTGACGACAGGCGGAAGATCCGCCGCTATTATGAAGGGGCGGCCGCAAGGCCGCCCTTTCTGCGGAAGGCGCAGATTATTGCCCCTCGTTAAGTATCCGCTTCAATCCAGTGGAGTGTGCCGCCGAATTGGGATAAGAAACAAAGGAGAGGGCGCGAAGCTGCTCAATCTTCAATCGCAGAGGTCGAAGTATGGTATCTCTTGATACTGTGCCCGAGGCGCTAACCAAGCGAACGGAAAGCGACGACCCAGACACTCGCGTGTTCACCTTTTTGCTGGTGAAGCTCGCGCAGCGGTGCAATATCAATTGCACTTATTGCTACTGGTTCCGCGATGCGGACGTCTACAAGAAGCCGTCGCTGCTGACTGTCGACGCCGAGGACGCGTTTTGTGAGCGTCTCGAGCAGCACGTCCAGTTACAGTATGTGACTCGATAACTTCCGCATTGTGTTTCACGGTGGCGAGCCACTGCTCTTTCCCAAGCGCCGCTTTGTCGCCCTCCTTGAAAAGCTGATCGGCATCGAAGAGCGCACGGGCTGCTTCATTTCCCGTGGGGTTGCACGAACGGGATTTTGCTCGATTCCCGAATGGGTGGACATCCTCAACGACTACGATGTCTTCGTCACCGTCAGCGTCGACGGTCCGGAATTGAATTCACGACAAGAATCGTGTGGACTTCAAGGGCCGCGGCACGCACGCCGACGTTCTGCGTGGTATTGACCATTTGCGGGCAGGCGGGATCGATCCCGGCCTTATCACCGTGTGCAATCCGTCCACCGATCCAGAAGAAATTCTGTCGTTCGTGGTGGACAAGCTCGACATCAAGCAATTCGATATTCTGCCGCCGGACGCGACGCATGCCGACAATCCTCCTCAGATCGGCGACTACTACATCAAACTGTTCGATGTCTGGTACGACCGCTATGCCGCCCAGGGGGTACGCATCTCTACGCTCGACTCCATGATCCGCGGCCTCGTCGGCAATTTCTCCACGGCCGACACGATCGGCCTTGGTCCCATCGAGACCGTGACGCTCATGAGCGATGGCTCGCTCGAACCTCTCGACGTCCTGCGTATCGTCGGAAACGGAAGCACCAAGACCGACCTTAACGTCGGCAAGGATGCGATCCAACGGGTCGAAGAGGATCCGCGATGGCGCGCGGCGTTCGATGCCAGCGTCAATCCGTGCGCCATTTGCCGCGACTGCGAATTTCTCGACGCTTGCGGCGGCGGTCATCTCGCGACACGCTGGTCGGCCGAGCGCGGGTTCGACAATCCAAGCGTCTATTGCGAGAGCTGGAAGCGCATCTTCACCCATATCTGGGATCGGATCTCGTCGACTTTCAGTCGTCCAGATCAGATTCGAAATCCAAGGCGTAGCCTCGGCGTGTATGTGTGCGCCCAACAGGGCGCGCCTGGCCCGTCAATTCCGGGATGATCCCGAAGGCCGGCATAGCCGGCGATCCGGCCAAGCCATTGAGCCGTTGATTTTCCGGTTTCTCTTCCGCTGCTGAACGCGCTGCGCTCAGGCGCTGCGGCCGGTCTCGCGCTATCCGTCCGCGTTCTCGTGTCGCAGATTAGCTAAAATGGGAGGAATTCATGCCGTCCAATCCGCAATTCATCAATCCGGACACCATCGCCAAGCCGCCGGGCTATACCCATGTGGTCGAGGTGACCGGGCCCGGCCGCACGATCTACATCGCCGGCCAGCTCGGCTTCGATGTATCCGGCAAGCTCGCGGGCGATTTCCGCGCGCAGACCCGCCAGGCCTTCGAGAACCTGAAGGCCGCGCTCGCGGCCGTCGGCGCGGGCGTCGCCGACGTCGTCAAGATCAACAACTACATCGTCGACATCGGCGCCAACATCGCGATCTATCGCGAGGTGCGTGACGAATATTTGAACATGGCGGCGCCACCGGCCAGCACCGCGGTCGGCGTTCCGGCGCTGGCGCGCGACGGAGCGCTGTTCGAGATCGAGGCAATTGCGGTCCTGCCGTCCGGCTGACCGAAACTGTCACTGCGCGGCGTGTATTCGCTGCTGCGTCGCAAGCGAATTGGCGATGGCGAAGCCGTGCATGGTGTTGTCGAAGAAGCACCAAGCCGGCACGCCCTGCCGGCCGTGCGCGGCGAGCTTGTGGGCGAGCACGTCGAGTGCCTCGGCTTCATAGGTCGAGGAATACATCCGCGGCGATCCATGCAGCCGGTAATAGGCGAGCGCGGTCGAGCCTCCGGGACGGGCCGCCTCGGCCACCACGGCCGGGTCGGCGGCGACCCGCGCGACGCGGAATGACACGAGAAGAAGGTCGGCATCCGCGGTGAACCAGCTCGCGTGCCGTGGCTCGAACGCGACGTCGCCGTCGAACTGCTCGCGCAAAATCGCAAAGAACCGGGCCGCGATTTGCGCGTCACAGGCGAGCTTGGGTGGCAGTTGGACGAGAAGCGGCCCGAGCTTCGGCGCCAGCGGCGCGATCTCGTCGAGGAAGCGGCGAAGCAGTTCGCCGGCATCCGCAAAGCCGCCCTCGTGAGTGATCTTCCGCGTCACCTTCACGGCGAAGCGGAAAGTGTCGGGCACCGTGGCCAACCAGCGCTCGAGCGTGGCGGCGCGATGCGGCCGATAGAAGGTCGAGTTGATCTCCACGGTGGGAAAGACCTTCGCATAGCGCTCAAGCTGGCTGCCCTCAGCTGCGAACGCATCGCGATGGGCGGTCGGGATGGTCCAGCCGGATGTTCCGATCCGGACCGGGCAGGGCGCGTCCGTCACGTGAAGTGGCGGATGACGGCGAGGCCGGCGAACAGGCCGAGGATCGACAGCACCACGGACGCTACGATGTAGAGCGCCGATGCGCCCAACGCGCCGCGCTCGTAGAGCAGCGCGGCGTCGAGCGAGAACGCGGAAAAGGTCGTGTAGCCGCCGAGAATCCCGGTCATCAGGAAGAGGCGCCAATACTGTGAGGCGCCGCTCCTGAACGCCAGGTAGCCGGCGATGAGGCCCATGACGAGGGAGCCGCTGATGTTGATGATGAGCGTGCCATATGGGAACGCGGTTCCAAGCAAGCGGGCGACACCCAGGTTCACGGCGTGCCGAAGTGCGGCGCCCAGTCCCCCGCCCAGGAACACGATCGCGTAGCCCATTGCGCACCTTATCTTGCCACAGGAAGGGCTAACGCCAATCGTCCGAACGTTCAACACTGTCTGCTGCAAAACACCATTGACCGGATCGGCAGAAAAGTCGAAAAATATTCTCCTGAGGCGCCATTCTGAAGAACAATGATGCCCAAAGGTCATATGGACCGGGAGGACTTCATGTTGACACGACGCGATCTCCTGCAAATGGCGGGAGCTGGCGCGGCAGTCTCGGCTGGCATCGGGCTTTCACGCCTCGCCGTCGCCGAAGCCGCCGGCCTCGATCTCCCGCCGACGCTGCCGGCGGGGTTGCGGGCGGAGGCTGTGCTCGAATTCGCTGCCCGGCAAGAAGCCGCTCATCAAGCTGGCGTTCCGGCCGCCGAACTACGAGACGCCGGTAGAATATCTACGCACCGCGATCACCCCGAACGACGCCTTCTTCGTGCGCTATCACCTCGCCGATATCCCGGAAGTGAAGGCAGAGACGTGGCGGCTTAAGGTCGGCGGCGACGGCGCGAACGGCCAAGTTGAGCTTTCGCTCTCCGATCTCAAGGCGATGCCGGCGCATGAAGTCACCGCCGTTTGCCAATGCTCGGGTAACCGGCGCGGCCTGTTCGAGCCGCATGTGCCCGGCGTGCAGTGGGGCTACGGCGCGATGAGCTGCGCACGCTGGAAAGGCGTGCGGCTCAAGGACGTGCTCGACAAGGCCGGCCTGAAGAAGGAGGCAATCGAGATCGTGCTCGACGGCGCCGACAAGGGCGCGGTCGACAAGACGCCGGATTTCGTCAAGAGCATCCCGCTGTGGAAGGCGGTGGAGGACAACGCGCTCATCGCCTACGAGATGAACGGCGAACCGCTGCCGCATTGGAACGGCTTCCCGGCACGCATCGTGATCCCGGGCTGGACCGCTACCTATTGGATGAAGCACGTGACGTCGATCATGGCGGCGACCAAGCCGTTCGACGGCTTCTGGATGAAATCCGCGTATCGGGTCCCCCTCGGCAAGTTTCCGATGGTGGCGCGTTTCGTGTCGCAGGAAACCGCGGTGAACACGCCGATCACCGAGATGGTGGTGAACTCGATGATCACGTCGCATCCCGACAATGCCGCCGTGACATCCGGCGCGCCCGTGACGATCGGCGGCATCGCGTGGGACGGCGGATACGGCATCCGCGCGGTGGAACTGTCGTCCGACGGCGGCAACACCTGGACGGCGGCAAAGCTCGGCCAGGACCTCGGCCCCTTCTCGCTCCGCACGTTCAGTCATGATCTCACGTTCAAGGAGCCCGGCAACCACGTCGTGGTGGCGCGCGCCACTAACAAGATCGGCCAGGGTCAGACGAGCGAACTGATCGCCAATCCCGCCGGCTATCACCACAACGTCATGCATCGCGTGACGCTGGTCGTGTCGTGAGGAGGCCCGCCATGCGCATCCTCGTTGCCGCGGTCATGGCCGCGTTGTGCGCGTTGCCGGCGCTCGCCGACGAGCAGCCCGTCGACTTGAAGAAGGCGCCGGGGCTCGACAAGGTCGAGGCGAATTGCGGCGCCTGCCACAGCCTCGACTACATCTTGATGAACTCGCCATTCCCGAATGCGGCGTTGTGGGATGCCGAGGTGGCGAAGATGATCAATGCTTTCGGCGCTCCGATCGAGCCCACCGATGCCAAGGTGATCGCCGACTATCTCAAGGCGAATTACGGTAGCTGAAGCTTGGCGACGCTTCGGAGGGTGAACAGGGCGCGTCTTCGCGTCGGGCCCACGCGCGTCATCACCAAGACGGTGGACACGCTGTGCTTCGCGTCTCCTCCAGGCTGTCGATATCCGCGTCACAACATCCCGAGCATCCGCGGCAGCCAAAGCGACAGGGCCGGGACGTAGGTCACGACGACCAGGAAGATCAGCATCGTCAGCAGCCATGGCCAGACCGCGACCGTCAGTTCGGTGATGCCCATCTTGGCGATGTTCGAGGCGACGTAGAGGTTGAGGCCCACCGGAGGGTGGCACAAGCCCACTTCCATGTTCACAGTCATCAGGATGCCGAGATGCACCGGATGGATGCCGAGCTTGACAGCGACCGGGAACAGGATCGGCGCCGTGATCAGCACGATCGAGGTCGGCTCCATGACGTTGCCGGCGATCAACAGCAGGATGTTCACGAACAGCAGGAACTCAATCCACGTGAGCCCGCTGGTCGTGATCCAACCCGTCATGGCCTGCGGGATCTGCTCGCTCGTCATCAGGAAGGAGAACAGCACCGCATTGGTGACAATGTAGAGGATCATCGCGCTCATGTTGGCCGAGCCGAGGAGAACCCTTGGCACGTCGCGTAGCGTCATGTCCTTGTAGACGAAGACGGCGATAACGAAAGCGTAGACCGCGGCGATGGCGGCGGCCTCGGTCGGCGTGAAGATGCCGGCATAGATGCCGCCCAGCACGATCACGATCAACAAGAGGCCCCAGACCGATTTGCGGAACGCGTCCCAGCACTCCCACCATGTGGCTCTGGGCATTCGCGGGTAGTCGTTCTTCCACGCGCGATAGAACGTGACCATGCCCAGCATCGTCGCGAGCATGAGGCCGGGCAGGACGCCCGCCATGAAGAGTTGGCCGACCGAGGCCGAGGTCACGCGCTGGCCGTCGGGACCGAGTGCGATGCTGCCTCCGGTCGCGACCGCGTAAATGACCATGACGATCGACGGCGGGATCAGGATGCCGAGGGCGCCGGACGTCGTGACGATGCCGGCGCCGAAGCGCTTGGGAAAGCCCTGCTTCACCATTGCCGGCAGGATGATCGAGCCGATGGCGACGACGGTGGCGGGCGACGAGCCGGAGATCGCGGCGAACAGCGCGCAGGCCATCACGCCGGCGAGGCCCAGGCCGCCATACCAGTGACCGATCACCGAGGTGGCGAAGGCGATCATGCGCCGCGCGACGCCGCCATGGGTGAGAAAATTGCCGGCGAGGATGAAGAACGGGATCGCCATGATCTCGAAATTCTCGATGCCGGTGAACAGCTTCAGCGCGACGGTCTGCGGATCGACCGTGGTCATCGTGTAGAGAAAGGTCAGCACGGTGAGGCCGAGCGCAATCGAGATTGGCATGCCGGTCAGCATCAGCGCGATCAGCAGCCCGAAAATGAAAAGCGCGTTCATCGCGCGGCACCCGGTGCCGGGGCCTCGATTTCGACGCCCTCGACCTGTGTTTCGTCATGATGGGGAAGATTTCCCGACTGCCAGAACGCCCAGCCGGTCTGCAGGAAGCGGAAGCACATCAAATAGGAGCCGAGCGGGATGCATAGGTAGACGAGCCAGCTTGGCAGCTCGAGGTCGGGCGATACCTGGTCGGTGCCCATCAGCGCGTAGACGAATTTCGCGCCCATGCTTCCGACGATGAACGTGAACAGCGCGCCGCAGAAGATGCCGAACAGGATCACCTGTCTGCGTCCGACCGCCGGAAGCTGATTGACCAGCACGTCGACCCCGACATGAATCCCGGTGCGCACCCCGTAGGCGGCCCCGAATTTTGCCATCCACACGAACATGTAGATGCACAGCTCCTGCGCCCAGGAAAGATGTATCGGAGCCATGTAGGGGTAGAGGAAGGGGACGCCGGACGCGTACCGATGGATCACCGCCACGAAGATCAGGATCGTCGCGGCTCCGATCAAGGTGGCGATCAGTACCTCTTCCAGCCGATCGAGAAGGCGGAGTATCACGTCGCTTCCCCCAGGTGACTTATTGCTAGTTGATCGTCGCCGCTTTGGGCCGCTTGTTCCTGGAGCTACCGGCTATTTGCCGTTTCTGCAATGGCGGCGGCGCCCGCCGGACTTGAACCTTCGGCTCACGCAAGCGAGAGTGACGGCATGATGCCGCCCGATCCCATTCCGCTCTTGAGCAAAGCTCAGGTCATTCCGGTGCTGACCGTCACCCGCGTTGAGGACGCCGTGCCCTTGGCGCGGGCGCTGTTCGCCGGCGGCCTGTCGGTGATCGAGGTGACGCTGCGCACGCCCGTTGCGCTGGACGCGGTACGGGCGATCGTCGCGGAGGTGCCGGACTGCGTCGTTGGGGTCGGCACCGTCACTGAGGTGCCAGACATCCGCCATGCACTCGCCGCCGGCGCGCGATACCTCGTCAGTCCGGGCACCACGACGGAGCTTGCCGATGCCTTGGCTCGAGTTCCGGTGCCGGTTTTGCCCGGGTGCGCGACGGTATCGGAGGCGATGGCGCTTGCGGCGCGAGGATTTCGTGTGCTGAAATTCTTTCCGGCGGAAGCCGCGGGCGGCATCGCCTTCCTTCGGTCGATCGCAGGTCCGCTGCCGCTCCTCAAATTCTGCCCTACCGGGGGCATCGATCTGCATAATGCCGGCGCCTATCTGGCGCTGCCCAACGTGGTCGCGGTCGGCGGCTCCTGGGTCGCGCCCAAAGACGCGGTCGCAGCCGGCGATTTCGTCCGCATCACCGCGCTGGCGCGGGAGGCGGCTGGATTGGTTCGAACGTAGCCCGCATGAAGCGAAGCGAAAATGCGGGGTGGCTGGGTAATTCTACATTGCTCCGGATTGCGCTGCGCTTCATCCCGGCTACGAGGCCTCCGGCCTTCGAGTTCAATGCATCACTGCCGCCGAGCGCGGCATGATGGCGCCGTGATGCTGCACCTTCTGCGCAGCAAGACGATGGGCATTGGCGACGGCGGTAGCGGCATCCTCGCCGTTGAGGCGTGATGCAAGATAGGCGGCGTTGAAGCTGTCGCCGGCCGCGGTGGTGTCGACCGGCTTGACGACCTCCAGCACGGGGATCTCCTCGCGCTGCCCATCGAGGGCCACAAGCGCGCTGCTCTGGCCGTTCTTCACGGCAATCTCGCGGATGCCGAAGGCCTGCAGGCGATCGATAGTCGCGGCGGGACTGGCATCGCCCCACAACGTCGCCTCGTCGTCGAAAGTCGGCAGCGCCATGTCGACGCGCTTGAGCGCCTCCATGTAGACGGTGCGGGCGCGGGCAGGATCGTTTTTCCAGCCGCGCGGCCGGTAGTTGCCGTCGAACGCTACCTTCACGCCCTTGTCGCGCGCCATCTCCAGCACGGCGAGGAACCGGCCAAGGCCGATATTGGAATAGAGCGACAGCGTGATGCCGGAGAAATAGATCATCCGCGCGGTAAGAAGGCTTTCCGCGATCCGGGCCCAGTCGGGCAATTCGAACAGTTCGCGCGCCGGCGCGCCGTCGCGCCAATAGTGGAACTGCCGCTCTCCCGCCGCGTCGGTTTCGATGAGGTACAGACCCGGTACGCGGTCCGGCACGCGGACGACGAGATCGGTCGCGATACCCTCCGCATTGGCGAAATCCATGAGCTTGTCGGAATAGGCGTCATCGCCAAGCGCCGTCGCATAGGCGACCGGAATGCCCGCGCGCGCGAGGTAGACCGCGGTATTGAAGGTGTCGCCGCCGAAGCTGCGGCCGTATCGGCCGTCGCCCCCGCGCGACAGTTCGATCATGACCTCGCCGACGGCGACGACGCCGCGCTTGTTTTCGCTCATGCCGACAGTTCCTGCCGCACGATCGCCGCGCCTTCGCTCAAGGCCTTCAGCTTGCCGAACGCAATGTCGCGTGAGAGATATTTCATGCCGCAATCGGGTGCCGCGATCAGCCGGTCCGCCGGCACATATTGCAGGCCGCGGCGGATGCGAGAGGCGACCTCTTCCGCCGCTTCCACCGTGGTGTCCCCGAGATTGATGACGCCGAGGATGATCGTCTTGCCGGCAAGGTCCGACAGCACGCCAAGATCGACCTTCGGCTGTGCGGACTTCTATCGATATCTGGTCGGCGATGCTGTCGCCCAGCTCGGCCAGGAACGCGTAGCCGGACGGTTTCTCGTTGCCCACCATCTGCGCGTAGCCGAAACACAGGTGGACGGCGCTTGTCACCGGAAGACCTTCGAGCGCGCGGTTGATCGCTTTGACGGCGTAACGTTTGGCGGCTTGAGGATCGTTGCGCAGCCACGGCTCGTCGATCTGGATGACGTCGGCTCCCGCAGCGGCAAGGTCGCGGGCTTCAGCGTTGACCGCGGCGGCAAAGTCGAGCGCCATCTCCTCATCATCGCGATAGAAATCGTTCTTGACCTGCTGGGTCATCGTGAAGGGGCCAGGAAGCGTGATCTTCGCCTTGCGGCTGGTGTTGCGGCGCAGAAATTCCATGTCGCGGATCTCGACCGGACGCGTGCGCTGGATTTTTCCGACCACGCGCGGCATCGGCGTCTCGCGGCCCGCGCGGCTTTTGACCATCACCGGATTGTCGTTGTCGACCCCGTCGAGCGCGGTCGCGAAGCGATTGGAGTAGCTCTCACGCCGCATTTCACCGTCGGTGATGATATCGATGCCGGCACGTTCCATGTCGCGGATCGCGATCAGGGTGGCGTCATCCTGGGCCTCTTCCAGGAATGGCTCCGGCACGCGCCAGATCTGGCGCATGCGCACACGCGGGACGGCCTGCGACTTCAGCAAGTCGTGATCGACGAGCCATTCGGGCTGTGGGTAGCTGCCCACGACTGTGGTGGGCAATAGAATTGCGGGCATATCACCTCTCACTGGCACATTAGGACGTCGGCAGGCCTGGAAGCAGCGTTCGTCCGCGCCCTACCACATTATCGAAATCTTTGGCATTGTGCGGCGGCTATCGGCCGTCGCGAATATGCCGGGCACGGAAACGCAAGGAGCCACCATGGTGAAGCAGCGCATTAGTTATGTCTCTCTCGATGACATGGATGCGGACATGCGCCGCGAGATGGAGCGCTGCCAGCGCGAAGGCACGCCGCGGCCGGAGTCCTCGGCGGTGCGGGCCCATGTGCCGGCCTGCTTCTGGTTCTTCGCGGAATCCTGGAACAACATCTTCCGCAATGGCATCCTGGATCATTCCATCAAGGAACTGTGCCGGCTTTACGTGTCGCGCTCGGTCCAGTGCGAATATTGCGGCAACCAACGTTCTGTGAAATCCACGACCAGCGGCGCGCTGATCGAGGACCATGTGATGGACCTGCTCAACTTCGAGAAGTCGACGCGCTACTCGGAGCGGCAGAAGGCTGCGCTCGCCTACGCCGAGGCGATCACGTGGCACCTCGCGACCGACGACGCGTTCTGGGATCGCATGAATGCGAATTTCAGCGAGCCCGAACTGGTCGAGCTCGGCTGCATGATCGGCCTGACGCTTGGCCAGCAGAGCTGGCTGCGGTTGCTCAATATCGACCACCATCAGGTGCTGCCGGGAACCAAAGCCTCAATGGCGCCCGGCTATGAGGATGCGCAACAGCTCGCCGCCAGCAAGGCTTCCACGGAATATTGGGCCAAGAAGGCCGCCGCGCCCGCCGACATCGTGATGTAGCGCCTGCTCGGAGCATCTTTCGCTCACCGCGAGACGATGCGGCGGCGGCCGCGCGACGGTCAAGGCTCCCCGATTGAGCCTGCGACTTTAGCTTGCCTCCCGCTCGAAGGGCTCGAGATCCTGGCTTTCGTCGAGGAGCCGCTTCGCCTCGCGGAGGTCCGATGTTTCATGGCCTTCGCAGAACCGGGAGCAGACGTCCTCGAGAATCGTTCGTGCCTCAAGGCGTCGCTTTCCGGCCTTGAGAATGCCCGCGAGGGTCGAGGCTGCACGCAGCTCCAGGCTCCGCGCATTCTGGCGCCGCGCGAGGTCGAGCGCTTGGCGCACGCACGCTTCCGCATCGCAAGGATCGGTGTCCGGAAGGCAGGCCAGGCATTCTCCCTTGAGCCGCAACAGCTCCGCTTCCCATTGCCGTTCGCCGGTTCGCTTCGCGATTTCAAGCCCTGCTGCGATAAGGTTCAGCGCATCCCGATATTTCCCGTTTCGCAGGTGTCCAGTCGCGGCGAGCGACAGGGTCCACGGTACGCCCAATCCGGATTGCTGGGACCGGAAGGCCGCGAATGCCTGCTGGATGGAGACGACCCCCCGCGAGGGCTCGCCGGATGCGATCAGCACCGCGGCCTTGAGCACCGCCGCGCAGGCGCCGAGATAGGCGATGTGATGCTTGCTGGTGACGGTGCCCAATTCCTCGGCCGCCATTTCCGCCGCGGCGACCTCACCCCGGCACAGCTTGACCGCCGCGTTCCAGAACAGGGCCATCGCCAGCGAGAGCGGCTGAGCGATGCGCCGCGCGGCCGCGACGCCGTCTTCGCTGACCACTAGCGCGCGGTCGGGATAGCCGAGGCACCACAGCGTCCAGCCCAGATGCACGCGCACATTGACGGCAGGGTCGATCTGCGAGGACAGCAACTTTGTCGCTTGGCGCGTCGGGTCATAGAGCGGCAATGCGGAGTTGAGCTCGCTGCGAGCCTGCTGGAACTCACCGCGCCAGAATTGGAGCGAGCCGCGCATCATGTGACCGACCATCAGATCGTCGGCGCTCCCGCTCTTCAGTGCGAGAGCCATGACACCTTCGGCATGCTCGTCGGCATGGCTGAGCTCACCGCGGATATAATGACAACCGAACAGCCCGCGTTGCGCGATGATCGTCTGTTCGGTGTCTCCAAGCGTCTCGGCCAGTTCGAGTGCGCGAGCGAAACTCTGCTCCACGTCCCGCGATCCAAATCCCTTGACCGCCCAGCACGAGCCGCCGGCAAGGATACGGAGGTTCAATTCCAGTCGTTGTCGCGCCTCGTCGTCAGGCAGCAGCGCAATCAGGTCGAGTGCCCGTGAGGCATGGGCCAAGGCCTCAAGGTTGGAGAATCGCTGGAAGGCACGATGAGCGGCCAGTTCCCAATAGTGCACGGCAGGCTTCGTCAGGCCTGCCTCGGTGTAATGATGCGCCAGCAGTTCGGGGTCGACGGCAGCCGAACGCGAGAACTGGGCTTCGAGCGCGTCGGCGACCTTGCCGTGAAGCCGGCGGCGGTCGCGTTTCAGCAGGCTTTCATAGGCGGCATCGCGTACCAGAGCGTGCTTGAAGATGAATTGGCGGTCGGGCGCCGGTGCATCGGCGTAAATCAGCTCGGCCTCCGCCAGTTGGGACAGGGCGATGTCGAGCCGGTCGGCCGCTATGCCGGAAACCGCGAGCAAGGTGTCGTACAGGAACTCCCGGCCAATCACCGCAGCGGTCTGCGCGAGGCGTTTGACGGGCGCGAACTGGTCGAGGCGCGCCATCAGCGAATCATGAAGCGTCGCCGGCAGTTCCTCTCGATGACCGCCATTCGTGGCCGGCCGACGGGCCTGCTCCCCGGCGGCGGTGCCGAGGACGACCTTGGTCATCTCCTCGACGAAAAGCGGATTTCCATCGGTCTTGGCGACGATACGGCGCACGAGTTCGGAGGAGAGAGGCTGCTTCCCCGCGATACGGACGACGAGCGCAGCCGACTCGGCTGCCTCGAAGCGATCGAGATCGAAACGAATGTGGGGAATGTCGAGATCATGCCGGTACGGAGAACGGAAGCTGATGATCATCAGCGCCGGCAGGGCGGGAACCCGTTCGGCAACCCCGCGCATGAATTCGAGCGACGTCGGGTCGGCCCAGTGCGCATCGTCGACCATGATCAGCAGGGGCTTGTCGCGCGCAAGGGCCCGCGTCCACCACATCAGCGCCTCGAAGGTCTTTTCGCGCCGCTCCTGGGGAGGCACCGCATCCGGCAGGCTTGTGTCGGGAAGCGACATCAGGGTCGCCATCCAGGGCAGGTGGGCTTCATAGCCGTTGCCCAAATGCTTCATCACCTGCCGCAGGGCCTTAAGCCGAGCTTCGGCCGAAGCTTCGGCACCGAGACCGGATATTCGCGTGATGTGCTCGATGATCGGATGAAGGGTCGTGTTGGTGTGGTAGGGCGAGCCGAAATACTCCAGCGCCCGCGCCTGACCACGCACCTGTTCGCGCAGGTGCCTGATGAGCCGGGACTTGCCGATACCCGGCTCTCCTGAGATGATGATGACCCGGCCGGAACCCAGCTTCGCCTGTTCCCACTGGGCCGCGAGGGTTCGCGTCTCCTCATGGCGGCCGACGAAATCCGCGGTGCCGCCGAGGCGCAGCGCCTCGAATCGGCTGAAGACCTTCGCCTCCCTCGTCACGAGCCATGCCGGCACTGGCTCGGCGAATCCCTTGAGGTCCTGGAGACCGAGATCGACCGTCTCGAAGAAGCCGCCGGCCATGTTCCGCGTCAATTCGGAAATCACCACCGTGCCGGGTGCCGCTTCGTTTTGCAGCCGCGCTGCGAGGTTCAAGGCCTCGCCGACGATGGTGGGATCGAACGAGGTGCTGGCATCGATCGCGGTCAATCCCGTGGCGATCCCGATGCGGACGCTGAAGCCTCCCGGGAATTCGCAGCGCTTGATCGCGTCGATAAGGGCGAGACCGGCGCGCACGGCACGTTCCGGCTCATCGCCGCGGGACTGTGGATAGCCGAACAACAGGAGCGCGCCGTCGCCTCGCAATTCCTTGATCATGCCGCCGAACTGATCCACCACCGCCCGGCAGCATTGTGAGAACGCGCGGATGAGCTCGTGATACTCCTCGGGGTCGTGCGTGGTCGCGATCTCGGTCGAGTCGACGATGTCGCAGAATAATGCCGTGAGCTGGCGTCGCTCGCCGAAAAATATGCTCGCGCCAGCCGCGGCCGATGTGTCGTCGAGCCCGGCGCCGCACTCAGCGCACTGCACGGCACCCCGGCTGTTCCCGCCCCCGCAGTTGAGGCACATCATGGCTCCACCGGAAGGTGCTTAAGGTGTAGTGACACGCGACAACCGTTTCAGGCGAGCCAGTGAATCGCATCCTACTTCAGGCGTTCAATTGGGACACCATAAATCAAGGCTTGCAACGACCTTTCCGATGATCGAACTTGTACGGAGCGAGAATGCTCGATCGACATGTGCTTCAATGACAGGTCGTAAAGTTATTCATTGCGACTTCTCGTTGGCCGACTTTCAGCGGGAGGCGGCTCCCGATGTCCACCGTGGAACTCGATCGCGTGGTGCGCTCCCCCGACAAGGTCGCGTTGCTCAAGCGACATCCATTATTCGGGGTGCTGGGGGATAATCATCTCGCACGTCTCGCCGCATGCGCGACCACCCGGCGCGTGAAGCGCGGTGCGACGATTTTCGACAAGGGCGATGATGGCACCAGCCTGTTTGCCGTCAGTGCCGGCACGGTGAAGATCAGTGCGCCTTCCGCCGACGGGCGTGAGGCGTTGTTCAATCTTATGCGCGGAGGCGAGATTTTCGGGGAGATTGCATTGCTCGACGGTCAGCCGCGCACCGCCGGCGCCGTCGCGATGACCGACTGCGACCTGATGGTGATCGAGCGGCGCGATTTCCTCGCCTTCGTGCT
Source organism: uncultured Alphaproteobacteria bacterium (assembly GCA_963776455.1). Taxonomy (GTDB): domain Bacteria; phylum Pseudomonadota; class Alphaproteobacteria; order Rhizobiales; family Xanthobacteraceae; genus CAVZMU01. Next base: position 204,275 of record CAVZMU010000005.1, read on the forward strand.
TGACCATCCGGAGGTGGCTATCAAGCTGATCGAATCCCTGTGTGCGCGGATGCGTCTCGTGAGCCAGCGGCTCGAGGAGGCGCTGCTTCTCAACCTGCCGACGCGTCTCGCAAAGACCCTGCTCTGGCTGGCGGCTCATGCCGGGAGCGACGCGCCCAACGGCAAGCTCGCGATCACCCAGCTCGAAATCAGCCAGATGGTGGGAATGTCGCGGGAAAGCACGAACAAGCAGCTTCGTGCCTGGACCAAGCGGAAATGGGTCCGGCTGGAGCGCGGCGGCATCGTCGTGCTGGACTCGCAGGCGCTGGCCGCGGTCGCGGACGCCGAGCGGGAGGCTTAGGGAGAGATTCGCCCCGGAATTTGATCGTATGTGAGAAACGTCACACGGCGCCGGACGCGGCTGGTCTACCAAAAAGACATGGCTGATGACCGGAGATCGCCGATGTACAGCGACGTTGTCCACCCCCCGCAGGCGCGACAGTTCAGATTCCTTCCCTCGGTGGAGAGCGTTTGCTTGTTCTGCGCGATTGGTCTCGCGCTGACCGCGATCGTCATCCCGTTGCTGCCGAAAGACGCGATCGACTGGGTCCTCCTGCATATCGGGTAAGTCCTCCCGGCGCCGCGGTCATTCTCCGAAAAAGGCCGATAGTCTGGTCCGAATCGCCGCATCCGCTGACGCCTTTATGGTGTTGCGCAGCGCCCCCCATTGTCGCACAAAGATGGAGCCTGCCGGGGCCTGCTGCCGTTTTCCACCGCGATTGCGGAATAGTTTGTGACCGAGACGATCGCCTCGACCCTGGAAGCCCATCGCTCCGGCACGCGGGCCCCCGCCGACACGGTCGCGGCGGCCTTCGCCCGTATCCGCGGGCATGGCGATCCTGCCATCTTCATCTCGCTGCGGGACGAGGCGGAAGCGGTCGCGGAGGCGCAAGCGCTGACGGATCCCAGTCTGCCGCTCTACGGCGTGCCCTTCGCCGTCAAGGATAATATCGACGTTCGGGGATTGCCGACGACCGCGGCGTGCCCCGCCTTCGCCTACCGGCCGGACGCGGAAGCGACGGCGGTCGCGCGGTTGCGGGAGGCGGGTGCCATCGTCATCGGCAAGACCAACCTCGATCAGTTCGCGACCGGGCTCGTCGGCGTGCGGTCGCCCTATGGCATTCCGCGCAACGTGTTCGATGCCAGGCTCATCCCGGGCGGGTCGAGCTCGGGTTCGGCGATTGCGGTGGCCGCGGGTCTTGTCCCGCTGGCGCTGGGAACGGATACGGCAGGCTCCGGCCGCGTCCCGGCGGGTCTCGGCAACATCGTGGGCCTGAAGCCCAGCCTTGGCCTGGTGTCGACCGCCGGTGTCGTTCCGGCCTGCCGCACGCTCGACTGCGTGTCCGTGTTCGCGCTCACCGTCGACGACGCCTTCGCGACGCTCGGTGTGATGGCAGGGCCGGATCGCGCCGATCCCTATTCCCGCACGCGTCCGCTCGGCGCCATGGGCGCGATGGCGGCCGGCGTCAAGCTGGGCGTGCCGATGTCGGGCCAGCGCCTGTTCTTCGGAGACAAGGCGTCAGCCTCGGCCTACGAGGAGGCCATCGCGCGCTTCGGCCGGCTTGGCGCGACGATCGTCGAGGTCGATATCGAGCCGTTCTACGAGACAGCGCGGCTGCTCTACGACGGCCCCTGGGTTGCGGAACGCTACATCACGGCGCGTTCGCTGATCGCGTCCGCACCTGAGGCCATGCATCCGGTCACGCGCGACATCATCCTCTCGGGCATGCGGCCGACCGCGGTCGACGCTTTCGTGTCCTTCTATAAGCTGGAGGGCCTGCGGCGCGTGCGCGATATGATGTTCCGGCAGATCGGCGCGTTGTTGCTGCCGACGGCGCCGACCGCCTACACGGTGGAGCAGGTCCTGGCCGATCCTATCCAGCTCAACAGCCGGCTCGGCACCTACACGAACTTCGTCAATCTCCTCGACCTGTGCGGCCTCGCGCTGCCGGCGTCGATGCATGCCAATGGCACGCCATTTGGTATCACCCTGCTGGCGCCAGCCGGCAGCGACGCCATGCTGGCTTCGATCGGCCGCGCGTTCCATGCCGATACCGGTCTGCCGATGGGCGCGACCGGCACGGCGCAGCCGCCCCTGGGGCAATTGCCGACGTCGCTGGTCGAGGGTGAGATCGCGATCGCTGTCGTGGGTGCGCACCTTTCCGGTATGCCGCTGAACGGCGAATTGCGGACCCTCGGCGGCCGGCTGATCGAGGCGACGACCACGGCGCCGGACTACAAACTGTTCGCGCTCGCCGGGACGGTGCCACCCAAGCCGGGAATGCTGCGCGTCGCGAATGGGCAGGGCAGGGCTATCGCGGTGGAAGTCTGGGCATTGCCGGTGGAAGGGTTTGGGCAGTTCGTCGCCGCGATCCCGCCGCCGCTCGGCATCGGCACATTGACGCTCACGGATGGGCGAGGCGTAAAGGGCTTCCTCGTCGAGAGCGAGGCCGTTAGCGGCGCACGGGATATTTCCAGCTTCCGCGGCTGGCGGGCCTTCGTTCAGCAGAGCGTATTGCCAGGGACGAACGGATGCCTCCTCCCTGGCTCTCCCCCCCTCTAGGTGGAGGGACCGGAAGCGAGACCGGTCGTAACAATATCGATCGCGATGATGATGAAACGTTGAAGCCGAGAGCACCCTTGTGATCAAGAGCACACGTGGGCAGCGGACGCGGTCTGCTCCCTCCCCTGAAAAGGGGAGGGGTGGGGAGGGGATCGAGTTTCCCAGCGAATTTCGGTTCGCTATGATGAGGGCGGCGGGTCGATCAGGCTGACATGTGCCGCGACCACGTGCCAGCCGTCCGCGAAGCGCACCCAGGTCTGCATCTGCCGGCCGATCTTTCTGCCCGAGCTCGGACGGTCGTACAGCGTCGAGGCGACCGCGAAATCGCGGCCGTAGGTGGTGATCACGGTCTTCGACAGCGTGCGTTCCAGGCCGACCGGCGAACGCGCCCCGCGGAACGCCATGATCTCGGCGTAGCCGTAGAGATTCTCGCCACCGCCGTAACGGATGGTGCGCGGATCGTTGTGGAAGATGGCATCGAGCGTCGCGACGTCGTTGGTCACCAGCGCCTTCTCATAGCGCTCGAATTCGGCGCGCACCTCGGCGACGACGTCCGGCAGGTCGATGTCCATGGACACTCCTAGATTTTCGGGCGCGGAGCGCGCACGATGCCAGCCGCCTCCAACACGTGCGCCACACGGAGCGCGATATCCTCGCGCCATGGCGCAGTGATGATCTGCACCGCGATCGGCATCGGTTCCAGCGGAACCGGTACGGCGACCACGGGCAGCCCAATGAAAGAGATCGGCTGGGTGTAGAGCCCGAGATTGGGCCGCACTGGCAACTCGACGCCGTCGAGCACAAAGGTCTGCTGGCCGATCGCGGGTGCCGTGCAGGGCGTGGCCGGCGCCAGGATGACATCGACCTCGTCGAACAGCTTGAGCACCTGCTCGCGGTACCAGCGGCGGAATTTCTGCGCTGTATTTGCGGCGGTTGCCGGCATCATGGCGGCGGCGATCAGCCGGTCGCGCACGGCCGGATCGTAGTCGGCGCCGCGCGTGCGAAGGCGGTCGAGATGAAGGGTGGCGCCTTCGGTCGCGGCGATCACATAGGCCGCGGCGCGCGCGCGTGCGGCCTCGGGGATTTCGATCTCGCGTGTGGCGCCGAGAAACCCGGCGATTTGGTCGATTGCAGTGAGTGCTTCCGGAAACGCGCCCTTGCGGAAATAGCCGCCGGCGACCGCGATGCGCAGATCGTCGAGCCCGCGATCGAGTACCGGCAGTGTCGGTTCGGCGGCGCGCTCCGCGCAGACTGCGTCGTCCGCGTCGGGTCCCTGCATCGCGTCATAAGCGAGCGCGAGGTCGCGCGTGCTCCGCCCCAGCGGGCCGAGATGGTCGAAGCTCGTCACGAATGGGAAGGTGCGCGCGCGCGACAGGCGGCCATAGGTCGGCTTGAGGCCGAACAATCCGCACAGGGAGGAAGGCACGCGGATCGAGCCGTTGGTATCGGATCCCAGCGCCAGCGGCACCAGGCCGCCGGCGACCGCACCGCCGGAGCCGCCGGACGATCCGCCGGTCATGCGGGAAAGGTCGTGCGGATTGCGCGAGGGGCCGTAATGGATGTTCTCGCCGGTGAAGTCGTAGGCGTATTCCCCCATGTTGAGCGCGCCGACGAGCACCGCGCCGGCCGCTTCCAGCCGTTCGATCAGCGGCGAGTCGTGCCCGGCCGGTGGATGATCGCGGTTGATCTTGGACCCGGCGAGCGTCGACAGGCCTTCGACGTCGAACAGGTTCTTCACCGCGAACGGCACGCCGTCGAGAGGTCCTCCCGGCTTTCCCGCAGCGCGAGCCTGGTCGATTACTTGCGCCCTGGCGCGTGCGCGGTCAGTCGTGACGGCGGTGAAGGCATTAAGCTGCTTGTCGCGCGTCGCGATGAGCGCGAGCGCCGCTTCGGTGATTTCGCACGCGGTGGCTTGGCCAGTGGTGACTGCCGCCGCGATGTCAGCGGCCGAGGCCCAGGTGGAATCGAACGCCATGCCGTTCAAGCCCGGAAAACAGGCGCTGGCTCTGCCTCGTCAGGCAGATCAAATGCTTCGACGAACGCCGCGTGCTTCAACGTAACATCGAGATTGAATTTGATGGCCGGCTTCCAATCCGGCTCCACGGGAAGATTCAGGACCCGGGCAGCCATAGTGATGTAGTCGTCGAGCGGGTCGGTCGGATTGGTCATTAGAAGACTGTCTCATGCGTCGCTGGCTTGGCCTCGTTGCGAGGAGGCGCGGAGCGCCGTCTCGAACCATGGGATCGCCCCGTCCTTTGAGACGTGCCCTTCGGGCGCTCCTCAAGATGAAGGCGGAACAAACGCTCTGCAAGTCCAAACATGAAGACCGGGGCCGCAGTCAAATTGGCGGATGCGGAATCGCGGACAACAGTTCGCGGGTGTACTCCGCCTCCGGTGCATTCAAGACCCGCGCGGCCGGACCTTCTTCCACGATGCGGCCGGTGCGCATCACGATCACGCGGTCGCATAGCAGTCGCACGACATTGAGGTCGTGGGAGACGAACAGGTAGCTCATCCCCAGCGAGTCCTTGAGGTCCTGCAGCAGGTTGAGGACCACCGCTTGAACGGAGACGTCGAGCGCCGCGGTCGGTTCGTCGAGGATGACGAGCTCGGGATTGAGCGCGATCGCCCGCGCGATGCCGACGCGCGCCTTCTGTCCGCCGGAGAGCTGATGCGGGAAGCGGTCGAGGAACTCGCCCGGCAGCCCGACCTGCCGCGCCAAATCTTCACAGCGTGCCCGGAGTGCATCGCCACCTTTCACATCGCCCAGGCGCATGATTGGATCGGCGATGGCGCGCGCCGCGGTGAAGCGCGGATTGAGGCTGTCGGTCGGGTCCTGGAACACCATCTGGATGCGCTTGCGCAACGGCAGCGTCGCGAACTTGTTGGCCGGAATCGCGCCGATGTCCTCACCATCAAACAAGATGGTGCCGCCGCTTGGGTCGATCAGGCGCATCACCATCATCGACGTCGTCGATTTGCCGCAGCCGGATTCGCCGACGAGGCCGACGCTTTCGCCCCGTCCGATGGTGAAGCTGATGCCGTCCACCGCCTTGAAGGTCTCGGGCTCGACGGCGGGCTTCTTCTTGAACATCGCGAAGGCCTTGGTGAGGCCCTTGCGCGGATATTCCTTCACCAGCTTGGTCACTTCGAGCAGCGGCCGCGCCGTGCCGGTTGCTTTCTTCGGCGCAGCCGGCGGCTGCACGATGATCGGCAAATCCTCCGGCAACAGCCCGCGCAGTGTCGCCCCGGGCCGCGGCGTCGCGCGCATCAGCTTGCGCGTGTAAGGATGTGCCGGGGCTTTGAAGATCATCGCCGACTGCGCGGTCTCGACGATCCGGCCTTTCTGCATCACCACGACCTTGTCGCAATAGGCGGCGGCAAGCCCGAGATCGTGCGTGATCAGGATGGTCGACATGCCGCGCTCGCGCGTGAGCTCGACCACGAGGTCCATCACCGCCTTCTGGGTGGTGACGTCGAGGCCGGTGGTCGGCTCGTCGGCGATCAGGAGCTGCGGCCGGCAGGCGAGCGCCAGCGCGATGACGATGCGCTGGCACATGCCACCCGAAAGTTCGAACGGATAGGCATGATAGCGCTCGCGCGGTCGCGCGATGCGGACCTGCTCCAGCACCTCGACCGCCTTGTCGGTGAGGTTCGACGAATCCGCCTGGGCGTGTTGCTTGAGCACGTCCTCGATCTGCTTGCCGACCTTGCGGATCGGATTAAGCGCGGCACGCGGATTCTGGAAGATCATGGAGATCTCCCGGCCGCGCAGGTCGCGCACCGCATCCTCGGTGGCATTGCGGACATCGAGGCCGGCGAACATCACCGAGCCGTCGGCAATGCGTCCGGCGCGGTCGAGGATGCGCATCACAGCGTAGGACGTGACCGACTTGCCTGAGCCGGATTCGCCGACGATGCCGAGGGTCTCGCCCTTGGCGACGGAGATGTCGACATTTTGCACCGCGCGCACGATCCCGCGGCGGGTGGAGAATTCGACCGTGAGATTATGAACGTCCAGAAGCGGGAGGGCGTCGGTCATGTGCGGTGCCTCCGATCCATGGCATGGCGCTTCGCCTTCCCGATGGAGAGAAGCCGCCCGCGCGCAACGTGGGCGGGTGAGGGGTTACAGACTATCGTCAGGCGGTAGCCCCTCACCCGGACGCGTCGCGCCAGACCTCTCCCCACCGGGGCGAGGTGGAACCCGCTGCACCGCTGGCGTACCAAACGAAGCGGCAGTGAATGGGAGGATTCAATGGCGAACATCATCATGTCCGCCGCGAGGGGTCCACGATGTCGCGCAGGCCGTCGCCCAGGAGGTTGAAGCAGAACACCGCTGTCATGAGCGCAAGCCCCGGAAAGAATGCGATCCACCATTCGCCCGACACCATGAAGGTCGAGCCTTCGGCCACCATGATGCCCCACTCCGCGGTCGGCGGGCGCACGCCGAGCCCGATGAACGACAGCCCGGCGGCATTAAGGATGGCGTAGCCCATGGTCAGCGACATCTGCACGATCATGATCGGCATGATGTTGGGCAGGATATGCGCGAGCAGGATGCGGAACTCGCCATTGCCGGAAAGCCGCGCCGCCTGCACGAACCCGGCCTCGCGCCGGATATTGGCCTCGGAGCGCGCGACGCGGGCATAGAGCGGGAAGTTCACGATCGCGGTCGCCAGGATGATGTTCTGCACCGTGTTGCCCAGTGCCGCGACGATGCCCATCGCCAGCACGAAGAGCGGGAACGCCATGATGGTATCGGCGATGCGCCCGACGATGCGGTCGGTCCAGCCGCCGAAGAATCCGGCGGCGATGCCGGCGAGTCCGCCCATCAGGAACACCAGCGCGACGGAGGCGATGGCGATGATGAAGTCGAGCCGCGTCGCCACGACCACGCGGCTGAAGACATCGCGGCCGAGCTGGTCGGTGCCGAACCAGTGCGCGGCGGACGGCGGCTTCAGCGCCGCGACGGTGTCGCTCATGAACGGGTCGTAGGGCACGACATACGGGACCGACCAGAGCCGCCAGGAAGATCAGCATGAACAGCGCCGAACGAGAATCCGGTGACCGGATTGTCCGAGATGATGTAGACGGCGTGGCGCAACGTGGCATTGAGCCCGCTTGCCGGACGGCCCGGGTTTGCGGGTCCTCGACCGTGACCGGCGGCACGATCGCATCGGCGCTGACGATCGGCTCGGGGCTCGCGGGCTGCGCCAGAACGCCGGAATGCTCGGAGACCAGGAGGCTCATCCTTCCATCCTCACGCGCGGATCGATGACGCCGTAGAGAATGTCGATCACGAGGTTGAGCATCACGTACATGATGGCCATCGTCAGCACGAAGCCCTGGATCGGCGCGAAGTCCGACGCGATCAGCGCCTCGACCGCGTAGGAGCCGATACCGGGCCAAGCGAACACTTTCTCCACCAGCACGTTGGCGCCGAGCAGGAAGGAGAACACCATGCCGAGCGTGGTAATCACCGGCAGCATGGCGTTGCGGAACGCGTAGGTGATGATCACGGTATAGGGCGTGAGCCCGCTAGCCCGCGCGGTGCGCACGAAGTCCGAAGCTCAGCACGGCCAGCATCGACGCGCGCGTCATGCGGGCGATCGGCGCGAGCGAGAAGATGCCGAGCGTCAGCGCCGGCAGGGCGAGCTGCTCGAGCGCCGCGCGGAAGCCCTCGAAGTCGCGCGCGATCAGGCTGTCGATCAGATAGAAACCGGTGACCTGCGGCGGCGCCGAAGCGAACACGTCGATGCCGGCCGAGCGGCGCCGGCGACCAGCCGAGCAGATAATAGAACACGTAGACCAGGATCAGGCCGGTGAAGAAGACCGGCAGCGACACGCCGGCCGTGGTGACGATCCGGCACGCATGATCGATGAGCGAGCCCTGCCGCACCGCGGCCAGGATGCCGAGCGGCAGCGCGATCATCACCGAGACGATGAGGCCGAGCAGCGTCAGTTCGGCGGAGGCCGGCAGCCGCGCCTTGATCTCCGCGACGACCGGCTGGCCGGTGGTGAGCGAGGTGCCGAGGTCGCCGCGCCCGAGATCGCGCACATAGCTGCACGAATTGCACCGGCAGCGACTTGTCGAGGCCGAGCTTGACGCGGATTTCCTGGATCGCCTCCTTGGTCGCGGCGGGCCCGGCGAAGTAGGCGGCCGGGTCGCCGGGCAGCGCGCGCGTCAGCAGGAAGGTGACGATCACGACGCCGATCAGGCTCGGGATCGCGAACAGCAGGCGCTTCAGGATGACCATCAGCATGCGCACGTGCATCGCGGTCACCCCGCGAGGCGGGGAAGCCAGGGCCAGGCGTTGGATTCCCTGGCTTACGCCGCGAGAGGAGCGAGATCGTGGCTCGCGATACACCGATCTGCATTGCGCTCACCCCTTCACCAGCGTCCGGTAGTCGAGGCGGCGATGAAACCAGTACTGATATCCCGACACGTTCTTCTGCATCGCGACGTTGACGTAGGGCTGAAACAGCGGCACGCGCGGCATGTCGGCATAGGCGAGGTCGACGAAGCCCTTCACGTCCTTGTCGTAGGTCGCCTTGTCGCCGCGTCGCGGCGGCCGTCACGGCGCCGTCGATGAAGCCGTCCATCTCCTTCGACTGGTAGCTCATGGTGTTGAAGATCGAATTCTTGCCGTGGTAGCACCAGATGAAGAAATACTCCGGATAGTCGAGCCAGCCGGAGAACACGTTGGTGTAGAGCGGCAACGTCTTCTTGTTGAGCTCGGTGCGCCAGTTGGCGCCGGGGATCTTGTTGATCGTCGCCTTGATGCCGATCTGCGCCAGGCTCTCCTGCACCAGCACGCAGAGCGGCTCGTTGACCGTCGGCGAAGCCGAGGTCGAACGACAGCGTCGTCTCGAAGCCGTTGGGAAGCCGGCTTCGGCGAGCAGCGCCTTGGCCTTGGCGATATCGGTGTTGAAGCTGTGCGGCTGCGGCCAGGCGACCTCCGTCGGCCTTGTCGGCCGGCGCGCCGAACAGCGGCTTGCCGAGGCCGAACAGCACCGCGTCCATGATCTTCTGGTAGGGCAGCGCGTAGGCGATCGCCTGGCGCACCTTCGGATTGTCGAACGGCGGGATCTTCACGTTCATGCCGATATATTGGATGCCGTTTGAATACGGCGTCGACACGATCTGAGCTTGCCGGCGCTGCTTGAGCTCGACGAAATCCTTGTTCGGCAGATCGTAGGAGATGTCGGCGTCGCCGCGCTCGAGCAGCGCCCGGCGATTGCCGGCCGACGGGACCATGCGCCAGATGATGCGCTTGATCTTCGGCAGCGGCCCGCCCTTCCAGTCGTCGTTGCGCTCGAAGATGACCTCGGTGCCGGCGGTCCATTTCGCGACCTTGTAGGCGCCGCTGCCGGCGGTGTTCTGCTTGGTGTATTCGAGGCCCCAGGGGTCCTGCGCCGTCGCGTTCTTCTTCACCAGCTCCGAGTTGACGACGCACGGCACGATCACGGCGAGATCGGGAATCGTCAGGCGGTCCTTCTTCAGGAAGTCGACGCGCACCGTGTGATCGTCGACGATCACGAACTGCTCGGCCTTGGTGAGCGAACCGGCGCCCATCTGGAACGTCGGAAACCCGCCGACCGTGACCGCGCGGTCGAGCGACCACTTGACGTCCTTGGCGGTGACCGGCGTGCCGTCGTGGAAGGTGGCGTTCTTCTTGAGTTTGAATGTCGCCGACATGTCGCCGACGTTCATGTCTTCGGCGAGTTCCATCTTGAACTTGTCGCGGTCGTAGTACGGGAGTGCCGTTCGACGGTCTTCATCTCATGGCTGATGAGGCGGTCGTAGCAGTTCCACGAACCTCGTAGCCGGGCACGTTGGTGCCGACACCGTGAATGTCGAGATTGTTCGGTCCACTCTCCGAGACGATCAGCAGCGTCTCCTGACGCGACTGCGCCTTTGCGGGCGACCATACGGCCGGCGCTGACACCATCGAGCCCGCCGCAGCGGCGGCGACGGATTTCAGGAATTCGCGGCGCTTCATGAGACTCTTCCGACCCCCATCGTGACATGAATAAAGACGATCTATCCGCAAGCCTCGTGCCACCGAGGTGCGCCTGCCGGCTCCGGGCGATAGAAGTTCTGATCATTTGGAGACTCTCATGGGACCGCGCCGTTTTGCTGCATCGACGGGGCGCCACGGCGATTTCGACGCGCGCACAATTGAGAGAGCGCGGGCCTAAAAATTGAGCAAGGCCGACAAAGGTCAGCGGACCTTCGTTACCTTGGCGGCGATCAGCCGGATCAGCTCCGCCGCGCCGGACGGCATCAGGTAGATCACCAGGATCAGGATGACGCCGTAGACCGCGCCCGCGAGACCCTTGGAGACGCTGCTCGGCGATGTTGGGCACGAACAGCACGAAGAGGCCGCCGAACAGCGCGCCGGGGATCGAGCCGACGCCGCCGACCACGAGGCCGACGAACAGCGCGATCGGCGAGCACGAAGGTGAAGCTGTCGGGCGCGACGAACTGGACCGACGATCGCGCCGAGCGCGCCGGCGATGCCGGTATAGAGCGCGCTGACGCCGAAGGTCAGCGATCTTGTAGAGCGAGACATCGATGCCCATCGCGCGCGCCGCGATCGGATTGTCGCGGATCGCCATGATGGCGCGGCCGGTGCGGCTGTTGACCAGGTTGGCGGCGCCGGCGATACATGCACGAAGCCCGACGCGCGAGGGTGAAGAAATAGAGCCATTGGTCGGCATTGAGCGGCAGGCCGAACGGCGCATCCGGCTTGATGATGACGATGCCCTGCACGCCGCCGGTCCAAGGCTCGAGCGGCGTCGATTTCAGGATCTGCGGCATCGCGACGGCGAGCGCGAAGGTCGCGAGCGCCAGATAGATGCCCTCCAGCCGCAGCGCCGGCAGGCCGAACAGGAAGCCGAAGACGAAGCAGACCAGCGCCGGCGGCCGGCAGCGTCCAGTAATAGGCGATGTCGATACGGTCTCATCAGGATCGCCGCGGTATAGGCGCCGATCGCGAAGAAGGCGCGAGTGGCCGAGCGAGAACTGGCCGTTGAAGCCGGTGAGCAGATTGAGCCCGAGGATCGCGATCGCATAGATCATCGCCAGCGTGAGCTGGAAGATGAGGAAGTTCTCGACGACGAACGGCAGCAACAGCGCGATGACGGCGACTGGCGACAAACGCGGCACGCTGCCATCGCGAGCGGATGCCAGTCGCGCCAGGCGCGGCCTTGGCGAGCGGCGATCGCGACTGCTTCTTCCGTCATCCGCTACACCCGCGTCACGAGCCGCGCGGCCGAACAGGCCGCTCGGCTTCACGGTCAGCACCGCGACGATCAGCGCGAGCGCGATCGGCAAGCTTCAGCTCGCGCCCGACATAGGGAATGAAGGTGCCGGCGAGGTTCTCGATGACGCCGACCGCAAAGCCGCCGACCACCGCGCCGCCCGGGCTGGTCAGCCCGCCGACCACCGCGCCGGCAAAGCCGTAGAGCAGGATGCACAGCATCATGTTCGGCTCGAGGAACACCACCGGCGCGATCAGCATGCCGGCGACCGCGCCGATCGCCGCCGCCATGCCCCAGCCGAGCGCCATCATCCAGCCGACCCGGATGCCGACGAGCCGCGCCGATTCCGGGTTCGCCGCGGCCGCCCGCATCGCGAGGCCGATGCGGGTGTGGCGGAAGAACAGATAGAGCAGCACCAGCACGATCAGCGTCACGCGATCATGCCGGCGTCGTGCGTGCTGATCAGGCCGCTGCCGAGGAACGGCTGGTGCCGAACGGGCTCGGGAAACGTCTTGATGGTGAAATCCCAGATGAAGCCGGCGAGGCTGTTGAGGATCGCGAACAGCGCGATGAACACCACGACGTGGCTCAGCACCGGCGCGCCGTGGATCGGCTTGAAGACGATGCGCTCGATCACGACGCCGGCGACGAACGAGATGCCGATCGTCGAGCACGAACGCGACCCAATACGGCACGCCCCATTGCATGCAGCTGCCAGGCGATGAAGGTCGAGAACATCGCCATCTCGCCCTGGGCGAAATTCAGATGATCGATCGCCTGGTAGATCATGACGATGGCGAGCGCCATGCAGGCATAGATGCCGCCGGTCGCGAGACCCGCCGAGCATCTGATGCAGAAACAGTTCCATCGCGCTGTCCCTAATAGCCGAGATAGGCGCGGCGGACGTTCTCGTCGTCGCCGATCTCGCTGCGCCGGACCGGACATCACGAGCCGCCCGGTCTCGATCAGATAGGCGTGGTCGGCGAGCTCGAGCGCGAGCGCGGCGTTCTGCTCGACCAGCAGCATGCTGCCATGCCTTCGTTCTCGGTTGAGCCTGCGCAGGATGCCGAACAGTTCCTCGCACGATGCAGCGGCGCGAGACCGAAGGAGGGCTCGTCGAGCAGCATCAGCCGCGGCCGCAGCATCAGGGCGCGGCCGATCGCCAGCATCTGCTGCTCGCCGCCGGACAGCGTGCCGGCCTGCTGGCCGCGGCGCTCCTTGCAGCTCGGGAAATAGCCGTAGACGCGCTCGATATCGGCGGCGATCGCCGCGCGGTCGCGGCGCGTCATCGCGCCGAGCTGGAGATTCTCCTCGACCGTCATGCGGCTGAAGGTGCCGCGGCCCTCCGGCACATGCGCGATGCCGAGCCGCACGATGTCCTCGGTGGCGCAGCCCGGCGATCGAACGGCCGTCGAAGCGATCTCGCCGCGGGTGCGCACCATGCCGGACAGCGCGCGCAGCGTCGTGGTCTTGCCGGCGCCGTTGGCGCCGAGCAGCGCCGTGACGCCGCCTTCGGCGATCGCGAAGTCGAGCCCGTGCAGCACCTGCGTCGCGCCGTAGAAGGCGCTCGAGATCGCGCACGTCGAGCAGGCGCTGGTCATCGCGCCGTCGTCCCCAGATAGGCGCGGATCACCTCGGGATCTTGCTGCACCTCGCCGGCGTGCCTTCGGCGATCTTGCGGCCGAAATCGAGCACCACGACGTTGTCGGAGATCGACATCACCAGGCTCATGTGATGCTCGACCAGCAGCACGGTGATGCCGTCGCTCGTCGCGGATGCGGCGGATCAGGTCGCCGAGCTCCCCGACCTCGTCGTGATTGAGGCCGCCGGCCGGCTCGTCGAGCAGCAGGAGCTTCGGCCGCGCAGCCAGCGCCCGGGCCAGTTCGACCCGCTTCTGCGTGCCGAGCGGCAGGTCCGCGACGAGCGATGCGCAACGTCCTCCAGGTCGAGGTCGGCGAGGAGCCCAGGCCGTGTGCTCGTCGAGCGTGCGCTTCCTCGCGGCGCACCCACGGCAGCCGCAGCGCATCGCTGAGGAAATCGCTGCGGCTCTGCCGATGGCAGCCGACCCGCACATTGTCGAGCACCGACATGGTTCGGAACAGCGCGAGGTTCTGGAACGTGCGGCCGATGCCGATCCGGCGATGCGGTGCGGCGGGCTGCCGAGGATGCTTTCACCCTCGAACAGGATGTCGCCGGAATCCGGCGTGTAGAGCCGGCTGACGCAGTTGAACAGCGTGGTCTTGCCGGCGCCGTTCGGGCCGATCAGGCCGAGAATCTGCCCGGCGCGATGTCGAACGACACTCGTCGAGCGCGACGATGCCGCCGAAGCGGATGCCGACATCCCGCACGGCGAGCAGCGGCGGCGATGCGCCGCCTGCCGAAGGATGTCGAACTTTCTCCGTCGCCATGGATTGCGTGACGGACACCTCAAGCGTTCCCCTCGCACGTTTGCGGGAGAGGCTCCCTTCGTGCGTTGACAGGAAATGCAGCATTTCCTAGCGTTTGGGTCAAACTCCAAAAGCTGTTTCTCGTGTCGCGCAACATCACAAAAGCAAATCGGCAACGCCGGAGAATTCATGGCTGACGCCGCGATGCACGAGACTACCAGCGAGGTCGTGAGCCTGCGCCGCGACGGCAATGTCGCCGTCATCACCGTCGACAATCCGCCGGTCAATGCGCTCAAGCATGCGGTGCGCGTCGGCATCCGTGATGCGTTCGCGCGAGGCGCGCGACGATGCCGCTGTCGAGGCCATCGTGCTCGACCGGCGCCGGCCGCACCTTCGTCGCCGGCGCCGACATCACCGAGTTCGGCAAGCCGCCGCAGGCGCCGAGCCTGATCGACGTCATCGCGGACGATCGACGACGTTGCCAAGCCGACCATCGCGGCGGTGCACGGCACGCCGCTCGGCGGCGGGCTCGAGATCACGCTGGGCTGCCATTTCCGCGTCGCCGCGCCGGGCACGCGGCTCGGCCTGCCGGAGATCAAGCTCGGCCTGATCCCGGGCGCCGGCGGCACGCAGCGCCTGCCGCGTCTCGTCGGCATGGAGAAGGCGCTGCCGATGATCCTGTCGGGCGATCCGATCCCGGCGAAGGATGCGCTCGCGGCTGGCCTGGTCGACGAGATCATCGAGGGCGACCTCGTTGCCGGCGCCATCGCCTTCGCGCGGAAGATGCGTCGCCGACAAGCGGCCGCTCGTGCGGGTCAAGGACCGCGAGGACAAGCTCGCCGGGCTGCGCGCCGATCCGGCGAAGTTCGACGAAATCGTGGCCGCCAGCGCCAAGAAGGCGCGCGGGCTGCGATGCGCCGGCGGCCGCGATCGAGGCGATGCGCTCGACGCTCGACGTGCCGATCGACGAGGCGCAGGCGCGCGAACGCGACGCGTTCATGACAGCTGCTCGTCGGCGATCAGTCGAAGGCGCAGCGCCATATCTTCTTTGCCGAGCGCGAGGCCGCAAAGGTTCCCGACCTGCCGAAGGACGCCAAGCCGCGCGAGATCAAGCGCGCCGCCGTGATCGGCGCCGGCACCATGGGCGGCGGCATCGCCATGTACTTCGCCAATGCGGGCATTCCGGTGACGATGGTCGAGACAGCGAGCCGACGCCCTCCAGCGCGGCCTCGACACTATCGCGCAAGAACTACAAGACCTCGGTGTCGCGCGGCAGCCTCAAGGCTGAGGACGCCGATCGCCGCATGGCGCTGATCAACGGCGTCACCGACGTCGACGCGGTCGACGATGCCGACATCGTCATCGAGGCGGTGTTCGAGGAGATGGACATCAAGAAGGAGCTGTTCGGCAAGCTCGACCGGCTGGCCAAGGCCGGCGCCGTGCTCGCGACCAACACCTCCTATCTCGACGTCAACGCCATCGCGCAGACCACGCAGCGTCCGCAATCCGTGCTCGGCATGCACTTCTTCTCGCCGGCCAATGTGATGAAGCTGCTGGAGATCGTGCGCGGCACGGAAACGGCGCCGGACGTGCTCGCGACCGCGATCGAGGTCGCGCGCAAGATCGGCAAGGTGCCGGTCGTGGTCGGGGTCTGCCATGGCTTCGTCGGCAACCGCATGCTGTCGGCGCGCGGCATCGAGGCCGAGAAGCTGCTGCTCGAAGGCGCGCTGCCGCACGAGGTCGACGGCGCGCTCACCGAGTTCGGCTTTCCGATGGGGCCGTTCGCGATGGGCGATCTCGCCGGCCTCGATGTCGGCTGGCGCATGCGCAAGGCACAAGGTACGCGGGCGGAGATCGCCGACCAGCTCTGCGAGCAGGGTCGCTTCGGCCAGAAGACCGGCAAGGGCTTCTATCTTTATGAGGCCGGCTCGCGCACGCCGAAGCCCGACCCCGACGTCGAGAAGCTGATCGTCGATACCTCGGCGCAGCTCGGCATCGAGCGGCGCAAGATCGACAAGCAGGAGATCATCGAACGCCTGATCTTTCCGATGATCAACGAAGGCGCGCGCATCCTCGAAGAGGCATCGCGACGCGCCCGGGCGACATCGACGTGATCTGGGTCTACGGCTATGGCTTCCCGGTCTGGCGCGGCGGCCCGATGTTCTATGCCGACCATGTCGGCCTGCCGTACATCCGCGACCGGCTCGCGGAATTGGCACGCACCTCTGGCGACAAGCGGCATCAGCCGGCGGCATTGCTCGATCGCCTTGCGGATGATTCCAAGGGGTTCAACTCGCTCTATGCAGCGCGAGCCGCTGCAGCATGACGCTCACGCGCCCATATCCTTGGGAGAAGTCCTACCCGGCGGGCGTGCGCTGGGATGTGCCGATTGAGAGCACGAGCCTGGGTGAGATGCTCGACCGCACGCTTGCGCGGCATGCCGAGCGGGCCGCTTTCGAATATCGCGACACCGTCATCAGCTATCGCGAGCTTGCCGAGGCGGCGGACAAGGCGGCGGCTGCCTTCATGGCGCTTGGCCTCGCGCGGGGCGACCGGCTCGCGCTCTATCTGCCGAACTCCCTCTGGCATCCGATCGCGTTCTTCGGCGCGATGCGTGCCGGCATCATCATCGTGCACCTCAGCGCGCTCGATGCCGAACGCGAGCTTGCCTACAAGCTCACCGACAGCGGCGCCCGGATGCTGGTGACCACGAATTTCGGTCCCCTGCTGGCCATGGCGTTGAAGTTGAAGGAGGCCGAGCACGTCGATCATATTCTTGTCGGCGACGACGGCGCCTGGGGCGGCGAAGGCGAACCGCTGCCGGGCGACGTGCTGACGCTGAGCGCCTTGATGGATGGCGCGGCGCCTGCGGCGTTGCCGGCGATGACGCCGGACGACGTCGCGTTGCTGCAATATACCGGGGGCACCACCGGGAAGCCGAAGGGCACGATGCTCAGCCACGGCAATCTCACCGCCGCGGTCGCGAGCTATCATGCCTGGATGATCGGCGACAACAGCCCCGGCGCCGGCCCGGAGCGCGTAATCTGCGTGCTGCCGCTGTTTCACATCTACGGGCTCTGCAGCGTGATGCTGCGCCATCTGAGTTACGGCAACCTGCTCATGCTGCGAACGCGCTTCGACGTCGACGCGGTGCTGCACGACATCGAGGTCAGGCGCGCGACCGCGTTTCCCGGCGTGCCGACCATGTGGATTGCGCTGGCGAGCGTGCCGGACATCGAGCGCCGCGATCTGTCGTCTTTGCGTTCCTGCGCGTCCGGCGGCGCAGCGCTGCCGGTCGAGGTGTCGGAGCGCATCGCGCGACTGACCGGCCTCTATATCGTCGGCGGCTGGGGCATGACGGAAACCTCGCCGGCGGGCGCCAACCTGCCGCGCCGCAACCCCAACAAGCCGGGCGCGCTCGGCATTCCGCTG
Organism: uncultured Alphaproteobacteria bacterium; assembly: GCA_963776455.1. GTDB lineage: Bacteria > Pseudomonadota > Alphaproteobacteria > Rhizobiales > Xanthobacteraceae > CAVZMU01. The sequence continues at coordinate 221,963 of CAVZMU010000005.1, forward strand.
CCGGGCATTGTCATGGACGTCGTGGCGCTCGACGACCCGGCGCGTAATCTCGGCCTCAACGAGGTGGGCGAGTTGCGCATCAAGGGGCCCAACGTCACCAAGGGCTATTGGAACCGGCCCGACGACACCGCAGCGGCTTTCGTCGGCGAATATTTCCTCACCGGCGACATCGGGTACTTCGACGACGACGGCTATCTCTTCCTCGTCGACCGCAAGAAGGACATGATCATCTCCGGCGGCTTCAACATCTATCCGCTGATGGTCGAGGAGGCGATCTACGAGCATCCGCAGGTCGAGGAATGCCTGGTCGTCGGCATGCCCGACGATTACCGCGGCGAGTCCGCCAAGGCCTTCGTCAAGCTGCGGCGGGGTGCGCCGGGTTTTACGCTCGACGAATTGCATGCGTTTCTCGCTGACAAGCTCGGCCGTCACGAACTGCCGCGCCAGCTCGAGATCCGCGACGCGCTGCCGCGGACGGTCGTCGGCAAGCTGTCGAAGGTGGCGCTGCGCGACGAGGAACGCCTGAAACATCAAGCCGCGCTGCGGTGCAGCGCATAACGAGCGACATTCGGAGAAGCCCGTGCAGGACGCCGTTATCGTCTCCACAGCGCGCACGCCGATCGGCAAGGCCGTTCGCGGCGCCTTCAACATGACCCATGGCGCCACCATGGGCGGCCATGCCATCAAGCACGCCGTCGCGCGCGCCAAGCTCGAAGGCGGCGAAGTCGACGATGTCATCATGGGCTGCGCCATGCCGCAGGGCGCGACCGGGCAGAATATCGCGCGGATGTCGGCGGTCCGCGCCGGCCTCCCGGTCACGGTTTCCGGCATGACCGTCAACCGATTCTGCAGCTCAGGCCTGCAGACCATCGCAATGGCGGCGCAGCGCATCATGACCGGGGAGGCCACGACGATCGTCGCCGGTGGGCTCGAAAGCTGCAGCCTGGTGCGGCGATCAGCGCGAGCCGGTCTATGAGGACTGGCTGCTTGAGCACAAGCCGGCGATGTGGATGCCGATGATCGAGACCGCCGACATCGTCGCGCCAACGCTATGGCGTCTCGCGCGAGGCGCAGGATGCCTTCGCGCTGGAAAGCCAGCGGCGTACGGCCGCGGCGCAGCAGGCGCGCAAGTTCGACGACGAGATCGTGCCGTTGCCGTCGGTGATGAAGGTAGTGGACAAGGTCACGAAGGCCGAAATCGACTGAGGCCGTGACGCTGACAAGGGACGAGGGCAACCGCCCCGACACGACGCCCGAGGGTCTCGCCAAGCTCAGACCGGTGCGCGAGGGCGGATACGTCACGGCCGGCAATGCGAGCCAGCTTTCCGACGGCGCGTCGGCCTGCGTCGTGATGGCGGCAGACGAGGCGGCGCGGCGCGGCCTGACGCCGCTCGGAATATTCCGCGGCTTCGCGGTCGCCGGCTGCGAGCCGGACGAGATGGGCATCGGCCCCGTCTATGCAGTGCCCAAGCTGCTCAAGCGCCACGGCCTGAAGATCGGCGACATCGATCTCTGGGAGCTCAACGAGGCCTTCGCCAGCCAGTGCCTCTATTGCCGCGACAAGCTCGGCATCGATCCCGACAGGCTACAACGTCGACGGCGGCGGCATCTCGGTCGGCCATCCGTTCGGCATGAGCGGTGCGCGGCTGACTGGGCACGCGCTGATCGAGGGCCGGCGCCGCGGCGCCAAGCGCGTCGTGGTCACCATGTGCATCGGCGGCGGTATGGGCGCCGCGGGCCTGTTCGAGATCAATTGATGAGTTCCCGAGACATCACGAGCGTGCAACGACCACGCTGCTGAATTTCAACTCCGACAATCGTACTCGACCTCAAACTCTCTTAGCGGTGCACTGGTAGCGCGAAAGAACATCGACATGGACCTTCGCTTCACGCCCGAGGAGACCGCATTCCGTGATGAGGTGCGGGCGTTCTTCAAGCACGCGCTCCCGGCGAATATCCGCAGGAAGATGGTCGAGGGTCATCATCTGGTGAAGGAGGACCTGGTCGTCTGGCAGCGCATTCTTGCCGGGAAAGGCTGGGCGGTGCCGCACTGGCCGGTCGAATACGGCGGCACCGGCTGGAGCCCGATGCAGCAATATCATTTTCCAGGAGGAGATGCAGTTGGCGCCGGCGCCACGCTCCGTTGCCGTTCGGCGTCAACATGGTGGGGCCGGTGATCTACACATTCGGCAACGAGGCGCAGAAGGCGCGTTTCCTGCCGCGTATCGTGAATATCGACGACTGGTGGTGCCAGGGCTTCTCCGAGCCGGGCGCCGGCTCCGACCTCGCCTCGCTCAAGACCACGGCCAAGCGCGACGGCGACCATTACGTCGTCAACGGCCAGAAGACCTGGACCACGCTGGCGCAATACGCCGACTGGATCTTCTGCCTGGTGCGCACGGATAGCGCCGTGAAGAAGCAGGAGGGCATCTCGTTCCTGCTGATCGACATGAACACGCCGGGCATCACGGTGCGGCCGATCGAGACCATCGACGGCGGCCACGAGGTCAACGAGGTCTTCCTCGACGATGTCCACGTGCCGGTCGAGAATCTGGTCGGCGAGGAGAACAAGGGCTGGGACTACGCCAAGTTCCTGCTCGGCAACGAGCGCAGCGGCATCGCGCGAATCGGGCTTTCCAAGGCAGCGCATTCGGCGCATCAAGGAACTTGCTGCCCAGGAAACGGATAGCGGCAGGCCGTGATCTCGAAAACATACGCTTTCGCGAGAAGCTCGCCGCTGTCGAGATCGAGCTCAAGGCGCTGGAGATGACGCAGCTTCGCGTCGTCGCCGGCGAGGCGCAAACGCGAGCGGCGGCAAGCCGGACCCGGCATCGTCGATCCTCAAGATCAAGGGCTCGGAGATTCAGCAGGCGACGACCGAGCTGCTGCTTGAGGTCGTCGGGCCCTATGCGGCGCCCTATCAGCCCGAGCAGGACGAGGGGCGGAACGAGCCGCCGATCGGCCCGGATTGGGCAGGCCCGGTCGCGCCGACCTACTTCAACTGGCGCAAGGTCTCGATCTACGGCGGCTCCAACGAGATCCAGAAGAACATCATCGCCAAGGCCATATTGGGGTTGTGATGGGCGCTGTTGGGGAGCTGGGGCTGGGCGAGGGGGCATAACTCAATGCGAGACCATAACCTCTCAGCCGCCCTCGCGTCGTGCGGTCGACTTCTCCCGGCGGGAGAGCTGGGGCACTGCGGAAGACGGGCGAGAGTGCCGTAATGGACTTCGACTTCACCGACGAACAGCGGCTGCTCAAGGACAGCGTCGACCGGTTGCTGGCCGACCGTTACGACTTCGATGCGCGCAAGACTTATGGAAAATCTCCCGAAGGCTGGAGCGTCGAGTTGTGGCGCAGTATGCCGAACTCGGATTGCTCGGCTTGCCGTTCGGCGAAGACCACGGCGGCTTCGGCGGCGGCCCGGTCGAGACCATGATCGTGATGGAGGCGTTCGGGCGCGCTCTTGCGCTGGAGCCCTACCTCGCAACCGTCGTGCTTGGCGGGGGCTTCATCCGGCATGGGGCCAGCGATGCGCAGCGCGGCGCGATCCTGCCGAAAATCGCCGACGGCAGTTTGCGGCTCGCCTTCGCCCATACCGAACGGCAGTCACGCTATGACCTCGCTGATGTCGCGACGACGGCGAAGCGCGACGGCGACGGTTGGATCGTCGATGGCAACAAGGGCGTCGTGCTGCACGGCGATACGGCCGACAGCCTGATCGTAACCGCGCGCACGGCGGGCGATTGTCGCGACCGTTCCGGCATCGGCCTGTTCCTGGTCGATGCCAAGGCCATGGGCGTGACGCGCCGCGGCTATCCGACCCAGGACGGCCTGCGCGCGGCGGAGGTGTCCTTCGCTAATGTGCGCGTCGGCGCCGCCGACGTTATCGGCGATCCTGCGAATGCATTGCCGCTGGTCGAGTGCGTCGTCGATCAGGCCATGGCGGCTTTGTGCGCGGAGGCTGTCGGCGCCATGGCCGAGATGCATGCGCTCACCGTCGACTACCTCAAGACGCGCAAGCAGTTCGGCGTGCCGATCGGAAATTTCCAGGTGCTGCAGCATCGCGCCGCCGACATGTTCGTCGCGTTCGAGCAGGCGCGCAGCATGGCGATGTTCGCCACCATGATGGCGCAGGAGGATGACGCCGCGGAGCGGCGCAAGGCGATCGCGGCCGCCAAGGTGCAGATTGGCCGGTCCGGCCGCTTCATCGGCCAGCAGGCGGTGCAGCTTCATGGCGGCGTCGGCATGACGATGGAGTCGAAGGTCGGGCATTATTTCAAGCGCGTCACGATGATCGATATGATGTTCGGCGATGCCGACCACCATCTGGCGCGCCTCGCCGAAGCCGGCGGATTGGTCGCGGCGTAACCTGCGGCCTCATCCTGGGGGAGGGCCGAAGGCCCGTCTTGAAGGATGAGCGAGAGGTGTTGTTGCCCATGGTTCGAGACGGTGCGACGCGCCTTCCCATGAGGCCGCGAGAATCGAAACGAGCCCGGGTCGGCTCTGGAGGTCCCATGTTGTTCGCGCCTTCGTGCCGCACGGAAGAGCTTGCGCACCGCATCGAAGCGTTCCTGCATGAGCATATCCTTCCTGCCGAAGAGGTATACGAGCGGCAGCTCAGCAACGCTCCGACGCGGTGGACGCCCCCGCCCGCGATGGACGACCTCAAGCGCAAGGCAAAGGCGCAGGGCCTGTGGAACCTCTTCCTGCCCCAGCGCGAATTTCCGAACTCTCTCTCCAACCTCGAATATGCGCCGCTGTGCGAGATCATGGGGCGCTCGCCGATCGGCGCCGAGCCATTCAACTGTTCGGCGCCCGACACCGGCAACATGGAGACGATCGACGCTCTATGGCACGCCGGTCCAGAAGGAACGCTGGCTCAAGCCGCTGATGGCAGGTGAAATCCGCTCCTGCTTCGCCATGACGGAGCCCGCGGTCGCGTCCTCGGATGCGACCAATATCCGACGGAAATCCGCCGCGACGGCGATCATTACGTTATCAGTGGCCGTAAGTGGTGGACCTCGGGCGCGATGGATCCGCGCTGCAAGATTGCGATCCTGATGGGCATCAGCGACGCGGATGGTCCGCGGCATAAGCGGCACGTCCATGATCCTGGTGCCGATGGATACGCCTGGCGTCACCGTCATCCGTCCGCTCACCGTGTTCGGCTATGACGACGCACCGCACGGCCATGCCGAAGTCGCGTTCGAGAATGTGCGCGTGCCGGCGTCCAACATGCTGCTCGGCGAGGGGCGTGGCTTCGAGATCGCGCAGGGCCGGCTTGGCCCCGGCCGCATCCATCACTGCATGCGCACTGATCGGCGCTCGCCGAGCGCGCGCTGGAAACCATGTGCCGGCGTGCGATATCGCGCACGGCATTCGGCAAGACGATCGCCGACCAGGGCGTGACGCGGCACTGGATCGCAGAATCGCGCATGGAGATCGACCAGGCGCGGTTGCTCACACTGCACGCCGCCAAGATGATGGACGAGGTCGGCAACAAGGCCGCGCGGGCAGAGATCGCAATGATCAAGGTGGTGGCGCCGAACATGGCTCAGACAGTGATCGACCGCGCGATCCAGGTTTGCGGTGGCGGCGGCGTCAGCCAGGAGTTCCACCTCGCTTATTCCTATGCGCGTGCACGCATCATCCGCCTAGCTGATGGTCCGGATGAAGTCCACCGCGAGGCGATCGCCAAGGTCGAACTATCTAAGTATTCGAACCGGGCGGCGACGTAGCCCACTCCGTTTGCTGGCGCTTACAAATTCACGTCGCGGCGACGAACCACGTCCACCGGCATGGCAACTTCTACATGCCCGCCCGATCCCATTAGAATGATCGGAACCTAGCCTCCATTGTCTCGTTAAGGCTCATGGGTCGCCGCGCGGCGATTGCCCAGATCATTCCTGGATCGATCCGCTACCGAGGCTTTCATGTCCGCCGATATCGATGGCCTCGCGCCCGATCCTAAAACATCCGTGGTGAGCAGCCGCAATTTCCTCAGCGTCAATGCGTCCTCCGCCGCCATTCCCCTTGTTGGAGGGACGATTACGGCCGGGACAGCCCAGGCGCATGGTGCAGCAAAGAAATCCCAGGGATCTCGCCAGCGTCACGTTGAACGTCAATGGCCGCAAACAGGCGCTGAAGCTCGACAACCGGACGACGCTGTTGGACGCGCTACGTGAACATGCCGGCCTTTCCGGGACCAAGAAAGGCTGCGACCAGGGCCAATGCGGCGCCTGTACTTTGCTGGTCGATGGCCGGCGCATACTCTCCTGCCTCACGCTCGCGGTGTCCATAGAAGGACGCAGCATCACGACTATCGAGGGGCTCGCCAAAAGCGACGGCACGCTGCATCCGATGCAGCAGGCCTTCGTCGACAACGACGCATTCCAATGCGGTTACTGCACGCCCGGCCAAATCCTGTCGGCGGTCGCCTGCGTGAACGAGGGTCACGCGGAAAGCGACGCCGAGATTCGCGAATACATGAGCGGCAACCTCTGCCGATGCGCGGCCTATCCCAACATCGTCGCGGCGATCAACCAGGCTAAAGCGGCGATGAAGGAGACTTGAGATGCGGCCCTTTGTGTACGAGCGGGCAGAGACCGCCAAGGCAGCGTTCCAGGCATTTCCGTCGGATGGAACGGTGCGGATCAGCGTGCCGACTGCGGCTCCCGTCCAATATCTGGCAGGCGGAACGACGTTGCTCGACCTGATGAAGATCGACGTCATGCGGCCTGAAGTGGTGGTCGACATCAACGCGCTGGAGCGCACGCGCGCAGGGCAGATTGAACCGGAACAAGGTGGCCTTCGCCTCGGGGCGCTGACGCGAATGACGGCTGCGGCGGAGCATTCGATGATCAGGCGCGATTATCCAGTCATCTCGCAGTCGCTGCAGCTCGCCGCCAGCCAGCAACTGCGCAACATGGCAAGTCTCGGCGGCAATGTGCTCCAGCGCACGCGATGCTCCTATTTCCGTGACGTGACATATGCAGAGTGCAACAAGCGCAATCCAGGATCGGGCTGCGCCGCCTTGAAAGGCGTCAATCGCATGCATGCGGTGCTGGGTACGAGCGACCAGTGCATCGCGACTTATCCAGGCGATTTTGCCCAGGCCTTGCTGGCGCTCGATGCCACCGTCGAGATCAGCGGGCCGAAGGGCACCCGTACCATCTCCTTCGCGTCCTTGCATCGGCGGCCCGCCGACGGACCGGATGTTGAGACCACGCTCGCGCCGGGTGAGATGATCATGTCGTTCATGCTTCCGGCCGGCCCGTGGCGTCGTTCGCTTTATCTCAAGATACGTGACCGGAAGTCCTACGAGTTCGCGCTGGCATCGGCAGCGGTGGCGCTCGATATCGGCGACGGCATCGTGCGCGATGCGCGCATCGCGCTGGGCGGCGTCGCGACGGTGCCGTGGCGGGCGAATGAGGCGGAATTGATCTTGAAGGGCAAGAAGCTCGACAGCGACACGATTAACGCCGCCGCCGAAGCCGCATTCGTGGGTGCACGGCCCTACGAGCATAACGCGTTCAAGGTCTCGCTGGGCAAGCGCACCGTAGCGCGGGCCCTCCAGCAGGCCGGAAAGCTGGAGCTTTGACATGAGCATCGCGGCTCCCGACCCGAAGGAAAACATGGGCCAGCCGGCGGTCCGGCTCGATGCTCGCGCCAAGGTGACGGGCGAAGCGCACTACCCGTCGGACATCTCCCTTGCCAATCCCGCTTTTGCGTTTCTTGTTACGAGCGCGATCGCCAAAGGCCGCGTCGAACGGATGGACCTCGACGACGCGCGCGCGGTGCCAGGCATCCTCGACATCCTCACGCAGGAGAACACCGGCAACCTCAAGACGATGAAATATGACGGCCTTGGCGTCTCGACGTCGATGCAGAGCCTTGGTCCCGAAATCTTCCACGACGGTCAGATCATCGCGATGGTGGTCGCCGAGACGTTCGAGGCCGCGCGAGAGGCCGCGCATAAGGTGAAGGTCACCTACTCCGCGGAAACGCCGAGCGCCACCTTTGGATCAGCCGGTACCACGCAGCAGGATGCCACCAAGGTTTCGCCGCAACACTCCAAGCTGCCGCAAGCAGGCAACGCGGAAGCTGCGTTACGCTCGGCTGAAGTCGTCGTCGATGCCGAATACGGCACGCCGACCCAGCACCACAATCCGATCGAGTTGTTCACTACCACTTGCGTGTGGACGGACGGAAACCTCACGCTCTACGAGCCCAGCCAATTCGTCTATGGAACCAAGAACAATATCGCGAAAAAGCTTGGCGTCGCTCCGGACAAGGTGCGCGTCGTGAGTTCCTACGTGGGCGGCGGCTTCGGCTCGAAGGGGCCGTTGACGCCGCGAACGGGGTTGGTCGCGCTCGCGGCGAGGAGGATCAACCGGCCGGTCAAGCTCGTGCCGACACGCGATCAGGGATTTACCATCGCCACCTATCGGGCCGAGACGCGCCACCGTGTCAGGATCGGCGCGCAACGCGACGGCAAGATCGTCGGTTTCAGCCATGAGGGCTGGGAGATCACGTCGCGTCCCGATCCGTACGTGGTGGCGGGCGTCGAAGACAGCGCCCGCATGTATGCCTTCGGTACCGTGAAGACGGCGGTCAACATCGTGCATGCCGACCGCAACACGCCCGGCTTCATGCGCTCGCCGCCGGTCGTGCCGTATATCTACGCCTTGGAAACGGCGATGGACGAGCTTGCGGTCAAGCTCGGCATGGACCCGGTGGAACTGCGCCGCATCAACGACACGACGACGGACGCGATGGGCAAGCCATATACCAGCCGCTCTCTGATGAAGTGCTACGATCAGGCCGCGGCGTCATTCGGCTGGTCGAAACGAAATCCGCAACCGGGTTCGATGCGCGACGGTGACTGGCTGGTGGGCTGGGGCTGCGCCACGGCCGTGTATCCGACCCACATCGGCACCGCGACGGCACGCGTGCAGTTGCTATCGAGCGGCGAGGTGCGGGTGCAGACGGCGGCACATGAAGTCGGCCAAGGCGCCTACACGGTGATTGGCCAGATCGCCGCCGAACGGCTGGGCGTACCGCTCTCCGCCGTCACCGTCGAGCTTGGCAATTCCTCCCTTCCGGCGGCCCCGGTCGCAGGTGGGTCGAACACCACGGCAAGTTGCTGCTCGGTGGTGATAAAGGCCTGCGACGCCATTCGCGAGCGGCTGTTTCGCGCCGCCTCCACGGCGAACGCCGGGCCGCTTGCTGGCGAGGGGACAACAGGGTTGTCGCTGGCCGAGGGGCAGATCTCAGCGCCGAGTGGCGCGGTTGAGCCTCTTGTCGATGTGATCAAGCGGCTTGGCGTCGCGGCCATCGAGGAATATGCCGAATTCGTGCCGGAAGGCGTCCCCCCGGTTTCGGTGAAGAACCTTTACGACGGCAAGCCGTCACTGAGCGGCGGATCGCAGGGCAAGGAACTTATGTACGCCATGGGGGCCGAGTTCGTGGAAGTACGCGTCCATTCGCAGACCCGTGAAATCCGGGTGCCGCGCATTGTCGGCGCCTTCGCGGCGGGCCGCATCATGAACCCACGCACCGCGCGCAGCCAGCTCATGGGCGGCATGATTTGGGGCATCAGTTCAGCCCTGCATGAAGCGACCGAGATCGACCCGCGCAACGCCCGCTATGTGAACGACAACCTCGCCGACTATCTGATCCCGGTGAATGCCGACATCGACCAGCTTGAGGTGATTCTCGTCCCGGAAACGGACCGGAAGGTCAATCCGGCGGGCGTCAAGGGCCTGGGTGAGCTTGGCAATGTCGGCACGGCGGCAGCCATTTCCAATGCCATCTACCACGCCACCGGCATTCGGGTGCGGCAATTGCCGATCCGGCTGGAGAAGCTGCTTCCGGCGTGATTGATTATTGAGGTTTCACCATCGCGTCGATCAGCGGCACGACGTTGTCGATGCTGTCGATTGACCATAGCCGGCGCGCCAGATCGTCAGTGCGCTTGCGGTCGAACACACCCGCCAGACAACCAACGAACTTGGCCTCCAGGCCTTCATCGTTCAATGGCACGATGCGCGAGCCGAGCGCCTCGTCGGCTTGATGCGTGAAGACGCCGCGCGACGTCGTCACGGTCACGCGCGCCGGCCGAAGGTTGGGATAGAGACGGTCGATCTCTGGCGGCGCCATCACCTGAACCTTGCGGGCATAGGCCGCGATCGCTGGATCGTTGCGCAGGCGCGGCTCGAAATGCTCGGACTTCACATCGCGGAAGAACAGCGCGAGCGCCATCAGATAAGGGAAGCTGAGCTGCGCGCTTGCGTAATCGGCCCAGCCGGTATGAGCATGCTCGGCGGCGATGCGATAGGTTTCGACGTCGATCCGCAGAACCTCGCTCGCCCGGATATTCTCGGCGTTGGCGATCGCGATGAGCGCTTCCACGGCCGGCTGGATGTGACGGCAGCAAGGATAGGGCTTGATGTAGCAATCGGTAATTCCGAACGGTACCTCGGGCGGCAGCGTGATCGCGCGCGCCTTGTCGGCGCGGCCGAAGGCGAAAGCCTGCATGAAACCGTCGCGGGTTTCGATCACATCCGGCGGCCCTTGCACACCGCCCTCGGCAAGCAGCGCTGCCTGCAATCCTTCGCGCGAGGCGTGGCCGGCGTGGAGCCGCTTGATGTCGGCGCCGCCGTTGACGAACGCGAACAGGCCGCCTGAGCTGCTTGCGGCGATACCGAGAGCGTCGGCGAGCTTCTCGCTCGTCAGGCCGCGCAGTTTCCCGACCGCCATGGCGGCGCCGAAGGGACCCACCGCGCTGGTGGGATGGAAGCCGCGCTGGCGCAGGTCGGGTGCGCAGGCGCGGGCGAGCGTGATCGCCGTCTCGTAGCCGGCAACGATCGCCTCGATGAGCTTGGCGCCGCTCGCACCCAACTCATAGGCCACGCTCAGCGCCGCGGGAACCACGACGCAGCCGCAATGCGCCGAGCCGTGGCGATAGCCGTCGTCGAGCTCGATGCCATGCGCCGCCGTGCCGCCGAGGAACGCGGCGTCCAGCAGATCGGCGCGCCGTTGCCGGCCAGGCACCGGTATCTTGCCAAGCCCGCGGATCGCGGTGAGCATGGCCTCGGCGCGCATCGCGACGTCGCCGGCGGCGCCCGCGATCATCACGCCGACGGTGTCGAGCAGATGACGCCTGGCGTAGTAACGGACGTCCGCGGTCAGGTCGTCGTAACGGAGGCCATGGACGAAGTCGACGATGGCGCGGGTCGCGCCGGCCGCCGGCGCGATCGTGTGGACGGCTTCGGCATGCGACATCATCGTCCTCCGAACACCACGTTATCAGACCAGCTTCACCAGCGCATCGACCGCGACGACGCCCTCTCCAGCCACACGCACGATCAGCGGATTGATCTCGGCCTCCGCGATGTCCGGGCTACCGGCAAGCTGCGACATGGCAACGACCGCGCGTGCCAGCGCCTCGATATCGCCGGCCGGCCGGCCGCGATAGCCTGCCAGCACGGTCAGTCCATGTACCTCGGCGATCATGGCGCGCGCCGTCGCGAGGTCGATAGGCGCCAGCCTAAGACTGCGGTCGCGGTAGAGTTCGGTGAACAGACCGCCGGCAGCCACCATGACGATAGGGCCGACATCGGCATCCACCCGATATCCCACCAGCGCCTCGCCGAGGCCGGTCATCATCGGCTGGATGAGCACGCGATCGACGCGGGTACCGTGCCGATGCTTCGCCACGCGATCGCGGATGCGGCGGACGGCGCCGATGACGCCGGAGGCATCGCGCACGCCGAGCTCCACTCCTCCGACATCCGACTTGTGGGCGATGTCCCGCGACAGCGCCTTGACGGCGACGGGATAGGCAAATGGCAGCGCCGGTGCATGCGTGATATTGGCGGGCAGCGCCATGCCGGGCGCTCTGCGAATGCCGATGCGATCCAAGATCGCGCCCGCTTCGAACTCGTCGAGCATGCGGCCAGGGCCGCGCGGGTTCGTGCCAAACATCACTGCCGGCAGGTTCGGGACGCGCCGCGACAGCGCCGCGGCGATCGCGTCTGCTGCGGCTTCTGGCGTCCGGAAACAGGCGATGCCCGCGTCCGCAAGCCGTGCCAGCGCCTCCGGTGCTTCAGGCACCAGGAACACGGCCAGCGGCGCCCCTTGCACGGCGCTGTCGATGATCGGCTGGACCGCAAGCTCGGGGTGAAAGCGCGCCGAGGAGCCGACGACCGCGAGGATGAGGTCGAACTCCGGCGCGGCGAGCAGGATGTCGAGCGCGCCTGTCATGATTTCGGGCCGGGTTCCGGCAGTCGTGAGGTCGACCAGCCGCGCCGGTAGCGCTTCGATTCCGGCCGCGGCGAGACGACCGAAGGTTTCGTCACTTGGGCGGCTCACCGCGACCCCGCTGGTCGCGAGGCGGTCGACCACCATGGTGGCGCCGCCCGCCGTCGTCGTCACCACGCCGACAGATCTGCGCGACCGCGTCGCCGATGGCTGCACCTTCGCCACCAGAGGCAGCGCCTCAAGCAGCCCCTCGAACGTGTCGACGCGCGCGATGCCGCATGCGGCGAGGAAAACGTCGGCCACATCGTCTTCGCCGACGAGCGCGCCGGTATGCGACACCGCAAGTTCGCGCGCCTCGGCCGAGCGTCCGAGCTTGTAGGCAATAACGGGCTTGCCGCGCTCTGCGGCACCGAGCGCGAAGGCTCGTAAAGCATCCGCCTTGCGCAGGGATTCCAGGAACAGCATGTAGCCGTCGATGTCGGGATCATCGAGCGTCGCGGCGCAAATCTCGCCGATCGAAAGGTCGACCTCGGTGCCGACCGACACCAGCCCGGCGAAGCCGATCCCCCGCGTCTTGCCACGCGATACCAGCGCACCGATGATGCTGCCGCTGTGCGATGCGGCGAAGATTCGCCCGGCCGGCAGACCCTTTTCGGCAAAAGCCGCACTGGCGGTGAGCAGCACCTTCTCGCGCAGGTTCACCACGCCAAGGCTCGACGGGCCGACGATGCGCATGCCGGTGCGGGCGCAGATGGCTTCCAGCCGCGTCTTGCGGGCGACGCCTCCCGGCGCCCCCTCGGCGAAACCGTCGGCCAGGATGGTCGCGACCGGAATGCCGAGCAGTCCACAGGCTTCGGCGGCGTCGATCGCCGCTTCTGTCGGCGCCAGGATGTAGGCGTGGTCCGGCACCTCCGGCAGCGACGCCACGGACTGCCAGCACCGCTCGCCGAGCACGGTCTTGCGCCGCGCATTCACCGGATAGATGACGCCGGCGTAGCCCGCCTGCCGGAGATATTTCAGCGGCCGGCCGGCGGTCTTGGCGGGGTCGTCCGATTGGCCGACCAGCGCGATCGAGCGCGGCGCGAGGAGCGGTTGGCGCAGGTCGGCCACGGCCGCACGTTCGTGGACGTTCATCACTCCGCCTTCGCCCCGGCCTTCCGCACCACCGCCGACCATTTGGTTTCTTCGCGGTCGATGTCGGCGGCGTATTCCTCTGGCGTCGTCACGAAAGGTTCGGCGCCTTCCGTGGCGATGCGTTTCGCCACGTCGTCGGCCGCGACCGCCTCGCGCAGGGCCGCATTGAGCCTGTCGATGATCAGGCGCGGCGTGCCGGCCGGCGCCACGATGCCGTAATGCAGCACGGCTTCATAGCCCGGCAGGCCGAACTCGGCGACCGTCGGCACGTCGGGCAGGCTCGCCGATCGTTTTGGCCCCGTCACCGCGAGCGCGCGCACCTTGCCTTCGTTGACGAGGCCGATCGCCGGCGGCAGCGATGAGAAATAGATCGCGACGTGGCCGCCGAGCAGGTCGGTCAAGGCAGGGCCCGATCCTTTGTAGGGGATGTGGGTGATTTCGATTCCCGCCATCGCGGCGAACAATACGCTGCCGAGATGGATGCCGCTGCCGCTGCCCGCCGACGCATAATTGAGCTTGCCGGGCGACGCCTTGGCGAGGGCGATCAGTTCTTGGATATCGCGCACCGGAACGGACGGATTCACCAGGACGGCGAGCGCGCTGGTCGCGATGAGCCCGACCGGCGCGAAGTCCTTGCGCGGGTCATAGCCGACGTTGGGATAGAGCGTCGGATCGATCGCCAGCGTGCCGGTGCCGCCGAGCCCAAGCGTGTAGCCGTCGGGCGCCGCCTTGGCGACCTGACGGGTCGCAATCGAGCCGCCGGCGCCGCCGCGGTTCTCGATCACGATCTGCTGGCCGAGCGTCTTGCTCATGCGCTCGGCGACGATCCGCGCCATCGCGTCGTTGCCGCCGCCGGCCGTATACGGCACGATCAGCGTGATCGGACGGTTGGGATATTGACTGTCCTGGGCGACAGCCGCCGTGAGCGTACCGACCGGCCCAGCGGCCACAGCCATCGACAATACGGCGCTCGCCCACAGCCGCATCGGCATCACTCCGCCTTGGCACCCGAAGCCTTCACCACCACCGCCCATTGCGCTTCCTCGCGATCGATGTCGGCGGCGTAGTCCTCCGGCGTGCCGGGCTGCGGCTCGGCTCCCTCGATCGCCAGGCGCTTGCGCACGTCGTCGTCGGCGAGCACTGCGTTCAGGACCTTGTTGAGGCGATCGATGATCGGGCGTGGCGTGCCGGCCGGCGCCGCCAAGCCGTAGCGCAGCACGGCCTCGAAGCCCGGCAGGCCCTGCTCGGCGATCGTCGGGATATCGGGAGCCAGCGTCGATCGCGTCGCACTGGTGACGGCCAGCATGCGCAGCGCGCCGGCCTTGGAATTCTCATGCGTCGCCGGGATCGGCGCGAACGCCATCGGGATATGGCCGCCCAGCAGGTCGGTCAGCGCCGGGCCGGTCCCTTTGTAGGGAATGTGAGTAATACGGATGCCCGCCTTGTTGGCGAAATATTCGCCGGTCACGTGGCTGACCGTGCCGACACCGGCCGAGCCGAAGTTCACCTTGCCCGGATTGGCCTTGGCATAGGCGACCAGCTCGGCGACCGAATGGACGTTGAACGAGGGATGCACCACCAGGGTGTTCGGCGCCGTGCCGATGCGCCCGATCGGCGCAAAATCCTTGCGCGGGTCGTAGCCGACATTGGGATAGAGGTTCGGCCCGATCGCCAGCGTGCCGGTATAGCCGAGCACGATGGTGTAGCCGTCGTTCAGGCTCCGTGCGACCGCCTTGGTGGCGACCGTGCCGCCCGCGCCGCCGCGATTATCGACCACGATCTGCTGGCCCAGGGCCTCGCTCATCTTGTCGGCGATGATGCGGCCCACGATGGTGGTGCTGCCGCCCGGCGGGAACGGCACGATGAGGATGATGGGGCGGTTCGGGTAGTCTTCAGCGGCCGCTTGGCTAAAGGGAGTGAACAGCCCCCAGACCAGCGTCACCGCCGTGAGAAAACACGCAGTCCACCTTGGCATTCCATGTCCTCCCGGCTTATGTCGCTTGCCGTTTCGAGCTTGATCTTTGGCCATGCCCCCCTGTTATTGTGGCGCATTCGGCGTGCTAAAGGAATGCAAGTTATGGAGTTTCCACGCGCATGACCTGGTCGGAATCGTTTCTCGCGACGCTGAAGGATAACGACGTCAGGCTCGTCACCTACGTGCCCGACAACGTGCTGACGCCGCTGATCAAGGGCGTCACCGAGGACGACTATTTCACCACAGTCGTGGCAACCCGTGAGGATGAGGCGCTCGGCATCGCGGCTGGCGCCTGGATGGCCGGCATGCCCGCCGTGGTGATGATGCAGACCAGCGGCTTCGGCGTGATCCCCAATGCGCTCGCATCTCTGATCGTGCCCTACCAGATCCCGGCGATCCTGGTGATCTCGGAGCGCGGCACCATGGGCGAGTTCAACATCGGACAGGCACTGGTCGCCCGCGTGATGCGGCCGACCATGGACGCGATCTCCGTCACCCATCACACGCTCACCGACGAAGACACGCTGGAGTTCGTGGTCGGCCGCTCGATAAAGCAGGCGGTCGCCACGCAGGCGCCGGTCGCCTTCATCCTTTCGCCGCTGCTCACCGGCGGCAAGACGTTCAAGGGCGGACCGTAATGACCAATAGTTCAGGAACTGCCCTTGGGGGGTACGGGGCGCAAAGGCGATGACAATGGATAACGTAGCACCCGACAGACCAACCCCTCTCCGCCAGCCGCAGGTGAAGGTGCTTAACCGCACCGACCTCACCAAGCGGCTCGTCGCGAAGCTGACCGGCGGCGAGGCCGCGATCGGCGGCATCGGCAATACCAATTTCGACCTGTTCGCCGCCGGACATCGCCCTGAGAATTTCTACATGCTGGGCAGCATGGGGCTCGCGATCCCGATCGCGCTCGGCGTTGCGCTGGCGCAGCCGGAGCGCGGCGTGATCGCGCTCGAAGGCGATGGCTCGATCCTGATGTCGCTCGGCTGCCTCACCACGATCGGCATGGTAAAGCCACGCAACCTCACCATCGTCATCATGGATAACGGGCTCTATCAGATCACCGGCAAGCAGCCGACGGCGACGCAAGACACCGCCGACATCGTCGCGATTGCACGGGGCGCCGGCATCGCCGACAGCACCTGGATTCACGACGAGGAGCATTTCGACCGCGTCTTCGACGTAGGTTTCAAAGACGGCGGGCCGCGCCTGTTCGCCGTGAAGATCGACGACAAGCCGGGCGCGGCGGGGCCGTTCCGCGATCCCGCGCTGATCCGCAACCGCTTCATGAAGGGGCTGGGGATCGGCAAGGCCGGCGCGCTGGATTGCTAGACCTTGCTTGTGCTTCAACTGAGTGGGGTGGGCAAAGCGAAGCATGCCCACCATCAAATTGCGTGTTTAGGCACGGCGCAGAAGTGCGCCTTTGCCTGCCCTACGTTGTCAGATGAAAAGCTCCGGCCGCCGCAGCCGCAAGGTCTGCACCAGCGTCAGCGTCTTCATATCGTCGAGGCGGCCGCTGTCCGCCATGGCGGCAAGCTCGGCGAGCATCATCTCGACGACAATGGTCTCCTCATTCTCCGTCGCGAGGCCGCCGCCGGCTCCGACACGGTCAGCCTGCGTGTAGGTCGCCAGGTAAAGCGTCATGCGCTCGGTCGAGATTCCTGGCATCGTCCACACCGTCGCTATCTCTTCGAGTACATCAAGGCGGAGGCCGGTCTCTTCCATCGCCTCGCGGCGCGCCGCGACCGCGGCATCGGCCTCGTCCATGATCCCGGCAATGACCTCCAGCGTATGGTCGGCCTTAGACGCATAGAGCACAGGCGCGCGGAACTGGCGAACCAGGATGGCCGTGCGCCGCAGCGGATCGTAGGCCAGTACGCCGACGGCCGTGCCGTGGTCCTCGATCTCGCGGCGATGCGGCTGTCCATCCTTCAGGCGCACGGTCGCGATCAGGAAGCTCGCCCAGCCCTGATAGGCAGTCTCGATGCTGATGATCTCGGTCGCCATGCACAATGTCCTGGTGCTAGAGCAGGCGAAGGTTGCCACGTCCCGGCGCGCGCCGCCAAGCATTCCGCCTGAAGGTTGATGCCCGCGATGGATTTTTCCCTGTCCGAAGAGCAGGAGACCATCCGGGCCGCGATTCGGAAAATCTGCGCACGTTTCGGTGACGATTATTGGGTGCACAAGGATCGCGACGGGGGATTTCCTCACGATTTTCACGCCGCATTCGTCGAGGCCGGCTGGCTCGGCATCGCCATTCCGGAAGCGTTCGGCGGCTCCGGCCTCGGCCTCACGGAGGCGGCCCTGATGATGCAGGCGGTGGCGCAGTCCGGTGCCGGGCTGTCGGGCGCATCGGCGCTGCACATGAACATCTTCGGCGTCAATCCAGTGGTCGTGTATGCAACGGCCGAACAGAAGAAGCGCATGCTGCCGCCGCTGATCGCAGGCAAGGACAAGGCATGTTTCGCCGTCACCGAGCCGGACGCGGGGCTTGATACCCTCAAGCTCAAGACCAGGGCGGTGCGCGACGGCAACCACTATATCCTGTCGGGCCAGAAGATCTGGATCTCGACCGCGCAGGTCGCCACCAAGATGCTGATCCTGGCGCGGACGACGCCGGTCGAGGAGGTCAGGAAGCCGACGCTGGGCTTGAGCCTGTTCTACACCGATCTCGACCGGCGCTTCGTCGAGGTGCGCGAGATCGACAAGATGGGCCGCAAGGCCGTCGACTCCAACGAGCTGTTCATCGATGGCCTGCCGATGCCGGCCGACGATCGCATCGGCGAAGAGGGCAGGGGCTTCGAGTACATCCTCCACGGCATGAACGCCGAGCGCGTGCTGATCGCCGCGGAGGCGATCGGCCTCGGCCGCGCCGCGCTCGACCGTGCCGTGCGCTATGCCAACGAGCGCGTGGTGTTCGGCCGTCCCATCGGCAAGAACCAGGCGATCCAGCATCCGTTGGCGGAATGCTGGATGGAGCTCGAAGCCGCGAACCTGATGGCGTTCAAGGCCGCGTCGCTCTATGACCTCTCGCGGCCTTGCGGAGCGGAGGCCAACGCCGCGAAATATCTCGGCGCGGAAGCCGCCTTCAAGGCGTGCCAGACCGCGGTGATGACACATGGCGGGATGGGATATGCGAAGGACTTCCATGTCGAACGCTATCTGCGGGAAGCCATGATCCCACGTCTTGCGCCCGTCAGTCCGCAGATGATCCTGTGCTTCGTCGCCGAGAAGGTCCTCGGCCTGCCGAAATCCTACTAATCCTCGCAACTGTAAGGAACACGCCCGATGGCCGAACCCATCGTCGACGCCCATCACCATATCTGGCGCCAGGCCGATCAGCCCTGGTTGCAGGGGCCATCGGTGCCGCGCATCTTCGGCAACTACGACGCGATCAAGCGCGATTACCTCGTCGACGAGTTCAAGGCCGATCTTGCGGGGACCGGCGTGGTCAAGTCGGTCTATGTGCAGACCAACTGGGCCAAGGAGCGCGCCGTCGATGAGGTCGCCTGGGTACAGCAGGCGGCGGACACCTCCGGCTGGCCGCACGGCATCGTGAGCTTCGTCGACTTCCTCTCCAACAATGCGGCCGAGACGATGAAGGCGCAGGCGACGTATCCGCTGATGCGCGGTGCGCGGCAACAGCTTCATTGGCACGAGAACCCGCTCTATCGCTTCGCGCATCGGCCCGACCTGATGAACGAGCCGGTGTTTCGGAAAAATCTGGCGCGGCTCGCCGATTACGGCTGGGCGTTCGAGCTTCAGGTATTCGCTTCGCAGATGGCGGATGCCGCGAAGCTGGTGCGCGAACTGCCTGAGATCACCTTTGTGCTGGAGCATGCCGGCATGCCGGAGGATCGCTCGCCAGAGGGTTTGAGCGTCTGGCGCGATGGCATGCGCAGGCTGGCGGACGAGCCCAATGTGTACGCCAAGCTCTCGGCGATGGGCACCTTCGTGCGCCGCAACGACCCGCCACATGTGGCGGACATTGTCCGTCGGACGGTTGAGATTTTTGGTGCCGAGCGTTGCGTATGGGGCTCGAATTTCCCGATTGAGAAGCTGTGGACAACCTATGCCGAGGTCGTCGAGGCGGCCCGCTTTGCGGTGTCGGTGTTCCCGGAAGAGCAGCGGCGCATGATCCTCCACGACAACGCGGTGAAGCTGTATCGGCTGTAGCGTCTGCCGCTTGTCGTGGTCGTGCTCGTTACGGCTGTCGGGGTCTTTGTCGTCCGAATCAAGGCGTGGATGGCCGGCACAAGGCCGGCCATGACGGCGCTGGGAAGACCTTGCTGACAACCGCCAACCGCTACTTTTCCATCGCCAGCACGCGATCGACCATCTCGCCGGAGAGGCCGACATAGACACTCGGATCGACCATCTTTTCGAGCTCTGCACGGCTGACATGCGGCGCGATTTCCGGATCGGCCGCGAGCAGGTCGACTAGCGGCTTGCCCTCCGTCACAACCTTGCGCGAGATATCGTAGATCAGGTCGTGCGCGCGCTGTCGTCCGAGATGCGGCGCAAGGCCCATCATGACCGCCTCGGTCACGACCAGCCCCCCGGTGAGATCGAGGTTGGCCCGCATGCGCTTCTCGTCGACCTGGAGGCCGGCGAGCATGTCGCGACTTTGGGCGAGGCAGCCCGATGCCAGGAGGAATATCTCCGGCAGTGCGATCCACTCAATCTCCCATGGTCCCGTGGAGCGTTCGTGGTCGGCCACCGCCGCCTCCATCAGTGCCGCGGCGTTGTTGCGCACCAACGCGGCGGTAGAATGGATGTAGAGGCACGAGATCGGATTGCGCTTCTGCGGCATGGTGCTCGATGAGCCGCGTCCTTCGTGGAACGGCTCGAACACCTCTGCGACCTCGGTCTGCATCATCAGCTTCACGTCCATCGACAGCTTGCCGAGCGTGCCGGTGAGCAGCCCGAGGAAACACCCGACTTCGGCGATACGATCACGCACGGTATGCCAGGCGATCTCAGGCTGGCCGAGGCCAAGCTCGTCCATCAGCGCGGCCTGGACCTTGAGCCCGTCCCGTCCGAGCGACGACAGCGTGCCTGCCGCGCCGGCAAATTCCCCGACCAGCGCGCGCGGCCGGATTTCCGCGAGCCGCGCGCGATGGCGCTGCATGGCAGCAAGCAGGCAGGCCGTCTTGAACCCGAACGTGAGCGGCACCGCCTGCTGGAGGTTGGAGCGCCCCGCCATCGGTGTGTCGCGATAGCGCCGCGACAGATCGGCGAGCGATTTCGCGATCGCCTCCATGTCGTGCTCGATGAGCACGAGCGCGGCGCGGATCTGCATCACCGCGGCGGTGTCGGTGATGTCCTGGGTGGTCGCGCCCCAGTGGCACCATTCGCCGAGGCCATCGCGGCACAGGCCGACGATCTGCTGGACGACGCCCAGGATAGGATAGCCGATGCGCTCGGTCTGCTGCTTGAGGCGCGCCATGTCGATGTGCTCGATCCGGCATTGCTTCACGATCTCCTCCGCGGCCTCTGCCGGAATGATGCCGAGGTGGGCCTGGACGCACGCCAGCGCCGCCTCGATCTCCAGGTAGAACGTGGTGCGCTGCTCGTCGGAGAACACGCGGCGCATGGCTTCGGTCGTGAAGATGTCGCGGAAGATCAAGGAATCGAGTGCCGTCGCCGCCATGTGAGGTTTCCCCGCCCTGCGTCTTGAGTTGAGCCTCGAATGAGGCATGATCGCCGCCAAAATCAACCGAACGCCCGCGTGGAGCAAGAGCTTCGCGCGTGATCGGCCAATTCAAGGACCATCGCCGCATGGAACTCGCCGCCACTCCTTCGTTTCGACTCGACGGCAAGCGCGCGCTGGTGACCGGTGCCGGGCGCGGTATAGGCCTCGGCGCGGCCTCGGCCCTGGCGGAAGCGGGCGCCGAAGTGACGCTTGCGGCGCGGACCCACGGCGAGATCGAAACTGCGTCGGACGCGATCCGCGCGCGCGGGCAGAAGGCGCAGCCGCTGGTGCTTGACGTGCGCGATCTCGATGCCGTCGCGACGACCCTGGAAGGAAGCGAGCCGTTCGATATCCTGGTCAATAATGCCGGCACCAACCGGCCGGCGCCATTCACCGAGGTCAAGGTCGAGGATTTCGATTTCATCTTCGGCCTCAACGTGCGCGCAGCCTTCTTCGTCGCGCAGGCCGTCGCGCGGCGGCTGGTGGCGGCGAAGCGCCCGGGCTCGATCATCCATATCTCATCACAGATGGGCCATGTCGGCGGCGCGCGCCGCAGCGTCTATTGCGCGTCCAAGCACGCCATCGAGGGCCTCACCAAGGCGATGGCGATCGAACTCGCCCCCCACGGCGTGCGGGTGAACTCTCTGGCGCCGACCTTCATCGAGACGCCGATGACCAAGCCGTTCTTCGACAATGAGTTGTTCCGCAACGACACGCTGAGTCGCATCAAGCTGGGGCGGCTTGGGCAGGTCGAGGATCTGACCGGGGCCATCGTGTTCCTGGCCTCCGATGCGTCCGCGCTGATGACCGGAACATCGCTGGTGGTGGATGGCGGCTGGACGGCGGAGTAGGGATTTCGGAGCTCACTCCACCTCATCCTGAGGAGCCCGCCAAAGGCGGGCGTCTCGAAGGATGGGCAACAAGCGGCGGAATGAACGCTGTAGCCGGACGAGTGAATCCGGGAAGCTACGACTTGTCGAACACCTGCGGATTGATGCAACCCTCAGGCTTGCGCCCGTCGATCAGCGCCAGGATGTTGTCGACCACACGATGCGCCATCGCCTCGCGCAACTCCAGCGCCGCGCTGCCGAGATGCGGGGTGAGCACGACATTGCTCATGCCGATCAATTCCGGCGCGACCTTGGGTTCGTGCTCGTAGACATCGAGACCTGCGCCGGCGATGCGCTTTTCGGTAAGCGCGCGCACCAGCGCCGCCTCATCGATCACCGGGCCGCGCGATGTGTTGATGATGAAGGCCGTCGGCTTCATCAGGCCGAGCTCGCGCGCGCCGATCAGGTGGCGCGTGTCCGGCGCGAGCTGCGGATGCAGCGAGATATAATCGGCTTGGCGCAGCACCTCGTCGAAGGACGCGTGCGTGAAGTCCCATTTTCTGTTCGGTTTCTTCGGCGAGTCGGCGCGGGTCGGCATAGAGGATGCGCATGCCGAAGCCTTGAGCGCGGCGCGCGACGGCTTGCCCGATGCGCCCGCCGCCGATCAGGCCGAGGGTCTTGCCGTAGACCATTGCGCCGGCGAGATGGTTGGACTGCGAGCCCGGATACATTCCTTCTCGCAACGCGCGGTCGCCGGTCACGATATTGCGCGCGACCGCCAGCATCAGTCCGAACGCAAGGTCCGCCGTCGGATTCGGTCACCACGGCCGGGATCACAGTGACGGGTATGCCGCGCTCGGTCGCGAAGGCGACGTCGATGTTGTCCGGCGTGATGGACGACGATGCCACCGCCTTGAGGTCAGGGTTCGCCGCCAGCACGTCGCGGTCGACCACATCATGCAGCAAGGCGTAGAGGATGTCGGACTGCTTAATCGCGGCGATCAGGTCTGCCTTCGGCAGGATACGGTGAGTGTCCGGGCCGATCGTGACTCTCGCGACGGCGCGCAGGCGAGCAATCGCGCTCTCCGCGATCGGCTGAGTGATAAAGATACGCGGCGTCATTGCGCGATTATCGTCCCGATGGTTGGATGGCGTGAGCTACTTGATGGCGGCATTGACGTTCGGCATCACCTTCTCGGCGAGCAGGGTCATAGAACGGCGGCCGAGGTCGCGATCGGCCCAGTCCTTGCCGGCATAGAGCAGGGTGCCGAAGTCGCCCACCTTGTCACGGAAGGCCAGTATCTCGTCCGCGACCTTGTCCGGCGAGCCGTGGATGATGAGCTCGTCGCAGATGGTATCGAGCGTCACCTCGTCGTCCGGCTGGTCGCGCCGCGTCTTGAACAGTTCCAGGCGTCCGCCCTTCTTCAGCTTGGTGAAGAGCTGGCTGTAGTAGAAGCGGTAGGGGCTGTCGGGGTCAGTGGCATACGCCTTGGCGGTCTTGTCGTCGTCAGCCACGAAGATGCTCTTGGCGACGCGCCAATTGTCGGTCTTGGCGGGACGTCCCATGCGCTCGCAGCCCTCGACATATTTCGGCCAGTGGCTCTTCACCCAGGCCGGCATCAGGAAGTTTGCCGAGATCGGGTCCCAGCCCCGCGCCGCGGCTTCGGTGACTCCTTTGGAGAACGGCGCCACCGCGGTGACGACGATCGGCGGATGCGGGCGCTGCAGGGGCTTCGGCAGGAAGCCCTGGCCGATCTCCGGCATGAGCTGCTTCTCGATGTTGATCGACCAGTACTTGCCCTTGATGTTGTAGGGCGGTTCGCCGGCCCAGATCTCCAGCACCTGATTGATCGATTCCAGGAACATCTCGTTGCGGTTGGCGTCCAGGTTGCCGAAAGCTTCGGCGTCTGACAGCAGCCCTCCCGGACTGATGCCGAAGATGAAGCGGCCGTCCAGCATGTGGTCTAGCATCGCGATCTGCGACGCGACCGCGGCCGGATGGTTGTTCGGCATGTTCACGGTACCTGTGCCGAGCTTCATCGTCTTGGTCGCGTCGATCAGGCTGGAAATGAACATCACGCATGAGGTGATGTTCTCGGCCTGGTCGGTCGCGTGCTCGCCGACATAGCCTTCGGTGAAACCGAGCTCGTCAGCGAGCAGGAAGGCCTCGCGATCTTCGCGCAGGGACTTCCTCCAGTCCTTGTCGATCGGGTGGATAGGCATCGTGAAGAAACCAAGATTTCATCGAGGTCTTCCGTCGGTTGAGAGGATCGTCAAACGCTCGCCGGCGCGCCGGGCTGCTCGAGCGGATGGGCGCGCGCGAAGGCTTCATTCTGCATACAGGTCCCCGCGATCCGGCGCACGGTCGGGAACGCGGCGAGATCATGTTTGAAGAAATTCGCGCCCGTAACCTGGCTCACGAGGCAGATATCGGCGATGGAGACGGCGTCGCCCTGGCAATATTGTCCGGTTGCGCTGTTGCCGGAGAGGTTCGTTTCCAGGGCGGTCAGCGCCGCGCCGATCCAGTTGTGGATCCACTTCATGCGTTGCGCTTCGTCCAGCTTGAGCTCGTGCTCCAGAAACTCCCGCACGCGCGGGACGATGAGCGGATGGGAATCGCATGCGACGATCATCGCCAAGGCCCGCGCTCTTGCCCGGTCGCGCGGCTCGGCGGGCAGCAGGCGCGGATGCGGATGGACCTCGTCGAGATACTCGATGATCGCGAGTGATTGGAACAGCACGGGACCGTCGCTGTCGATCAGCGCCGGGAGCACCATCTGCGGGTTCACCGCACGATACGCGTCCCTGCGCTGCTCCCCCTTCATGAGGTCGATGTCGATCACCTCGGGGGACAGGCCCTTGAGGTTGAGCGCGATGCGGACGCGGTAGGACGCCAGCGACCGCCAGAAGGAGAAGAATTTCATTCCGTATTCCTTAAGCCGCCCCGGTCTGGGCCGCGAGCCCGGCAGCTTCGATACCCGCGATCGCGCAGGCTTCGTCCTTGTCAGAGGTGTCGCCGGAAATGCCGACGGAGCCGACAATGTCGCCGGTCGCATCCTTGATGATGACGCCCCCCGGCACCGGGATGAGGCGTCCCTGGCTCGCCACGCTCAATGCCGCGAAAAACCCAGGCACTTTCTGCGCCCTCTCCGCAAGCTCGCGCGAGCCAAAGCCCATGCCGAGCGCCCCCCAGGCCTTGCCGAACGCGATATCGAACCGCAGGATTCCCGAACGGTCCTCGCGCTTGAACGCGACCAAGTGGCCACCCGGATCCAGCACCGCGACAGTGAGCGGATGGCAACTGGTTTCGCGCCCTTTCTTGAGCGCCTCATCGACGACGGTGGAGGCTTGCGCGAGGGTGATGGCGGACATGGCGTCTCCTGAACGGACGTGTTGACGAGCGGTATCCTCAGCCCCGGCCTCGCGTCGCCCAATAGACAGGCATCGCGGAGTTGTCGCGAGCACCCCAGCCATTGCGGCTGGCCTCGTCGAAGGATGCGAGCGTGCGCTCGATGAGCGGCAGTTCGACGCCGGCGTCCTTGGCCTGCGCCAGCATGGTGCGCAGGTCCTTGCGGCCCGAGTCGATGTTGAAGGTTGGTGCGCCGCCATCTCGGCCCTTGAGCATGGCGGCGATGGCCGGCCCGCGGGCCCTGACGGCGTTGTTGCCACCCGAGGTGTCGGCGAACAGGTCGAGCAGCCGCGCAGGGTCCATGCCGACGTCGCGGGCGAGCGCGAAAGCTTCGCCATAGGCCGCCCATGCGATCATGAGCGGCAGGTTGATGGCGAGCTTCATGGTGGCGCCGGTGCCGACCGGTCCGACAGTGCTCGAGCCTGCGGCAAAGCTGCTCCAGGATCGGCCGCGCTCGCTCGGCATCGGCAGGCTCCGCGCCCATCAACCCGATGCAGCTTGCCCTGGCGCGCCGGGCCCGTCGTGCCGCCGACGGGGCATTCGACGAAAGCGGCACCCTGGCGCGCACCTTCTCCGCCAGAGCGATCTCGGTCGCCGGCTGCACGGTGCTCATGTCGATGAACAGCTTGCCGCCCACGTCCGACCCGCCGAGAAGGCCCGACGCGCCACCATAGACCGCGTCGATCGCAGTGGCATCGGTCAGGATCGTGATGATGGTCTCGGCGTCGCGCGCGACCTGCGCCGGCGTCGCCACGACCTTGGCGCCAGCATCGGCGAGCGGCTTCGCCTTCGTCCGGCGAGCGGTTCCAGACCGTGAGATCGTGGCCGGCCTCGATGAGGCGCGCGCCGATCGCGGCGCCCATTCGACCCAGGCCGGCGATGCCGACTTTCATGAACGCAAACCTCCCATCGGCGCGATCTCGCCCAGCACGTTATCATGCGTTGCGCCGTGGTTAGCACGCGGCCGGTTGCTGCGCCAACGCCCCAGGCCCGCGATACGGGACGGGCCATCTCGCATGCCGAAAAAGATGTGCTAAGCGTTCGCGATCGGAATTCGGGGATTTCAGCATGGCTCAGGACAAAGGCATTGTCGGCATCATCGGTCTCGGCATCATGGGCGGCGCGTTCGCACGCAACCTTGCCGATGCAGGCTGGCAGGTGATCGGCCACGATCTCGACGCCAAGGCGCGCCGCACCGCGGCCAAGTGCGGCGTGGAAATCGCGGTCGGTCCGGCGGAGGTGGCGAAGGCCGCGGCGACCGTCATCACCAGCCTTCCTCATCCGGATGCCCTCAGGGCGACCGTCGAGGCCATCGTCGCGGCCGGAAGCAAGCGCCGCGTGATCGTCGAGGCGAGCACCTTCACGCTCAAGGACAAGGAAGCGGCGGAACAGCAGCTTGCGCGCGGCCGGGCATGTGATGCTCGATTGCCCGGTCAGCGGCACGGGCTCCCAGGCCAAGGTCAAGGACATGGTGATCTATGCCAGCGGGGACAAAAAGGCGATCGCCGCGCTGCGGCCGATGTTCGCGGATTTCTCGCGCCAGACTTACGACCTCGGCGCCTTCGGCAACGGCAGCCGGATGAAATACGTCGCCAATCTCCTCGTCGCGATCAACAACGTGGCGAGCGCGGAGGCCATGGTGCTGGGGATGAAGGCGGGCCTCGATCCTCAGGTCATCTTCGAGATGGTGACCTCCGGCGCGGGCAACTCTCGCGTGTTTGAGCTGCGGGCACCTATGATGGTCGAGAACCGCTACGACGACGCCACTATGAAGATCAAGATCTGGCAGAAGGACATGGCGGTGATCGGGGAATATGTCGCGATGCTTGGCGTGCCGACGCCGCTGTTCAGCGCGACGCTGCCGATTTACGCGGCGGCGATGTCCACCGGCCACGCCATGGACGATACGGCAGCGGTCTGCGCGGTGCTGGAAGACATGGCGGGCCTGAAGCGAACGAAAAAGGCGAAGGCCCGCTGAAGCCGGCGGCTTGCCGATCGCGGAGCTCGTTCGCCGCCAACGTTGCACTTGCCGGACTCCGCGCTCAAAGTGTTGGACTTCCCCTGTCGCCTTCCGCCGCGAGTTCGGCTAGCGTGCCGTCCAAGCAACAATCTCTCGTGGGAGGACTATCAATGACGATCAAGCGCAGGACCGTGCTCAAAGGGCTCGTCGGAGCCGGCGTTGGCTTGGCGGCTTTGAAGGCGCCGAGCGTGATGGCGCAGGCCGGCCCGATGCGCATCGGCTTCCTGACGGTGAAGACCGGCGCGCTCGCCTCCGGCGGCATCCAGATGGAGCAGGGCCTCACCCTCTATCTCAAGGAGCGCAACAACGTGCTCGCCGGCCGGCAGGTGCAGCTCTTCACGGGTGACAGCGGCGGCGCCCCGGCGCAGGCGCGCAGCAAGATGCAGGAGCTGGTCGAGCGCGACAACATCTCGTGCCTGATCGGGCCGCTCGCGACCGCCGAGGCGCTCGCCGTTGACGACTATATCCGTGACCGGCAGGTTCCGACGCTTTCCGTTGCCGCCGCCGAGGACATGACGCAGCGCAAGGCCAATCCGTGGTTCGTGCGCGCGACCTCGACCTCGGCGCAATGCTCCTACGCGATGGGCGACTACGCGGCGAAGGAACTCAAGTACAAGCGCATCGCGATGATCGCCGACGACATCGCCTATGGCTACGAGCTCAATGCCGGCTTCCAGCGCGTGTTCGAGGAAGCGGGCGGCAAGGTCGTGCAGAAGCTCTGGCCGCCGCTCAACGCGCCGGACTACGGCACCTACATCGCGCAGCTCAAGCGCGACGTCGACGCGATCTTCATGGGCTTCGCCGGCTCCAATGGGCTGAAGTTCCTGCGCCAGTACAAGGAATATGGCGGCCAGACGCCTCTGCTCGGCGGCATGACGGCGATCGATGAATCGCTGCTCAGGCAGATGGGCGACGAAGCGATCGGTGCGCTGTCGACCTGCTGGTATTCCGCACAGCTCGACAACACCTCGAACAAGAAGCTCGTCGAGGGCATGAACCGCGACTACAAGGTCGATCCCGGCTTCTACGCGGCTGCGACCTACACGAACGGCGCCGTGCTGGAAGCCGCGCTCAAGAAGATCGACGCCAAGATCGAGGACAAGGACGGCGCTGATGAAGGCCCTGCGCGAAGGCAACGTCGAAGAGACCTGCCGCGGGCCCGTGAAGTTCGATCAGTACGGCAACGTCGTCGGCAACGTCTACATCCGCAAGGTCGAGAAGAAGGGCGGCAAGCTTGTCAATACGGTCATCAAGACCTATCCGAACGTAAGCCAGTTCTGGACCTACAACGCGGAAGAGTTCCTCAAGAAGCCGGTGTACAACCGTGACAGCTGGCCGGAGAACAAGAACATCGAGCAGTGATGGGCGCTGCGGCCGACGGGCAGGGCGGCCGGCGCCGTCCTGCTCGCGGCGATGAAAATTCGGTCAGCCGCATCGTCGCAACCCCGTTGCCTTGCGCGCGAACTTGAACCATCGTCTCGCGACAACAAAGCAAAGCGACCAGGGAGGGGTTCATGACCATCACACGCCGGACCGTGTTGA
Source organism: uncultured Alphaproteobacteria bacterium (assembly GCA_963776455.1). Lineage (GTDB taxonomy): Bacteria > Pseudomonadota > Alphaproteobacteria > Rhizobiales > Xanthobacteraceae > CAVZMU01. The sequence goes on from CAVZMU010000005.1 coordinate 250,838, forward strand.
AAGGTGCGTTGGCCACGGGCGCGGCGACGCAGGCGCTGAGCATGCCTGCGGTGCAGGCGCAGCCCGCGCCGATCCGCGTCGGCTTCCTCACGGTGAAATCCGGCGCGCTTGCCTCCGGTGGCCTGCAGATGGAGCAGGGCATCAATGTCTTCTTCAAGGAGCGCAAGAACATGCTGGCCGGGCGGCCGGTCGAGCTGCAGACGGCTGACACCGGCGGCAATCCGGCGCAGGCGCGCACCAAGACCCAGGAACTGGTCGAGCGCTTCGACGTGCATTGCCTGATCGGCCCGCTCGCGGCGTTCGAGGCGCTCGCGATCGACGACTACGTCCAATCCTCCAAGACGCCGATCCTGACGGTGGCTGGCGCCGAGGACATGACCCAGCGCAAGCCGAACCCCTGGTTGGTGCGCGCGAGCTGCACGTCGGCGCAGCCGAGCCATCCGATGGGTGACTACGCGGGCAAGGAACTGAAGCTCAAGCGTGCCATCGCGATCGCCGACGACTTCGCCTTCGGCCACGAGAATGTCGCCGGGCTTCCAGCGCGTGTTCGAGGATGCCGGCGGCAAGGTGGTGCAGAAGATCTTCACGCCGCTCAACGCGCCGGATTACGGCACCTATATCGCGCAGTTCAAGATCCGCCGACTGCCTCTATACCGGCCACGCCGGCTCGAACGGCCTTAAGCTGGTCCGCCAGCTTGCGGAGTATGGGCTAAAGGGCAAGTTCACGATCACCGGCGGCTTCACGCCGATCGATGAATCGGTGCTGCAGCAGATGGGCGAGGAAGGCGTCGGTTGCTATTCCGGCTGCTGGTATTCGGCCGAGCTCGACAACCCGATCAACAAGAGGTTCGTCGGAGGCGATCCGCCGCGACTACAAGGTGGATCCCGGCGTCTACGCGGCGGAGACTTATCTCAGCGCCGAGGTGCTCGAGCACGCCCTCAAAACGATCGATGGCAAGGTCGAGGATAAGGACGCCTTCATGAAGGCGCTCAGGGAAGCAAAGGTGCCGGACACGATCCGCGGCCCGGTACAGCTTCGACGAATTCGGCAACGTCGTCGGCAACATCTTCATCCGCAAGGTCGAGAAGAAGGACGGCCGCTACGTCAATACGGTGGTGAAGACCTATCCCGAACGTGAGTCAGTTTTGGACCTACAACAAGGACGAGTTCCTCAAGAACCCGGTCTATTCGCGCGACTTTCCCCCGTCGAAGAATCTGGAATAGGCGTGCCGATGGCCGGCTGGGTGATGCGTTCGCTTCTCCCTGCCCGAGGGGGACAAGCAGAGCTCGCCACGCTGCGGCGCGCGGGCAGCGAATAGCACATGCAATTCTGGATCATCCAGACGCTGAACAGCGTGGCTTTCGGCGGCTTGTTGTTTTTGTTGTCATCGGGCTTCTCGCTCATCTTCGGGCTCATGCGCATTCCGAACCTGGCGCATGGCGGCTTCTTCATGCTGGGCGCCTATTTCGGTGCGACATTCGTGAACTTCGGCGCCAATTTCTGGATAGCGGCACTGGCGGCCGGCCTCGCTGTCGGCGCGATCGGAATCATCATGGAGCGGTTGCTGATCCGCAATCTCGCGGGCAACGAGCAGGGCCAGGTCCTGGTCACCCTCGGCATATCCTTCATCATCGCGGATATCTGCCTGCTGGTCTGGACCGGCGATCCGGTCACCGTCCCGGCGCCGCCGTCGCTGCGGCCGCCGCTGCTGCTGTTGGGCTTTGCCTTCCCGACCTATCGTCTCGTCGTGCTCGGTATCGCGCTCGCCGCGGCGTTCGCGCTCTACCTCCTGATGGAGCGCACGCGGCTTGGCGCCATGATCCGCGCCGGCGTCGACGACATGGAGATGGCGCGGGGCGTCGGCATCCCGGCCTCGCTCCTGTTCACCGTCGTGTTCCTGTTGGGCGCGATGCTCGCCGGTGCTCGGCGGCACCCTCGGCGCCCCGATGCTCAACGCCTATCCGGGCCTCGACAACGACATGCTGCCGCTCGCGCTGATCGTCGTCATCCTCGGCGGCACCGGAAGCCTGCTCGGCGCTTTCGTCGGCAGCTTCGTCGTCGGCTTCCTCTATAATTTCGGCATCGCGCTGTTTCCGGATTCGCCTACTTCATCCTGTTCCTGCCGATGCTGCTGGTGCTGGTCTTCATGCCGCAGGGCCTGTTCGGGCGGGCGCAGGTATGAGCCGATCCGTCTTGGTCCTTGGCATCGCCGCATTGCTGCTGATCGCCGTGCCGTTTGCGATCACCAACGAATTCTATATCAACATGGCGAGCCAGATCCTGATCTACGCGTTGCTCGCGCGTCAGCCTGAACATTCTGATCGGCTATGGCGGGATGATCTCGCTCGGCCATGCCGCCTATCTCGGCTCGCCGCCTATACCTGCGTGATCGTGGCCGGTGCCGGATACGGTCAGCTTTCCACCGCTGTCATCGCCGTCGTCGTCTCGACCGCCGCGGCCGCACTCTTCGGTGTGCTGGCGTTGCGCGCCTCGGGGCTTGGTTTCCTGATGATTACGCTCGCACTGGGCCAGATCGTGTGGGGCTTGCCTATCGCGCCAATGACATCACCGGCGGCGACAATGGCATCCGCTACCCGGCTCGGCCGATGCCGTTCGGCGTCGACATCACGAGCGCGCCGCAATTCTATTATTTCACCCTGATCGTCTTCGCCGTCGCCCTGTTCTGCATCTGGCGCCTCACGCGCTCGCCGTTCGGCGCAGCCTGGCAGGGCACGCGCGACCAGCCGCGCCGCATGCGGATGCTCGGGCACAATGTGTGGCTGATCCGCTGGTTCGCCTTTGTGCATGTCCGGGTTCTGGGGCTCGATCGCGGGCCTCCTCTACGTCTACTACAACCTTTTCATCAGCGCCGCACGCGATCTCGCTGCAGCAGTCGGCCGAGGTCCTGCTGATGGCGATCCTCGGCGGGGCGAGCGACGCTTACCGGCCCGATCGTCGGCGCGGTCATCATCACGCTCGTGAAGAACGTCGTTTCCACCTATGTCGACCGCTGGAACTCGCTCCTTGGCGCGATCTTCGTGATCGTGGTCGTCTTCATGCCGCTCGGCATCGTGCCTGGCTTCCGCCAGCTTTGGGTGCGCCTCCAGAAGCGCGATCGTCCGAAGCCCGTCGCCGTCGCGGAGGCCGAGACGCCTTCCGCCGAAGCCGATTCGGGCGGTCGCCCATGACCGAGCCCGCGCTGCAGATCACGGGATTGAACAAGCGCTTCGGCGGCCTGCCGGCAACGCAGAACGTGTCGATCACGGTGATGCCGGGCGAACGGCGCCTCATCATCGGACCCAACGGCGCCGGCAAGACCACGCTGTTCAATCAAATCACCGGCGACTTGCGCCCGGATTCCGGCTCCGTGAAGCTGTTCGGCACCGAGCTATTGAAGCTTCCGACGCAGAAGCGTGTGGAGCTGGGCCTTGCGCGCACCTATCAGATCCTGACGCTGTTTCCGAAGAACACGCTCGTCCACAATGTCGTGCTCGCGCTGCTCGGGCTCGATCCCGTGCGCTGGAATCCGTGGACCATGCTGGCACGCCGCCGTGCATTGTATGATGCGGCGCACGAGGCGCTGGCGCGTGTCGGGCTCGCCGACAGCGCCAACCGCATCGTCGCGCAGACGTCCTATGGCGAGCGGCGGCGCCTGGAGCTCGCGATGGCGCTGGCGCAGCAGCCCAAGGTGCTGCTGCTCGATGAGCCGCTGGCCGGCCTATCGCAAGGCGAGCGGCATTCGGTCACGCGTGCTGCTCGACCAGATTCCCGAGAACGTCACCATCGTGATGATCGAGCACGATATGGATACTGCGCTCGCTTTCGCCGAGCAGATCACCGTGCTGCACTATGGGCAGGTGATCGTCGAGGGCACCCGCGCCGAGGTGGTGGCCGATCCGCGCACCAAGGAGGTCTACCTTGGCCATTGATGCGTTGGAAGTGGATGGTATCGATACCTATTACGGCGACAGCCATGTGCTGCACGGCGTCGGTTTCACGCTGCGCCAGGGGCGTCTGCTTGGGCTGCTCGGGCGCAATGGCGCCGGCAAGACCACGTCCATGAGCACGATCATGGGATTCCTGAAGCCGCGGCGGGGCGCGATCCGGCTGTTCGGCGAACCGGTCGCGCGGCTCGCCCCGGAGACGATCGCGCGGCGCGGCATCTGCCTCGTGCCGCAGGGCCGGCGCATCTTTCGTTCGCTCAGCGTGCGCGAGAACCTTGTTGTGGCGCAGCAGCGCATGAAGCATGACGGCGCGGCATGGTCGCTCGACCGTGTTTTCGGCTTGTTCCCGCGCCTGCACGAGCGGCATGGCCAGATGGCCGGCCTGCTGTCCGGCGGCGAGCAGCAGATGCTCGCCATCGGGCGCGCGCTGATGGGCAACCCGCGTGTGCTCCTGATGGACGAGCCGTCGGAAGGCCTTGCGCCGCAGATCGTGCACGAGGTCGGCCGCACCATCGCGCAGCTCAAGGCAGAGGGCCTCTCGATCATCCTGGTCGAGCAGAACACCAAGCTCACGTTCGACCTTGCCGACGACATCGTCATCATCAATACCGGCCGGGTGGTCGTGGAGGATGTTGTCGACCAGGTGCGCAACAACGACGCCGTGATCTCCCAGCATCTCGGCGTGTTCTAGTTCAACAAAATCAAGCAAGAGGCTCAGTCGATGGCGAACGTCTGGAACAAGTACGAACCAACCGCTGCGCGCCGCCACGGCAAGCCCGGCCGCGAGACGCGGCCGAAGAGCCTCACGCTCGACATCCATTCCCACGTCGCGATCCCGCAGGCTGCCGCCTTCGTGAAGCCCCATCTCGACCCGGCGACGATCCCGCTCGCGAATTTCTCGTCCGAGGAGACGAAGGCGGTCAACGCCAAGCAGGATGCCGACCTCGACATCGCAAGATCACCGAAGCGCGACGAGCGGCTCGCCGTGCTCGACGCCATGGGCCTCGACATGCAGCTCGTCATGCCGCCGCCGCCGCAGTGCTATTTCACCGTGCCGATCGAATCGCCGTGCCGGCGATCCGCATGGTCAATGACGGTCTCGCCGAATGGACGGCGCGCAAGCCGGACCGCTTCGTCGCGCTCGGCACGGTGCCGCTGCAGGACGGTGCCGAGGCCGCGAACGAGCTTGAGCGCGGCATGAAGACGCTCGGCTTCAAGGGCGTGCAGGTCCTGACCAATGTCGACGGCAAGGAGCTGTCCGACCCCGCCTTCGCGCCGTTCTGGAAGAAGGCGGAGGAACTCGGCGCCCTGGTGGTGATCCATCCCAACGGCTTCACCGAGGGCGAGCGGCTGTCGCGTTTCTACTTCAACAACGTGATCGGCAATCCGTTCGAGACCAACGCTGGCGCTGCACTACCTGATCTTCGACGGCGTGCTGGAGCGCCATCCCGAACCTGAAGATTCTCGCCGTGCATGGCGGCGGCTATCTGGCGGCGTATTCCGGCCGCATCGATCACGCCTGGGGTGCGCGCTCGGACTGCCACGCCGATCTGCCGAAGCCCGCCGACGTAGTATCTCAAGAAGGTCTATTTCGACACGGTGGTGTTCACGCCGCACCAGCTCGAATACCTCGTCAAGGCGTTCGGCGCCGATCACATCATCATCGGAACGGATTATCCGTTCGACATGGCGGACTACGATCCGATCGGCCATGTCATGTCGGTCGAGAGCTTCGACGACGCGACGCGTCGCCGCGATCGTCGGCGGCAACGCCAAGAAGCTGCTGGGGCTGTAGCCACAAGCAACGGCCGTGGTTCGAGACGCGCTTCGCGGTCTTCATGATGAGGCCGAGACAGGCGTTCGAGACGACCAGCTCAAGCGTACAGGAAATCCGTCAGGGCGGTCTCCGCGAGCACGGCTTCCGGAACGCTGTGTTGCCGGGAGCGCATGCGCTCCTCTTCCGTCGCGTGCGTCGCCTGCAGGAAAGCGCCGAGATGGCGCGCCCGCTCGATGATGCGGTGCCCGACGGGAAGACGCTCGTGCTCGAATTGCCGCAGAGCCGGAGCGACGTCGCCGCAGGCCGCGAGCCCCTGCATGATTGCGACGGCATCGCCGGCCGCCTTGGAGACGCCGGCGCCGACATGGGGACGCGCCACAAACGCGGCATCGCCGATCACCGCGACGCGGCCGAACGCCATGCGCGAGGATTCCAGGTCGTAGATCGGCTGCAGCAGCGGCTCGTCCATCAGCCGGGCGACCTCCTTCATCACCGGCGCGAGCAACCGCTCGGCCGCGGCGCGCATATCGGCAATCGCGGCGCGCGGTATCAGCGTCGGCGGAATCGAGATCGCATGGGTGACGCCGCGCTCGTCGGTGAGCATCCGTTGCAGCTCGGTATGTTCTTCCGCCGGCCGGTACCAGATCACGTTGTAGCGGCGATGCCCGGGATGCAAGTCGTTGCCGGGCCCCGCCACCGGATAGCCGAGGAACTGCTCGCCGGGCGGCAAGCAAAAGGTCATGTCCTCGAAGTTCAAAATGCGATGCGTCGCGGGCGACATAGCGCTCTCGGCAATCATCGAACGCCACGCCACATAGCCCGCGTAGAGGTGAGGGAGATCGGGGAGGCATTGCTGCCGCACCGTGGACCGTAGCCCGTCCGCGCCGATCAGCATCTCGCCTTCCGCCCTGCTGCCGTCGGTGAAGTGCGCCGTGACCGTGTCCGCGTCCTGCTCGAAAGCCTTCAGTCCCTTGCCGCGGTGGTAGTGCTCCATCGGGAAGGCGTCGCGCAGGATGCGGTAGACACGCTCCCATGCGGTCATGATCTGCGGACAGGCGCGCCGGCTCGCGACATGGCCGTCGCGGTCGAGGATCTTCCGCGTCGCGACCTGCACGCCGAGGTCGCTGGTGTTCAACCCGAGCGAGCGAAGGATTTCGATCATCTCAGGCTGCGCGACGATTCCCGCGCCGCGACCGGCCAGTTCGCTGTCCACGCGCTCGTAGACGTCGGCGTCCCAGCCCGCCTGCCGCAGCAGCAGGGCCGCGAAAAGGCCGCTCATTGAGCCACCGATCACGATCGCGCGGCGCGAGCCGGATTTACGCGAGGTCGCCATGCTGTTCCTTGTCGGCCGCGATTCGCGCTATAATGTGCCAAGAATTTCAGGAGAGATGCCATGGCCCTGACAATGCTCGACAAGACCGCGCTGCACGCCGACCGCGCAGCCTGGACGGCCGAGCTCAAGGGGGAGTTCGATCGCGAAGCGCAATCGCCGAACGGCTGCGTCGGCTCGACGCTCCTGTCGGAGAATGAGCGCGTGCGCGTGTGGATCATTCATCTCGCGCCGGGCGAGCGCATCGGGTTTCATCGACACGTGCTCGACTATTTCTGGACCTCGGTGAACGGCGGCCGCGGCCGGCAGCACCTGATGGACGGCACGACGGTGGAGTATTCCTACGTGCCGGGCGAGACGCGGCATGAAACCTACGGGTCGGGCGAGTTCAAGGTCCATGACCTGGAGAACCTCGGCGACAGCGAGATGATCTTCAACACCATCGAGTTTCTCGACAGCGCCAACGCGCCGCTGCCAATTCCGGATCACGTGCGCTTCACCGCATCGAAGGCGGCTTGAGCGCGCGCCCTCCATTTACTGCTTCGCGATTCCGGCGCGATCGATCACCGCCGACCATTTCTCGATGTCGCCCTTGAGGCGTGCCGTCAGTTCCTCGGGCGTGCTGGCCTTGGCCTCAATGCCGAGTTCCAGGAGCCGTTTCTTCACGTCGTCCGTCGCCAGAATGTCCTGCAGCGCCTTGTTGAGCGTAGCGACGATCTCCGGCGGGGTCTTGGCCGGCGCGAATAAGGCGTTCCAGGACAGCACTTCGTAGCCGGGAACGCCGGCCTCCTCCACCGTGGGAACGTCGGGCAGGTATTGCGAGCGCTTGTTGCCGGTGGCGGCGAGAGCGCGGATCTTGCCGTCGCCAAGCGTGGCCTTCATCGCCGCGTAGTTGTCGATCATCACGTTCACGTCGTCGCGCAGCAGCGACACGATCACCTCGGGCGAGCCGCGATAGGGGATGATCGCAAGGTCCACCTTGGCCGAGGACTTGAACAACTCGGCGGAGAGGTTCTGGCTCGAACCGACATTGATGGTGCCGAGGTTCAACTTGCCGGGATTGTCCCGCGCGGCCTTGAGCACATCGGCCAGCGTCTTGTAGGGCGAGCCCGCATTGGTCGCCATGATGAAATCGAAATAGCCGAGGCTGGAGATCGGCGCGAAATCCTTGACCGGATCGAACGGCAGGCTCTTGAACAACGGCACGCTGATCGCGGTGCCGTTGGTCAGCATGCCGAGCGTGTAGCCGTCGGGCGTCGCGGAGGTGACGGAGCGCGCCGCCGCGATGCCGCCGGCGCCCGGCTGATTCTCGATGACGAAACGCTGTCCGAGCTTTTCGCCGAGCTTGTCGGCGACGATGCGCGCAGTGATGTCGGCGACGCCGCCGGCCCCGAACGGCAGGATGATGCGCACCGGCCGGTTGGGATAGTTCGATTGCGCCAGGGCGGGCGATGCCCCGTTGGCCGCCAGCGCTGCCGACACCAGCGCGAGGCAAAGCATTTTTCTCATAATCCCTCCCTGAGCTTTGTGATCCGCGTCGACCTTCGGGGGCCGCGCGTCAGCGAGCATCAAATCCATACAGTCGCGTGGGGTTGTCGACCAGCAGCCGCTGCTGCAGCGATGGCGACGGTGCGAACTGCGGCACGAGATCGACGAGGTCGGCCTCGTCCGCCTCGTGGGTCGGGTTGGGATGGGGGAAATCGGTACCCCACAGCACGCGGTCCGGCGCCGCGTTGGCGATGGTGTGCGCGATCGGCACCGCCTTGTCGTAGGGCGGCATGTCGATGCGCTCCGAGCCGCAGACTTTGATCCAGCAATTGTCGAGCTTCGCAAGTTCTAGCAGCGCGCGCAGTGGCGGCTGGTCGACGCCGTCGTTGGCCGGCACGCGGCCCATATGGTCGACGACGAACGGCAGCGGCAGGCCGTGCATCATTTCCGACAATGGAATGATGCTCGGCGCGTCGATGTGCAGCACGACATGCCAGCCGCGCCCCTTCACGCGGTCGAGGACGCGGGCAAAGACGTCCATGTCCGGCGTACCGCCGAGATGCTTGACGAAATTGAAGCGCACCCCGCGAACGCCGCCATCATGCAACGCATCATAGTCTTTGTCCCCAAAACCGTCGTCGACAATGGCGACTCCCCGGTATCGCGCTGGATCGGATGCGATGGCATCGAGCATCGCGCGGTTGTCGTTGCCGTGGCAGCTCGCCTGCACGATCACGGCGCGGCCCACGCCGAGGTGGGCATGCAGCGCCGCGAGGGCCTCTTTGGGTGCGTCCTCCGGGGTGTAGCGGCGATTCGGCGCGTAAAGGAATCTCGCCGCCGGCCCGAACACGTGGCAATGAGCGTCGCACGAGCCGGGCGGCAGCTCGAATTGCGGCTTGCGGCGGGCATGGGCAGCGGGCGATGTCATGAGCGGCGATGTCCGGCAGGCGAGTAGCATCGGCAGAGATAGTACAACGCGGCGGAGAGCGAAATGTCCCCGGTCACGGAATGCGCTGGCAGGGCCGCCATCCTGTGCTAGGAGAGCCGCAAAAGCGCGTCACCCAAGGAGTTTTCGATGGCGAACAATACGCAACGCATCGGTTGGATCGGCATGGGCCGCATGGGCTATCCCATGGCGGAACGGCTGCTCAAGGCCGGCCACGACGTCACGATCTGGAACCGGACGCGCGCCAAGGCCGAGCCGCTTGCCGAAAAGGGCGGCAAGATCGCCGACAACCTGATGGAGCTGAAGGACTGTGACGTCGTCTTCTCCATCGTCTCCACGGGCAAGGATCTCGAACAGGTCTATTTCGGAAAGAACAGCGTGACCGGCCATGGCGGCAGGGTACCGCCGATCATGGTCGACTGCTCGACTATCTCGGTCGACGAATCCGCCGTCATCCGCGACAAGCTCAAACAGCTTGGCTCCGACTTCGTCGCCTGCCCGGTCAGCGGCAACGCCAAGGTCATCAAGGCCGGCAAGCTGTCGGCGGTGGCCTCGGGACCAGAAGCCGCGTTTCGCAAGGTGGAGGCGCTGGTCGAGGTGTTCGCGCCGAGCGGCGTGTCCTACGTCGGCGAGGGCGAACTCGCGCGGGTTTGCAAGATCGCGCACAACGTCATGCTCGGCGTCGTCATCGAGAACCTCATCGAGATCACGCTGCTCGCCAACAAGATGGGCGTGCCACGGGAGGCCTTCCTGAAGTTCATGAACAACGGCGTGATGGGCTCAATGTTCACGCGTTACAAGTCGCCGGCGCTCGTCAACCTCGACTGGACCACGACCTTCACGCCGGAGCTGCTGCGCAAGGACCTCGACCTCGGGCTTGAACTCGGCCGCGAATACGACGTGCCTATGCCGGTGACGGCGGCGACGCGCGAGGTGCTGCAGACTCATTTCGGCGCAGCGACTTTGCAGAAGAACCCGGACGAATATCTGCAGAAGGATTTCGCCGCGCTGCTGGAGACGATGGCGCTGGCCTCGGGCATGAAGCTGGAGAGCGAGAACAAGCCGGTGCCGACGGGGCTGGAGAGCTGAGATAGCAGCACTTTCCGCCTCATTCTGAAGAGCGTCCGAAGGACGCGTCTCGAAGGGATGAAAGGGCCGGGCCCTCGCCCTTCGAGATGCCCGCTGCGCGGGCTCCTCAGGGTGAGGGTCGCGAGTTCGTCGAGCCGTTACAGCACCTTGACGATGTTCTCGGTCATCTTCTTGGCATCGCCGAGCAGCATCATCGTGTTGTCGCGGTAGAACAGCGGGTTGTCGATGCCGGCATAGCCCGAGGCGAGCGAGCGCTTGTTGAACATCACGGTGCCGGCCTTCCACACCTGCAGCACCGGCATGCCATAGATCGGCGAGGACTTGTCGTCCTCGGCGGCCGGGTTGGTGACGTCGTTGGCGCCGATGACGTAGGCGACGTCGGCCTGAGCGAACTCCGAGTTGATGTCGTCGAGCTCGAAAACCTCGTCGTAAGGCACGTTGGCCTCGGCGAGCAGCACGTTCATGTGGCCGGGCATGCGGCCCGCGACCGGATGGATGGCGTATTTCACTTCCACGCCCTCGGCCTTGAGCTTGTCGCCCATCTCGCGAAGCGCGTGCTGCGCCTGCGCCACGGCCATGCCATAGCCCGGCACGATGATGACCTTCGAGGCATTTTTGAGCAGGAACGCCGCGTCTTCCGCCGAGCCTTGCTTGACCGGTCGCTGCTCGACGCCGTCCCCTGCCGGTCCCGCAACCTCGCCACCGAAGCCGCCCAGGATCACTGAGATGAAGGACCGGTTCATCCCCTTGCACATGATGTAGGACAGGATCGCGCCCGATGAGCCGACCAGCGCCCCTGTGATGATGAGCGCGGTGTTGCCGAGCGTGAAGCCGATGCCCGCCGCTGCCCAGCCCGAATACGAGTTAAGCATCGAGATCACGACCGGCATGTCGGCGCCGCCGATCGGCACGATGATCAGGCCGCCAAGCGCGAGCGACAACAGGACGATGATCCAGAAATCGAACGCGCTCTGCGTCACCACGAAGCCGTAGATGAAGACGACCAGCAGCACCGCCAGGCCGATGTTGATGAAGTGGCGGAACGGCAGCATGATTGGCGCGCCGCTCATCCGGCCGGAGAGCTTCAGGAATGCGATGATCGAGCCGGTGAAGGTGATGGCGCCGATCGCGACGCCGAGCGACATCTCGAACAAGCTTGCACCATGGATCGCGCCATGCGTGCCGATCCCGAACGCGGCCGGCGCATAGAAGGCGCCCGCCGCAACCAGCACCGCCGCCATGCCGACCAGCGAGTGGAATGCTGCGACGAGTTCCGGCATCGAGGTCATCGGCACCTTGCGGGCGATGACCGCGCCGATGCCGCCGCCGATTGCGATGCCGGCGATGACGAGGATCCAGCCGAAGAAGCCCGCCGGCGGATGTGACGCCAGCGTCGTCAGCACGGCGATGCCCATGCCGATCATGCCGAACAGGTTGCCCTGCCGGCTGGTCTCGGGGTTCGACAGCCCGCGCAGCGCGAGGATGAAGAGGACGCCGGCGACCAGATAGAGGACAGCGGCCGTGTTGGGGCTCATCGTCGCCGCCTCACTTCTGTTTCTTCTGATACATGCCGAGCATGCGCTGGGTCACCAGGAAGCCGCCGAAGATGTTCACCGATGCGAACACCAGCGCGATGAACCCAAAAAAGCGCGCGATCCCTGGGCCCGAATCTCCGCCGACCAGCGGAACGCCGACGGCGAGTAAGGCGCCGACCACAATCACGGAGGAGATGGCGTTGGTGACGGACATCAGCGGCGTATGCAGCGCGGGCGTCACCGACCACACCACGTAATAGCCGACGAACACCGCCAGCAAGAAGATCGAAAGCTGGAACACGAAGGGGTCGATCGCGCCGTGGGTGACGGCGCTCGCAGCGGCGCTCGCGAGGTCGGCATATTGATGCGCCTGGTCGGCGGCCTGCCGCGCGGTATCCGCCTGAGCCTGCGCGGTCGCGGCAGCCTGGGTAGCGCTCTGCGCCGCCGACTGGGCCGCAGCGGCGGCCTCCTGGGACGTCATCGCCATGTCTAAGGACCTCGCTCAGCTCGCCGCCAGCGGCGCAGCGGCAGTCTCGGCAACTTTCGGCTTGAAGCTCGGGTGCACCACCGCGCCGTCGCGCGTCAGCAGCGTACCCTTCACGATCTCGTCCTCCCAGTTGACCGCGAGCGCCTTGGTGCTCTTGTCGATCATGGTTTCGAGGAAGGTCAGGAGGTTCTTGGCATACAGAGCGGATGCCGTCGCCGGGAGCCGCATGGCGCTGCTGTAGCCGACGATCTTGACGCCGCCGGCCTCGACCGTCTCGCCGGCCTTGGCGCCTTCGACGTTGCCGCCGCGCTCCACCGCGAGATCGACCAGTACGGAGCCCGGCTTCATCGACGCAACCATCTGCGCCGTGATCAGGCGCGGCGCCGGCCGGCCCGGAATCAACGCCGTGGTGATGACGATGTCCTGTTTCTTGATGTGCTCGGAAACCAGCGCCGCCTGCTTCGCCTGGTAGTCCTTGGACATTTCCTTGGCGTAGCCGGCCTTTGTCTCGGCCTGCTTGAATTCGTCATCTTCGACGGCGACGAATTTGGCGCCGAGACTCGCGACCTGCTCCTTGGCGGCAGGCCGCACGTCGGTGGCGGTGACGACGGCGCCGAGCCGGCGCGCGGTCGCGATCGCCTGGAGGCCGGCGACGCCGACCCCCATCACGAAAACCTTGGCGGCCGGCACCGTGCCGGCTGCGGTCATCATCATCGGCAGCGCGCGGCCGTATTCGGCGGCGGCGTCGATCACGGCGCGGTAGCCGGCGAGGTTCGCCTGGGACGACAGGACGTCCATGCTCTGCGCGCGCGTGATGCGCGGCATCAGTTCCATGGCAAATGCAGTCACGCCGGCCTGGGCCATGGCGTCGAGCGCAGCCTGATGGCCGAACGGATCCATGATGGCGATGACCAGCGCGGCCCGCTTGTAGGTCGCAAGCTCGGCATCTGTGGGACGCCGCACCTTGAGAACCACGTCGGCATCCGCCACCGCCGCAACGTCGATCGATGCGCCGGCCTCGGTGTAATCGGCGTCGAGGATGCCGGATTTGATCCCCGCGCCGGGGGCCACCAGGACTTCGGCGCCGAGCGCCTTGAGCTTCTTGACTGTTTCCGGCGTCGCGGCGACGCGCGGCTCGCCGGATTCGCTTTCAGCGGGGATGGCGATCTTCATGCGCTCTCCGAACACGGCGGCCCGGCCGTTGAGCGTGGGCTCGGCACGGTGGACGTTGTCCAGGGTCAGACGAGGAAGTAGGCCATCAAGGCGAGAAGAATGACAAGACCGATAATATGCCACTTCACCAGCTTGATAAAGAAGTTGTAGGTGCCTTCATGCTCGGCATAATCGTTGCCGTCGGCGGTCGCGTATTCGACCTCGTGATGGTCGGCCATCTTGATCTCCAGCCTGAAGCGGTTCCGGCTCGGGATTAACGCAATTGCGCGGTCCCGGCAACGGCGGGACGCGCCTGCAACGACGCGGCCGCTACGATGGCTCCGCTGTCGGCGACAAGCCGACCCCGGCAAGCGCCTGCTGCTGGCGCTTGGCGACGCGCGCGACGGAGAATTTCTCGATCGCCTCGTTGAACAGGCGGTGGAAATTGAGCTCTGCGCGCAGGTGCAGAAACACGCTGCCCAGGCCGATTGCGGCGCGGTCCATGAACACGAACTCGCGCGGTACAGTCACCGGTCCCTTTTTCTTCAGCGCCTGATGGACCTGGAACGCCTGCCGCCGGCCATATTCGGAGGGCTTCACCCCGTCGGCGATGGTGCGCACGCGGTCGTCGAGCAGCGGACCATAGATGAAGCGCGCCCAGATGTTGAGCGTGTCGATCAGCGCGCTGCTCATCCGTTGGAACCCCCAGGTCTCGTAGGCGTGGACGATCAGGCTGTCGTCGCCGGTGCGCAGACCGTTGTAGAGATCGACCACGCCGCCAACGAATTTCGGTGGAAAGACGCGGATGCAGCCATAGTCCAGCAGGTTAATGCCGCCCGGCTCGCCCTTCTCCGAAAATACCGTGTAGTTGCCGAGATGCGGATCGCCATGGATGATGCCGAACCGGCTGAACGGAAACCACCATGCGGTGAACATCGCGGTGGCGAGGCGGTTGCGGACATCGAGCGCGGCATCCTTGTGCTCAAGCAGCTTGCCGCCTTCCAGCCAATCCAGCGTGAGCAGGCGGCCGGTGGACAAGTCGGGCCACACCTGAGGCACCCGCACGCTCCCGATCCCCTCCAGCACCTCGCGGTAGAGCGCGGCGTGCTTGGCCTCCCGCCGGTAGTCGAGCTCTTCGCGGACCCGCTCACCGATCTCCTTGGCGATTTCCGTCGTGTCGATGACGGGATCCATGCGGCGATGGATCGCGAACAGAATCTCGAGCTGGCTGAGATCCGCCTCGACCGCGGACTGCATGTCGGCGTACTGGAGCTTGCAGGCGAGCGCCGAGCCGTCGAGTGCCTGGGCGCGATGCACCTGTCCCAGCGAAGCGGCGGCGGCCGGCTGGTGCTCGAAGCTCTTGAACCTCGCCTGCCAGTCCGCACCAAGTTCGGCCATCATGCGCCGCTTGACGAAGGCCCAGCCCATCGGCGGAGCGTCGCTCTGGAGCTTGGCCAGTTCCTCGGTATATTCCGGCGGCAGCAGGTCCGGGACGGTGGCCATGAGCTGGGCCACCTTCATGATCGGCCCCTTGAGCCCGCCGAGCGCGATCGCAAGCTCCGAGGCGTTCTTGCCGCGGTCGAGACCCAGGCCGAACAGCCGCGCGCCGGCCATCCGCGCCGCGACGCCGCCGACATTGGCGCCAACCCGTGCATATCGGGCGGCTCGGGCGGAGAATCGATTGGCTTCGCGATCGGTCATGGCCGGGACGATGTTCTGCTCATCGGGGTGAGATAATGCCGCTGACGCCGAATGCGAGTTTAGGAACCCGATTCATCAGGCCTTCGGCCAGTTGTCGTTGATCCAGCGGGTGAGACTTTCCTCGCTGACCTCGCCCGCCGCAAGGGCGAGGATGATGGACGTGGCATGAGCGGATGCCGGGGCAAACCGCACCGCGTTCTTGCGGAGAAACGTCATCATGGAGAGGAATGCGATGCGTTTGTTGCCGTCGACGAAGGCGGGATTCTTGGCGAGCCCAAAAGCATATGCCGCCGCGAGTTCCGGCAATTCCGCCTGTTCATATTGCCACTTGTTGACCGGACGTTCGAGCGCCGAGCGCAGCAGGCCATCGTCGCGCAGGCCCGATGCTCCACCGAACCGGCGCAATTGACGGCTGTGCATGGCAACGGCCTGATCATACGTGATCCAGGCCGGCTCTTTTTGTGTGGTCATGGATGGACACGCTACTTTGCGAGCGTGGCGCATGTGTCGCGATATTCGTCCATGATCTCGTCGGCGGCTTCCAGCGTCCTTTCGAAATCGGGGTCATAGGGCAGCAACTGAAGCCCGCCCCCAGCGATCTCGGTGACGTGAAACTGCTGTCCGCGCTTGATGTCGAAGCGCTGCATGACCTCGCGGGGCAGGATCATGCCGTCGGAATTTCCGATTTTCTTGATCTCCACCTTCATTGGAAACCTCATTACGTTATACGACTGTATAACATAATAGATGCGCGCACGTATAACAAGTGTTGAACGATTGCCGGGTTCCAGACGCTATCGTGCGATAAATCTCCCGTGGACGGCCGCCGCGGCGAGCGGCGCGCCGACCATGCACAGCACGTAGAACGCGATCCAGATCTGCCCCGGCCACATCACCGTCATCCAGATCACGGGACTCAGGAGGAATGAGTTGATGCCGACGACGGCCGACGTGCCAGCCGCATAGCCGTATTGCCCGCAAAGCCCGGCGACCACGGCAAGCATGGCCGCACCGAGCGAGACCACGATGCCCGAGACCGGAATGAAGATCGCGGCAATGGCGACCACGACGGCCACGATGCCGCAGCCCTTGCCGACGAGGTTCATCTAGCCGCGCCCGGTCATCGGATCAGCCCAATCCCTCCAGCTCCACGATCAGCCCCTCGATCACGCTCAGGCCCTGCTGCCAGAATTGCGGGTCGCGGGCGTCAAGTCCGAACGGCTTGAGCACCTCGGAGTGATGCTTGGTGCCCCTGCCGACAGCATCGCGAGGTAGCGTTCGGCAAAGCCTTCGGCGGCGTTCTCGTAGACTGCGTAGAGCGAGTTCACGAGGCAATCGCCGAACGCGTAGGCGTAAACGTAGAACGGCGAGTGGATGAAGTGCGGGATGTACGTCCAGAACGTCGCGTAGCCGGGCTTGAGCTCGATCGCGGGGCCGAGGCTCTCGCGCTGCACGTCGAGCCAGATTTCCCCTAGCTTGTCGGCGGTGAGCTCGCCGTTGCGGCGCTCCAGGTGGACGTTGCGCTCGAAGGTGTAGAACGCGATCTGCCGCACCACGGTGTTGATCATGTCCTCGACCTTGGAGATCAGCATGGCCTTGCGCGCCTTGCCGTCCTTGGTCTCCGACAGCAGCTTGCGGAACGTCAGCATCTCGCCGAAGACGCTCGCGGTCTCGGCCAGCGTGAGCGGCGTCGGCGCCATCAGGGCGCCGTTATGCCCGGCAAGCACCTGATGCACGCCATGGCCGAGCTCGTGCGCGAGCGTCATCACGTCGCGCGTCTTGCCCTGGTAATTCAGCAGCACGTAAGGGTGCGCCGACGGCACGGTTGGATGCGAGAAGGCGCCCGGCGCCTTGCCCGGACGCACCGGCGCATCGATCCAGCGATCGGTGAAGAATTGCTCGGCGATCGAAGCCAGCTTCGGCGAGAACGCGCGGTAGGCGGTGAGCACCGTGTCCTGCGCCTCGGCCCAGCCGATATCGCGCACGGCCGCCTGCGGGAGCGGCGCGTTGCGGTCCCAGTAGGGAATCGACGTCTTGCCGAACTGGCGCGCCTTGTAGGCGTAGTAGCGGTGGGACAGGCGCGGAAACGCCGCGCGCACCGCGGAGACCAGCGCCTCCACCACTTCCGGCTCGACGCGGTTGGCGAGATGCCGCGAGTCCGCGACGTCGCCGAATCCGCGCCAGCGGTCGGAAATCTCCTTGTCCTTGGCGAGCGTGTTGGTGATGAGCGTGAAGGTGCGCACGTTTTCCTTGAACGTCGCGCCGAGCGCCTCCGCCGCCGCCTTCCGTGTCTTCGGATCGGCATCCTGCAGGAAATTGAGGGTGGGCTCGATCGCAAGCGACTTGCCCTTCATCTTGAAGCGCAGCGAAGCCATCGTCTCGTCGAACAGCCGGTTCCAGGCGCCATGCCCGGTCACCGACTTCTCGTGCAGCAACTGCTCGATCCGGTCTTCGAGCTGGTAGGGCTTCTCCTTGCGGATGTCCTCGAGCCAGGGCCGGTAGTGACCGAGCTCCGGTTCCGCCATCGCGCGCTCGATCACGTCGTCCTCGACGCGGTTGAGTTCAAGGCCGAAGAACAGAATATGCGAAGACGCCGAGGTGAGGCGATCCTGGACATCGCCATAGAACTTGGCGCGTTCCGGATCGGTGGTGTTGCCGGAATAGACGAGGCCGGCATAGGACCCGAGGCGCCCCATCAGGTCTTCGAGCGTCTCGTAGCGCCGCAGCGCCGCGGCGAGCAACGGGCCGCCGTCGGTCCCTTCGGCCAGCGTTCCGAGCTTGCCTTTGTACTCAAGCTCGAACGCGACGCACTCCGCCTCCGCGGCGGCGAGGTCGCGCCGCACCTCCGCGGATATCCATCGCCGGATAGAGGTCGGTGAGGTCCCATTCCGGAAGGGTGCCGAGCTTCGCCGCTGGCGTTTTTGGTGCCCGGGATTTCGAGGCCGTCTTGGCGGCGCTGCGGCCGGCGGGGCGCGCGGACTTTGCAGAGGCTTTGGCGCGGGCATGTCTGGATTGCGCGGGCATTATTGACCTGAATCAAATTCGAGGGACGCTGATATAGCGGTGTCCAAGATATGGTCCAACGGCGCAACTCCGGCAACGCCGCAGCGTGGGATGAAGGCTAAGATGCAGGTTCGGCGCGGCAAGCCGCACGCCGCCGCGCAGCCTTAATACCCTCTTAATCGACCTCGGCGAGAGTGCCCCGTATCGGCACAGTTCCGAGGACCCGGATGCCCACCACCGTCCTGATCGTCGACGACGACCCCGTGCAGCGGCGGCTGCTCGAGACGATGGTGCGGCGCTTCGGCTATGAGGCGGTCATCGCCGAAGGGGGCGAGGCGGCGCTCAAGGCTCTTGCCGGCTCGGGCAATCCGATCGATTGCGTCGTCCTCGATCTGGTGATGCCCGACCTCGATGGCCTGGGCGTGCTGGCGCAGATGCATGAGGCCGGCCTATCGACCCCGGTCATCGTCCAGACCGCCCATGGCGGCATCGACAACGTGATCTCGGCGATGCGCGCCGGCGCCATCGATTTCGTGGTGAAACCGGTCGGTCCGGAACGCCTGCAGGTGTCGCTGCGCAACGCGCTCGCCGCCAGCGCTTTGGAGACCGAAATACAGCGCCTCAAGCGCAGCCGCGCCGGTACGCTGACCTTCCGCGACATCATCACCCGCAGCCCGCGCATGCATGCCGTGCTGCGGCAGGCTGAGAAAGCCGCCGGCTCCCTGATCCCCGTGCTGATCGAGGGGCAATCGGGCGTTGGCAAGGAGCTGATCGCCCGCGCGGTCCACGGCTGCGGCGAGCGGAAATCCAAGGCTTTCGTCGCGGTCAATTGTGGCGCCATCCCCGATAATCTCGTGGAAACCACCCTGTTCGGCCACGAGAAGGGCGCCTTCACCGGTGCCACCGAGCGCCACACCGGCAAGTTCGTCGAAGCCTCCGGCGGCACGCTGTTCCTCGACGAGGTGGGCGAACTACCGCCCGCCGCGCAGGTGAAGCTCCTGCGCGCGATCCAGGAAGGCGAAGTCGAGCCGGTTGGCGCGCGCAAGCCCGTCAAGGTCGACGTGCGCCTCATCTCGGCGACCAACCGCAACCTGATCGCGGACGTGCAGCAGGGCCGCTTCCGCGAGGATCTGTTCTACCGCCTCCACGTGTTCCCGATCACGGTGCCGCCGCTTGCCGCGCGGCCCGAGGATATCCCGGACCTGGTCCGGCACTTCCTGGCGCGCTTCTCGGCGGAGGAAGGCAAGCGTATCCGCGCCATCTCCGGCGAGGCCTTGCGCCTGCTCGCCGCCTATTCCTGGCCGGGCAATGTCCGGCAGCTTGAGAACGCAGTGTTCCGCGCCGTGGTCCTCGCGGACAATGATGAGGTCGGTGCAGCGGAGTTTCCGCAGATCGCCGCGCAGCTATCCGGCCTCGCGCCGCAGGGCCAGCCGCCGCAGGCTCCAACGAGCCTCGCGTCCGATGATCCGCCCGTACCCCACATGACCGGCATGCCGTCCATCGTGGATGATGCCCAGTCGCTGTCGATCGACTCCGCGGACATCATTTCGTCGCCGGCACTGGGTTCCCTTGCGGTGCTCGACGCGCACGGAGACGTCAGGCCGCTGGAGGAGATCGAGAACGAGGCGATCCGATTCGCCATCACCCATTATCGTGGACAGATGTCCGAGGTCGCGCGGCGGCTGCGCATCGGACGCTCGACGCTCTATCGCAAGCTCAAGGACCTCGGCTACGAGGACGATGACACTGTCGGCGACCGGGAAAACGTGGCCGGCGGGTGACACAATCGCGGAAACAACGGTCACGATCGTGTGCGACGATTGAATCCGTTGGCGATCTGGAGTCACGTATCTACATACATCCGTGAGGCAGACGCGGATTCCCGGCCGCGCGATTAAGGCGTGTTCACTTGGGAACTGAGGGAAAACCTTCGATGCGCAGCCTTTCCTCCAAAAATCTTCTCATCACCACGGCCGTCGCGCTCGTCCTGAGCACCGGCGCGGTGCTTGCGGATCCGGATACGCCGTCGCACAACGATCCGATCGCCGCCGCGGTCCCGATGCCGGAGCCGGCCGATGTTGCGCCGCCCACCGCCGCGGACCTCAATGATACGCTGAAACCGGCGGATCAGGCCGCGACTGCGCCGTCGTCCGCCACCGCTCCGTCCTCGCTAACCGGCGACGCTGACGCAACGGCAACCGCTACCGCATCCACGGCGCCATCGATTGATTCACTTGTCCCGATGCCGGAGGTGGCCGACATTCCGCCGCCGACCGCCAAGGACTTCGCAGCCGATCCCAAGGCCCCGCCGGTCCCTGCTGCGGCCGACAATAAGCAGGCGCCTCCCGGCGCGACGCCGGCGGCTGCATCCGGCGATCAGCCGGTCGCCGAGAAGCTCGCCGAGATCACCGCCAAGCTCGACCGCTTCACCGATCGCAAGCCGGACCGCGCTGCGATTGCCGCCTTCTACAAGGAGCGCGCTTACGCCCCGTTATGGCTCGAAAACGGCGCCGCCAGCGAACGCGCCAAGGCCGCGGTCGCCAAGATCAAGGGCGCCGACGTCGACGGCCTCGATCCCGCCGACTACGTGACGCCGAATCTCGCCGGCCTCGATTCGCCGCAGGCCCTGGCGGAAGCCGACATTCGTCTCACCGTTGCCGCGATGAACTACGCGCGCCACGCCCAGGCCGGCCGCGTGCATCCGTATCGCGTGGCGTCGGAAGTATCCTACCCGGTGAACACGCCGGAACCGGCCGACGTGCTGGCGAAGCTGGCCGCGTCGAAGGATGTCACCAAGACGCTGGACGCCTTCAACCCGCCAAGCGTCCAGTTTCAGTCGCTTCGCAAGAAGCTCGCGGAGCTGCGCGGCCATCCGCAGGAAGCACCCGTGGTCCGCATCTCGGGCGGGCCGGTCCTCAAGATCGGCAAAAAGCCGGTCAAGGATGCCCGCGTCCCGGCTCTTCGCGAACGGCTCAATGTCGAAGGAGACGCCGCCGACACGACCTATGACAAGACGCTGGCCGAAGCCGTCAAGGCATTCCAGAAGCAGCATGGCCTGGCCCCGAACGGCAACCTGACGCCCGCCACCGTGAACGCACTCAACGGCGGCGCCAACAAGGGCCGCGAGGCGGAGATCATCGTCTCCAACCTCGAGCGCCTGCGGTGGCTGCCGCGCGATCTCGGCAAGACCTATGTCATGGTCAACATTCCGGACTTCACGCTCCGCGTGGTCAGGGACCATTCGCTCGTGTGGCAGACCAAGATCGTCGTCGGCCAACCCCATAAGCAGACGCCACTCCTGACCGCGGAGATGAAGTACATCACGGTCAATCCGACCTGGAACGTGCCGCCGTCGATCATCCAGAACGAGTACCTGCCGGCCCTGCGCAACGACCCGGAAGCGATGTCCCGCATCGGGCTCAAGGTCTCGTATAACCGCGACGGCAGTGTCCACATTTCGCAGCCGCCCGGCGAGGCCAATGCGCTCGGCCGCATCCGCTTCAACTTCCCCAACAAATATCTGGTCTATCAGCACGATACGCCGAACAAGAATCTGTTCGCGCACGACAAGCGCGCCTACAGCCACGGCTGCATGCGGGTCCAGGATCCGGCGAAATACGCCGAGGTTCTGTTGGGGCTGCAACTGCCGAAGGAAGGCTATACCCAGGAGCGCATCCGCAGGATGTACGGGAATGCCGAGGTCGACATCAAGTTCCCGACCAACCTGCCGGTGCACCTGACGTATCAGACCGCTTACGTGGACGACGCCGGCAAGCTGGTGATCCGGGACGACGTCTATGGTCACGACGCCAAGCTGCTGGCGGTACTGCGCGGCGACCATCGCGTCGCCGAGACCTCCCCTGGGGAGCCCCGCAAGGAGAGCTACAAGCCGGCGCGCCTGTCGCGCAATGACCGCGACCCCCGTGGAAACTGGCAGCAGCAACAGGGGCCGTTCTCGTTCTTCGGGCAGTTGTTCCGGTAAATTACTGCCGCGGCTGCCGATTTCAGTCCATCCGTTCGCGCGAAAAGAGCCTGCCGACTGTGCGGGCTCTTTTTTGCCACACTCTGTCCTTAGCCAGGGACGGTCTGGTCGGGGGGACGTGCGGCGCGTAAGGCCGTGTTAACCGATCTTGGCAAGACTGCGTTAGCCAACCGCCCGTGAAGAAGCGCGGCGTGCTGTGTGTGTAACGACGTCTCGGAAGATCGCTCGTGGAAGTTTGGAAAGCGCGCCCATTTTCGAAGCCGAGCCGGCCACGCCGGACGGGTGGCTTCGTTCTCGCTTCCCTTCTCACCCTCATCGGCTGCGAAAGTCTTCAAAATGCGGTTGCCGAGGGCGACACGCGCACGCTGTCGTTCCATCATACCCACCGCGCCGACGACCTCACCATCACCTTCAAGCGCAATGGCCGCTACGATGATGAGGCGTTGAAAAAGCTAAATTATTACCTCCGAGACTGGCGCAACGATGAGTCCACGCAGATGGATCCCCATCTGTTCGACATCATCTGGGAAGTCTACCGCGAGGTCGGCGGCAAGGATGCGATCCATATCGTGTCCTCGTACCGCTCGCCGCAGACCAACTCGATGCTGCGCAAACGGGGCCGGGGCGTCGCGCGCTTCTCCCAGCACATGCTCGGCAAGGCGATGGATTTCTTCATCCCCGGCGTCTCGCTCGAGGAGATTCGCTTCGCCGGCCTGCGCCTGCAGCGCGGCGGCGTCGGCTTCTACCCGACCTCCGGTTCGCCGTTCGTCCATCTCGACACCGGCAACGTGCGCCACTGGCCGCGCATGACGCATGACCAGCTCGCGCGCGTCTTCCCTGACGGCAAGACCGTCCACGTCGGCACCGACGGCAAGCCGCTGCGCAATTACGCCGTCGCCATGGCGGCCCTCCAGCGCCGCGGCAGCAACGCGACGGAGACCGCCGGCTCGCAGAAGCGCGGCTTCCTCGCCAAGCTCCTTGGAGTTGGCGGCTCGGATGACGAGGAGGAGACGGAGACCCGCAGCCAGCCGCCGGCTCCCGAGCGTGTGGCAAGCGCAGGGCCGCCAGCAGCGCCGCTGCGCCCGGAGATGGCTGCCGCCGTGCCGATGCCGCGGGCGCGTCCGCAGCGCGCCGGGGAGTTCTCGCTGGCCTCGGCAGAGAGTGTTCCGCTCCCCGCGCCAACTCCGTCGCAGATCATCAATGAGCGCGGCATCTGGACCGGCCTCCAGGCCCAGGCAGACGAGCCGCCGCGTCCGCCGGCAGCCGTCCCGCCCTCCAAGGACAATCCCGGCGCGGTCAATGCCAACGGTCAGCGCTTCGCCTGGCTGCGTGGCCCCGAAGGCAAAGCGCCGCCGGCTCCGCCGCCGCGCCCGCGACCGCCGGAGACCGCGGCGAATGTCACGTGGCCTGATCAGACAGACCAGAACGACCGCGTGCCGACCGAGCTCGTGCTTGCCTATGCGGCCAACGCCGGCGCCGAGCCGGTCATCCGTCCCGCCTATCCGATGGGTTCAACGCAGCGGCCCAATGCCCTGATCGCGACGAAGTCGCCGCCGACCGCGCCCGCCGCCCGGACCGGCCAGCGCGGCGACGATCCCTGGCTGCGCGGCGTCGTGATGGCGCCCAGCGTCCAGTATTCGATGAGCGTGTCGGTGTTCGGCGGTAGCGACCCGCGCAGCATCCGTCCCTATATGCTCAAGCCGCGGATGTCCGTGCACATGGTCTTCTCCAACGATCCGCAATTCGGCATGGCGTCGGAATATTTCAGCGGCGCTGCGGTGGCCTTCCTGCCGACCATCAGCTTCATCCGCACCGCCGGCATCATCAACTAGACGATAACCATTCTGCTGCTGAAGCGGATGGCCTCGCGGGGCCCGGCCGATTGCATTTCTGTCGCGGCCGGCTGCCGGGCCTGGCAGAAAGCGCTTTGGTCTACGCCGGCAGCATGCCGAGCGCGGCCAGGTAGGTGTCGACGATCGCTTCCTGCTCCTGGCGCTCGTCCTTGTCCAGCTTGCGCAGCCGGATCACCGTGCGCAGCGCCTTGACGTCGAAGCCGTTGCCTTTGGCTTCGGCAAAGACGTCGCGGATATCGTCGGACAGAGCCTTCTTCTCCTCCTCCAGCCGCTCGATGCGCTCGACAAATGCCTTGAGATGGTCTTTCGCGACGTCTTGCGGCTTGGTGACGAGGGCTGCGACGGCGGCCATGACGGCTCCTGACGACTGAAGGGCTTCGTGGCCTTCGTTTTGGAGCAAGGAGATGGCAGGTCAAGGCGCAACCGCGCTCATCCACAGGGCCAGGCGAAAGCTGTGGAAAGCCGAACTCATTCCCGATGATAGGGGTGGCCGCTGAGGATGGTGACGGCGCGGTAGATCTGCTCCAGCAGCATGATCCGCACGAACTGGTGAGGCCAGGTTGCCGCTCCGAAAGCGAGATGCAGATCGGCCCCGCCGCGCAGGCTCGGCGCGACACCGTCCGCGCCACCGATGACGAATACCGCGGCGGAGCGACCGCCATCGCGCCAGTTCTGGAAGGTGGCGGTAAAGGAGGCGCTGCCGAGGCTGTCGCCGCGCTCATCGAGGACGATACGGGCGGCGCCTTCGGGAATGAGCTGCGCGATCGCGATCGATTCCTCAATCATCCGCCGGCCGGCATCCTTGGCGCGGCTCTCGGCGACCTCGACTATGTCGACGCCGCGCAGGCCAACGGCGCGTCCGGCTTTGGCGGCGCGGTCGCGATAGCGTTCGGCGAGGTCACGTTCCGGACCGTGCTTCAATCGGCCCACGGCGGCCACGATCACGCGCATTCCTGATACCGGCGACAGGCGTCCGGCCGCGGCCGGGTGCGTTCGTCAGTTCGCCCGGTTCTCGGCCCCGCCCTGCGCCCACATCTTCTCGAGATTGTAGAAGGCGCGGACCTCGGGACGGAACACGTGGACAATGACATCGCCGGCGTCGATGAGAACCCAGTCGCAATTCGGCATGCCTTCGACGCGCAGGTCGGGCACGCCGGCCTCGTGGAGGCCCTTGAGCAAGTTGTCCGCGACCGCGCCGACATGGCGGTTCGACCTGCCTGAGGTCACCACCATGGCGTCCGCGATGCTGCTCTTGCCGTTGAGATCGATGGTGACGGTATCCTCAGCCTTCAGGTCGTCGAGCTGGGCGAGGATGATGCGAAGGGTCTCCGCAGCGTCAGGACGCACTTTACGACGCACCTTGGAGACGCGTACGGGCGCACGCAATGGAGCCCGCGAAAGCGCAGTTGTGGACAGGGGGTGCATTCCTTTCCTGGCTTGCCTCCGAGATTCGGAAGCCCGATTAAGATACGCCTCGGGTCGAGGGATTCAACCTCCTGCCACGCCGGCCTTGGCGCGAAGGCCGGTGGAGGATAATGGCGACTTAAGCCCGTGGAGATAAGTCCAGGCCGGCGGCGCCAGCCCCGCTAGGCGGCGGGCCTTCGATTCCGGTATTCGGCTGCGGGCAAGCGCTTGTGCGGCGGTCGCTGCGACGGCGGCGAGGCCGATGCCGCCACGGTCGACCACCGCAAGCGGGACGCGCGCCGCGATGTCGCGCCAATCTTCCCACCGGTGAAACTGCTTCAAATTGTCCGCGCCCATGATCCAGACGAAATGCACCCGCGGAAAACGGCGAACCAGCCAAGTAACTGTATCGATGGTGTAACGGGTGTCGATGACGGCTTCGAGACCGGACACGTCGATACGGGGATGATGCGCGAGGGCGCGGGCCGCCGCGATGCGCTCGGCAAGCGCAGGAAGCCCTTTCACGTCCTTGAGCGGATTGCCCGGCGTGACCAGCCACCACACCCGGTCGAGGCCGAGCCGCCTCATGGCGAACAGGCTGATCGCGCGATGTGCAGCGTGCGGCGGGTTGAACGATCCGCCGAGCAGGCCGATGCGCAGTCCCGGCGCGTGGGGCGGCAGGACGAGGCGGGGCGCGTGGATGTCTTCGGTTGGCGTCGTGCAGGTGCCGGTTGCGCCGCTTCCCTCTCCCCTTGTGGGAGAGATTGGCTGAGCGGCCGTAGGTCGCGAAGCCGGGCGAGGGGTCATTTGATCTGGGGTAGAAACCCCTCACCCGCCCTCGCTCCGCTCGGGCCTCCTCTTCCACAAGGGGAGAGGGTAGCGGAGCCAGCCTCAAGCGCCGAGCCCACTGTTACCGATCGTGGCCGATGCCTCACGACCGGATCTGTCCGTTGCCGCGCACGCGGTATTTGAACGTGCAGAGCTGCTCGACGCCGACCGGCCCGCGCGCATGGAAGCGGCCGGTGGCGATGCCGATCTCGGCGCCGAAGCCGAACTCGCCGCCGTCGGCGAACTGGGTCGAGGCATTGTGCAGCACGATCGCGGAATCGACCTCGCGCAGGAATTTCTCCGCCGCCGTGCGGTCGTCGGTGACGATGGCATCGGTGTGATGCGAGCCATAGCGCTCGATATGATCGATCGCGGCATCGAGCCCATCGACGACCTTCACGGCGATGATGGCGTCGAGATATTCCGTGCTCCAGTCCTCTTCGATGGCGGCCCGCACGTGATCATCGACGGCCCGCGTCGCGGCGTCGCCGCGGACCTCGCAGCCCGCTTCGATCAGCATGGTCACCAGCGGCTTGAGGTGGGTGGCTGCCGCGGCGCGGTCGACGAGCAGCGTCTCGGCGGAGCCGCAGACGCCGGTGCGCCGCATCTTGGCATTGAGCACGATCGTTCTGGCCATCGCGAGCGCGGCGGCCTTGTCGACATAGACATGGCAGACGCCTTCGAGATGCGCGAACACGGGCACCCGCGCTTCCTGCTGCACGCGGGCGACGAGGCCCCTGCCGCCGCGCGGCACGATGACGTCGATCGCGCCATCGAGACCGGCCAGCATCAGCCCGACGGCCACGCGGTCGCGCGTCGGTACGAGCGCGATCGCATCCTCGGGAAGTCCGGCGGCGCGCAGGCCTTCGGCCAGGGCCGAGTGGATCGCGCGCGCCGAACGGAAGCTTTCCGAGCCGCCGCGCAGGATCACCGCGTTGCCGGCCTTGAGGCACAGCACGCCGGCGTCCGCCGTCACGTTGGGCCGGCTTTCGTAGATCACACCGACGACGCCGAGCGGCACCCGCACCCGCTCGATGCGCATGCCGTTCGGCCGCGTCCACGCCTCCATCACGGTGCTGACCGGATCGGGCAGGGCGCGGACCACATCGATGCCATCCGCCATCGCGGTGACGCGTCTGGCATCGACGTCGAGGCGATCGAGGAACGCGGCGGTCGTGCCGTTGGCCTTGGCCTCCGCGACGTCTTCGGCGTTGGCGGCAAGGATATCGGCGGCCTGCGCGCGGATCGCCGACGCCATGGCGGCGAGCGCCTCGTCCTTCTGGGCGGTTGGCGCGAGCGCCAGCACGCGCGCGGCGGCGCGCGCCCGGATGCCGATGTCCGCCATCACGGCGGCGATATCGGATGTGGTCTCGATGCTTTTGAGCGGGGCATTCATCGGCCGGCTCCTCCGAGCCGCCCATGTAGCATGTCCGACGCAGGCCCGCGAGGGCA
This sequence comes from uncultured Alphaproteobacteria bacterium, assembly GCA_963776455.1. GTDB lineage: Bacteria > Pseudomonadota > Alphaproteobacteria > Rhizobiales > Xanthobacteraceae > CAVZMU01. The sequence continues at coordinate 278,811 of CAVZMU010000005.1, forward strand.
TGCGGCGCAAGGCAGGCCTGCTCAGCTCTCCGGCTGGGAGCGTCGCCGGCGCATGAACACGTCCCATGCGACGGCAGCCAGAAATGACATGCTCAACACGCCCTTCCAGATGAGATAATGCGCGTCGAAATCGTCGTCGGGCCACAGGGGATAGAGAACGAACGCGCCGATCGTGAGGACCCAGGCCGGCACGCTTTTCACGAACGGCAGGAACGGGACGATGAGCAGGAAATACCAGGCATAATTCGGCGAGATGAAGAACAGGCCCGCCATCAGCAGCGTGACGAGGTCGCCGATCATGGTAGGCGGAGAGCGGTTGGCGCGCAGTACGGTCCTCAGCGCCAGCGCGCCCATCACCATCGCGGCAACGGCAATGTAAGCGGGGACGATTCCCGGCACGTCGCCGACCGTGCGGCGGATCGCCAGGACCGGCCAGAAGCCATCGCCTTTGGCAAACCCTTCCTCGGCCAGGTAGCCGGTCGTGAGGAAGCCGAACACCGCCTTGCCGACGCCCAGATAGGGTACGTAGCAGAGCACGGCGGTCACCACGAAGGCGCAGGGCAGCCGCCAATCCCAGCGCCGCCACAGCGCCGGTCCGGCGATGATGACGTAGGGCTTGACCAGCGCCGCCAGGCCCAGCGCGACGCCGGCGGCGAAGGGCCGCAGGCGGACCGACAGCGAGACGGCGAGCACGAGCAGCGCCACCATCAGCGCGTCGATGTGGCCGTTGTTCGAGATCTCCCAGACCGCCAGCGGATGCCATGCATAGGCGACCACGGCGACGACAGGCAGCCCGAAGCGCCGCAATAGTCCGATCATGATGGCGATGGTCACGGCTTCGCAGCCGATCAGCGCCAGCCTGAGCGCAGCGAGCGTGTCCGACACCCGCGTGACCGCGAAGAAGAACATCTGCGCGACCGGCGGATAGATCGTGCGGGCATATTCCGCCCGGTTGACGTGCGAATAGATGTCCTCGTCGCGAAGCGCCGACAGCGCCGGATCGGCGGGAACGTAACGGAACGGATTGATGCCGGCCCCCTGCACGCGTCCGTCCCAGACATAGCGATAGATGTCGCTGGACAGCAGCGGCTCCTCGGGAATGAGGATCGCCCGCATCGCCAGCGCAAAGGCCAGCACGATGACGAGACCCCATTTCGGGTCCACCCGCGCCGCGGTACGTGTCGCAGCGATGGTAATGAGGCCCGACGCCATGATGAGCGGGATGAGCGCGTCGAATCCGAAGCTTTCGTTGACGTGGGGCGCCAGCGCCGTGATCGTCAGGACCGCCATGCCCATCAGGCACAGCCGGGCAAGCGCGCCGATATCCGGCGCTGCCGCGTGCAACTGCTGTCGGTCGCGGTCCACTATGGGCTTCTCGGCGCGCGCCTTGTCACGGCGAAGTTCACCCGGCCCCGTGCAGCCACGTCGGCACGGCACGTCAGGGCGACGGCTATCCTGAACATACGTTCCGCGGTCGGGTTCGTTTCACTGTCAGACGAAGCAGAGGGCGTTCCCGAGGCGGTCTTCCTTACGCCGCGACCTTGCCGCCCAGCTCGTCGTCGATATGGGTGCGGACGATCTCGTCGAACGAAGACTCGGCCTTGAAGCCGAGCCCCTCGGCCCGTTTGGCGTCGAAGCGCTGCGACCAGCCGTCGACGATGCGCATCACCAGTTCGTCCGGCTCGCGGCGGATGCGCGACGCGACCTTATCGCCGGCGATGCGCCGCAGGGATTCGATCTGCTCGGCGACGGTGCAGCTCACGCCCGGCATTGCAAGGTTGATGCGCGGCCCGAGCTGCTCCGGCGTCAAGGTCGCGGCATGCATCAGGAAACCGACTGCCGCGCGCGGCGTGGCGTGGGTGTGCCGCACGGTCTCCTTCACGGGAAGCACCGCCTCCAGGCCGGCCAGCGGCTCGCGGATGATGCTGGAGAAGAAGCCGGACGCCGCTTTGTTCGGTTTGCCTGGCCGTACGCAGATCGTGGGCAGCCGGATGCCGACGCCGTGCAGGAATCCGCGGCGATTATGGTCAGCGAGCAGCAATTCGCAGATCGCCTTCTGGGTGCCGTAGGAGGTGAGCGGAGTCAGATGGAAGTCGTCGGGAATGGCGTGCGGAAACGGCGCGCCATACACGGCGATCGACGACGTGAAGATGAATTTGGGCTTGTAGCCGTCACCGGCTCCGCGGATCGCGGCGAGCAGCCCCTGCATGCCCTCCAGGTTGACGCGGTAGCCCTTGTCGAAGTCGAGCTCCGCTTCGCCGGACACCACGCCCGCCAGGTGAAAGATCACGTCGGGCCGTCCGGCGATTGCCTTCGCGGCTTCACCCTCGGCCGGCAGGTCGGCGGCATAGGCCACCACCACCTTTCCGGCGAAGCCGGCCGGCGCCACCGGCGGCACGATGTCGGTGAGCGTGAGCCTCTCGATCGGCTGGCCGTTGAGCGCCTTTTCGGCCGCCAGCCGTTCGGTGAGCTTGCGGCCGATCATGCCGGCGGCACCGGTGATGAGGATATGCATGCGATCGCTCCTCCCTGGGCCTCATCCTGTGGAGCGCGTGCAACGCGCGTCTCGAAGGACGAAGCCTCATCTGTCTCTTAAAGCGCGAAGCCGCCGTCGACCAGATGCGCCTGCCCGGTGATGTAGCTCGACTCGTCGGACGCGAGGAACAGCGCCAGCGCCGCGACCTCCTCCGCGGTGCCGAGCCGGCCCATGGGTTGGCGGTCGACGAAGGCTTGCCGCACCGTCTCCAGCGATTGTCCGCTGGCTTTGGACTGCGCCGCGATACGCTCGTCGAGCGACGGCGATTGGATGGTGCCCGGGCAGATCGCGTTGCAGCGGACTCCCCTGCGGATGGTGTCCGCCGCCACCGCCTTGGTGAGGCCGATCACAGCGGCCTTGGTGGTGCCGTAGACGTAGCGGTTCGGCAGCCCGCGCACCGACGAGGCGCCCGACGACATGTTGATGATAGAGCCGTGTCCCTTCTCCAGCATGCCCGGCAGGAACGCCTTAATGGTCCGGTGCATGGAGCGCACGTTGAGATCGAACGAGAAATCCCAATCGCGGTCGGAGGTCTCGAAGATCGTGCCGATGTGGACATAGCCGGCGACATTGACGAGGACGTCGAGCGGACCGTATTTCGCCGTGATCTCTTTTGCCAATGCCTCGACCGCTTCGGTCGAACGCACGTCAAGCTTGGCGCCCATCGCGGCGTTCAGGTCTCTTACCTTGCCGTCGTCGAGATCGGTCGCGATCACGGTCGCGCCTTCCGCGATGCAAGCTTCGGTGATGGCGCGCCCGATGCCCTGGCCGGCCGCGGTGATGAGCGCGACCTTGTCGGTCAGTCTTCCGGCCATCGCCGTTCCTCCACGTTCCGCGTTCGACGCCTGCGCGGCAACCATTGATAGCACGGGCATCAGGCCGCGGCAGGCCCGTTCAATGTGGAAAGACTTGTACGCTGCTGGCCGTCGGCATCGAAATTCTCAGGCGCGAGCCAGCGTTCGAACGTGGCCTTGCGGGCGGGCCAATCGCAATCGAGCATCGCGAACCATGCCGTGTCGCGGTTTCGTCCCTTCACGATCATATGCTGACGGAAGATGCCTTCGAAGGTGAAGCCGAAACGCAGCGCCGCGCGGCGTGATGGCGCGTTCAGCGCGTTGCATTTCCACTCGTAGCGGCGATAGCCGAGTGTCTCGAACACGTGGCGGGCCAGCAGGTACTGCACCTCGGTGGCGAGCGGCGTGCGCTGCAAGGCCGGCCCATAGACGATGTGGCCGACCTCGATGACGCGCATCGCCGGGCGGATCTCCATCAGCGTCGCGATGCCGACGGCGCGGCCGTTTGCAAGGATCGCGTAGGAGAACGGGTCCGCGAGGGTGGCCCGCTCGGCGACCCACGCCGTGAAAGCGGCTTTGTCCGGAAACGGGCCATAGGCCATGTATGGCCATAATGCGTCATCGTCCTTCACCGCGTCCCATAGCGCGGCGGCGTGGCACGTATCGAGCTTCTCCAGCAACCCGAACCGGCCGTCGAGCGCGCCCGCGCCGGGCAGGCGCGCCGGTGCGGCATCCACCTTGACCCCGACCGGCAGGCCGGCGGTCGGTTCCGGCGCGACCGCAAGGCTCACGATGGCTCCCGCTTCGCGACGTCGTCACTAAAGAAGGCGTTGAGCTCGGCATTCGGCATGGTGCCGGCAAAGCCTTCGAACGAGCCTTCGGCGATGGCGCGAGCCGCGCGGATAAATGCAGTCCAGCCGGTGCGGGCAAGGCTGCCGCCGACGCTGATGCGGCGCACGCCGAGCGATGCGAGATCGGCGACGGTGAAGTCGAACGCGCCGCTGTTGAGGAAATTCACCGGCTTCGGCGCCACTGCTTCGACCACGGCCGCGATCTGCTCGCGTGTCCTGATGCCGGGCGCGTAGAGGCAATCCGCGCCTGCGTCCGCGTAGGCCTTGAGTCGCGCGATCGTCTCGTCGAGATCCGGGCGGCCGACCAGGAAGCATTCGGCGCGGCCGGTCAGCAGCACGTCGCCGCCGGATTTATCGATCGCCGCGCGCGCGGCGCGCATGCGCGCCACCGCGTCGTCGAGATCGTAGAGTGGGTCGTCGGTGTCACCGGTCGCGTCCTCGATCGACAGGCCCGCAAGGCCGGTCTCGATGCAGAGCCGCACGCTTTCGGCGACGCCCGCCGGATCGTGGGCATAGCCGTTCTCGAAATCGGCATTCACCGGCACGTCGCTTGCCGTCGCGATATCGCGGATATGCGCCAGCATCATGTTGCGCGGCACTGCGGCGTCCGGCAGTCCGGCGGTAAAGGCGAAGCCGGCGCTGGTCGTCGCCAGCGCCTTGAAGCCGAGATGCTGCAGGTATCGCGTCGTGCCGACATCCCATGGATTGGGAATGACGAAACAGCCGGATTCGTGAAGTTTGCGGAAGGCTCGGCGCTTGTCGGCCACGGATGGCGAGGTCATCATGGGAAGCCCCGGATCGATGAATCCGCGCAGCCTGCCATGCCGGCCTTCATCGCCAAAGCGCAATTCCGTGATCGGCGGGATCAGCGGCCGTGATTGACCGGCGGCTGTTCGGCCATCCGGTCTCGCCGGAGTGCCGTGTCAAGACGAGACGGCGCCCCCACGGGCGTGTACGTTGGAACGGACCGGCCTGCCGCAACGAGCCGGGACACCGAGGGAGGATTAACGTGAAACTTCTCACGCTCTGCATGCTTGTCACCGCGCTTTGCGCGAGCGGGGCCACAGCCAAGGACACCGACGTCATGAATGAGCTTTTGCCGACCGGAAAACTGCGGGTCGCGCTGGTTTTCGCGCCGTCCATGTCGACATTCTTCGTCCTCAAGGACGAGAACGGCAAGGCGCGCGGCGTCACCGCCGACATCGCCGACGATCTCGGCAAGGCGCTCAACGCACCGGTGGAATACGTGCTGTTTCCGAATTCGGGCCTCGCCACCGACGCGATCGAGTTCGGGCGCGGTCGACGTCTCGTTCATGCCGATTGATGAGGAGCGCAGGAAGCGCATCGCCGTCGGGCCCAATTATTTCATGATCGAAAGCACATACATGGCGACCGCGGCGTCGGGCGCCAGGACCGTCGCCGATGTCGACCGCGCCGGCATGAAGGTGATCGGCATCGCCAACACGACGACAATCCGTGCCGCGGGCCGCACGCTCAAGAACACGACGATCTCGCCGGTGACGTCGGTCGACGATGCGATGGCGGCATTGCGTGACGGCAAGGCCGACGCTTTTGCACTCTCCCGCGACACCCTGCCGGTCTATGTGAAGCAGATTCCAGGCTCGCGCATGGTCGACGGCGCGTTCCAGCAGACCGGCATCGCCATCGCGGTGCCGAAGGGGCGGCCCGCCGCGCTCGCCTATGTCACGGAGTTCATGGAGAACGCCAAGAAGAACGGCGGCGTGCGCCGTGCGCTCGACAAGGCCGGCTTCAAGGACGATCCGGTGGCGCCGCCGAGCCAGTAGCCGACGGCTCGCCGACAAGCGCGCTCAATGATTGTCCCGCGGGATGCCTGAAGTCTGCGCCACGCGCTGGTACTTGACGGCGGGCGTGAGCACCATGCCGTCGCCGAGCTGCTCGACCATCGAGCGCTGGATTTCCTGCCACGGTGTCTGGCTCGCCGGGTAGGGAAATCCGCCGGCCTTTTCCAGTGTGGCGCGACGCTCGGCGATCTCGGTATCCGAGAGCAGCATGTCGGCGGTGCCGGTGTTGAGGTCGATGCGCACGCGGTCGCCGGTGCGGATGATCGCGAGCCCACCGCCGGCCGCCGCTTCCGGCGAGGCGTTGAGGATCGACGGCGTGCCGGACGTTCCGGACTGGCGGCCGTCGCCGATGCAGGGCAGCGACAGCACGCCCCGTTTGATCAGGTCCGCCGGCGGCTGCATGTTCACGACCTCCGCCGAGCCTGGGTAGCCGATCGGGCCGGCGCCGCGGACGAACAGCATGCAGTGCTCGTCGATGTTCAGCGCCGGATCCTCGATGCGGTGGTGATAGTCCTCGGGACCTTCGAACACGATGGCGCGGCCCTCGAAGGCGTTCGGGTCCTTCGGGTTTATCAAATAGCGATTGTGGAACTCCTCGGAGATCACGCTCGTTTTCATGATGGCATTGTCGAACAGGTTGCCCCTGAGCACCTTGAAGCCCGCCTTCTCCTTCATCGGCTTGCCGTAGGGCTTGATGACGTCGGCGTCCTGCACCTGCGCGTCGCGCACGTTCTCGCCCATGGTCCTGCCGTTGACGGTGAGCGCGCCTTCGTGGATGCGGCCGGCCTTCATCAGCTCGTTCATGACCGCCGGCAGGCCGCCGGCGCGGTGATATTCCTCGCCGAGATAGTGGCCGGCCGGCTGCATGTTGACGAGCAGCGGCACGTCGTAGCCGATCGTCTCCCAGTCCTGGATCGTCAGCTTCACCCCGATGTGCCTCGCGATGGCATTGATGTGGATCGGCGCGTTGGTGGAACCGCCGATCGCCGAATTTGCGACGATGGTGTTCTCGAACGCCTCGCGGGTCAGGATGTCGGAGGGCTTCAGGTCCTCGTGCACCATCTCGACCGCGCGCACGCCGGTGGCGTAGGCGATCTGCCCACGTTCGCGGTAGGGCGCGGGGATCGCGGCGCAGCCGGGCAGCGACATGCCGAGCGCCTCGGCGAGCGCGTTCATGGTCGAGGCCGTGCCCATGGTGTTGCAGTGGCCGACCGAGGGCGCGGAGGAGGAAACGGCTTCGACGAATTCCTCGTAGGTCATGCGACCGGCCGCGTGCTCCTGGCGCGCCCACCACACCACCGTGCCCGATCCGGCGCGCACGCCGCGCCACCAGCCATTGAGCATCGGTCCGCCGGAGAGCACGATCGCCGGGATGTTCACGGTCGCGGCCGCCATCAGGCAGGCCGGCGTGGTCTTGTCGCAGCCGGTGGTGAGCACGACGCCGTCGAGCGGATAGCCGTACAGCACCTCGACGAGGCTGAGATAGGCGAGATTGCGGTCGAGCGCGGCGGTCGGCCGCTTGCCGGTCTCCTGGATCGGGTGGCACGGGAACTCGAACGCGAGGCCGCCCGCCGCCGTGATGCCCTCGCGCACGCGCTTGGCCAGCTCGATGTGATGGCGGTTGCAGGGCGACAGATCGGACCCGGTCTGGGCGATGCCGATGATCGGCTTGCCCGAGGTCAGCTCCTTCAGCGTCAGGCCGTAGTTGAGGTAGCGCTCCAGATAGAGCGCGGTCATGCCGGGATTGTCGGGATTGTCGAACCAGAGCTGCGAGCGGAACTTGCGACCCTTCGGATGCGGCGTGGTCATCATGGTTGCCATAGGGATTCCCGGGTTTTTGGGGCGTGCGGCCGAAACGGATTGCGCTTAATGCGCGGCCGAGCCGGCGCACTTGAGGCGCAGCCAGCGCGTGGCGCGCAAGAGACCCTGAATGACCGGAAACAACGGCCAGGTCGCGATGTTCACCAGGTAAACGGCGTAGCCGCTAAGGCCATGCATGAGGTCGCGCGCGGTCATGTCGGTGCCCTGCCGTTGCGTCCGATGTCGCGGGCAGGATGCGCCGAAGTCGGCGGCGAAATCAATCGGCCCGCCGTGATGAAACGTGCGGACCGTTCCGCGCTAGGCGCTGCGCGCCTGGCGCTGCCGCACCTCGGTCGCCGAGATGCTTTCGATCGTGCTGTCGAGCTCGATGCGCTCCACGGTATAGCCGACGTCGCGGCCATAGAGGATCGAGGTGATGTTGGGCAGCGGCACCACGACGAAGCGCCCTTCATGCGCCCGCAGGCCGCTTTCGACCCGCGAGCGCACGTACTCGAAATTGAAGGGGTTCTTGTCGCCGACCCCCTGCGTGTCGCGCACGCCGATGCAGGCTTGGCCCACACGCCTGATTCCTTCGACGATGAGCGACTTGTGGCCATCGTGGAAAGGCTGGTAGCGGCCGACGAACAGCGCGGTCGGCTTCTTGGCGTCGAAGACGGGCCGCAGCTTCGCCATGGCGGTCTCGGCCCAATATTCCGGCGACCCTTCCGCCAGCACGTGGAGATCAACGCGCTCCGGCGGCACGAACATCCGGTTGGTATCGGCATAAGCGCCAGCCTTGATGCGGTCGACCCAGATCACGAAGGCGTCGCCGTCGGCGGAGAACGCCGCGCGGGTCTCGGGCGTCGGACAGATGAAGTCGGCAATCGCGCAACACCCGACGCTGACGACCCGATCGCACAGCCACCCCATGCGCCGGGCATGCTCAATGCGATCGGCTTCCGCGAAGCCAAGGTCCTTGTTGATCTGCGCGCGAACCTCATCGGCATTGAAATGGACGGCGTTGAGCCGCGGCGCCAGCACCTTGGAGAGGGTGGTCTTGCCCGCTCCCGGCAGGCCCATGATCAAAATTTTCCGCAACATGCGCTGATCTTCTCCGATGATCGATTCTTGGCGGGCAGCTTTATTACATGATCAGCGATGGACAATTTGTCCAGGCGCAATTTGGTTCAAAGGTGAGCGTCGCGCCCAGATCGTAAGCAAACCAAAACTCAGCGTGAGTCGTGGCCGCCTTTGGCGATCCAGGTACTTACCGTCCGCAGGGGGGCGGTCAGGCGCCAGCTTCGGGAGGTCAGCAGCGCGTCCCGGCTGGCTCGGACCTGTTCATACATCCGGCGCAGCGTATCGCGTTCGGCGGCGATGTCATCGCGAGTGCTTGCCAGCATGTCACGCTCGGTGGCAAGATCATCCCGGGAATGCGTGAGACTCTCGCGTTCAACCAGCCAGTCATCGCGCAGGTGCGCTAGGCCGTCTCGTTCGGCAGCGACGTGTTCGTATCTCCGGGTCAGCTCATTCCGTTGAGCAATAAGATCGTCGCGCGCGGACACGAGATGATCCCGTTCAAGCCGCAGATCGTCGAGTGGATGCACCAAGCTCCTGCGGTCGGCATCCGTTGATCCATAGGCTTCGGCGTCTAGCCGTGCGGCCAATTGGACAAAGTGGACCATGGTCTCGGAGAATACTTCCTCGAGGGTGGGCACCCAGCCGATCTCTGGGTCGCGCGCCATTTCCGAAAGACTCACGCCAAACCGCATTGCAAGGACATGCAATTCCGGTTCGTATTTCCTAGAGATCAACCGCCGCGCCGGCTCCCCCATGTAAAGACTGCGCATCGGCACAGCGGACCCGAGCGACGCGATCAGCGCGCTTTCCCGGTCGTTCGGAGCCAGCCCGGTGACATTTCCAAAAAACCTCCCGAACGCGTTACCCGTTGTGTCGATCTCGTTGCGGCGGGGTTCGTCATCGTTCGCGAAGTCCGAAAGCTTCAAACCAATGATGGAAAAGAAGTCCGCCACCACGGCCTTGGATACATCATCATACGAGCGAGCGATGACGGTCACACCGTCGTCCTGCGACAAACTTGCCAAGTTCTCGACCAGGGTATCGCGACCAACCGCAGAATGGCTTTTCCACGTCAGCGTTTCATCGTCCGCGATCGCCGTAACGAGCCGAGAGAAGCCGAAAGGAAAATCAGTCTTGAGCAATTCGAAGAAAGCCGAGCGGAGATAATCGTGCGGATTTCTGAAATAGCACACGATCGCGACGGCCAGCCCACACGAGCTGAGACGCTTGATAAATGATCGAAAATCCGGCAACGACCGGATAGCAATCGAAAAGTCTTCTGATGAGATAACGACATCGTGAGACGAGCCGGATATTTCCTCGATCAAGTCGTCGATGTTTCCGAATTTTCGATCATACAGTGAAAGACCCGCGATCTCCCACGCGATATTGTAGTGCGTGACCGAAGTCGGAGGCACGCCTGATTCAGGATACAAATATCCGCGGTGTTTCAGTTCTTCCCGATGGTGATGCAAGGTCCATTGGATGGCACTGGTGCCGGTCTTGTGTCGACCGATATGAACAAAACATTTGCGCATGACAGGTCAACTCCTGGCGTCGCGGAGGCAAAGCCGCGGGAAACGAACTGAAGCTCGCCCGTACGGTGCACTGAGGATATCGTAGCGGCCCCGAATAACGGCGAGAGGGTTTCGGTGCAATGCCCCGGGGCAACTGGTTGACGGATCTTAATGTCAGCCTTCGTGCAAGGCGGCGGCCCGCGCTCCGGCTTTACCTTCTCTCGGTGAACGATTATTGGGACAACAATCGCAACCGTCGACTCGATGCGTCAGCATCTTGCAAGATGGGACGAGGCGAATGGAGAGGACACCGATGCTTCGCACCATCGCCGCCTTCGACCGCATCGGCGAGGAGAATGCCTTCGCCGTGCTGGCGCGCGCGACCGACCTGATCGCGCAGGGGCGTGACGTCATCAACCTCGGCATCGGCCAGCCGGACTTCAAGACGCCGGCGCACATCGTCGAGGCGGCGGTGAAGGCGCTGCACGACGGCCATCACGGCTACACGCCGGCGAACGGCATCAAGCCGCTGCGCGAGGCGGTCGCCGCCGACCTCCATAAGCGGTTCGGGGTCGACGTCTCGCCCGACGAGGTGATGATCATGCCGGGCGGCAAGCCCACCATGTTCATGTCGATCATGATGTTCGGCGAGCCGGGAGCCGAGATCCTCTATCCGGACCCCGGCTTCCCGATCTACCGCTCGATGATCGAGTTCACCGGCGCGAAGCCGGTCCCGGTGCCGATCCGCGAGGAGAACGGCTTTGCCTTCTCGGCCGAGGAGACGCTGGCGCTGATCACGCCGCAGACGCGTCTGCTCATCCTCAATTCGCCCGCCAATCCGACCGGCGGCGTGACGCCGAAGGCCGAGGTCGACAAGCTCGTCGCCGGGCTGGAGAAGCATCCGCGACGTCGCCATCATGTCGGACGAGATCTACGATCAGATGACCTATGACGGCGAGCAGCATGTCTGCCTGCTCACCTATCCGTCGATCCGCGACCGCGTCATCCTGCTCAACGGCTGGTCCAAGACCTACGCGATGACCGGCTGGCGCCTCGGCTACGCGGTATGGCCGGGCAAGCTCTACGATTATGCGCGCAAGCTCGCGGTCAACCTGCATTCCTGCGTCAACGCCTCGGCGCAATATGCCGGCCTCGCCGCGCTCACCGGCCCGCAGGACGAGGTGGCGCGAATGGTGGCGGAGTTCGACAAGCGGCGGAAGGTCGTGGTCGAGGGCCTCAACAAGCTGCCGGGCATGTCCTGCGCGATGCCGAAGGGCGCGTTCTACGCATTCCCCAACGTGAAAGCGCACCGGCTGGAAGGCGAAGGCTCTCGCCTCCTCGCTGCTGGAGGATGCCGGCGTCGCCATCATCGGCGGGCCGGATTTCGGCATCCTGGGCGAGGGCTACGTGCGGCTGTCCTACGCCAACTCGACCGAGAACATCCTGCGTGCTCTCGACCGCATGGGCGAGTTCCTCGTGAGCCGCAAGGCGGCGTAGGGACTGCCATAGGCGGGCCGAACGCGCCGGTCGTTTCGTAACGCTTTCGTCCACTCAAGGACTTCATGGTAAGCGCGGCGCCTACAGCGCCGTGGTGAACTCTGCATGGCATCACAGCGCCAGCCTGAAGCCAATGAACACCGCCACGAGGCCGGCAATCTGCATGACCGTCGGCACTTCGCCGAGAATGAAAAATCCCAGGACCAGCGTCATCGCCGGGACCAGTGCCGGGAACGACGCCGCGCGGCCCGCCCCGAGCAGCACGACCGCGCGGGTGAAGAGGTAGATCGCGCCGGCGCCGGCGAACACGCCCTGCACGACGACCTGGATGAGGTTTTCGGTCAGCCCCGCAGCGATCATGCGATCGAACCCGAAGAAGGCGGCGTGGACCGGCAGGTAGAACAGCGAGAGCGCGCTCACCACCATCGCTGCCCTCATGCCGGAGAGCCGCCACTGCCGCAGCAGCGTCCCGAACGTCGCCCAGGTGATGCCGGCGGCCGCGAACAGCAGATCGCCGCCTACAGCGCGGCTGCCTATGGTCATCGCCGCTTCCGCCGCCAGCAGCAGCAGGCCAATGAAGATCGCACCCGCTCCCAGCCCACGGCGTGGCGAAATCGGCTCCTTCAGCAGCCAGGTCGCCATCAGCAGGCCGACCAGCATCGCCGTCGCGGGCTGGATCACTGCGCCGTGGCCCAGCGGCGCATGCGAGAGACCGAAATAGCTGAGCATCGCCATCATCGGTCCGGCGAGAAACGCGAGCACGCTTCCGCGAAGCCACCCGATCCCGCCAAGGTCGGACAATCCGTCGCGCACGACGAAAGGCAGCAATGCAAATCCGGCCCAGATGAAGCGATGAAACGCGAGGTCCGGCGGGGCGAGCCCTATGCCGATGCCGTGCTTGGCAGCGACGAAGCCGGCGGCCCAGAACAGCGCAGCACCGGCCCCGCACACGGAGCCGATGACCACGGCCGACCGGGGCGCAGCTTGAGGACGATTGCTTGGCAGGCTTGGCTCCGTAGTGGGAAACGAACCCTCCACATAGGCCACGGCGGCTTCGCGCGCCATCAGGTCGCAACGCGCCGGAGGGCTGCTCAGTCCAGGAAGACGACGGTCGTGCCCTTCCTGACCATCGCGGCCAGGGCCCATGCGTCCCAGTTGGTCATGCGAACGCAGCCATGGGAGCCGACCTTGCCGACCTTTGCCGGGTCCGCGGTACCGTGGATGCCATAGCTGTTTGCGTTGAGACTCATCCACACCGCGCCGACGGGATTGTTGGGGCCGGGCGCGATCCTGAGCTTGGTCTTGGCGTCGACGCCCTTGAAGTTGAACTTCGGATTGTAAATGTAAACCGGGTTGCGCGTGACGCGCATGATCTTCAGCGTACCGGACGGCGCCGGCTTTTCTTCGCTGCCGATCGAGGCCGGATAGACCGCGACCAGCTTGTCGCCTTGCGCGAAGGCCTTCACGAGGTGCCGAGACTTATCGACCTCGATCTTGGTCACGGTCTCCTTGCTCTCCGGGCGCCTGACATTGGCGACCAGGATCGTGGTGCCGGCCTTTTGGAAATCGCGGTCCGGATTGAGCTCGGCGAGCAGGTCCTCATCCATGTGGAAGCGTTCGGCCAGCCGTTCCTTGGGGCCGGAATAGGCGAGGCGCTCAAGCTTGGTCATCTCCTCCATGGTGGCGGGAAGGTCGGCGAACGGCCCCTTCACGTCGTCGGCGCTGATGGTGTACTCGACCATCGCCGGATCGCTGGGGCCGCCGGTGAGCTTCGCCCACGTCGCCTCGTCGAGCTCGCCGGAATCCTTCAGCCGGTTCTGACGCTGGAAGGCTGTCAGCGCGTTTGCAAAGGTATCGCCTTCGCGGCCGTCGATGATGCCCGGCGAAAAGCGCGCGCGATCGAGTAGCACCTGCGCCTTGGCAACGACGCCGCGTGACTGGTCCTCGGCCTGTTTAGAGAAGGCTGCCTCATTGATTGCGGCGCCCGTCAATTGCGCGCCGGAGGCGGCGCCGCCAAGACAAGACAAAAGAAAAAAGCTAATAAAAATAGAGCGTTTCATCGAGTCCTCGCAATGTTCCGCTCATCAACGTCCAGAACGGGCGGTGGTTTCAAGCGACCGGAAAATGGGCCGCCGAGCCGTGCTCGAATATAGACGGAGCCGATGCCGCGGCGACAATCCCTACTGCTCGAACCGCTCGATGAACCACTTGAGCAGCTTGATCCAAATCTCGTCCTTGCCGACCGCATCCTCGATGCCGTGCTCGAGATTGGGATTGTCGTTGACCTCCATCACCACGATGCCGTGGTCGGTCTGCTTGAGGTCGACGCCGTAAAACCCGTCGCCGATCGGCTTGGCGGCCCGCACCGCGATGTCGATCACCTCGCGCGGGGTCTGGTCGAGCTCGAAGGTCTTGAAGCCGCCCTCGCGCGATGAGCCGTCGGCGCGGTGCTTGACGATCTGCCAGTGGCCGCGCGCCATGCGGTACTGGCACACGAACAGCGGCTCGCCGGCCAGGATGCCGACCCGCCAGTCGAATTCGGTCGGCAGGAATTTCTGCGCCAGGAGAAGGTCGGTCTCCTCGAACAGCTCGTCGGCGATGCGCTTGAACTCCTCCGGCGTCGAGACCCGGTGCACGCCGCGCGAGAACGATCCGTCGGGAATCTTCACCACCAGCGGCAGGCCGAGCTCGTCCATCGCCTGGGGCATGTCGGACAGGTCGGTGAGCAGCACGGTCTGCGGCATCGGCACCTGGTTGGAGCCGAGCAGCTCCATCAGGAACACTTTGTTGGTGCAGCGGATCATCGAGATCGGATCGTCGATGACCGGCATGCCCTCCTGCCAGGCGCGGCGGGCGAAGCGGTAGGTGTGATTGTCGATCGACGTGGTCTCGCGGATGAAGAGACCGTCATATTCGGCGAGCTCGGCAAGCTGGCGCTTGGTGATCGGCTCGACGTCGACCGAGAGCCGTTCGGCGATGCGCGCGAAATGCTTGATCGAGGCCGCCGAGGTGGGCGGCATCTTCTCGTTGGGGTCGTAGAGCACCGCGAGGTCGTATTTCGAGACCGTGCGAGCCTTGGGGTCGCGCCATTCGCGCTTGGTGTGCTCGTGCAGCCATTCGCGGAAGAACGTCGCCTCGCCGTTGGCGAGCCGCGTCAGGTTGCGCGGTCGGATGCGGTCGATCGACAGCCAAGTGCCGGGCTCGATCGTGACCTCGAGCGCCGGGCAGCGGAACCAGTCGAACAGGATTCGGCCGAACGCGTCGAAGCGGGTATCGCGCGCGATGCCGAAGCACACCAGCAGCTTGGTCTCGCCCTCCGGCTGGAAATCCGCCTTGCGGGCGCAGTGGTTGAGCTCGTCCTCGAGGTCCGGCAGCGCATGCTCGTAGAGCTTGGATTCGCGCAGCTCCAGCATGGTCTCGACGGTCGGCACCACGCGGTGGCCGCGCGCCTCCGCGAGCAGCGAGGCGTAATAGCCCTTCGACTGATAGGCATAGGACCGCGCGAGGTTCACCAGCTTGGGCCGGCCGGTGTCGAACAGCTTGGGACGGGCGAGATACTCGCTCGTCGTGATCACCTTGTGCGGGGTGTCGGCGTTCGGCAGGTCCTTGGGCTGGTCGACCAGGATGACCCAGCCGGTCATTGGACGAGGTCCTTTCCGGATGACGACCGCCGCGCGCAGGCCGTCCTGACCGAACCGGCTCATGCGGGCGAATTCGTCGGATGGAACCGCATAGGTCTCGTGCGCGTGCGGCATTGCCGTGCTCATCACGCTGGGCGGCCGGATCGTGCACGAGGATGGTGCGGCCCTCATGGCCGAACGCGAAAACCCAGTGCGGAACCTTCGGCGCACCATGTGATAGCCGGAGACCAGGACGATGGCGACGGCGCCATTGTCGAACGCCGCCATCAGACCCGATTCGCTCAACGGCGCAAGATGAATCGGAACGCCAAGCACAGCCGCGTCACGGACGAACTCCTCCTGGGTCAGGCGCATGACCCGGCGGCTGTCCTCGGAGCGCACCGTGTCGAGGAAATAGGGCCCGCGCGCGGCTCACATGGATTTCCGGGCGCCAGACCATGTCGCTTGAGCGTCACGGCGAGGCCGTAAGGGTTCGCAGCCACCGGGACCGGACGTCATGCAGATCGTCGTCGCCTCACGCCAGAGCCTGAATTCGAGGGCGGGGCTCGGCCGCAGCCGGGGATCGGCCCAGGCCAGCGCCATCATCATGCAGGCCGGGCCGCAGGTGAACTCGGTGGTTTGGTGGAAATAGGGCGGCGCGTTCTTCAAGCCCGGCAGATCGGGAGTAAGGCGCTTCTCGAACCGCAGCGCGTGGCTCTTGTCCTCGTAATATTCGTGATGACGGCCGAACTCGCGGTAGCCCGACTTGCGATAGCAGCGCGATCGCCGCCGGGTTGGCTTCCTTGACCTCGAGCCGCAGACGGACGCGCCGCGATTCGCATCGCCGCCTTCTCGACGGCGGCGAGCAGCGCGCGCGCCGATGCGCCGGCCGCCGGCATGCGCCGCGACCGCAATGGAGTAGAGCCGGGCGATCGCGCTGCCGGCGCGGAACAGCACCAGCGCGTAGCCGGCGAGCTTGCCGTGAAGCTCGGCGACGATCACGGCGCCGCGCGGGGAAGAAATCAGGCGGCGGAAGCTGCGGCGCGACAGGCGGTCGGTGCGGAATGCCTCATTCTCGAGCGCCACGAGCGGCGTCGAGGTCGGCGCCGGCTGCGGCGGCGCGGACGTGGACGCTCTCAGTGGACGAGTTGGCGGCGGGCGGCATCGGACCAACATATCGGTGGCCGGCAGGCCCGTGCACGCAAGGCCGTGCAGCCAAGCTTTCCTCGTCCGGTGGACAGCCGAGAAATGTGATATTATAACATTGCCGCCATCCCAGCGGTCCTGCTTGCTCATGTCGCACCACTCATCACGCGCCCAGGCCATGCCCATCCGCCGGCATCGATCTCGCCGTCGATCCTGCGGCTGTCGGCGCTGGAGCGGCTCGCGGCGGTCGCGCGTCGCCATCGCGGTGCTGTGGGGCGCGGTGTTCTGGGCGATGGGTGAGAACGCGATGAGCGCCGCGCTCCGCTTCCACAATCTGACGCTCGGCTATGACCGCCATCCGGCGGTGCATCATCTCGACGGCGCGGTGGAGACGGGCGCGCTGATGGCCGTGGTCGGCCCGAACGGCGCCGGCAAGTCGACCCTGTTCAAGGGCATCGTCGGCCTCATCAAGCCGCTCGCCGGCGGGATCGAGCGCGACGGGCTGAAGGTCGCGCGAGATCGCCTATCTGCCGCAGATCGCCGAGATCGACCGCACCTTCCCGATCAGCGTCTACGACATGGTCGCGATGGGCCTGTGGCGCCGCACCGGCCTGTTCGGCGGCATCGGCCGCGCGCGCGCGCGAGCGCATCCACGACGCGATCGCGGCGGTCGGCCTGACCGGCTTCGAGGAGCGGCCGATCGGCACGCTCTCGGGCGGGCAGATGCAGCGCACGCTGTTCGCCCGGCTGCTGCTGCAGGATGCGCGCGTGATCGTGCTCGACGAGCCGTTCAACGCCATCGACGCCAAGACCGTCGCCGACCTGCTGCGATCTGGTGCAGCGCTGGCACGGCGAGAAGCGCACCGTGCTCGCGGCGCTGCACGACCTCGATCTGGTGCAAGGCGAATTTCCCCGAGACGCTGCTGCTGGCGCGCGAGCCGGTCGCCTGGGGCCCGACGCCCGACGTGCTGACGCCGGAGAATCTGCTGAAGGCGCGCCGCATGTGCGAGGCGTTCGACGACCACGCCCATGCCTGCGCGGCGTGAGGCTGCGCCCATGTACGACCTCCTCATCGCCCCCTTCGCCGAGTTCGAGTTCATGCGCCGGGCGCTGGTCGGCACGCTCGCGCTGGCGCTCGGCGCCGGCCCGATCGGCGTGTTCCTGATGCTGCGCCGCATGAGCCTCGTCGGCGACGCCATGGCGCATGCGATCCTGCCCGGCGCCGCGGTCGGCTTTCTGGTCTCCGGGCCTCAACCTCTTCGCGATGACGGCGGGCGGGCTGATCGCGGGCTTCGTGGTGGCGCTCGCTGTCCGGCCTCGTCGCGCGCACCACCGAGCTGAAGGAGGACGCCTCGCTCGCGGCCTTCTACCTGATCTCGCTCGCGCTCGGCGTCACCATCGTGTCGCTGCGCGGCACCAATATCGACCTGCTGCATTTCCTGTTCGGCACCGTGCTGGCGCTCGACGACCAGACGCTGATCCTGATCGCGGCGATCGCCACCGTGACGCTGCTCGTGCTCGCGCTGATCTATCGGCCGCTGGTGCTCGAATGCGTCGATCCGGGCTTTCTGCGCTCGGTCAGCCGCGCCGGCGGCGCCGGCGCATCTCGCCTTCCTGGCGCTGGTCGTGCTCAATCTCGTCGGCGGCTTCCACGCGCTCGGCACGCTGCTCGCGGTCGGCATCATGATGCTGCCGGCCGCGATCGGCCGCTTCTGGGCGCGCGACATCACCACCATGATCGCGATCGCGGTCGGCGAGCGGCGTCGTCTCCGGCTATGCCGGCCTGCTGCTGTCGTTCCACACCGGCGTGCCGTCCGGCCCGGCGATCATCCTGGTCGCGGGCGTGCTCTATGCGCTGTCGCTGCTGTTCGGCCGCGTCGGCGGCCTGCTGCGGCAGCTCTTTCCGGGGCGTCATCTGGAAGCCTGACATGGAGACCATCGATGCTCAACCGTCGCATGCATTCTCGCGGCGCGGCGCTGGCTTGGCGCTGCGTGCATCGCGCCGGCATCGCGCGCAGGACAAGGACCGTCCGAAGGTCGTCGCGACCTTCTCGATCCTCGGCGATCTCGTGCAGAATGTCGGCGGCGACCGCGTCGAGGTCGACGAGCGCTGGTCGGCCCGAACGGCGACGCCCATGTCTATCCGCCGACGCCGGCCGACGCCAAGACGCTCGCCGAGGCGCAAGGTCGTGTTCATCAACGGGCTCGGCTTCGAGGGCTGGATCGACGCGGCTGGTCAAGGCGTCGGGCACCAAGGCGCCGGTCGTGGTCGCGACCAAGGGCGTCAAGCCGCGCCGGATGGCCGAAGGACGACGGCGATGGCGAGCACGGCACCGATCCGCATGCCTGGCAGTCGGTCGCCAACGCCAAGATCTATGTCGCCAATATCCGCGACGCGCTGGTCGCGGCCGATCCCGCCGGCAAGGCCGTCTACGAGGCCAATGCCGCCGCCTATCTCGCCAAGCTCGACGCGCTCGACACGCGAGGTGCAAGGCCGCGCTCGCCAAAATCCCGGCCGACCGCCGCCGGATCATCACCACGCACGACGCCTTCGGCTATTTCGGCCGACGCCTATGGCATCGACTTCATCGCGCCGCAGGGCGTCTCGACCGAGGCCGAGGCCTCGGCCAGGGACGTCGCCGCGCATCATCACCCAGATCAGGAAGCAGAAGATCCCGGCGGTGTTCCTGGAGAACGTCACCGATCCGCGCCTGCTCGAGCGGATCGCCAAGGAGACCGGCGCCAAGATCGGCGGCACGCTCTATTCCGACGCGCTCACCGACGAGAAGGGCCCCGCCCCGACTTACATCGACATGATGCGGCACAATATAAGGACGCTGAGCGCCGCGCTGATGAGCTGAGTTCTGCTCGGCGCGTCGTTCCGCCTCATCCTGAGGAGGCCGCGCCAGCGGCCGTCTCGCAGGACGAGTCGGCCCTTATCGTGGCCCATCCTTCGAGACGCGCCTTCGGCGCTCCTCAGGATGAGGACGTGCCCGCTGGAGCGTTCGAATGTCCGACAAAATCCCCGTCACCGTGCTCACCGGCTATCTCGGCGCCGGCAAGACCACGCTGCTCAACCGCATCCTGTCCGAGCCGCACGGCAAGAAATACGCCGTGATCGTCAACGAGTTCGGCGAGATCGGCATCGACAACGACCTCGTCGTCGGCGCCGACGAGGAAGTGTTCGAGATGAACAACGGCTGCGTCTGCTGCACGGTGCGCGGCGACCTGATCCGCATCATCGACGGCCTGATGAAGCGCAAGGGCAAGTTCGACGCCATCATCGTCGAGACCACGGGCCTCGCCGATCCGGCGCCCGGTGGCGCAGACCTTCTTCGTCGACGAGGACGGTCGGCAAGAAGACCGAGCTCGACGCCGTGGTCACCGTCGCCGACGCCAAGTGGCTGCAGCGACCGCCTGCGCGACGCGCCGGAGGCCAAGAACCAGATCGCCTTCGCCGACGTGATCCTGCTCAACAAGACCGACCTGGTGAGCGCGGAGGAGCTGCGCGAGGTCGAGGCGCGCATCCGCGGCATCAACCCCTATGCCAAGCTGCACCGCACGCAGCGCGTCCGAACATCCGCTCGACGAGGTGCTCGGCCGCAACGCCTTCGATCTCGACCGCATCCTCGACATCGAGCCGGATTTCCTCGAAGGCGCAGGTCGACGACGACCACGATCATCGACCATGACCACGATCATCATCACGATCATGGCGATCATCACCACCACGATCACCACGGCCTGAAGCACTATCACGACGAGGACATGCAGTCGCTCTCGCTGCGCACCGACAAGCCGCTCGAACCCGGACAAGTTCTTTCCCTGGGTGCAGAACCTGGTGGCGACCGAAGGCACCGAACATCCTGCGCTCCAAGGGCATCCTGTCGTTCAAGGACGATCCCGAGCGCTTCGTGTTCCAGGGCGTGCACATGATCCTCGACGGCGACCACCAGCGGCCATGGAAGGCCGACGAGACGCGCGAAAGCCGGATGGTGTTCATCGGCCGCAACCTCGACCTCGACAAGATCCGCCAGGGTTTCGAGGGCTGCGTGGCGTGATCGCGGCTGGCTTCATTTCGCTGCCCCTCGCAAGGAGAGAGGGAGCTCGTTGCGCCGGCGCGCCAAAATCTCAGCGCCGTGAATTCTCGGACAATTAGATCAGACTAACGACAAGTCCCCATGACCTCCCCATCTGCCCCCATCGCATCCGTCGCCGAGCGCACGCAGTCCGTAACGGGTGGCGCACCGGTGCTCGCCGTGCATGCGCTCGGCGCCACGATGGCCTTCATCTTGGCGGACGAGGTGCTGTTCGTCGGCACGGACGGCGCCGCGCGTCGCGTCGCGGTCGAGGGTGTCCTGTCGTCGGCCGGCGATGGCAAGCGCGTGATTCTCGGCGGCGATAGCGGCGCGGTGATCGCGCTCGGCGCCGATGGCGTTGCCGAGATGATGGCGATCGACCCCAAGGGCCGCTGGATCGACCATGTCGCCGCTAGCGCGGATGCCGTCGCGTGGTCGGCCGGGAAGCAGGCCTTCGTGCGCCCTGCAAAGGGCGAGGTTCGCGCCCGCGAGTTCCCCTCCAGCCCCGGCGGGCTCGCCTTCGCGCCGAAGGGGCTCCGTCTCGCCGTCGCGCATTACAAGGGCGTCACTCTGTGGTTCCCCAATGCCGATGCGGCGCCGGATGTCCTCGAATGGAAGGGCTCGCATCTCGGTGTGACCTACAGCCCGAACGGCCAGTTCCTCGTCACCGCGATGCAGGAACCGACGCTGCATGGCTGGCGCTTGGTCGACGCCAAGCACATGCGGATGTCGGGCTACGCCGCCAAGGTGCGGTCGATGAACTGGAGCGTCGGCGGCAAGTGGCTCGCGACCTCAGGCTCCGACCAGCTCATCCTGTGGCCGTTCCAGGCGAAGGACGGGCCGATGGGCAAGCAGCCCAAGCTGCTTGCGCCCTCCAAGGCGCGCGTCGCCGTCGTCGCCTGCCATCCCAAACAGGAAATCGTGGCGACGGCTTATGACGACGGGATGGTGCTGATGGTGCGGATCGACGATGGCGCGGAGATTCTGGGCAAGAACGCCGGGGCGTCGCCGGTCACCGCGCTCGCATGGAATGCCGCCGGTACGATGCTCGCCTGGGGCACGGAGGCGGGCGAGGCGGGGATCGTAGAATCTGCGCTGATTGGGAACACGGAGCGGAGGCCTAAACCCGCTCCCAGTTTTCCCAACGCAGTGCCGGCACCGACGAAAATTCGCATGCGTTCGCGGTGACAACGATGAGATCATGCCGAAGGGCTTGGCTTGCGATCAACAGATCGTAGCTTCCTATTGGCATGCCGGATCGGATCAACTTCAGGCGAACGCCTCCGGCAACGCGCGCATCCTCATCATCAAATGAAAGAATCTGAAGCGTGGGCAGGAAGTCCAAAAGCTGGCCCGCATTGAAGGCCTGTTTGGCGCTCTTCTCAATGCCGAACCAAAGCTCAAATAGGGTGATGGTCGAGATGAAGCCGGTCTCGGAATTGCGGCGCATCTTCCGACATCGATCGCGAACGTGGGGCGGCCGTCCATTGATGATGGCCGCACAGGCATTCGTGTCGAAGAGGAGGGTCACTCGAAACCGAAGTCGCGTTCCTGCACGACAGGTTGAGGTTCCGCCGCGGGAAACTCCACGCCAACAGCGTCGATTTTCGCAAAGATTGCGTCGAGGTCGACGTCTATCGGCTCCAGCAGCACGCCGTTGCCCTCGCGGCGGATGCGCACCTCCTTGCCCTCGAAGCGGAATTCCTTGGGCAGGCGGACGGCTTGGCTGCGGCCGGTCATGAACAGCTTCGCAGTGGTCGTCATCGCAGGATACTCTGGTATCTACCAGCGATAGATACCATTGAGCGGTCGATCCGCAAGATCACACGCTCATGATGGTCTCGTAACTCGTGCTCGCCGCGAGCCATTCCGCCTCCGCGGCGGCCAGCGATTCCACCGCCTTGGCGCGCGCCTTGGCGAGTTTGGTCGCCTTGGCGGGATCCACATAGAGGCCCGGCGCGGCCAGCATGCCGTCGAGCCGCTCGATCTCCGATGTCCACCGGCTCACCGCCTTCTCGGCCTGGGCGATGGTCCGCCGCAGCGGCGCCAAGCCCTGGCGCTGCTCCGCCGCGGCGCGCCGGTTCTCGCGCGAGCTGCGCGGGCCGGCACCATTGCCGCGCGCGCCGTCGTCATCACCCGCCGCGCGCCGGTCGGAAGAATCTTGCCGCGGTAATCGTCGAGGTCGCCGTCGAACGGCGTGACCGTGCCGCCGCCGACCACCCACAGGCGGTCGGCGCAGGCCTCGATCAGGTAGCGGTCATGGGAGATCAGCACGACGGCGCCAGCATAGTCGTTGATCGCCTCGATCAGCGCGGCGCGGCTGTCGATGTCGAGATGGTTGGTCGGCTCGTCGAGGATCACCATGTTCGGCCCGTGCAGCGTGGCGATGCCGAGCATCAGCCGCGCCTTCTCGCCGCCGGACAGCGTCGAAACTTTAGCATTGGCGGCGCCGCCGGAGAATCCGATCTGGCCGACGCGGGCGCGAACCTTGGCCTCCGGTGCGTCCGGCATCAGGTCGCGGACATGGTCGTAGGGGCTCTGGTCGAACTTCAACTCGTCGAGCTGGTGCTGGGCGAAATAGGCGATGCCGAGCTTGGAGGCGCGCGTGATCCTGCCGTTCATCGGCTCCATGCGGCCGGCGAGCAGCTTGGCGAGCGTCGACTTGCCGTTGCCGTTGGAGCCGATCAGCGCGATGCGGTCGTCGTCGTCGATGCGCAGGTTGAGGTGGCTCAACACGGGCTTGCCGGCATAGCCGACGTCGATGTTCTCGAACGCGATGATCGGCGGCGAGAGCTGCTTGACCGGGGAGGGGATCACGATCGGGCGTACGTCGGCATCGATGACGGCCGAGATCGGCTCCATCTTGGCGAGCAGCTTCATGCGCGATTGCGCTTGACGCGCCTTGGTGGCCTTGGCCTTGAACCGCGCGACGAAGGCCTCGATGCGTTTGCGCTCGGCCTGCTGCTCCTTGGCGTGCTTGGTGTCGAGCATCAGCTGCTCCTGACGCTGGCGCGAGAAGGTGGTGTAGCCGCCCTTCCACAGCGTGAGCTTCTTGAGCTCGAGGTGCAGGATGTGGCTGACCGCGCTGTCGAGCAGGTCGCGGTCATGGCTGATGATGATTACGGTGTGCGGATAGCGCGCGAGATAGTCCTGCAGCCACAGCGTGCCTTCGAGGTCGAGGTAGTTGGTCGGCTCGTCGAGCAGCAGCAGGTCGGGCGCGGAGAACAGCAGCGCCGCGAGCGCGACGCGCATCCGCCAGCCGCCGGAGAACGACGAGCACGGCCGCGCCTGCTCCTCGGCCGAGAAGCCGAGGCCGGAGAGGATCGCGGCGGCGCGCGCCGGCGCCGCGTGGGCGTCGATGTCGACGAGCCGGGTGTGGATTTCGGCGATGCGGTGCGGCGTCCTGCTCGTGGTCGGCCTCCGCGAGCAGGGCGGTGCGCTCGGTGTCGGCGGCGAGCACGACGTCGATCAGCGGCTGCGGGCCGTCCGGCGCCTCCTGCGACAGCCGCCCGATGCGTGAGCGGCGCGGCACCTCGATGCTGCCCTGCTCGGGCGACAGCTCGCCGTCGATGGCGCGGAACAGCGTAGTCTTGCCGGTGCCGTTGCGGCCGACCAGCCCGACGCGCGACCCCGTCGGGAGCTGCGCGGACGAATTCTCGATGAGGAGGCGTCCCGCGACCCGCAGGGATAGGTTGTCGATGATGAGCATGGGCGGGTTTTGGCGGTGTCGACCTCAAAAGGCAACAACCTTCCGAGCGCGGGCGCGGGCCTCAAACTAATCGGCGAGGGGATGCTTTCTCCTGAATTCCCGGAATGCTTGCTTCATGACCGCGCGGACGTTCTCGTCAACGATATATTGCGGTTGTACGGTCCGGTTCAGGCTCTCGAGGGTGGCGCCGTTCATGCTCCGGATGAGAGCCAGGAGCTCGTCACGCGGCATGTGGAACAGCTTCCATGGTTTTTCGGCTTTGGGGCTGTATTGATAGTAGTGATAGTGCGTCAGGCCCCAGCCTCTGATAAAGGCCTCGCCCGCTTCCGTGGCGGCGAGTGCGGCAAATCCCGCGATCGAGGGATTTTTCAGGATCAGCCTCGTCATCTTGGTCAAAAGGTCCACGGACAGGTAGGTTGCCACGACATTGACGTTCTCGCGGATCATCTCGAAGTCCAGCACGAACAACCACACCGGCTCCGGATTGCCGGACAGCATCCGCAGATCGACCATGTGATTCTCGTCCAGGGCGTCGTAGTGAAGATCGTTACTCACCAGGTCGTTGAAGGCGGCCTCCTTGAGCGGAAAGATCGAATAGAATGCCTTGGCGTCGCCTCTCGCGACCTGCCGCCGCTCGCGATCGTTGGGGTCAAGGATCGCGACATTCTCCCAGACACGATAGATCGTGTGGTCGAGGGCGGTCCATTTGCGGAAAATCGACAACGGTGAAAGGCCTTCATTCAGAACGTCGTCTCCCATCGCCTTGAGCAGGATGGCGCGCAGGAGCTTGGGTTCCCGCGTGTATCTAATCCGGGTTTCAAGCGCGATGTCGCGCTGGAACACGGAGGCCCTGAGGCAGACCAGCTTCCAAATCAACCGGCGGCGGAGCAGCAGGTACGGGACGTTGAAGAAGCCCCAGGCGATGTAGGCGACGCCGAGGACCCCGGTCGCCGCGCCAATCAACTGCCATACCCAGGTGGGCGCATCGAAATGAAGTGCGCGTTCGAGAAGCTGCTCGATCAGGTCTTCGCCGTTGGACCCGTAAAAGATGACGAGCAGCGCGCCGATCGTCCAATGGATCGCGATCGATCGGATTTCTTCACGCCAGAAGCTTTTCTTCTCCCGCATCCCGATCCCCCGATGACCGAAAATAATGCCATTCAACCGAGAATAGCACAATCGACGGCTTCAGGCTCAACCGTTGCACGCGGAGATGAGCCGCCTTGGCGCCTTGATATAAGACTGCGGATGTTGCGGCCCGCCGGTAGTGCGTTTCCTCCCCATGCCGGAGGGAGGAACGCCACGTGTCCTGCGGTGCCGAAGCTGCAATTCGATTGTCGAAAACAATCAGATCACATACTGCTTCAGCGGCGGGTAGCCGTTGAACCCGATCGAGGAGTACATCACAGTATAGGCGCCGGCCGCCTCGATCAGCACCTTGTCGCCGATCGCAAGCGAGATCGGCAGGTCGTAGGGGACCTTCTCGTAGAGGATGTCCACCGAGTCGCAGGTCGGCCCGGCGATGATGCAGGGCGACTTTTCCCCGCCGTCCTTGTCGGTTCGGATCGGATAGCGGATCATCTCGTCCTGCGTTTCGGCGAGGCCGTGGAATTTGCCGATGTCGAGATAGACCCAGCGGACCTCGTCCGCCGCGGCCGACTTCTTCGAGATCAGCACGACCTCCGCTTCGATCATGCCGGCGTTGCCGACCATGCCGCGGCCCGGCTCGATGATGGTCTCGGGGATAGCGTTGCCGAAATGCTTGCGTAGCGCGCGGAAGATCGACTTGCCGTAGGACTCGAGCTTCGGCGTTTTGCGCACATAGCGCGTCGGGAAGCCGCCGCCGAGGTTGACCATGGAGAGCGCGATGCCGCGCTCCGCGCAGGCGCGGAACACCGCCGCCGTCGCTCCGAGAGCGCCGTCCCAGGCCTCGACGTTGTTCTGCTGCGAGCCGACGTGGAAGCTGATGCCATAGGGCACGAGACCGCCGCGTAGCGCCCGCTCGAGCACTTCGACCGCCATGTCGGGCACGCAGCCGAACTTCCGCGACAGCGGCCAGTCGGCATCGGCCTCCGCCGCGTCGCTGAGGATGCGGCAGATCACCCGCGCGCCGGGGGCGACGCGCGCGATCTTGTCGACCTCCGCGTCGCAGTCGACCGCGAACATGGTCACGCCGAGCGCGAACGCCGTCGCGATCTCGCTCTCCTTCTTGATGGTGTTGCCGTAGGAGATGCGATCCGCCGTGGCGCCGGCCGCCAGCACGTCGCGCGCCTCGCTCAGCGAGGCGACGTCGAAACACGAGCCGAGCTCGGCTAGGAGCTTGAGGATTTCCGGCGCCGGGTTCGCCTTGACGGCATAGAACACCCGCGTGTCGGGCAGCGCCTTGGCGAAGCCGTGATAGTTTTCACGGACGACGTCGAGGTCGACCACGAGGCAGGGGCCGTCTTCTTTTCGCTTCTTCAGAAAGTCACGGATGCGTGCGGTCATTCGACCCTTGCTCCCTATCCGGCATTGGCGGCAAGCCGCCCGGTGAACCTCCTGCGACGCTCCCGGGTTCCGCGGAATGCGGAGCCGGTCATGCCGCGCTCGATTGCTGCCTTGGTCCGGATAAGGGAGATCCCGATCCGCACGCCCGGCAAAGATGGACAAGCCTCTTCGGTCGAACCGGCATTGGCGCCGGCAGTACCAAAAAAGCCCGCTCCGTCGTTGCTTTAAGCCGCGTCCCCCGTTGAGACGGGGTTAGCCGGTTTCGCTTCCGGCTGCCGGTCGCTATTCGCAAGGACGTAGAAGGCTCGTCCTTAGGCGGCTGTCCGGCCTCTTGTCCGGATACCTACCGACCGACACACGGCCACAGGCACGTGCGAATTTGGGCAAGCCGGAATTATGCGATCCAGGCTGGATGTCAAGACTTTTGGTCCCGACTTCCGCTGTTAGACTGAAGATGAGAACAAGTTTGTGTGAAGACTGTCGGCTATGCGCCACAGCGAAGGTCAGTTGCGCGAGGCGAAGGGCTCGATGCGCTGGGCGTTGCGGACGAAGCCGACCATGATGATGGCGCCGATCACGGTGAAGATGGCCTGCAGGATGTATTCGCCGTAATCGCCGAGATGGAACAGCACGGCGAGCGCCCAGCCGCCGGCGAAAGCGGCGCCGAACACCTCGGCGCTGATCAGGATCGCCGCGCTCAGGACCGTGATGACGTTGATCCAGTTGATGCGGCGGTTGAGCGGTCGTTGAACGGTCTGGTCCATGTCTTCTTTCGTCCTCAGCGCATCTCCGCTCATTGCCGCGCAAACGGCAGTCCAGAAGCTGGGTCCCTGCTTTCGCGGGGACGAGCGGGACACACAAAACGGTCCTGCGACCGTAGCGCCGGCAATCTCTCCGAAATGGCGCATGGGATCAAGGCGATTTCCGGGTCGGCCTACCGGCTGCGACGCTTTGCGGCGCGAGGCGAGGCGATTACATTGCGGGCGTCCTTCCAATCCGAACCGCCGAGGATGCCCCACCGTGACTTCCGCCACGACCGAAGACGCCGCGAACCCATTGCTGCAGGAGTGGACCGGCCCATTCGGTGTTCCTTCCTTTGCTGCTATCCGGGTCGGCGATTTCGCCCCGGCCTTCGAACGGGCGCTGGCCCTGCACCGGGAGGAAATCGCGGCGATCGGGAACGCCTCCGGCCCATCGACATTCGAAGACACGATCGGCGACCTTGAGCGCAGCGGCCGAGCCTTGGCCAAGGTCGCCGCCGTCTTCCATGTGCTGGCGAGCGCCGAAACAGGTGATGCCCTGCAGGCGGTCGAGCGCGAGGTCACGCCGCTGCTCGCCCGGCATTGGAGTGGGCTTTATCTGAACGAGCCGCTGTTCCGCCGGGTGGACGACCTGTTCGCGCGGCGCATTGCGCTCGGCCTCGATGCCGAGCAGATGCGGGTGCTGGAGCGCTACCACATCGCCTTCCGCCGCGAGGGCGCGGGCCTCGACCCCAAGGCGCGGGCGCGACTTGCGGAGATCTCCGGACGGCTGGCGACGCTCGGCACCACGTTCAGCCAGAACGTGCTCGCCGACGAGCAATCGCCGGCGCTCGTCCTGGAGGCCGAGGAGGATTTCGCCGGCCTGCCCGAAGTCGCTGGTTGTGGCGGCGCAGGGCGCCGCGGAGGAACGCGGGATGCCGGGCGACCACGTCATCACGCTCGGGCGCTCGATCGTCGAGCCTTTCCTGCAATCGTCGTCGCGGCGCGACCTGCGCGAAAAGGTGTTTCGCGCCTGGACCGCGCGCGGCGATGGTCAAGGCGCCACCGACAACAAGGCGGTCATCGCCGAGATGGTGTCGTTGCGCGACGAGCGCGCGCGGCTGCTCGGCTACGAGAGCTTCGCCCATTTCCGGCTCGACGACACCATGGCGAAGACGCCAGCGGCGGTGCGAGGGCTGCTCGATGCGGTCTGGGCCGGCGCCCGGCCGCGCGTGACCGAGGAACGCGACGCGCTGCAGGACGTCGTGCGGTCGGAGGGCGGCAATTTCACGCTCGCGGCGTGGGACTGGCGCTACTACGCCGACAAGCTGCGCAAGGCGCTGCACGATCTCGACGAGGCCGAGCTCAAGCCGTATTTCCGGCTCGACCGCATGATCGAGGCGGCGTTCTACACGGCGAACCGGCTGTTCGGCCTCACCTTCACGCCGCGCGCCGACGTGCCGGTCTATCATCCGGACGTGCGGGTGTGGGACGTGCAGGCCGCCGACGGCCGGCATCTCGGCCTGTTCTTCGGCGACTATTTCGCCCGGTCCTCCAAGCGCAGCGGCGCCTGGATGACCACGCTGCGCGACCAGGAGAAGCTTGACGGCGAGGTGCGGCCGCTGGTCCTCAACGTCTGAACTTTTCCAAGCCGGCCGAGGGCGAGCCGACCCTGCTGAGCTTCGACGACGCGCGAACGCTGTTCCACGAGTTCGGCCATGCGCTGCACGGGCTGCTGTCCGACGTCACCTATCCGATGATCTCCGGCACCAGTGTGCTGCGCGACTTCGTCGAGCTGCCGTCGCAGCTCTTCGAGCACTGGCTGTCGCGGCCGGAGGTGCTTCGGCGCTTCGCGCGTGCATGCCGAGACCGGCGAGCCGATGCCGGACGAGCTGCTCAAGCGGCTGCTCGGCGCGCGCACCTTCAATCAGGGCTTCGCCACCGTCGAATATCTCGCCTCGGCCTTCGTCGACCTCGATTTCCACGACGCACGAGCGCGACCGACGCGCCACGGTCGAGGCGACGGACGCGCGCCGCATCGGCGATGCCGGACGAGATCGCGTTGCGGCACCGGCCGCCGCATTTCCGCACGTCTTCTCCGGCGACGGCTATGCGGCCGGACTATTACAGCTACATGTGGTCGGAGGTGCTCGACGCCGATGCCTTCAGCGCCTTCGAGGAGACCGGCGACGTATTCGATCCGGCGACGGCCAAGCGGCTGCACGACCACATCTATGCGGCCGGCGGCACGCGCGATCCGGCCGACGCCTATCTCGCCTTCCGCGGCCGGCTGCCGAGCATCGACGCGCTGCTGAGAAGGCGCGGCCTCGTTCAGAACGCGGCGTGAGAATTTCTAACAAAGGTGATAGTGGATGATGACCCGTTCCCATTCCTCCTCCTTTCAGGGGAAGGGAGCAGGCCGGCGCAAAACGCACAACTGAGTTTTTCACCTCAAGCCGATCCCACTCTCGATCTCCATTGTCGGGGGAGCGTCGCATCCGGTCCCCGCGGAAGGGCGCGGGACAGGGGAGGGGGTCAAAACTCAACATCACCTTCGATTCGCAACGGCGACCTGACATGGACCTCCATCCGCCGGACATCCGCGTGGCGTCGCCGCGGCGCCGCATCATGCGGCGGCGGAGGCCGGACGCGAGGTGCTGGCCGAGGGCGGCAATGCGATCGAGGCGATGGTCGCGATGGCGGCGACGATCGCGGTCGTCTATCCGCACATGAACCATATCGGCGGCGACGGCTTCTGGCTGATCCGCGAGCCGTCCGGCCGCGTGCACGCGATCGAGGCCGCGGCACCGCCGGCGCGCAGGCGACGCCCGAGCTCTATCGCGAGCACGGCCACGACGCGATCCCGCCGCGCGGGCCGCTCGCGGCGCTCACGGTGCCGGGCGCGGTCGGCGGCTGGGCGCTGGCGCTGGAAGGCCGCAGCGCCTCCGGCGGCCAGCTGCCGCTCGCGGCTGCTCGGCGACGCCGATCCGCCACGCCGCGACGGCTATCGCGGTCACGCGCAGCCAGGCGCGCGCTGACCGCGGACAAGCTCGCCGAGCTCAAGGACGTGCCCGGCTTCGCCGCGACCTTCCTCGTCGACGGCAAGCCGCCGGAAGCCGGCGCGATCATGCGCCAGGCCGAGCCTCGCCGACGACGCTCGAGCAGCTCGCCCATGCCGGGCTCGACGATTTCTATCGCGGCGACGTCGGCCGCGAGATCGCGCCGACCTCGAGCGCATCGGCAGCCCGGTGACGCGCGACGATCTCGACGGCCTATCGAGCCGCAGCTGCGCGAGCCGCTGTCGGTCAAGCTGCGGGCCGGCACGCTCTACAACACGCCGCCGCCGACGCAAGGGCTCGCCTCGCTGATGATCCTGGCCTGTTCGAGCGGCTCGAGCGTCAGCGAGGCCGAGAGCTTCGACCATGTCCACGGCCTCGTCGAGGCGACCAAGCGCGCGTTCCGCGTCCGCGACCGCTACGTCACCGATCCGACCAGCTGCCGCATCCGCCGGACCGCTATCTCGAAGCCGGCGTTTCTCGAGCGCGAGGCCGCCGCGATCGA
Source organism: uncultured Alphaproteobacteria bacterium (assembly GCA_963776455.1). Taxonomy (GTDB): domain Bacteria; phylum Pseudomonadota; class Alphaproteobacteria; order Rhizobiales; family Xanthobacteraceae; genus CAVZMU01. The sequence continues at coordinate 310,051 of CAVZMU010000005.1, forward strand.
CCGCAAGCGCGCCGCGCCTGGCCGGCGCCGCACGGCGAGGGCGACACGATCTGGATGGGCGCGGCCGACGCCACGGGCATCGTCGTCTCCTACATCCAGTCGCTCTATTGGGAATTCGGCTCGGGCTGCGTGCTGCCGCGCACCGGCGTGCTGATGCAGAACCGCGGCGCGAGCTTCTCGCTCGACCGCGATGCGCGTCAATCCGCTGGCGCCCGGCCGGCTGCCGTTCCACACGCTCAATCCGGCGCTCGCCGTGCTGCGCGACGGCCGCATCATGGCCTACGGCACCATGGGCGGCGACGGCCAGCCGCAGACCCAGGCCGCGCTGTTCACCCGCCATGTGCTGTTCGGCCAGCCGCTCGACGAGGCGCTCGACCGCGCCGCGCTGGCTGCTCGGCCGCACCTGGGGCTCGACACATACCAATCTGCGGCTCGAGTCCCGCTTCGACGGCCAGCTGATCGACCGCCTGATGGCCGCCGGCCACGACGTCGAGGTGCTGGACGAGCGCCTATTCCGACACGATGGGCCATGCCGGCGCGGTGGTGCTGCATCCCGGACGGCACGCTCGAAGGCGCGCCACGATCCGCGCGCCGACGGCGGGGCGGCCGGCGATGACGCCCATGACGGATTCGATGCTTGTCGCAGTTCCTATCGGAAAACCGGCATCCGCTTCTCCGCGTAATGCTCCGAGGCCTCCATTCCGCCGCACTCCGTGCTATGGTCGCCGCTTCCTTGTGGCCTACCGTCCGCCGGAATCCTTGATATGTTCCACCGCCTCATGCGCCTCGTGCTGCCGCGCCCTCGCCATTCTCGCCGTGCTGGTCGCGGGGCGCCGGCGCGCATCCGCATGTCTGGGTGACGATGAAGAGCGAGGTGCGTCTACGCGCCGGACGGCACGCGTGACCGGCGTGCGCCATGCCTGGACCTTCGACGACATGTTCTCGACCTTCGCCACGCAGGGCCTCGAGAGCAAGGAGAAGGGCGAGTTCACCGCGCGAGGAGCTGGCGCCGCTCGCCGAGGTCAATGTCACCTCGCTCAAGGAATTCGACTACTTCACCTACGCCAAGGTCGAACGGCAAGAAGGCCGACGCTCACCGACCCGATCGACTACTGGCTCGACTTCACCGACGGCATGCTGACGCTGCATTTCACGCTGCCGCTCAAGACGCCGGTCAAGGCGACCAACGCTCGAAATCGAGGTCTACGATCCGACGATCTTCGTCGATTTCCGCTTCGCCGAGAAGGACCCGGTCGCGCTCGTCGGCGCGCCGGCGGACTGCAAGCTCGCGGTCGCGCGGCCCGGAGCGACCACGCCAACGTCCACCGGCCAGCCGGGCGAGGCGTTCTTCGAGGGCCTCGATGCGCCAGAGCGACTACGGCGCGCAATTCGCCAACAAGATCTCGGTGAAATGCCCGTGAGCACCTCGCGGAGCTCCGCGAGGAGTTCTCTCGCACGCTGCAAGCAGACAGCGACGACTGCGTGGTCGCTTGCCGACGGCTCGTCGGTGCTGGCGGATCGTATCGCTGGGCCTCGGCGTGCTGATCGCGTGCGCTCGGCGCGGGCGACGCCGCGCTTCGCGCAGGGCACGCCGTTCGGCGCGCCGCGCCCATCCGCGCCGCCGCCCGGCGCCGACGGCATCGTCGGCTGGCTGCTCGCCAAGCAGGCGGAGTTCTACCGCGCGCTTTCGGGCCTGATCCGCGCCGCCAAGGCCGACGGCAGCGCGGTCTGGGCGCCTGCTCGGCCTGTCGTTCCTCTACGGCATTTTCCATGCCGCCGGTCCCGGCCACGGCAAGGCGGTGATCTCGTCCTATCTCGTCGCCAACGAGGAGACCTGGCGGCGCGGCGTCGTGCTGTCGTTCGCCTCGGCGCTGCTGCAGGCGCTCGTCGCGGTGCTGATCGTCGGCATCGCGGCCGCGCTGCTCGGCGCCACCGCCAAGATGATGGGCGACGCCGTGCGCGTCATCGAGATCGTGAGCTACGGGCTGATCGCGTGATCGGCGCTGCGGCTGCTGTGGGTGAAGGGCCGCGCGTTCTTCATGCGCTCGGCGCGCATGGCGCGCCGCGCCGGCGCTGGTTCCGGCCGGCGCGGCGGCGGCGCTCGCGCACGATCATGGCCACGACCATCAGCATCACGGCCACGGCCATGACCACGATCATGCGCATCATCACGCGCATCACTCACGCACGCATCATGCGCACGATCATGCACGCATGGCCACGAGCATGCATCACGACGACTGCGACCACGATCATGCGACGAGCGACGCCTCCGCCTGGGGCCATGCGCACGGGCCCGAGCCGGAGGAGCTGGCCGGTCCCGGCGGCTGGCGGCGCGGGCTGTCGGCGATCGTCGCGGTCGGCCTGCGGCCATGCTCGGGCGCGATCCTGGTGCTGGTCTTCGCGCTGGCGCAGGGCCTGTTCTGGGCCGGCGTCGCCGCGACCTCGTGATGGGGCTCGGCACCGCGATCACGGTCGCGGCGATCGCGACGCTCGCGGTCGGCGCCAAGGGCCTGGCGCGGCGGTTCGCCAGCACGCGCCCCGGCTACGGCACGCTCGCGTTGCGCGGCATCGAAGTCGGCGCCGCCGCTGGTGGTGCTGGCCTTCGGCGTGCTGCTGCTGCTCGGCTACATGGCGAGCGAGCGGATCATGGGCGTGTGACTCGGCAGGATCGCGGGCGTTGAAACACGCTCCGCTCATTCCCCCCGAAAGCGGGAATCCAAAACAATAAAAGGAGCAGGGTCCCTGCTTTCGCGGGGACGAGCGGAGCATCGCGCGGACTTAAGCGATTGAGTTATTCAGCGGTGGTCGAAATCGTCCGGCCGCAACTCGATCGGCTGGCCGTGCGGCGTGCGGTCGGCGGCGTGGTCCCAGGCGTCGCGATAGCGCGCGAGCGTCGCCGCGTCGCGTCACGCCTTTTTCGGCGACGAGGCGCTCCAGCGCCGCGAGCCAGTGGCTGGTAATAGGTCTCGCCGGTGTCGGGATCGCCCGCGCGCCTGCGCGCGCTTGATCTCGTCGGCGAGCGTCGCCGCCCATTCGCTCCAGGTGAACAGGCCGCGCTCGTGCAGCGCGAGCGCCATGGCGAAGGCCTGCGCCTCCCACGGCTCGCGGAACACCGGGCCTTCGGCGTCGCGCGGAAGGCCGGCACCGATCGGGCAGGGCGCTCACGCCGGCGCCAGTCACGCCGGCTCCAGATAGGGCTCCCAGGCGTCGACCGAAACCTTGGCGGTCGGATCGCCGTCCGGCGCCCCACAGTTCGCGCGCCTCGAACACCACGGTGTAGAGCCATTGCGGGTCCTCGCCCGCGCCGAGCGCGTTGGAATCGGGAAACACGTGGCCGCCATGCATGCGCGCGATGACGCCGACATGGCCGCGCACGTAGCGCGGCAGCCGCGTGTGGGTCGGCGGATTGCATGATCGCGCGCGCACCCGGTCGCCGACCGCGAAGCGGGCCGGCGCGGATGCCGGCCGCTCGGTCGGGCCGCCGCGATAGAGCACCTTGGCGACATCGCGTCGGGCGTCAGCGTGCGCCGCACCGGCTTCGCCGGACGCAGCGCATGCCCGGCCGCGATCTCGTCGGCGCCGACGAGGCCGCGCTCGGCCATCAGCTGTCTCGAGGCCGGCGATCCAGATCTCGTAGTAGCTCTTGGCGAGATACTCGCGCGGCGGCAGGCTTTCGCGCGCGGAGCGCGACATGTCGATGTTCCAGCCGCCCGGCATGCGCCATCGCGAGCGTGAGCGCGAAGGCGCGGCGCTCCCATTCGGCGTGGAACGAGCGGCTCGTTCGGCTCGGGCTCGACCGCGCCGAAGCCGTGCATGCCGCCCATGTCCTGCGCGCCGTTCATGCGGCTTCGCCGTGGGCCCAGGGCGGAAGCCGGTGCCGATCATGGAATCGCGGGTGACGAGCTCGGCCAAGCGTTCCTCGCTCCAGCCGTCGGTGCCGGCGGGACGCATCGGCAGCACGAGGTAGCGGATTTCGGCGGTCGAATCCCACACCCGGATCTCGGTCTCGGCGGGCAGCGCGACGCCGAAGTCGCGCAGCACGCCGCGCGGGTCGATCACCGCGCGCGAGCGGTACGGCGCCGACTTGTACCAGACCGGCGGCAGGCCGAGCACCGGCCACGGATAGCAGGAGCACAAGCGTGCACACGACCATGTTGTGGAGGGCCGGCGTGTTCTCGACCGCGACCATGTGCTCGCCCTGGCGGCCGGCGATAGCCGAGCTCCGCGATGGCGGGCGTCGCGTCGTTGAGCAGGCGCTTCCGGTAGGCCGGATCGGCCCACGCCCTGGCGACGACGCGGGCGCCGTTGCGCGGCCCGATCTTCGTCTCGTAGGTCTCGATGAGCGCATCGAGCGCGGCGGGATCGACGTAGCCCTTCTCGGTGAGGATCGTCTCCAGCGCGCGCACGCGAAGCTGCGTCTCGGAGAGCTCCGAGCCATGTTCGTGCTCGTGATGATGGTCGTGATCGTGTGAGGACATGGGGATGAGTTTAACGCAATTGGCCGCATCGGCTCAATGCGTGGCTCGGCCAATCCGGGTGAAGGGGCTTGCGAGCTTGCTGCCGCACCGGTTTTATGGCGATTGAACAGAAGCCGATCGGGAGGATTGGAATGCTCGAACTCTATCACCACGGCTCTTCCGTCTGCGCCGCCAAGGTGCGGCTGACGCTCGCCGAAAAAGGGCTGCCGTGGCAGGGGCACTACATCGATATCCTCACGGGCGACCAGTTCAACTCCCACTATGTGAAACTCAACCCGAAAGCGGTGGTGCCCACGCTAGTTCACAATGGCAACGTGATCGTTGAAATCGACGGTCATCTGCGAATATCTCGACGAGGTTTTCCCCGAGACGCCGCTGAAGCCCGCCAATGCCGTGGACAGGAGCAAGATGCGGCTCTGGACAAAGGCCGTTGACGAAGACGTCCACCCCGCCTGTGCCGAAGTTACGTTCGCATCCAGCCACCGCCATACGGTGTCACGTCTCGGCCCCGCCGGCCTCGAGAAATTCCTCGCCAGCACGCCGCCGCAATCCGTTACCCCGCGGTGGCACGACCGGAAGAAGGAAATCGTCATGAACGGCTTCCGTGCGCCGGGCATTGCCGAGCCGTTCCGGCTCTACGACCGCTATCTGCAGAAGATGGAAACGGATCTGAAAAACCATCTATGGCTTGCCGGTGATACGTTCTCGCTGGCTGACATCGCCATGGCGCCGTACGTCAATCGCCTCGCCATGCTGGGCATGTCGGACATGTGGACGGCGAGCCGCCCGCGCGTCACCGATTGGTTCGAGCGCTTCAAAGCACGCCCGAGCTTCGCGCCATCGCTCCTCGACTGGTGTCCGCCGGATTTGACAAACGACCTCAAGACCTTCGGCACCATGAGCTGGCCTGAGGTCCAGGCCATCCTTGTTGCCGCGTGACGCGGCGATGAAGGCCAACGAGCTCTTCGATCTCGCCGGACAGGTGGCGCTGGTGACCGGCGCATCAAGCGGTCTCGGCGTGCGCTTCGCCGAGGTGCTGGCGGCGAACGGAGCATCCGTGGTGCTCGTCGCGCGGCGCGCCGAGCGCCTCGCCGAGGTGAAACAAAAGATCGAGGCGGCTGGCGGCCGCGCCATCGCGGTGGAAGCCGATGTGCTCGACCGCGCCGCGATGATCCAAGCCTTCGATGCCGTCGGAGGCGCCTTCGGGACCGTCACCATCCTGGTCAACAATGCCGGCGTCGCCCATGGCGGCCGCGCCGTCGACATGCCGGAGGCGGAATGGCGGCGCGTCAACTCGCACCAATCTCGACGCGGTGTTCTTCTGGGCGCAGGAGGCGGCGCGGCGCATGCTCGCCGCCAAGTCGCACGGCGCGATCGTCAACATCGCGTCGATCCTCGGCTTCGGCGTGTCGAAGGGCTCGGTCGCCTACGCGACCGCCAAGGCTGGCGTCGTGCAGCTCACCAAGGCGCTGGCGATCGAGCTCGCGTTCAAGGGCATCCGCGTCAATGCGATCGCGCCCGGCTATGTCGTGACCGAGATCAACCGTGATTATCTGATCAGGAGCCGGGCGCCGGCGATGACGCGGGAGATTCCTGTCGGCCGGTTTGGCGAGGAGCGCGATCTCGATGGTGCGCTGCTGCTGCTGGCATCGGACGCCGGGCGCTTCATCACCGGCGCGACGATCGTGGTCGATGGCGGCCAGATGATCGGATTGCGGGGATAGTGGACCCAATCTGCGAGCCTTTGTTTTGTAAGGCGGGCACGGCCTCTCGCTCCCCTCCCCCTTGCGGGGAGGCGTTGGGGTAGGGGTGATGGATTGTACAACGTCGGACCCGCACCGCGGCGCTTCGCGCCGTACCCTCCGCCTGGGGGAGGGTAGGAGCCTGTCGCGCCGTCGCGGCGCAAAGATAGCGCGGCCAACCGTCCGATGACGCGAACACCTTGCGCGCCGGAGTGATCTCGCGCCGGCTCTGCCACAGGTCCTGCAACAGCATCCCAGCCGCCATCGCGATGACGAACACGATCACCGGCGCCGATAGTGTCGCGAGATTCTCCAGCGCCGGACCAGGACACAAGCCCGACCAGCCCCCAGCCGACGCCGAACATCACCGCGCCGGCGACCAACGGCGTGTCGATGTCGGTCTTGGTCGGCCACAAGCTTTTGGCGGCGAACATCGGCGCCGGACGCGCCGCGCACCAGCGCGAAGCCCGACACCGGCCACCACCAGCGCGGCGCCCATGACGAAGGCCAGCGTCGCGTCCCATTGGCCGAAGATGTCGAGGAAGCCGAGCACCTTGGCCGGCTGCATCATGCCGGAGATCAAGAGGCCCCAGCCGAAGACGAGTCCGGAGGCGAAGCGCGGCGAGCATGAGCGGCATGTCAGCCTCCGATCCGTGGCGCATGACGGCGACGGTGACGACGCCGCCGCCATGAAGACGCAGGTCGCGACGATCGAGCGCGGCGACAGCCGGGCGATGCCGCAGACGCCGTGGCCCGAGGTGCAGCCGCCGCCGAGCCGCGTGCCGAAGCCGACCAGCAGGCCGGCGACGACGATCAGCGCCCAGCTTGCCGGCATCTCCGGTACCGGGACTCGATACCCGGCCAGCATCGCGCCGACCGGCGCGAGCACCAGGCCGGCCAGGAAGGCGATGCGCCAGCCCGCGGTCAGCGGCCGCGAACAGCCCGCCGAAGATGCCGCTGATGCCGGCGATCCGGCCGGCGGCGAGCATCAGCATCACGGCGGAGAGCCCGATCAGCGCGCCGCCGATGGCGCCGGAGAGAGGGGTGAAATTGTACATGCCTTGACCTCGCGACTCGTTCGCTTGAGCGTTAGCAGATAGGCGCGTTCGCTTGTCGCCCCGCTCATCCTAGCGGATCGAGTCGCGAAACCTTGTGAAACGCTCTTCGTCATGGCCGGGCTTATCCCGGCTATCCACGACTTGCTTTTGGATCGGCGGCAAGAAAAAGAAGGACACGGATGGCCGGGACAAGCCCGGCCATGACGGCCGCGTGGATCCGCCCATTACGAGTGAAGAGGCGCACATATGGACTTCACCATCCCGCCGGAGATCGAGAGCCTGCGCGTGCGCACCCGCGCCTTGGTCGATGAGCACGTGATCCCGCTCGAATCCGATCCGGCAAACTACGACGACCACGAGAACATCCGCCTCGACGTGCTCGAAGGCGTGCGCGCCAAAGCCAAGGCCGTAGGCCTGTGGGCGCCGCAGGCACCGAAGGAATTCGGCGGCATGGAGCTGCCCATGGTGGCCTGGGCCGTGATGTACGAGGAGGCCAACCGATCGATCTTCGGACCTCCGGTGTTCAACTGCTGCGCGCCCGACGACGGCAACATGAACGTGCTCGCCAAGGTCGGCACGCCCGCGCAGAAGGAGCGCTGGCTCCGTCCGATCGTCGAGGGCAAGCTGCGTTCGTCCTTCGCGATGACGGAACCGTCCCCCGGTGGCGGCTCCGACCCGAGCATGATCCGCACGCGCGCCGAGCGGCGCGACGGCAAGTGGGTCATCTCGCGGCCGCAAGTGGTTCATCACCGGCGCGCAGGGCGCGGAGCATTTCATCCTGGTGGCGCGCACCTCGGACGACGCCCGGCGAGGCCTCACGGCGTTCCTGCTATCACAAGGATCAGCCCGGCTGGCGCATCGTGCGGCGCATCGGGATCATGGGTCCCGAGGAGCATGGCGGCCATTGCGAGCTCGAATTCGACGGCCTCGAAGTCACCGACGACAATATCCTGATGGGTCTTGGCGACGGCCTCAAGATGACGCAGGTGCGGCTCGGGCCGGCGCGGCTGACGCACTGCATGCGCTGGCTCGGCCTCTCCAAGCGCTGCATGGAGATCGCGCAGGAATATGTCGGCCACCGCGAGGGTTTCGGCATCAAGCTTGCCGACCGCGAGAGCGTGCAGATCAAGCTCGGGCAGGTGGCGCAGGCGATCCACATCGGCCGCCTGCTCACGATGAACGCCGCCTGGAAGCTCGACCAGGGCGACCGGGCCCGCAAGGAGGTGTCGATGGCCAAGGTCCACGTCGCCGACACGCTGCAGCTTGCGGTCGACACCGCGATCCAGCTCAACGGCGCGCGCGGCTATTCCAAGGACACGATCCTGGAATGGATCTATCGCTACGCTCGCTGCGCCCGTCTTGTCGACGGTGCGTCCGAAGTCCACAACATGGTGCTGGCGCGCTTCCTCAAGGAGGAGGGCAGCGACTTCTGGCGCTGGAGCGCGGGAAACCGCGTATAGGCCAAATATCCTACTTCCGCGTGCGCAAGTTAACCCTTTGTTAACCATGTCGCGCCTAGGCAGGATGCGAGGGGTGGTAATAAGATGAGGAGGTGACCGTGGCCCTGGTCATGATCACGTGTCCCGCCACCAAACGCCAGGTCTCGACCGGCATCGAGACCGATCCGGCCAGCATCGCGCTGCTGCCGCCGATCAATGCGCGTTTGAATTGCCCGGCCTGCGGGCGTGTCCACACCTGGTCGGTGTTGGATGCCGAGCTGGTGTGCGAGTACTTCGAGACCGAACCGGAGAATCCGGTGGTCGAACTCCAGTTGCGCCGCCTTCTCGAGAAAACCTCGCCGGACCATGGCGAGGCGCGAGATCACGGCCGGCACCGTCGCGCAAGCTGAACCTGCCGCAAGCCCCCGCCGCATTGCGCAAATTGCGGCTCGGCTGGAAAACGCGGAATTTCCAGCCGAGCCGCCCCGCCGCCGCGAAATCTCCTGTCGAAAACCGCCGCGCCATTGCTATCGCGTTGATCCGCTAATAGTTTCGCCTTAGCCGATTCCGGCCAGGCGGCCTGGGCGACGTCGCGCCATGGCGATCGGCAGAGGCGCGCGGATGGCACTCAACCACGTCACGCTCGACGACAAATACGACCTGACCAAGAGCCGCGTGTTCGTCACCGGCTACCAGGCGATCATCCGCGCCACCCTCATGCAGAAGGAGCTGGACCGCCGCGCCGGGCTCAACACCGCCGGCTATGTCAGCGGCTATCGCGGCTCTCCGCTCGGCGGGCTCGACCAGCAGTTCTGGAAGGCGGCGCGCCAGCTCGTCGCCAACGACATCATGTTCCAGGCGGGCGTCAACGAGGACCTCGCCGCGACCGCCATCTGGGGCACCCAGCAGGCTGAACTGCGCGGCGAAGGCAAGTTCGATGGCGTGTTCGGCATGTGGTACGGCAAGGGGCCGGGCGTCGACCGCACCGGCGACGTCTTCCGCCACGCCAACTTCGCCGGCACCTCGCCCCATGGCGGCGTGCTCGCCCTGATGGGCGACGATCACACCGCGGAATCCTCCACCACCGCGCACCAGTCCGAATACCACTTCGTCGACGTGATGATCCCGATCCTGAACCCGGCCGGGGCGCAGGAGATCGTCGACTACAGCCTCTATGGTTGGGCGATGTCGCGGTTCTGCGGCACCTGGGTCGCGCTCAAGTGCATGCATGAGACGGTGGAATCCACCGCCGTGATCGACGGCAGCATGGACCGCATCAAGATCGTGACGCCGGATGATTTCGCCATGCCGGAGGGCGGCCTCAATATCCGGCTGGTCGACACCATCCTGGGGCAGGAGGCGCGGCTCTACGACTACAAGCGCGATGCCATGCTGGCCTTTGTGCGCGCCAACAAGCTCAACCGCGTCATCATGTCGGGCGGGCGCAATCCGAAGGTCGGCGTCATCACCGTCGGCAAGAGTTATCTCGATGTGCGCCAGGCGCTCGACGAGCTCGGTCTCGACGAGGTGCGCTGCAACGACCTCGGCCTGCGGCTCTACAAGGTAGCCTGCCCGTACCCGCTCGGGCGCCAAGACCTGATGGAATTCGCGGCAGGGCTCGACCTCGTCATCGTGGTAGAGGAGAAGCGCTCGCTGATCGAGGTGCAGGTCCGGGAGGAGCTGTATGGCAGTACGAACCAACCTACGGTCATCGGCAAGCGCGACGAGCGCGGCGAATGGCTGTTTCCGGTCAAGGGCGCTCTCGATCCCAACGACATCGCGGTCGCCATCGGCGAGCGGCTGCTCAAGTATGGCGATAACGAGCAGGTCGCGGGCCATGTCGCGCGCCTCAAGCAGGCGCAGCAGGTGCTCGCGGCGACGAGCGACGTGGCGGTGCGCATCCCGTATTTCTGTTCCGGCTGTCCACATAATTCATCCACCGTGGTGCCGGAGGGCATGCGCGCCTATGCCGGCATCGGCTGCCATTTCATGGCGCAGTGGATGGACCGCAACACGCTCGGCTACACCCACATGGGCGGGGAGGGCGCCAACTGGATCGGCGAGGCGCCGTTTTCCAACCGCAAGCACGTGTTCCAGAATCTCGGCGACGGCACCTACAATCACTCCGGCTATATGGCGATCCGCGCCGCGATCGCGTCGGGCGTCAATATCACCTACAAGATCCTGTTCAACGACGCGGTCGCGATGACCGGCGGCCAGCGCAACGACGGCGGCCTTACGGTGTCGCAGATCGCGCGGCAGGTCGCGGCCGAAGGGGCCAAGCGCATCGTGGTCGTCACCGACGAGCCGGCGAAATATCCCAAAGACGAGGACTGGCCGCGCGGCTTGACGGTGCATCATCGCGACGAGCTGATGAAGGTGCAGACTGAGTTGGCCGCGATCCCCGGCGCTACGGTGCTGATCTACGACCAGACCTGCGCGGCGGAGAAACGCCGCCGCCGCAAGCGCGGGCAGTTTCCCGATCCCGAGAAGCGCGTCATCATCAACGAACTGGTGTGCGAAGGCTGCGGCGATTGCGGAGTGCAGTCGAACTGCGTCTCGGTGCAGCCCTTGGAGACCGAGTTCGGCCGCAAGCGGCGGATCGACCAGTCGAGCTGCAACAAGGATTTTTCCTGCGTGAAGGGGTTCTGCCCGTCCTTCGTCACCGTGCACGGCGCGACACTGAAGAAGGGCAAGGGCATCGCGATTGATCCTGTCACGCTTGGGACCGGCCCCGGCGCTGCAACAGGTTCCGTCACCTCTCCCCAACGGGAAGAGGCCGGCGCACGAAGCGCGCCGGTTGAGGGGGCAAAACCGCTAAAACCTGTTCCAACAGGGAGAGGCGAAGAGCCGCAAGCGGCGGCACTGCCCGAGCCGACCCGTCCGGCGATCGGCGGAAAGCCCTACAGCATTATCGTCACCGGCGTCGGCGGCACCGGCGTGGTGACGATCGGCGGCATCATCGGCATGGCGGCGCATCTCGAAGGCAAGGGCTGCGGCATCATCGACATGGCCGGTCTCGCGCAGAAGGGCGGCGCGGTGTTCAGCTTCATCCGCATCGCGGAGCGCAACGAGGACATCCACGCGATCCGTGTCGCGGCGGGCGGCGCCGACCTCGTGCTCGGCGGGGACATCGTGGTCGCCGGCAACAAGAAGGTGCTCGGCGCGGTGAAGGCCGGCGCCACCCGCATGATCATCAATCTCGCCGAGTTCCTGCCCGGCGACTTCACCCGCAATGCCGATTTCTCGCTGCCGACCGAGCGGCTCAAGCGCGCCCTTGCGGCCGCCGCCGGGCATGACCGGACCCATTTCGTCGACGCCTCGCGGCTCGCCACCGCACTGCTCGGCAACTCGCTCGGCGCCAACATCTTCCTGGTCGGCTATGCCTATCAGCTCGGCGCGCTGCCGCTTTCGGGTGCCTCCATCGAAGAGGCGATCGAACTCAACGGCGAAGCCGTCGCCATGAACAAGTCGGCATTCCGCTGGGGCCGCCGCGCCGCGCTCGATCTCGCGGCGGTCGAGGCCCTGGCGAAGCCGAAGGAGGTCGACGAGAACCGGCGGCTGTCGCAGACCCTCGACGAAGCTGTCGCACGGCGGGTGGATTTCCTGACGAACTACCAGAGCCGGCGCTATGCGCGGCGCTATCGCAAGCTCGTCGACAAGGCGCGCGCGATCGAAGCAGCAAAGACGCCCGGCGAGAGCGGCCTCACGGAGGCCGTCGCGCGCTACCTGTTCAAGCTGATGGCCTACAAGGACGAATACGAGGTTGCACGGCTCTATGCGGACGGCACATTCCTCAAGCAGGTCGAGAACGAGCTCGGTGGCGAGAACCTGCGGTTCGAGTTCCACCTGGCGCCGCCGATCCTCACCAGGCCGGACGGGCGCACCGGCGGGCCGAAGAAGATATCGTTCGGCCCCTATATGATGACGGCATTCAAGGTGCTGAAGCGGTTCAAGATGCTGCGCGGCACGCCGCTCGACCCGTTCGGCTATTCACAGGAGCGCCGCACGGAGCGGAAGCTCATTTCGGACTACGAGGCACTGCTGGCGGAGCTGCTCGACAAGCTGACGCCGGACAATCACGCCGTCGCGGTCGGCCTTGCCGTCATCCCGGAGAAAATCCGCGGCTATGGCCACGTCAAGGCGCGCCACCTCCAGGCTGCCAAAGCTAATGAGGCCGCGCTCCTGGAGCAGTTCCGCGCCGGCTCAGTGCCGATGCTCAAGGCGGCGGAGTAAGATGGGTCAAGAGGCGCCGTAAGCTGAACTCACGCTTAGACGAACCGCGGGCCGCGGACCTCCGGAAATGTCAGGCCTTCGAACACGTCCGCCAAGCTCAATCTCGCGCCAATGGCGGCCAGATCGATGTGGGCATCTAGACCCTCAACCCGGGCTCTGGCCCAGCCGCCGTCACGGCCATATCCTTCGGATTGGATTGACCGCATTCCATTGTCACATCCGGCCGGCGGATATTGCCGGCGGGAATACGGACGGCGAGGTCGTCCGTGGTCGGCCGGCAAGAGCCTCGACGAAGCTGAACGCCGAGTTCACGGATGATGTTCACGACGACGCGGTCGTGCGCCTGGGAAGCGCCGGTCATCATCTTGAGCGGCAGGATGGGCACGCCGTATACAAGCTCGTAAAGTCGGTCCTGCTTGGCCTGCCACGCGAAGAACTCTTCTTCCGACATTCGGCGCGGATTTGGCTCACCCATTGACGTGGGCCTTTGCAGGTTTGACATCCGCCGATCAGAATAGCACATCCGACCGATCGAACGGAATTGATACATGCCCTACGAATTCAGCACCGATCGGCAATTCTCGCCGTCCGCTGATAACGGATTCGCAGCGCCGAAAGCCGTCGCCGTATGACGCGCGAGTCGGAGCATTACGATCATCGCGAAACACGCGAACCTGAGGTTCGCGAGCAGGACCTTTGCGAACGGCTGCCGGACATCGTCGACGTCGCCAAGCATGGTCCGGGCTGGGCGAAGCATCTTGCGGGCGTCGATGCGACGGCCGTGACATCGCGGGCGGCCGTCGCCACGCTTCCGGTGCTGCGCAAGTCCGATCTCGTGGCGCTGCAAAAGGCGGACCCTCCGTTCGGCGGGTTCAATGTCATCGCTCCGGGCCAGGCGAAGCGGCTGTTCATGTCGCCAGGGCCGATCTTCGAGCCCGAGGGCCAGGGCCAGGATAAAGGTGGGGTCGCGCGTGCGCTGTTCGCGGCCGGCTTCCGGCCAGGCGACATCATGCACAATTCTTTTTCTTATCATCTCACGCCGGGCGCCTTCATCTTTGAATCCGGCGCTCAGGTGCTTGGCTGTGCCGTCATTCCTGGAGGGGTCGGCAATAGCGTGCAGCAACTTGACGCGATCGCGCACCTCAAGCCGACCGGCTACGTCGGCACCCCGGACTTCCTGAAAATCCTGCTCGATACGGCGGAGACAAGCGGCAAGGACGCGACGTCGCTCAAGCGCGGGCTCGTTTCCGGTGCGGCGCTGCCGGCCTCGTTGCGTACGGAATTCGTCGGCCGCGGCGTGACTGTGCTGCAGTGCTATGCGATCGCGGAAGTCGGCGTGATCGCATACGAGTCCGAGGCGCGCGACGGCATGATCGTCAACGAGCATGTTCTGGTCGAGATCGTGCGGCCCGGCACCGGCGATCCGGTCGCCGATGGCGAGGTCGGCGAAGTGGTCGTCACCTCGTTCAACGCCGCCTATCCGATGATCCGTCTCGCGACCGGCGATCTCTCCGCGGTGATGGCCGGGGCTTCGCCGTGCGGGCGCACCAACATGCGGATCAAAGGCTGGATGGGCCGCGCCGACCAGACCGCCAAGGTCAAGGGCATGTTCGTGCGGCCCGAGCAGATCGCGGAGATCGGCAAGCGTCACCCCGGGCTTGGCCGCCTGCGCCTCGTGGTCGCCCGCGACGCCGAGCAGGACGCCATGACGCTGATGGTGGAATGCGCGTCATCCGTCCCAGGCCTCGCTGAAGCCGTCGCGGCGACGCTGCAGGCGACGACCAAGCTGCGCGGGCAGGTGACGCTGGTGGCACCCGGCAGCCTGCCGAACGACGGCAAGGTGATCGCGGACGAACGGCCGGTCGGCTGACGCTACGGGACGACCGTCCCGCGCAGCCGATGCACGACGTTGTTGCAGTAGCCGCGCGGGTTCCACGGCGCGCCGTCGAGCGGCTGGGCAGTGCCATGCGCGTCGATGGCGCGGGCGATGATCTCGATCTCGCCGGGCGGCGGATGAGCCAGCGTCGCCTCGAAACGACGCCAGGCGAATGTGTCGGGCAACGGCCCAAGACTAGCGCGCTGCCAGGAGCGACCGGCGTCGAATGAGACATCGACTGATTTAAGCGGCGTGTGTCCGCTCCAGGCGAAGCCGCGCATTGTGAGCGGCTGCGACGCCGAAGCCCTGAAGGAATCGCCCGGAAACGTGATGACCGATTTCACCGGCATGTCGGTGATCGGCGCGAAGTTGCTCTCATCGATGGGTTCGCCGGGCCGCACCGGCGTCTTCGGCATGCGATAATAGAGACCGGTCATCCGCTGGCCGTCATGCTCGCAATCGCGGATTTCGATGCGGGTCAGCCACTTCTGCGACGCCGAGCCGGGATAGCCGGGCACGATGATTCGCAGTGGCCCACCATGCAGTATCGGGATCGGCCCGCCATTTGCCGCATAGGCGACGATGGTCTCCGGCGCCAGCGCCTTGGCGATCGGCACGCCGCGTGAGATGGCGGGGCCGTCACCGTCGAGCGCGCGGTCGGGGCTGTGGTGCGCCGGTATAGACCGCCTCAGGAAAAGGTCCACATTGCGCCAGCAGGTCGGCGAGCCTGACGCCGGTCCAAGCGATGCAGCCGACCGCGCCGTGGCGCCACAGCACGGGCCCGGCCGGCTCGGAAAAAAAGGCGCGGCCGTTGCCGGCGCATTCGAGCACGGCGATACGCGTGATCGGCTCGTAATGGGTCTTGAGGTCGCCGATCGTCCAGGTGAGCGGCGCGCTCACGCAGCCGTCGATGCGCAGGCTCCAAGCCGCGATCTCTGTCGGCGGAGATCTCCGGCATCTCCCCGGTGTTGCGCGCGAACAGGCGATGGAACGGGGTAATCTCGTCGTCGAGGAAGTGAGCTGGTGTTTCGGCGTTGAGCTCGTCCGAATTCGAGAAGAAAAAGGTCAGGCTTAGTGTCGGCGACAAGCGCCCGTTCGCGGTCGGAGGGCATTAAATCTCTTTATCGGCAAGAACTAGCGAATGAAATCCCTCAAATTTCCTATTGTCGTAGGATAACTGCGTCCGTCCACGCCGGTCTTCACCTCGCCAAGGCTTGCGCAGGTAGGCCATGACCTCGTTCGCCATCAGCGGCCCGTCATAGTCGCGGACGACATGTTTGGCATCGCGGCACATGACGTAGTTGTCGCCGCCGCGCGACATGAAGTCGTTCACCGCCACGCTATAGGTTTTGGTCTCGTCGAGCAGCAGCATTTCCAACCGTAATCGCCGACACCCGCGCGCCGGCGGGCCGTTTGAGGTCGGCTTCTACCGTCATCCCGGAGACCTGCGGAAAACGTCCCACGGGCGCCGGCGCTGCGTTCACGCCGTTCTCGATCGCCGCCTTGAGGTCGCGGCCCGGAGAGTTCGATCACGACGATGCGGTTGCCGAACGGCAATTCGCCCAGGATGTCGCGTCGGGTGATGGCGGTGCCGGGCGGATAGGTCTTGTTGCCGCGGATGCCGCCGCCATTGGTGATCGCGACGTCGGCATTCGTCGAGGCGCGCATGGCGTCGGCGAACAGGTTGCCGATCCCGGACTTCCTGGCTGCGCACGGTGGCGCCGCGGCTGTCGAGCGCGACGGCGGTCGTGCCGAGCGGCACGTCGAGCTCCTTCGACAAGTCCTGCTCGAGCCTGCGCGACCGCCGCCGCGACGACGGGGTCGGGCGTCGACGTCGCGGTATCGATCACGCGAAACAGCGGCCACCACGTCACCTGCGCGCTTCCCGTCGTGCTCCGTCGACCGTGATGGTGACGTCGATCGCGGTGACGTATTGCGCGTCGGAGCTCGACTCCACCATGGCGGTGCGGCTCGTCGTATTCGACGAACAGGTCGTGGTCGTCGCCGGTCAGAATGAGGTCGACGGCGCGGCTCTCGAAGATCTGATAATCCTGGCGGCGGTTGGCATGCACGACCGCGACCACGATGTCGGCGCCCTCGCGCCGCAGCGATCGCTGCCTGCTGACTTGATCGTCTCGACGGTCGAAGTGAATTGCAGGTCCTCGGGGCTCGACGAGCGCGGCGAATCGTCCGCCGTCGCGCCGGTGAGGCCGATGCTGCACGCCGTCGATGGTCAGGATCGCCCGATCGCGGATGCCGGGCAGCGGCAGCCCGTCCGGGCCGCGCAGGTTGGCGGCGTAGACGCGGGAAGGTCGCCTCGCGCCATGCGCTGAGAAAGACGCGCCTTGCCGAAGTCGAATTCGTGGTTGCCCGGCACGAAGATGTCGGGCGCGATCATGTTGGTGAGCGCGATGATGTGCGCGCCGCGGTCGAAGCCGGACATCAGCGACGGCGAGATCGTGTCGCCCGCGTGCGCGAAGATCACGTGGCCGCCCTTGGCCCGCTCGGCCTTGACCACCGCGGCCAAGACGCGCGAAGCCGCCGCGCGCTTGCCGTCGGCATAGACCTGATCGCCCATCAGGTAGATGTCGTTGATGAGGATGAAGGTGACCTTGACGGTGGCCTGCGCGGCCGCCGGCGCGCGCCAAGGCCAGCGCCGCGGGCCCGAAGAACCAGCAAAGCCGAGACAGTGCGGCGGGTGACCTTGATAGACGGAGCGTTACTCATGGAGGCTGCCTTTAGCATGCGCGAACGCCGACCGCGCTATCGCCGATCTCGCCGGAACGGGCGCGCCATGACAGCCGAGACTGCCCGCCATACCGGATGCTCCGAGGTTTCCGACGCGCGGCAGGCCGGCCGCATCGGCGTGCTGCTCGTCAATCTCGGCACGCCCGACGCGACCGACTACTGGTCCGATGCGCCGCTATCTGCGGGAGTTCCTCGTCCGACCGCCGCGTGATCGAGAACCAACCGGTATCTGTGGTGGTTCATCCTCAACCTGGTCATCCTGACGATCCGGCCGCGCCGCAAAGGCCGCGACTACGACAAGATCTGGAACCGCGAGCGCAACGAATCGCCGCTGCGCACCATCACGCGCGCGCAGGCCGAGAAGCTCGCCGCGACTGCTCGGCCGGCCGATCCGCGCATCATCGTCGATTGGGCGATGCGCTACGGCAATCCGTCGATCCCGGACCGGCTCGATGCGCTGAAGGCTGAGGGCTGCGACCGCATTCTGCTCGTGCCGCTCTATCCGCAATATGCCGCGGCGACCACCGCGACGGTCGTGCGACAAGGCCTTCGACGCGCTGTCGCGCATGCGCTGGCAGCCGACGTTGCGCGTCGCGCCGCCCTATTACGACGACCCGGCCTATATCGACGCGCTGGCGGCGTCGCTGCAGGGCGCGAGCTGGCCAAGCTTGCCTTTCGCGCCGGAGGTCATCCTCGCCTCGTTCCACGGCATCCCGAAGGACTATGTCGACCAAGGGCGATCCCTATCAGGCGCAATGCGTCGAGACGATGCGGCTTCTGCGCGACGCGGCTCGGCCTGGACGAAGACAAGCTCATGCTGACGTTCCAGTCGCGCTTCGGCCGCGCCGAATGGCTCACGCCCTATACCGACAAGACGGTGAAGGCGCTGGCGCAAGCGCGGCGTAAGAAGCATCGCCGTCATCACGCCGGGATTTTCCGCCGACTGCCTCGAGACGCTGGAAGAGATCGCCGGTCGAGAACGCCGAGATCTTCCATCACAACGGCGGCGAGAATTTCGCCGCGATCCCCTGCCTCAACGACAGCGACGACGGCATGCGCGTGATCCGGACATCTCGTGCGCGCGAATTGCAGGGGTGGGTGTAAGCGACCGTTTGCGAGATCGTAAGGCGATTCTCGCACATGATGCAGCCGCCGCAAGGCTCATGATCTGCGCTCGAGCGATCCGCGCCATCGTCATGCCATAATGCGGCCTTGCCGCCGGCGATCACCCCACTCCACATTACCGTCGCGGTTATTCGACTTTGAGGGGAGTCGCATGGAATTTTTGGTGGCGCCAATATCTTCGTGATCGTCATCGTCGTGCTCGTCGGTGCTGACGCTGTTCGCCGGCGTCAAGACGGTCGGCAGGGCTACAATTGGACGGTCGAGCGGTTCGGCCGCTACACGCGCACGCTTCAGCCCGGCCTCAACCTGATCGTGCCGTATTTCGATCGCATCGGCCGCAAGATCAACATGATGGAGCAGGTGATCGACATCCCGCAGCAGGATGTCATCACCAAGGACAACGCCACCGTCACGGTCGACGGCATCGCGTTCTATCCAGGTGTTCGACGCCGCCAAGGCGAGCTACGAGGTCGCCTATCTCGATCAGGCGATCGTCAAGCTGACGATGACCAACATCCGCTCCGTCATGGGCGCGATGGACCTCGACCAGATGCTGTCGCATCGCGACGAGATCAACGAGCGGCTGTTGCGCGTGGTCGATGCCGCGGTGTCGCCGTGGGGCGTCAAGGTCAACCGCATCGAGATCAAGGACATCGTGCCGCCCGCCGACCTCGTCGCAGTCGATGGGCCGGCAGATGAAGGCCGAGCGCGAGAAGCGCGCCGAGATCCTGCACGGCCGAAGGCCAGCGGCAGTCCGCGATCCTGCGCGCCGAAGGCCAGAAGCAGGGGCAGATCCTCGAAGCCGAAGGCCGGCGGGAGGCGGCGTTCCGCGACGCCGAGGCGCGCGAGCGCCTCGCCCAGGCCGAGGCCAAGGCGACCGAGGTGGTGAGCCAGGCGGTCGCCGGCGGCAATGTCGCGGCGCTCAACTACTTCATCGCCGAGAAATACCTCAAGGCGTTCGGCCGAGATCGCGCAGTCGCCCAACCAGAAGATCCTGATGCTGCCGATCGAGGCCACCGGCGTGCTCGGCGTCGCTCGCCGGCATCGGCGAGATCGCCAAGGACGACTTTCGGCGGCGAGCAGGCCGGCCGCCGCGCCGGCCACGCGCCGCCCGCGGCGGCCGCCGCACCGGCCGACGACGCCGACCATCCCCGGCGTCACCCGACCTGACGGGGCGTCGCCATGATGGCCTACGATCGCCTCGCTCGGCGTCTGGAACTGGTTCATCCTCGGCGGCATCCTGCTCGCGGTCGAGCTCATCGCGCCCGGCACCTTCATGCTGTGGCTCGGGCTCTCGGCGATCCTGGTCGGGCTGATCTCGCTTGCCATCGACGTGGTCCTGGCAGGCGCAGGTCGTCGCCTTCGCGGTCTTCGCATCGTCTCGATCCCGGTGTGGCGGCGCTTCGCCCGCGGCAGTCGGAGGCGCCGGCCGATCAGCCGTTCCTCAACCGCCGCGCCGACGCTCTGGTCGGCCGCATCTTCACGCTGGAGAAGCCGATCGTCGACGGCGCCGGCACGGTGCGGATCGGCGATACGGTCTGGCGGGTCAACGGGCCCGACGTCCCGGCCGGCAGCCGGGTCAAGGTGATGCGCGCCGACGCGCCGACGCTGGTGGTCGAGCCGTCGTAGGAATATTCGAAGCCCAAGGCCGTCTGACAGGTTTAGTCCATGACTCCGAAGCGCCAACACCTGATGGAACGCGTCGCCGCTCTGCCCGAAGAACTTTTGGATGATGTAGAGCAGTCGGTTGACGACATCATGATTGTCAATGACGGCGTTTATCGTCTCAGCGATGATGAGCGCGCCGCAGTGCGAAAAGGCATGGAAGCCGCCAAGCGCGGTGAATTTGTATCCGATGAGGAAATGGACGCCTTCTATCGGCGTCTTGACGGATGAAGTCCTGTTTACTGCGCCAGCACGAGCCGACCTCGAGCAAATCTTTTCTTACATTGCTCAAGACAACCCTTCGGCGGCCGGTCGCCAACTCATCGACCGCGCGAAGGCGCTTGCGCAGACGCCGTATGCGGGACGTGAAGTCGATGAGCCGAATGCGCGTGTGATCGTCGTTTCGGGCCTGCGATATTTCATCTTCTATGAGGTCGCGGATAACGAAATTAACATCACATATCCGGCATACATCGCGTGAACGGCCTCCTGGATTTCATCGCGGCTGACGCTGTCGCGGTCCTGCGCTATTCGCTATAAGGCAGGCCGCAACAAAGGCTGAGCGCCGCTCGCGTGGCGTATCGCGCGCTGCAAGGGATGCTGCAATGAAGCTCGACTATCACATCGTGAAATCCGCCGTGAACGCCTATTTCGGCCGTTATGTCGACCGCGACCGCCGCCCGACCTTCTTCCACATCAAGTCGTTCTATCCGGGGCTCGACGCGGTGACGCAGGCGTTCCCGGCGATCCAGAAGGAGTTCGACCGCCTGCTCGCGACCTCGGGCGAATTGCCGCAGTATCACGAGCTCGATTCCGGCGAGCGCATCGATCTCCTCGACCACGCCGAAGCGCTGGAACGTGTTCATGCTGGAGATTCATGGGCCACAAGCCGGCCGCAATCGCGGCGCGCTGCCCGGAGACCTGCATTGCGCTCGCCAAGCGTGCCTAACATGATCCAGGCCTTCTTCTCGATCCTGGAGCCCGGCAAGTCGGTGCCGGAGCATGAAGGGCCCTATCTCGGTTACCTGCGCTATCACCTCGGCCTTCGCGTGCCGCGCGAGAACCCACCCAAGCTCGTCGTCAACCGCCAGGATTATGTCTGGAAAGAAGGCGAGGCGGTGCTGTTCGACGATAGCTGGCCGCATTCCGTGCTAACGCGAGCAAGCGAGACGCGCGCGGTGCTGATCGTCGACGTGCGGCGGCCGCTTCCTGTCGCGCCCGACATGCTCAACCGCTTCTTTATCGACGTGATGGGGCGTCATACCTATGGCCGCGCACCTCGCCCGCAAGGCGGAGCAGTTCGCCGCCAATTCCGCTGCGGCGTCGAATAAGGCTGCCTGACGGGCGGCCTTGTCGCGCCTGCGCAGGCGCACGATCAATCAAACGTATCGTAGGTCTGGCCGGCCTTGCCGCCGACGCGGGCGAAGCCCTGCTTGGCGGTCTCGTAATCGTGGTTGATGCTCATCGCCTTGGCGTAGGAGCCGGCCGCCTTGTTCTTGTCGCCGAGCCGCTCATAGGCGAGGCCGCGGCTGGTCCAGGCCTGGAGGTTCTGCGGCTCGACCTGCACCGCGTCGTCGAGGTCGGCCGCCGCCGCCTTGAAGTCGCCGATCGCGATGTAGCTCTGGCCCCGCGCGACCCACGGCTCCGCCTGGCTCTGCGCAGGGCCGATGGCGGTGGTGAAATCGTCGATGGCGAACTGGTGCTGACGCTGCGCCTGATAGAGCAGGCCGCGATTGTAATAGGCCTGGGCATTGTCGGGCCGGATCTCGATCGCCTTGTTGAAGTCGGTCGAGCGCGTCCATCGCCCGGCTCTGCTGGCGATACACGATGCCGCGGCCGAGATAGGCGGGCGCATAGGCGGGATCGATCGCGATGGCACGCGTTGTAGTCGGCGAGCGCGAGGTCGAGCTTGTTCATCTGGCGATGGATCAGGCCGCGGTTGGAGATAGGCCTGGGCGTAGTTCGGGTCGAGGGTGATCGCCTTGTTGAAGTCGGCAAGCGCGTCCTCGTTGCGGCCGGCCCGGCCGAGCACGGTGCCGCGCATGTTGTAGGCCTGCGGATCGCTGGGATTGCGCTCGATGACCTCGGTGAGCGAGGCGATGTTGGTGGAGGCTCGGCAAGGCCGGATCGTCGCTGCCGACTTCGACGAGTCGAAGCCGCCGATATTGCCGATGGTCGCGGTGCAACCCGCCAGCGCGGCGAGCGCGACGAGAAGAACGCCGGCGCCTGCTCGCCTCAGGGCCGCGTGCGGGCCTTGCATCGATCGCCTCGTTATCGGGAGCTTACCGCCTCGCCGCCGATTAGGTCGGCGAATGCGGCGATCTCGCGACGGTAACGGCATTCAGGCTGTGCGTCATACCGATCGTCACGAAGCACCAAAAGCAAAACGGCGCGGGATGACCCGCGCCGCGTCGACAAAACGTCGTCCGGAAGACGTCAGCGGGCGCCGAAACCGCCGCCGCCGCCACCAAAACCGCCGCCACCACCACTGAAGCCACCACCGCTGCCGCCAAAGCCGCCACGGCTCGCGCCGCCGGGGCCGCCGCGGCCGGCGCCCATCACGGGCTTCGGCTTGCCGGGGAGCAGGCCTTCGCGCTGCAGCTTCTTGCGCGCCAGCTTGCGGGCGCGGCGCACCGCCTCGGCCTTCTCGCGGGCCTTCTTCTCGGAGGGCTTCTCGTAATGCCCGCGGAGCTTCATTTCGCGGAAAATGCCCTCGCGCTGCATCTTCTTCTTGAGCGCCTTGAGAGCCTGGTCGACATTGTTGTCGCGGACGAGAACCTGCACGCGGCTTATCCTCTTGATCGGTCTTAAATGGTGCGGGCGGCAAAAGCATCCGCAGGCCGCGGATGCGCCGCCATCGTGGCCGGAGCGGATAGCAGAAGCCGATTTGAAAGTCCACCGTTCGTGGATAGTCGGAGCCGCTAAATTCGGAACTGAACGAGAGGCTGGCCCTTTTTTGCTTGCATGCGAGTATAATGCAACCTGTGACTGGTCTAAGATTGGTGGGAGGAAGGCAATGTTTAAAACAGTTGTGTGTTCTGATGGTAATGGGCTCGGCGCTTACAAGTGGCTCGATCAACCACGTTTGCTGCGGCTAAAGTGCACGAGCGCCCAAGCCCGATGTGCTGTGGAAATCGGAGGTCGTTGCGATCGCGTCACGGGCCGTTGGGAGTATGGCATCAATGGTGCTGGCGGATCCAACCGGAGCGGGGCTTTCGATGCGTGCGTCTCACGTAAACAAGGTCGCGCCAAATAGTTCGTTTGGAGACAGTGAGGCGTTCAATCCGTGGAGGGTGGAAGCACTGTCGTCACATGCCCCATCTTGCGGCCGGGCCGGGCCTCGCCCTTGCCGTAGAGGTGGACGCAGGCGCCGGGGACGGTGAGCCACCGGGCGTAGTCCTCGACCTCGGCGCCGATCAGGTTGACCATCTCGACCCGCGCCATGGCGCACCGGCACGCCGAGCGGCCAGCCGGCGACCGCGCGGATGTGCTGCTCGAATTGCGAGACGGCGCAGCCGTCGATGGTCCAGTGGCCGGAATTGTGCACCCGCGGCGCGATCTCGTTGACCAGCACGGCGTGGCCCGCGCCGTCCGCGACCACGAACATCTCGACCGCGAGCACGCCGACATAGTCGAACGCCTCGGCGATGCGCTCGGCGATGCGCGCTCGCCTCGGCCGCGACTGGCCGCGACACCGCCGCCGGCACGCGTCGAGACCTTGAGGATGTGGTCGCGGTGCTCGTTCTCGGTGACGTCGAAGCAGGCGATGCGCGCCGTCGCCGCCGCGCGCGGCGACCACCGAGATCTCGCGCTCGAACGGCACGAAGGCTTCGAGGATCGCCGGCTGCGCCGCCGATCTCGCGCCACGCCGCGGCGCAGATCGGTGCCGTCGCGGATCGTCGGCCTGGCCCTTGCCGTCGTAGCCGAAGCGCCGCGTCTTCAGCACCGCCGGGCGGCCGATCGCCGCGAGCGCCGGCATCGAGGTCGCTGCGGCGTGTCGACCGCCGCGAAGGGCGCGGTCGGCGATGCCGAGCGTCGCTGATGAAGGTCTTCTCGACCAGCCGGTCCTGGGTGGTGGCCAGCACGGCCGGATCGGGCAGCACCGGCCTGCGCGCGGACGAGGAAGCGTCGCGGTCGTCGGCCGGCACGTTCTCGAACTCGTAGGTGATGACGTCGACGTCGCGCGGCGAAGCGGTCGAGCGCGCTCTCGTCGTCATAGTCCGCGACCGTGACGCTGTGCGACGACGTCGAACGCCGGCGCGATCTCGGATCGGGGCAGAAGACGTGGCACTTGCAGGCCGAGCCGCGCCGCGGCGAGCGCCAGCATGCGGCCGAGCTGGCCGCCGCCGAGGATGCCGATCGTGGCGCCGGGCGCCGAGCGCCGTCGCGAGCCGCGGCTCACGTCAAGCCGCCTCGTCGGCGGCTGCTCGGCGACCGCCTCGGTCTGCCGCTCGCGCCAGGCGTCGAGGCGGTCGGCCAGCGCCGCGTCGCACAGCGCCAGCACGCTCGCGGCGAGCAGCGCGGCGTTGATGGCGCCGGCCTTGCCGATCGCCAGCGTGCCGACCGGCACGCCCGCCGGCATCTGCACGATCGAATAGAGCGAATCGACGCCCGACAGCGCCTTGACTCTCGACCGGCACGCCGAGCACCGGCAGCGTCGTCATCGACGCCGTCATGCCGGGCAGGTGCGCGGCGCCGCCGGCGCCCGCGATGATCACCTTGAAGCCCGGCTCCTGGGCGCCCTTGGCGAAGGCATAGAGCCGCTCGGGCGTGCGGTGGGCCGAGACGATGCTTGGCGTCATAGGCGACGCCGAGCGCGTCGAGCGTCTCGGCGGCATGGCGCAGCGTCGTCCAGTCGGACTGGCTGCCCATGATGATCGCGACGGGTTTTGCCGCCACGTGTGCCTTCCGTTCGCGTCGTGCGCGTTGCCCCGCGGGGCGGCAAAGGAAGCGGCGGATTATAGGAAGGGCCGCAGGCTTAACAAGACATTAGGAGCGGTTGCCCATGTTGTCCCGCAGCGGGACGTGCGGGACTGAAGTTTCGTGGGTCAGGCGGCATCGAGGAAAGCAGCGGCGTCCGCCAAGGCGCGAACGGCCGGTGTGTCGGCCGCGCGGCGCGCCGGCGTTCCGGATGCCGAGCGGAGTCCGGCGTCAGGCGCCGCACCGTCAAGCGCGATGCGGCTTGCTCGCGGAAGTCGAGCGGCTTCAGGCCGAGCTCGCGGCCGCGCGATCCAGGATGGCGGAGCTGGAAGCCAAGGCCGATGTCGATCCGCTGCTCGACATCTTCAACCGCCGCGGCTTCGAGCGCGAGCTCGATCGCTCGCTCGCCTACGTGCAGCGCTACGGCAATCCGGCGGCGCTCGTCTATCTCGATCTCGACGGCTTCAAGCCGGTCAACGACGCGCACGGCCATGCCGCCGGCGATGCCGTGTTGAAGGCCGTCGCCGCGACGCTCGCCGCCAGGTCCGCGCCTCCGACACGGTGGCGCGGCTCGGCGGCGACGAGTTCGCGGTGCTGCTGTGGAACCTCGACGCCGCCGCTGCGGACGCGCAAGGCCGAGGCGCTCGAAGGCAGGATCGCCGCGACCGCCGTACGCTTCGGCGGCCAGCGAGCCTGACGGTCGGCGCCTCGGCCGGCGTCACGATGCTGCGCGCGGACGATACGCCGCCGACGTTGCTCGCGCGCGCCGACGGCGCCATGTATGCCCGCAAAGGCGAGCCGCCGCCGTCACGTCACGCGATGATGTCCGGGGTGAGCTGGTCCTCGATGAAGCTGATGCGGTCCTTCAGCTGCAAGCTTGCGCTTCTTCAGCCGCTGGATCTGCAGGATGTCCGCCCCGGGAGCGCCTGCAGCGCTTCGATCGCGGCGTCGAGGTCGCGATGCTCCTGCATCAGGCGCGCCAGCGTGGAGCCCGGAGCTCGCTTTCATCCTCTTTGGTCATTGCCGCCGCGATAGCGGCGCCGCCGCCCGCCGGCGCGCCAAGCCCTCGCGAGTATCACGTCTGGGCTCACGGCCCTTCAAGATGGAGCCGCGCGTTAGCCGTGCCGTCGATTTGTTGCACTGCACAATCGAAGCGGCGTCGACTTGCGCGGGAGGCTCGTGGCACACTGACGCGGTCAGGCAGAAAACCGATCTGGAGACCTCCCATATGTCCATGCAGTCGCATCTTGCGGAACTGGAGAAACAGCATCGGACGCTCGAGGCAGCAATTCGGAAGACGCTCGCGCACCCATCCAGCGGACGACACCACCCTCGCGGAGCTGAAGCGTCGCAAGTTGCAGGTGAAGGACGAGATCGCGCGCCTGCGTCAGGACGCAGACAGCGTACACTGAAGCGCGGTCATCATTGCCAGTGAGACGTCAGCCGCCGGCCCCGTGAATGGGCCGGCGGTTTGTTTTTCGGGCGCGATTATGGTGGAGTGATCAAAAGACAGCCGCCGGGAGCGACGCATGATCCGAGGATTATCGGCCCTGGGCGCCATCCTGGCCCTTGCCGTGCTGGGCATCGCCGCGCCCGCACAGGCCCAGGATTATCCCACCCGGACGATCACGCTGGTCGTTCCGTATCCGCCTGGCGGCGGCGTCGACGCCATGGCGCGGATCGTCGCCGAGAAGATGTCGGCATCGCATCGGGCAGCAGGTGGTGGTCGACAATCGCGGCGGCGGCGGCGGCAATCATCGGTACCCGCGCGGTCGCGCGCGCGGCGCCCGACGGCTACACGCTGCTGCTCGGCCATACCGGCACGATCTCCATCAATCCGAGCCTCTATGCCAATGCGGGTTACGACCCGCGCAGGGACTTCGCGCCGGTCGGGCTGATCGCGTCGATGCCGGTGGTCCTGCTGGCGCATCCGTCGTTTCCGGCCAAGACCGTCGCCGACGTCGATCGCGCTCGCCAAGAAGGAGCCCGGCAAGCTCAACATCGGCACCTCGGCGATCGGCACCGGCGGCTATCTGGCGGCGGAGTTGTTCAAGTCCGACCGCCGGCGTCGACGTGACCATCGTTCCCTACAAGGGCACGGCGCCGGTGATGAACGACCTGCTCGGCGGCCACGTGCCGGTCGCGTTCGGCGTGCTGCCGCCGGCGCTCGGCAACATCGCAGGCCGGCACGCTGCGGGCGATCGCGGTGATCAGCACGACGCGCTTCAGCCTGCTGCCGGACGTGCCGACCGCCGACGAATCCGGACTGCCCGGCTTCGAGGCCGTGCTGCATTACGGCGTGCTGGCGCCGGCCGGCACGCCGCAGCCGATCGTCGAGCGCCTCAACAAGGCAGCTGCGCGCGCTTGCGGAGACCGAGGAGGTCAAGGCGCGCATCCACACCGAGGGCGGCGACCCGCTGACCTCGCACGCCCGGAGGAATATGCCGCCGACATCGACCGCGAAGAGGCGAAGTGGGCGGCGCTGATCAGGAAGCTCGGCCTGAAGGTGGAGTGATGGCGTCGTTCGACTACATCATCGTCGGCGCCGGCAGCGCGGGCTGCGTGCTGGCCAATCGGCTGACGCGCCTCCGGACGCCATCGCGTGCTGCTGCTCGAAGCCGGCGGCGAGGACCGCAACCCGTGGATCCACATCCCGCTCGGCTACGGCAAGCTGTTCACCGATCCGAAGGTCAACTGGCTCTACGAGATCGGAGCCCGAGCCCGAGCTCAACAACCGCAGGATCATCCAGCCGCGCGGCAAGGTGCTGGGCGGCTCGAGCTCGATCAACGGGCTGCTCTATGTGCGCGGCCAGCCGCGAGGACTTCGATCACTGGCGGCAGCTCGGCAATGCCGGCTGGAGCTTCGACGACGTGCTGCCGTATTTCCGCAGCGCCGAAGACCAGCAGCGCGGCGCCGACGAACTGCACGGCACCGGCGGTCCGCTCGCCGTCTCGGATGTCAGCGAGCCGCATCCGCTGTGCGAGGCCTTCATCGATGCCGCCGAGCAGGCCGGCCTTCCGCGCAACGACGATTTCAACGGCCCGACCCAGGAAGGCGCCGGCTATTTCCAGCTCACGACGCGCAACGGCCGGCGCTGCTCGACGGCGGTCGGCTATCTGCGGCCGGCGCGGCGCCGGCCCAATCTCAAGGTCGCCGCCGAATGCGCTGACGACGCGCGTCTTGTTCGACGGCCGCCGCGCCATCGGCGTCGAATACCGGCAGGACGGCGCAACGCACGTCGCGCACGCGGACGGCGAGGTGATCCTCGCGGCGGCGCGATCAACTCGCCGCAGATGCTGCAGCTTTCCGGGCTCGGCCCGGCCGCAGTTGCTGCGGTCACACGGCATCGGCGTGATCGCCGACATGCCGGGCGTCGGCGCCGATCTGCAGGACCATTTCCAGGTCCGCATGCAGTATCGCTGCACCGAGCCGATCACCATGAACGATGTGATCAACTAGCTGGCGCCACAGCCTGGCGGCGGGGTTGCGCTACCTGCTGTTCCGCAAGGGCCTGCTCACCATCGGCGCCGGCTATGCCGGCGGCTTCTTCCGCACCGATCCGGCGGTCGCGACGCCCGACGTGCAGATGCATTTCATCATCTTCAGCGCCGAGACCGTGGCGGGCCGCTGCATCCGTTCTCCGGGCTTCATCGCCTCGGTCTGCCAGTTGCGCCCGGAGAGCCGCGGCCACGTGCGCATCAAGTCGGCCGACCCCGCCGCGGCGCCGGCGATCCAGCCGCGCTATCTTTCCGCCGCCAAGGACCGCGACGTGACGGTCGCCGGCATGAAGCTGCTGCGCCGGATCATGGGGCAGCCCGCGATGCGCCGCTACATCGCGGAGGAACGCAGCCCGGCGACCGGCCTGCGCAAGCGATGCCGACCTGCTGGCCTACGCGCGCGATACCGGCACCACGGTGTTCCATCCGACCTCGACCTGCCGCATGGGGCCGCGACGCCAACGCGGTGGTCGACGAGCGGCTGCGCGTGCGCGGCATCGAGCGGCTGCGCGTGATCGATGGCTCGATCATGCCGACGGTCGTGTCCGGCAACACCAATGCCGCGATCGTGATGATCGCCGAGAAGGGCGCCGACATGATCCTGGCGGATGCGAACGCGGGCGCGCGCGTGTCGCGAGCGGCCTAGGGACGCATGACTATCTCAGCCTCATGGTGAGGAGCATCGCGCAGCGAGGGATCTCGAACCATGGCGTCACGCGCTGGCCGTGGCCGCCCTCGTCCTTCGGATGGCGCTCCTCAAGATGAGGGCGGAACGCCTCGGGGCCCGGCGGCGAAGCACTCCACTCATTCCCGCGACAGCGGGAATTCAGCAGGGACGGGCGGCGGAGTATCGCTCAGTCCTTCGCGCGTTCGACGTAGGTGCCGTCCGCCGTCATCACGACGATGCGCGTGCCGGGCGCGATGTGCGGCGGCACCATGACGCGGGCGCCGTTCGACAGGATCGCCGGCTTGTAGGAGGACGACGCGGTCTGGCCCTTCATCGCGGGCTCGGTCTCGGTGACCTCGAAGGTCGCGCGCTGCGGCAGCTCGATCGCGACGGCGACGCCGTTATAGATGCTGAGCTTCACCTTCATCTCGGGCAGCAGGTAGGACGCCATGTCGCCGACCACGTCTTCCGGCACGGCAACCTGATCGTAGGTTTCCATCTTCATGAAATGGAAGCCGTCACCGTCCTCGTAGAGGAACTGGTACTCGCGCTCCTCGACATGGGCGCGCTCGACCTGCTCGGTGGTCTTGTAGCGCTGCGAGGATTTCACGCCGTCGCTGATCCGGCGCATGTCGACCTGGGTCACCGGCGTGCCCTTGCCGGGATGGATGTTCTCGGCGCTCAGGATGACGTAGAGCTTGTCGTCCATCTCGACGATGTTGCCCTTGCGGAGCGAACTGGCGATGACCTTCACGGATGTCTTCCTTGGCTGACAGGGACGTGGCGCACGCGACAGGCGCGGCGCCGTGAATTCGGCCGCAACATACCGATTTGGGCCGGATTCGCCAGCGGTTTGCGCGAATCCCGGTAAACAGGCGCCATGTCCGATCCCTCGCCCTGGTGGGCACCCCATGTCCATGCCGACCGGCGGCCGTTCCTGACGGCGCGCGGGCGGATCGTGGCCGCCCTGCGGGCATTCTTCGCGGCCCGGGACTTCACCGAGGTGGACGCCGGGGTCCTGCAGGTTTCGCCCGGCAACGAGGCGCACCTGCATGCCTTCGCGACCGATGTAATCGGTCCGGACGGACGGGGCTCGCGCCTCTACCTGCACACCTCGCCGGAATTCGCCTGCAAGAAGCTGCTGGCCGCCGGCGAGCGGCGCATCTTCGATTTCGCCCGCGTGTTCCGCAACCGCGAGCGCGGCGCGCTGCATCACCCCGAATTCACGATGCTGGAATGGTATCGCGCGGAGGAACCCTACGAGACGCTGATGACGGATTGCGCCGCGCTGTTGGCAACTGCGGCCGAGGCGGCGGCAGACGCAGGAACTTTCCTTCCGCGGCCGCATTGCCGATCCGTTCGCGCCGCCGGAGCGGGTGACCGTAGCCGAGGCGTTCGATCGCTTCGCCGGGATCGACCTCCTCGCCACCGTTTCGACGGCGGCCGGCGACCGCGACGCGCTCGCCGCGCAGGCACGCGGCCGCCGATATCCGTCTCGCCGATGACGACACCTGGTCGGACATCTTCAGCCGTGTGCTGGTCGAGAAGATCGAGCCTCGGCTCGGAAACGGCCGGCCGACCATCCTATGCGAATATCCGGTGGTCGAGGCGGCGCTGGCGCGCGCCAAGGCATCCGATCCGCGCGTCGCCGAGCGCTTCGAGCTTTATGTCTGCGGCGTCGAGCTGGCCAACGCGCTTCGGCGAACTCACCGATCCCGTCGAGCAGCGGCGGCGCTTCGAAATCGAGATGGCCGAGAAACAGCGCGTCCATGGCGAGCGCTATCCGATCGACGAGGATTTCCTCGCCGCGCTGGCGCATCATGCCGCAAGCCAGCGGCATCGCGCTCGGCCTCGATCGCCTCGTCATGCTGGCGACCGGTGCATCGCGCATCGAGCAGGTGATCTGGACGCCGCTGGCGGGAGAGGCGACATGAGCCTCTCCTTCGCCCGCCGTCGATTCCGCGCCGGCTGCGGCGGAGCCTCAGTTGCGGAACATGGCCGTGGAGAATCCGTCGATCTGCTGCGCGATGTTCGCGGAGTTGTCGACCGGCGCAGAAACCGCAACGATCACGAGGACTGCGCACAGAGCGGCGACGGCGAGAACCTTCAGAGCGATGGCTTGGATCGTCATGGTCGTTTCTCCTCCATGTGCCGGATGGCCCGGCGTTCACGCGATGGATGGAGGATAGGGATGCATCGTCGTGGTCGATGTGACGGCGATCACGAATTGGTCGATCGGCAGTGCGTGAAGGACATGTCTCCATGACGACAGCGAAGACTTCTACGCACGGTGGCGGACCTTGCGCACGCCGGCCTCGTCGCACGCGATGCGCGCGAGGCCTTGGAGCAGGTCGCGGCGCGCTATGCGGTGGCGATCACGCCGGCGATGGCCGAACTGATCGATCCGGCCGATCCGCACGATCCGATCGCGCGGCAGTTCGTGCCCGACGCGGCGGAGCTGGTGACCGCGCCCGAGGAGCGCGCCGACCCGATCGGCGACGACGCGCATAGCCCGGTCGAAGGCATCGTGCATCGCTATCCGCGACCGCGTGCTGCTGAAGCTCGTGCATGTCTGCCCGGTCTATTGCCGTTTCTGCTTCCGCCGCGAGATGGTCGGACCGGGCAAGAAGACCGCGATGTCGGCGGCCGCGCTTGGCAACGCGCTCGCCTATATCGCGGCCGATCCCAACATCTGGGAGGTGATCCTCACCGGCGGCGATCCGTTGGTGCTGTCGCGCGCGGCGGCTGCGGCAGGTGATGCGCGCGCTTGCAGCGATCGATCACGTCAAGATCGTGCGCGTGGCATACGCGGGTGCCGGTCGTCGCGCCCGATCTGATCACGCCGCGACCTCGTGCGCGCGCCTCAAGGCGCCGGGCAAGGCCACCTACGTCGTGCTGCACGCCAATCACGCGCGCGAATTGACGCCGGCGGCGCGCGCGGCCTGCGCGCATGATCGTCGATGCCGGCATTCCGATGCTGAGCCAGAGCGTGCTGCTGCGGGCGTCAACGACGATGCCGCGACGCTGGAGGCGCTGATGCGCGCGCTCGTCGAGAACCGCATCAAGCCCTATTACCTGCACCACGCCGACCTCGCGCCCGGCACGTCGCATTTCCGCACGACCATTGCGGACGGCCAAGCGCTGATGCGCGGTTTGCGCGCGCGCGCCTCGGGCCTGTGCCAGCCGACCTATGTGCTGGATATTCCGGGCGGCGACGGCAAGGTGCCGGTCGGGCCGTGTTATACGGTCGAGAACACGCATACTTCCCAATACGTCATTACGGACGAACGCGGTGAGCGGCACATCTATCCACCGCGTAGCCGCCTACCCAATGCGAATGCGTGACTCTCCACCGTCATGCCGGGCTTGTCCCGGCCATGAAAGCATAGATGGTCCTGCGTAAGCTCACACTGCCTTCGCCATCTCGCGCAGCTTGAACTTCTGCAGCTTGCCGGTGCTTGTCTTCGGGATTTCGGCGAAAACGACGGTGCGCGGCACCTTGTAGCCGGCGAGGTGCGTGCGGCACCAGGCGATCAACTCCTCGGAAGTTGCCGCCGCACCGGGCCTGAGCTCGACGAAGGCGCACGGCGTCTCGCCCCATTTCTCGTCCGGCTTCGCCACCACCGCGACGGCCAGCACGGCGGGATGCTTGTAGAGCGCGTCTTCCACCTCGATGGACGAGATGTTCTCGCCGCCCGAGATGATGATGTCCTTGGAGCGGTCCTTGAGCTGGATATAGCCGTCCGGATACATCACGCCGAGATCGCCGGTGTGGAACCAGCCACCCGCAAAGGCCTTCTCGGTCGAGGCCTTGTTCTTGAGATAGCCCTTCATCACGACGTTGCCGCGCATCATCACCTCGCCGAGGCTTTCGCCGTCGCGCGGCTACCGGCTCCATGGTCTCGGGGTCGCGCACCGAGAGCGCTTCGAGCGCGCCGTAGCGCACGCCCTGGCGCGATTTCTTCGCCGCCTGCTCGGCGAGCGGCAGCGCGTCCCACTCCGCGTGCCAGTCGTTGACCACGGAGGGGCCATAGCATTCGGTCAGGCCATAGAGATGGGTGACGTTGAAGCCCGCCTGCTTCATCGCCGCGAGCACGGCTTCCGGCGGCGGCGCCGCGGCGGTGAAGAATTCCACTACGTGCGGCAGCGGCTTCTTCTCGGCGTCCGGCGCGTTGAGCAGGGTCGACATCACGATCGGCGCGCCGCACAGATGCGTGACCTTCTCGCCGGCGATGGCGTCATACATCGCGGCGGCGCGCACGTGGCGCAGGCAGACATGCGTGCCGGCGACGACCGAGATCGACCACGGGAAGCACCAGCCGTTGCAATGGAACATCGGCAAGGTCCACAGATAGACCGGATGCTTGCCCATGCCGCAGGTGACGATGTTGCCGTCGCCCAGCAGGTAGGCGCCGCGATGGTGATAGACGACGCCTTTAGGATTGCCGGTGGTGCCGGATGTGTAGTTCAGAGCGATGGCGTCCCATTCGTCATCGGGCATCGTCCAGGCGAAGTCCGGATCACCCTCGGCCAGGAAAACCTCGTATTCGATGTCGCCGAGCCGTTCGCCGGGACCTGTGTAGGAAGGATCGTCGTAATCGATCACCAGCGGCTTTGCCTGGCACAGCGCCAGCGCCTCCTTGATCACCTGTCGAGAATTCGCGGTCGGTGATCAGCACCTTGGTCTCCGCCATGGTCGAGCGTGAAGGCGAGGATGGCTGCGTCGAGCCGGGTATTCAGCGTGTTGAGCACGGCGCCGGTCATCGGCACGCCGTAATGGGCCTCCAGCATCGGCGGCGTGTTGGCGAGCATCACCGATACCGTGTCGCCGCGCGCGATGCCGCGCTTCGCCAGCGCGGACGCGAGCCGCCGCGCCCGCGCATAGAACTCCTCGTAGCCGCGCCGCAGCGTCCCGTGGACGATGGCTGTATGGTCCGGAAACACGGACGCCGCACGCTCCAGGAAGGCGAGCGGCGTCAGCGGCTGGAAGTTGGCCGGGTTGCGGTCGAGGTCGACGTCGTAGGGAGTCGTCATGATGTTGGCTTGTCCCGGTCAGCAATAGCCGTATTTTGCCGAGTGTGCCGCCCCTGGCAACGGCAAAGCACCGCGCCGCATGCCGCTGGAAGCCCGCTTCAATGACCGAACCGGCCGCACCACGTCCATCGCTCTCCGATGCGCTTCGCCGCGAGGCGCGCGACGCGCCGGAAAGCGGCATCGTCGAGGTGATGAATTACGGCCGGCGGCGCGGCGGAGTCATCCCGCTCTGGGTCGGCGAAGGCGATCTCGCCGACGCCGGCCTTCATCGCCGAGGCGGCAACGCGCGCGCTGGCGGCCGGCGAGACATTCTACACCTGGCAGCGCGGCATCCCGGAGCTGCGCGAGGCGCTGGCGCGCTATCACGCGCGAATCTATGGCCGCGAATTCTCGTCGGAGGAGTTCTTCGTCACCGGCTCCGGCATGCAGGCGATCCAGATCGCGCTCGCGATGACGGCGGGCGCCGGCGACGAGGTCGTGATCCCGACGCCGACCTGGCCGAATGCCGCGGCGGCGGTCGGCATCCTCGGCGCGCGCGCCGGTCGAGGTGCCGATGACCTTCGGCAATGCGGCTGGAGCCTCGATCTCGAGCGCGCTCGCTGCGGCGGTCACGCCGCGCACGCCGCGCGCTCGTTCTGGTGTCGCCGTCGAATCCCGACCGGCTGGACCGCAAGCCACGACGAGCTTCGCGCCATGCTCGCGCTGGCGCGGCAGCATGGCCTGTGGATCGTCGCCGACGAGACCTACGCGCGCTTCTGGTACGGTGACGGCGACGCGCGCGCCGTCCTTTCTCGACGTGATGGAGCCGGACGACCGCGTGCTGTTCGTCAACACTTTCTCCAAGAACTGGGCGATGACCGGCTGGCGCATCGGCTGGATCAAGGCGCATCCGTCGCTCGGGCCAGGTGATCGAGAACCTGGTGCAGTACGCGACCTCCGGCGTCGCGCAGTTCATGCAGCGGGCCGCGGTCGCGGCGCTGGAGCATGGCGAGGAATTCGTCGCGCATCAGATCGCACGCGCCCGGCGCGGGCCGCGATATCGTGTGCGGCGCGCTCGCCGTGACCGGTCGCTGCCGGTTCGCGGTACCAATGGGCGCGTTCTACCTGTTCTTCACCGTCGACGGCGAGCCGATACCCGCCGGCTGGCGCTGCGGCTGATCGACGAGGCGAATGTCGGGTTGGCGCCCGGCACCGCATTCGGCGAGGGCGGCGCAGACTTTCTCCGCGTCTGCTTTCTCCGCGATCCCGGACAGCTTGAAACCGCCGCGGAACGGCTTGTTACGGCGCTTTCGAAGGCCGACGACAGGCGAGGTTTCACATAAAAGTTGCGTTTCCCGGCATGAACAACCATAGGAACGCTTCGATTCATCCCGTTGTGCGCGTGGCGCATCGCAACCATAGTCGCGGCTGGCCGTTGATCCCCGCAGTCGCGGGACTGGCCCCGTTTTGCGCGGGCGGCCGACCGGCGCGACGCGATCATGGCCACCGGTGCCGAAACAGGGGAGAGCCGGATATGTCCGAAGGGACAACTCAGGGGGAAATTTTCATCGTCGACGACGACCCGGCGGTGCGCGATGCGCTGTCGGTCGTATTCTCGCTCGAAGGCTATCAGGTGACCGAGCTTCGGCGAGGGCGCGTCGTTCCTGGCCGCGGCGCGGTCGCGCACTTCCGGCCTGCATCATGCTCGACGTCCACATGCCGGGCCGCTCCGGTCTCGATATCCTCAAGGAGCTCAACGCCCAGCATTACGGGCGCCGATCTTCATCATTTCCGGACAGGGCGACATCCCGATGGCGGTCGAGGCCATCAGGAACGGCGCGCTCGATTTCATCGAGAAGCCGTTCGACGCCAACACGGTGGTCGACCGCGTCCGCGAGGCGATCGAGGCGTGGATGCGCCGACGCGCGGGCGGCAACGCTCTCGGATGTCCTGGCGACGCAGTTCCCTGGGCGCGACCTGCTGACGCCGCGCGAGCGCGAGGTGCTGGCGCAGATCGCCGCCGGCTCGTCGAACAAGGAAGCCGGACGCGTGCTCGGCATCAGCCCGCGCACCATCGAGGTTCACCGCGCGCGCATCATGGAGAAGCTCGGCGCGAAGAATGCCGCCGATCTGGTGCGCATCGTGCTCAGCGACGGCCGCAGCAATTGAGGTCGCGCGATCCGGCTTGGTGAGCCATGCCGGGCCGGCATGGGTTGTTTGACGGGGCCTGCCCGAGGCGGCATTGACGGACCGGACGTGGACGCGGGCAGGCTGCGCCCGCGACGCGTGCCTGTTCCGGAATTGTCCATGCCTTTCCCGCAACCGCGCGTTCTTCGCCGCCTGGCCGAAACCTTGGCGATCGGCGCCGCGGGCGGGGCCGCGCTCGGCATGTCCGGCTTTCCCGCCGGCTGGATGTCCGGGTCGATCGTCACCGTCACCCTGTGCGCAATCGCCGGGCGCCCTATGCTGTTTCCGAACCGGCTGGCGATGGTCGTGTTCGTCGCGATCGGAATGACCCTCGGTGCCGCGGTGACGCCGGAGACATTGGAACACATGGCGGTGGCCGCTGAGCATGGCGGCGCTCGCGGTCTCGATGACGATCCTCACGGCGTCGGTCGCCGCCTATCTGCGCTATGTCCATGGGTGGGACACCCTGTCGGCACTGTTTGCCGCTGCGCCCGGCGGACTTGCCCAGACGATCGCGCTGGCGACGCAATGCGGCGGCGACGTGCGGTCGATCGCGATGGTTCAGTCGGTCCGGGTGCTGCTGCTGACCGTAATCATGCCGATCGGACTTGCGAGCTTTGCCGTCACCGGGACGCCGTCGCTTCCGGTCGGGCGCTTTGCCCTGCTCGATGCCCCCGGCGAGCTCGCGGTTCTGGTTGCCGTCAGCACCCTTGCGGCCGTCGGGTTCTACCGGGCGCGCGTTCCGGGCGGCCTGATCGTCGGAGCGATGACCGCTTCAGGGCGTGCTGCACGGCAGCGGGTTCGTGCATGTGAGCCTCCCAGGCCCGATCGTCATCGCGTCTTTCGTGATGACGGGCGCCATGATTGGCTCCCGGTTCGCCGGAATGAACGTCACGTGGCTGCTGCGGCTGCTGGGCGTCGGGCTTGGCGCGCTGGCGGTCGGCGCCGTTGTCGCCGTCGGATGCGCCATCGTCGTCGCGTGGTTGCTGGGTCTGCGCACCGGCGACGTGATCATGGCCTACGCGCCCGGCGGGCTCGAAGCGATGACGATCCTGTCCTTCGCGCTGCACCTCGATCCGGCCTTCGTCGGCATCCATCACCTCGCGCGCTTCACCTGCTGGTGTCGGTGCTGATCCCGATCGCCGTGCGGATCGTGATGCGTCGCGGTCCGGCCGCGGGCGACGGCGGCGCCGTTCCGTAGCGCGGGTCTATTCCGCCGCGATCGCCTTCAGCTTGAGCGGCAGGCCGAGCCGTTCCCACACGTCGACCAGCGCGTCGGCGAGCGCATCGATCAACGCATCCTCATGACAGGGCGAGGGCGTGATGCGCAGCCGCTCCATGCCGCGCGGCACGGTCGGATAGTTGATCGGCTGGATGTAGATGCCATGCTCGGCGAGCAGGAGATCGCACGCCGCCTTGCATTTTTCCGGGTCGCCGACCAGCACCGGCACGATGTGGGTGTCGCTCGGCATCACCGGCAGGCCGGCAGCGTTGAGCACGGCCTTGACCCGCGCGGCGCGGTCCTGGTGGCGGTCGCGCTCCGATTGCGAGGTCTTGAGGTGGCGGATCGCGGCCGCTGCGGCGGCGCAGATCGCGGGCGGCAGCGCGGTGGTGAAGATGAATCCCGGCGCGTAGGAGCGCACCGCGTCGATCATCTTGGCGCTGCCCGCGATGTAGCCGCCGAGGCAGCCGAACGCCTTGGCGAGCGTGCCCTCGACCACGTCGACGCGCGCCATCGCGCCCTGCTGTTCCGCCATGCCGCCGCCGCGCGGCCCGTACATGCCGACGGCATGCACCTCGTCGCAATAGGTCATCGCGCCATAGCGCGCGGCGAGATCGCAAATGCCATGAATCGGCGCGACGTCGCCGTCCATGGAATACAGGCTTTCGAACAGGATGATCTTCGGCCGCGCCGGGTCGGCCCCGCGCAGGAGGGTTTCGAGATGGCCGAGATCGTTATGGCGCCATATCAGCTTCTCGGCGCCCGACTGCCGCACGCCCTCGATCATGGAATTGTGATTGAGTGCGTCGGATAGGAGAAGGCAGTCCGGCAGCAGCTTGGCGAGCGTGGCGATGCCGGTCTGGTTCGACACATAGCCGGACGTGAAGACCAGTGCCCCCTCCTTGCCATGGAGGTCGGCAAGCTCGTGCTCCAATTCGACCAGCGGATGGTTGGTGCCGGCGATGTTGCGAGTGCCTCCGGCGCCGGTCCCCATGCGGGTCGCGGCCTCCACCATGGCGCCGATCACATTGGGGTGCTGGCTCATGGCGAGGTAGTCGTTGGAACACCAGATGATCACATCCCGGGGACCATCGGGCGAGTGCCAGAGCGCATGGGGGAAGCGGCCGGCGACACGCTCGAGATCGGCGAACACGCGGTAACGGCGCTCGTCGTGCAATCGACCTAAGAGTCGTGGCAAAAATACCGTCGTAATCCATGCGCGCCTCTTTGAGGCCGCTATTTAGAAAAGTTCCATCTTGTTTGTCGAGGGCGAAGATAGGCGTACGTGGAATACCTGTCCTTCACGCACCCCCAATCAACAGAAACAACAGGTTATTTCGGTGTACGCTGACCCGCCGCCAAACCCATGCTGTTCCGTCCTAAAGGACCGTGGGCAGCCACAGCGCGCCGAATGCGATCACCACCAGCGCAATGCTGACGACCAGGACCAGCAGGACCGGACGATCGAGAAAACCCTGCCGGGCCTCGACCGGCGTCTCGACGACCCGGGTCTGAGTGGGGGTTGCGCGTTCGTGTTCCATGTCAGCCCCTTTCACAGGCAATTTCTTCAGGTGCCAACGTCCAAACAGGCCGCGGGTTCCCGGCTGCAACAGCGGAATCGCTCAACCGTGAGGCTTTTTCATCAGTAAATTCAGACGGATAATCGCCGGCTTGCCGGTCGCGCCCGGCGGTTGGACGCCCGGCCATTTGGGATTAGCCTTTGGCCGCTTCGACGCTGACCAACAATGAAAGGGAGATTAGCATGGGCGTGGGCGTACTCGATCATTTCAACATCCGGACGCGCAAGCTCACGGATACGGTCCGGTTCTATGAGGATGTCCTCGGCCTGGACAACGGCGACCGGCCGAACTTCAGTTTCCCCGGCGCCTGGATGTACAGCGAAGGACGCCCCGTGGTGCATCTGGTCGACATCTCGCCGACGCCGGAGCAACAGAAGCCGGATTCCGGCGTCGTCCATCATGTCGCATTCGCCAGCCGCGACTTCAGCGGCATGAAGCAGAAGCTTCAGGCCAGGGGCATCGCCTTCGACACGCGGGAGGTGCCGGGCGGCGCGCTATGGCAGATCTTTGTCACCGACCCCAACGGCGTGCTGATCGAGCTCAACTACGACACCGCGGTGGAAAAGCCGTAGCGCATTCGGGTTCACCACGTGTAGCGAACCCGCCCCGTTCCGGCATAGGTCTGGGAGCGGTCGCTCAACTCGGTGTCGAACCGGCCGGCAAGCGAGATGCCGTTCTTGAAGGCGATCTCGGCGCCGGCGGAGACGAGCAGCGAATCGTGCGCCGGGTTGGGGCCGAATACGATGAAGCTCAAGCCCGGCAGCGACTGGAAAGCGGCCGTCACGGTGGGATCCGACCATTCGTCATGCGCCCAGGCCGCCCGGGTGCGCAGCGCCAGGATGGTGCCATTGTCGAGCGCGACGCTCCGGTCGAACCAGGCGCCGACTTCCGTGCGAAGCGCCGTCGACGTGCGCGACTCGTAGGCCAGGGCGAACACCGGCGACCCCGAGGCGGCGACCTCGCGATAGGCCGGGGTGTGGAACTGCTGGGCCTGTAACGCGACATAGGGTGTGAAGCCGTAGCTCGTCATGCCGAACACGCCCG
Organism: uncultured Alphaproteobacteria bacterium; assembly: GCA_963776455.1. Taxonomy (GTDB): domain Bacteria; phylum Pseudomonadota; class Alphaproteobacteria; order Rhizobiales; family Xanthobacteraceae; genus CAVZMU01. The sequence goes on from CAVZMU010000005.1 coordinate 350,552, forward strand.
GCATGACGAAGCGGTAGCCGGCTTCGACCCGGCCGCCGAAATTGGTGGCGGAAAAGTCCGCGTCGAGATGGTCGATTCCGTCCAGAGTTAGCCACCGGTCGGTCGACACGCGATGCCAGGCATACGCGACCGCCGCCGACACATAGGCCGCATCGACATGTGTCGAGCCGTAGAGGGCGCCCTGGACCATGTCGCTGCGTCCGCTGCCCAGGCCGTTTGAGAGCTCATAATTCGTGCCTCCACCCGCTATCGCGAAGCCGACCGTCGTGTCGCGCGTGACGCGGTAGTCGAGGCCGGTGGCGAACCCGAACACGCGGGCCGACCGGTCGTGGGTGCCTGATGACGCATCGCCGGAGGTCTCGTTGTTGCCGCCATAGGCCGCGGCCCAGATGCTCCACCGCCGCTGATCGAAAGCGGATGCCGCGGGCGCCTTGTTGAAGGACGCATAAGACGAGACCGCTCCCGGCGGCAGTGGGCTTTCCGGAGCGAAGCCGAGCGTCCTGACGCCTGCGGGGGCATCGGCGGGGCCGCGGCTATCCCCCAGCATGCTGCCGGCGAACGGATTGAGGACCAGGGACAGGAACGAGTTCATGGACTGGATTCCGACCTGCGCGACCCCGGTGCCGGCTTCTCCCGAGAGTTGGGGCAGCACGATATTCACCAGGTCGGCCGGTGTCGCGCTGCTGAGGTTGAGGAACGCCTGCGGCATCGCGCCGCCGGTGTTGGTGAAGGTGGTGTTGATCGCGGTGATGACGGGAATGACGGCGACCGGCACGGCGACCGGCGTGCCGCCAGGCGCAACGACGACCGGAATGGTGCCGGGCGGGACATTCACCGGCGGAACTGGCAGCAGCGCCGCCGTGCAGGGCGCGAGATTGCCGATCGCGATGTTGTTGGTGTCGAGCGTCACGGCACCGTTGCGGGCCAATGCGCTGCCGCAGGCGATGTTGGCGCCGGTGTTGAGCGTGATGCTCGTCAGCGCCAGGATGTCGCCCACGAATGTCGTGGTCGTGCCGAGAGTCGCCGAGCTGCCGACCCGCCAGAACACGTTGGTGCCCTGGCCGCCGCCGATGACGGTTACACTCGCGCTGCTGGCGGTGGTGAGGGTGCTGCCGATATTGAAGATGAAGACCGCGTTGGGATTGCCGAGTGCATTGAGCGTGAGATGGCCGGTCAGCTGCGCTGCCGTGTTGAAGGTGTAGACGCCCGGCGTCAGCGTGAGGCCGCCGAGGTTTTGCCCAGTCAGGTTGGCCGTCGGGGCCCTTCCTGCCAGCGAATTGTAGGCGGTCGTGAGGTCGACCTGCGCCTGCCCTGCGACCGCGTCGCCCGCATGGATCGCTCCGGGCGGGGTCACGATTCCAGGGGGAAACCGACGATGGCGCTGCCCGGGCTGACGCCGAGGTTTCCTATGAGCACGCTGGAGCCGGTGTTCGTGACGGTCGAGCCGCCCAGCACTGCAAAGTCCGCGGCCGTTCCCAGATTGGGCGCCTGCGCCCTTGCTGGCGAAGCCAGCGCTGTTGCCAGCAGGGCGAGCGCCGCCGCGGGTCCGCGGGCGCCGGTCCACCTCGATGCCGAGCCTCGCGTGCAGCTATGGCGAGGCGGCGCCGGCTCAATCGCAATGCGGGATTCGTCGTCGTCGATGACGAGGGCGTGCGTCATGCTGAGCTCCTTCAGCCGTTGAAGGTTCATGCCGGAAGGGAGGTCGCATCCCTGCGATGGGACTCAACTCGAACTCACACAACCGACACGCGCTCGCGATCCGACAGTCTTTGAAGTCGTAGTTGTTTCAAGATGAAGAGTGGCCTCTTCGTATGGTTTTTAGGTATCGGAGCTCACCCTGGATGGATGTTCAATATTGCTCACTTCCACCGTTGAACTCGGAGCTTTCCGCGATTGCTATATTCGGCGACATTTACGTCACATGATTCGAAAGCGAGCTAATTCATCAGGTTAACGAAAGGTTACGATTTGAGGTCTGCTGTGAATCGATTTAATCAGACAGCGTGCCCGACATCCGCAATAGCTCTGGCACGGGAATCGCGTGACGCTTCCGCCCGTGCAGAGCATCAAGTAAGCCGTGACGGGTCCGGTTCGAACCGGAAGGCTATCGATAAGAGGGTGCGCCTTCGATGGTGCTGCCGGTCAGGATTGAACTGACGACCTCTTCATTACCAATGAAGTGCTCTACCACTGAGCTACGGCAGCGATCCGGCAACAGGCACGCAGACCAGGGTTCCGGAATGGCGGCGATCCTTGCCACAAGGCCGGAATCGGCGCAAGCGCAAGCGCTCCGTCGGTGACTGCAAGACGCTTGCGCGACGCAGCCGATTCGGAGATTTTGCGCTCCATGGCCGATTTGGAAAAAGACAATCCCGGCGCCGCTCGCCAGGAACGGCTGGCGGCGGCGATGCGGGAGAACCTGAAGCGGCGCAAGGCGCAGGCCCGGGGACGCGCGACGTCAGAACCGCTCGCAGTTACGTCCGAACCGGACGCGTCGCGTGACGCGAAGGCAGCCGGGTCGAGATAACCCGTTCTGCTCCGACTTTTGCCGTAATTCAGGTCGCGCTTGAGCACCGGTCCCGCCGCCCTTCAAGAGAGCGGGCGGACCGCATACGAGAGGGGCGAATGGATCGCATACGCATCACGGGGGGACGGCCGCTTCACGGCACGATCCCGATCTCAGGGGCCAAGAACGCCGCGCTGCCGCTGATGATCGCGAGCCTCCTCACCGAGGAGACTCTGATACTGGAGAACGTGCCGCATCTCGCCGACGTCGTGCAGCTCCAGCGCATCCTCGGCAATCATGGCGTCGACGTGATGGTGAGCGGCAAGCGCCCCGGTGAGGCCGAGAACCAGGGCCAGACGCTGTGCTTGTCCGCCGCCCGCATCGTCGATACCACGGCGCCTTACGATCTCGTGTCGAAGATGCGCGCGAGCTTCTGGGTCCTGGCGCCCCTGGTGGCGCGCATGGGACAGGCCAAGGTCTCCATGCCCGGGGGCTGCGCCATCGGCACGCGCCCGGTCGATCTTCTCATCATGGCGATCGAATGCCTCGGTGCCGAAATCGAGATCGATTCCGGCTACGTCATCGCCCGGGCGCCCAACGGCCTCAAGGGCGGCGAAATCGTGTTTCCCAAGGTCACGGTCGGCGGCACCCACACGGCTTTGATGGCGGCGACACTCGCCTCCGGCACCACCGTGATCGAGAACGCCGCACAGGAGCCCGAGATCGTCGACGTCGCCGAGTGCCTGATGAAGATGGGCGCGCGGATTTCCGGTGCCGGCACCGCGCGGATCACCATCGAGGGTGTCGCCAGGCTCAACGGCGCGCGCCACCGCGTGCTGCCCGACCGTATCGAAACCGGCACCTATGCCATGGCGGTCGCCATGGCTGGCGGCGACGTGCTGCTGGAGGGGGCGCGGCCGGAACTCCTTCAGGCGGCCTTCGACGTGCTGGCGCAGGCCGACGTCACGGTCTCCGCCACCAACGACGGCGTCCGCGTCGCCCGCAACGGCGCAGGCCTGCGGCCGATCGAGGTGTCCACCGCGCCGTTCCCCGGCTTCCCGACCGACCTTCAGGCCCAGCTCATGGCGTTGATGACGCGCGCCAAGGGCACCTCGCGTATCACCGAGACGATCTTCGAGAACCGCTTCATGCATGTGCAAGAATTGGCGCGTCTCGGCGCCCGCATCCATCTCGATGGCGAGACCGCGACCATCGAAGGCGTGGACGGCCTCAAAGGCGCGCCCGTGATGGCGACGGACCTGCGAGCGTCGGTGTCGCTGGTGATTGCCGGCCTCGCCGCGGAAGGCGAGACCATCGTGAACCGGGTCTATCACCTCGACCGCGGCTTCGAGCGGGTCGAGGAGAAGCTCGCCCGCTGCGGCGCCGACATTGAGCGCCTCAGCAGCTGAGCGCCGGCGCGTTGGCACCGCACGGCATCATCCGCAGTCTTCCATATGATTTGCTGCAGGTGCTCGCCTTGCGGAGGTAGGGCCGCAGCCCTAACTAAACGGCAACACGTGCTCCAACGACCGTGACGCCCATGGATCTGCTCAAGCTGGTTGCCCTCGACAAGGACGACATCGCAGTCATTTCGGTCCATCTCCAGGACGCGGTGACGAAAGTTTCCGATGTCCTGTGGCGGCCGCAGGAAAACCGGCTCGTCCTCGCGCTTAACCGCTTCGATTGGGAAGCCGCCGAGGGCAGCGCCCCGGTCTACCGGCGCCGCCGCACGGCGCTGCGCTTTGACCGTGCGCTTTCGCTCAAGTGCCGCAACATCAGCCCGAAGAACAAGGATGCCGTGCTCAACCTGCTCGCGGTCGAGTTCGACGAGCACGATTCTCCGGCCGGCACGATCACCCTGACATTCTCCGGCCATGCCGCGCTGAGGCTGGAGGTCGAGTGCCTGGAGGTCGAATTGGTCGATCTCGGTCCAACCTGGACCACGGTGGCTTGCCCCAAGCACCCGATCGCGGCCGGCGCCCGGAACTGACGCAGCATCGGTGTCTTCGGCGACTGGCTGATCCACCGCCAAGCTTGACCCGCGCGGTCTTCTCGGAAAAAGCAGACGGGCCGCCAGCGTGGTTGCCGGAACGAACCGGGGAGCGAGCGGCGAACCGAGGCTGCCGTTTCATGCCGATCCAACTCGACACGCGCGCGCCTGATTTTGCCGAACGCTTCCGCATATTTCTCTCCACCAAGCGGGAAGCTTCGGAGGATGTCGAGCAGGTGGTGCGCACGATCATCGCCGATGTCGTCGCGCGAGGCGATGATGCCGTTGTCGAACTCACCAACAAATTCGATCGCGTCGATCTCGACGCTGCGAACCTGCGCGTCGCTCCGGCGGAGATCGAGGCTGCGGCGGCGCAGTGCGACCGCGTCGCCCTTGATGCGCTGACGCTGGCGCGTGACCGCATCGAGGCCCATCACCGCCGCCAGCTTCCCCGTGACGACCGCTATGTCGATCCGCTCGGCGTCGAGCTCGGCTCCCGCTGGACCGCAATCGAGTCGGTCGGGCTCTACGTGCCGGGCGGCACGGCGGCTTATCCGTCGTCGGTGCTGATGAATGCGGTGCCGGCCAAGGTCGCGGGCGTGCCGCGTCTCGTCATGGTCGTGCCGGCGCCGGACGGTCGGCTCAATCCGCTGGTGCTGGCGGCGGCCAAGCTCGCCAGCGTCGACGAGGTCTATCGCGTCGGCGGCGCACAGGCGGTGGCGGCGCTGGCCTACGGCACGGCCACCATCGCGGCCGTGGTCAAGATCGTCGGTCCGGGCAATGCATATGTGGCGGCGGCCAAGCGGCTGGTATTCGGCAAGGTCGGCATCGACATGATCGCCGGTCCGTCCGAGGTGCTGATCCTCGCCGACCTCAATGCCAATCCGGATTGGGTTGCGGCGGACCTGCTGGCCCAGGCCGAGCACGACACCGCCGCCCAGGCCATCCTGATCACCGACGACGCAGCGCTGGCGAAGTCGGTGGAGGCCGCGGTCGAACGTCAGCTCAAGACGCTGCCGCGCCAGTCGGTAGCGAGCGTCTCGTGGCGCGACTTCGGCGCCATCGTGCTTGTGCGCGACCTCGACGAGGCGATCCCCTTGGTCGACGCGGTCGCCCCCGAGCATCTGGAGATCGAAACCGCGGAGGCCGAGCGGCTGTCGGATCGCATCCGTAATGCCGGCGCGATCTTTCTCGGCAGTCATACCCCGGAAGCGATCGGCGATTACGTCGCGGGCTCCAACCACGTACTGCCGACGGCGCGCTCGGCCCGTTTTTCCTCCGGGCTCGGCGTGCTCGATTTCATGAAGCGCACCTCGATCCTGCGGCTAGGGCCCGACCAGCTCCGGGCGCTGGGTCCCTCCGCCATCGCGCTCGGCAAGGCGGAAGGGCTCGACGCCCATGCCCGCTCGGTGGCCATACGGCTGAACTTGGAATGATGTGGTATGCTTCATCATTCGCCTCTTTCGCGGAACTTGGTGATGACTCTCGCAGACGAACGCGCGAACCGATCATGGACCGGCTTCCCAAGGGCTTGCTGGACCAAATCGTCGCGCATCTGAATCCGCAGAAGGTTATTCTGTTCGGCTCTCGCGCAACCGGCAAGACACATAAGGATAGCGATTGGGATTTCCTGGTGATCGTGGATGACGGAATTGAACCGGAACGGATAGGCTGGAGATCGATGCACGAAGCACGCCGTGGAATTAACGAGGCTATCGATTTGATCGCGTGTCGCGAAAAGACTTTCCAGGATCAAATCGACATTGTTGGAACACTGCCCTGGATCGCTGCCCAGCGCGGTATCGTTGTTTATGACCGAAGCAAGCGGGCGTAGCGTGTCGCAGTGGCTGATCGCGGCGCGATGGTTTGAGCGCGCCGAGGGTGATCTGCGTATTGCCGCAACTATCTTGGCCCATAATTTCGATACGATTTGGGGCGCGGCTTTTCACTGCGAACAAGAGTTGGAAAAGTTAGCTAAAGGCACTTTAATCGGACTCGGCATTGAGGCTCCCAAGATCCACGATATCGAAGTTCTCGCTAATCTTGTTGGGCAGCGGAACGAAGCCATAGTTGCCCAGATCAGGAATTTAGCTGCGACAACCGCTTGGCATTTTACGGCGCGGTATCCCGGCGGGCTCGGCGAGCCCTTACCATCCGCGGAAGAAGTCGAAAGCGCTATTGAGAAGATCAAAGAACTTCATCGACGGATCGATATTCTGGCCCCGCAACCGTGACGGCGCCTAACCCCCCCGCCTCCAATCGCCTTGCCTCCGTCACGCTTGACGAAGGCTCCATCGGCCGCTCGAACCCGGATGTCGAGCACGAGCGCGCGGTCGCGATCTACGATCTGCTCGAAGATAACGTGTTTGCCCCCGTCGACCATTCCGGTGGTCCCTACGCGCTGCATCTCGGAATCGCGGAGAACCGGCTGGTGTTCGACATCCGGCTGGTCGACGGCACGCCGGTCGTCGCGCACCTGTTTTCGCTGACGCCGCTGCGGCGGATCGTGAAGGACTATTTCATGATCTGCGACAGCTATTATCAGGCGATCCGCACCGCGACGCCGGTCCAGATCGAGGCGATCGACATGGGGCGGCGCGGGCTTCACAACGAAGGCTCGCAGATCCTGCTGGACCGCCTCAAGGAGAAGGTGGAGGTGGATTTCGACACAGCCCGCCGCCTGTTCACCCTCATCTGCGTGCTGCACTGGAAGGGGTGACATGGCGGCCGCGCGCCTTCGCAAGCCGCAGGCCGTGCTGTTCGCCTGCGGATGGAATTCGGTGCGCTCGCCCATGGCCGCGGCGTTGTTCGGCCATCTGTTCGGACGCCGGATCTATGTCGGCTCTGCGGGCGTCCGCAAGCAGGAGCTCGACCCCTTCGCGGTCGCCGCCATGGATGAGATCGGCATCGACATCGCCAAGCATCGGCCTCTGACCTTCGAGGAGCTTGACGAATGGGAGGGGCTTAACTTCGACCTGATCGTCACGCTCGCCCCAGAGGCCCACCATAAGGCGCTCGAACTCACCCGCACCGTCGCCGCCGACGTGGAATACTGGCCGACGCCCGATCCGACCGTGGTCGAAGGCAGCCGCGAGCAGCGCATGGATGCCTATCGGGCGATCCGCGACCAGCTTATGGCGACCATCAAGGCGCGGTTCGACTGGCGGCCGGGCGGCAACGCGTGACGATCGCGTTGCCGGGACTGGTTGTGATCGTTCTCCGATTCCGCTAGTCACCCGCTATCCACCGCCAAATGGCTTCAGTGGCCGTCCTTAAGCGGCACAGGGTTCCATGATCGGCCGCCCCAAGCTCGTCCTCGCCTCCGGCTCGCCCCGCCGCCTCGGCCTCCTCAATCAGGTCGGCATCGAGCCGGATTCTGCTCATCCCGTCCGATATCGACGAGGTGCCGCTGAAGGGCGAGCTTCCGCGCGCCTGCGCCACCCGGTTGGCACGCGAGAAGGCCGAACAGGCATTGGCGGCGGTGCGGCGCTCGGACGAGCTGCGCGGCTCCTTCATCATCGCCGCCGACACCGTGGTGGCGGTTGGCCGCCGCATCCTGCCCAAGACGGAGCTGCTCGATGAGGCGGCGCAATGCCTGCGCCTGCTGTCGGGGCGCAACCATCGCGTCTATACCGGCGTCTGTCTGGTCACCCCGAAGGAGGCGTTCCGCCAGCGCCTGGTGGAAAGCCGCGTGCGCTTCAAGCGGCTGTCCAAGGAGGACCTGGAAGCCTACCTTGCATCCGGCGAGTGGCGCGGCAAGGCGGGCGGCTACGCCATTCAGGGGCTTGCCGGCGCTTTCGTGGTCAAGCTCGTCGGGTCCTATTCCAACGTCGTCGGCCTGCCGCTCTATGAGACGACCTCGCTCCTCGGCGGCGAGGGCTATTCGGTGCATTTCGGCTGGCTCAACGCGGTGTAGCGACGTGAACATCGCGCTGTGGCTTCATCGCGCGGGACTGAGCCACGGCGAGCGGCCGGCGGCGGGGCGCGGCCCGGCGGTCATTCGCACCTATCGCGAGCTGGCCGAACGCGCGGCCCGTCTTGCCGGCGCTCTCCAGAATTTCGGCCTCGCGCCCGGCGACCGCGTCGCCATCGTGGCCAAGAATTCCGTCGACTATCTCGAGGCGATGTACGCGGTCTGGCACGCCGGCCTCGCCGCGGTGCCGGCCAATGCCAAGCTCCACGGCGCCGAGCTCGGCTTCATCCTCGAACAGTCCGGCGCACGCGTCTGCCTGGCCTCCGAAGGGCTTGATTCGGCAATCGCGCCGCATGCCCCGGCGAGTCTCGAACGGCTGGTCGTCATCGGCAGCCGCGATTACGAAGCGTTATTCGCCGCGGATGCGGTTCCTGTCGTCCCGCGCGACGGCGGCGACCTCGCCTGGCTGTTCTACACCTCGGGCACCACCGGCCGTCCCAAGGGCGCGATGCTCACCCATCGCGTGCTGGCCGCCGCGAGCCACGCCTATATCGCCGAGGTCGACGCCATCGCCCCCGGCGATCCGATCCTCCACGCCGCGCCGATGAGCCACGGCTCTGGCCTCTACATCATGCCGCATGTGATGCGGCTCGGCGTCAACGTGGTGCCGGAATCGGGTGGGTTCGAGCCGGACGAAATTTTCCGCCTGTTCGAGGCGTGGCCGCGCACCTCGATGTTCGCCGCGCCAACCATGATCAGGCGCCTCGTCGAGAGCCCGCTTGTTTGCGACCCGGACAAAATCCGCACCCTCGTGTGGGGCGGCGCGCCCATGTATGTCGAGGATGCACTAAAGGCGCTCGACCGGTTTGGCCCGCGGCTCGCGCAGATCTACGGCCAGGGCGAAAGTCCGATGACGATCACGACGCTGTCGAAGGAAGATATCGCCGACCGCGGCCATCCGCGCTGGCGCGAGCGCCTTGCCTCCGCGGGCCGGCCCTATGCCTGCCTCGACGTCAAAGTCGCGGACGCCGACGATTGTCCGCTGCCCGTAGACGACACTGGCGAGATCATCTGTCGGGGCGATGTCGTCATGCCGGGCTACTGGCGCAATCCGGAAGCCGATGCCGAGACCATGCGCGGCGGCTGGCTGCATACCGGCGACGTCGGCGCCTTCGACGCGGACGGTTACCTCACGCTGAAGGACCGTTCCAAGGACCTCATCATCTCCGGCGGCTCCAACATCTATCCGCGGGAGGTCGAGGAGGTGCTGCTTCGGCACGGCGCGGTGCGCGAGGTCTCGGTGATCGGGCGCGCCGATCCGGAATGGGGCGAGGTCGTTGTGGCATATGTTGTCGGCGAGGCCGCCCCGTCGGACATGGACGCGCTCTGCCTGTCCGCGATCGCACGGTTCAAGCGCCCGAAGGATTACGTCTTTGTCGACGCGCTGCCGAAGAACAATTACGGCAAGATCCTCAAGACCGAGCTGCGCGCCGCCGATGCGACGCGCACGAGCCGAAGCGAATAGTGTTTAGGATCGCGCCCGATCTCGCAGCGCTGCCATTTGGCTCATCCCGCTTGAGCAGCATGCATCGTTGATGGCACGCTCGCAGGAACGATTGGAGCAGCGTCCTTAGGGACACTGCGCGCCGGTATCGATCCAGGCCTGGATCAGATTGCCGAGCTGCTCCTGGGTGCCTGGTGCCGGGTCGCGGCCGGCGCCCGGGTTCCAGCCCCACGCGACGAGGTCGTCATGCGCCATGTGCTCGTGCACCAGCGCGAGGTCGCGGCCGCCGTTGCGCTTGGGGTCTTTGATCTGCTCGCAGATGTCATGGACGGACTTGCCCTCCCACGCCATTTCGATCGGCGCCAGTCCCCAGCGCGGATGGCCCGGAATGCTCTTGTAGCTCGCACCGGACGCGACCAGCGTGAAGTTCTTCTCGGTATGGCAGGTGGAACATGGCGCGCCGGCGATGCCGACACCGCCTTCGCCGCGCCATGTCGGCGGATTGTGAGGATGCTGGTCATTGCTCTGGAGCGGCCGGTCGGTCGCCGGATGGCAATTCATGCAGCGTGGATGGGTGATGACCTTGGCGGCTTCCGTGAACAGCGCCCGCGATCGCGCGGCGGAATCCTGGATGCTTGCAAAGGAAGCCGCTGGCCGCAGCCCTCGGTCGGTTTGTGACTGACCTTGGACGGCCGAGGTGGCGACCACCGCAGTGCACAGGGATATCGATATCACAGCCCATGGTCGCATGTCGGTCCTCCGTCGCTTTCGCGACACAACGTCCGACCAACGCAGAAGGTTCACGGCATGCTGCCCGGCCTTGCCGGTGACGGCGGAAGGCTTTATCTGCCCGGAATGTCCGACCAGGTCCCAGGCAGGCGCTGCCCGATCTGCCAGAAGCCGATGATTGAGCGGTTCCGGCCGTTCTGCTCGAAGCGATGCGCCGATGTCGACCTCAACAGGTGGCTCACGGGGTCGTATGTGGTTGCGGGGTCCGGCGACGATGACGAGGCCGACCGGCCGGACAAGCCGGGCGGCCTTGCGCATTGATGGATTCGCCCAGCGACGGTTGTCGGGTCCCGGCCGGCCCCTTAAGGTGCCACGCTTGATCGAGGCCAAAGTCGCCGTTGCCGCCACTTTCCACGAGCCCCGCTGATGAACGTGCGACAGGAGCTGGGTTTGGCCGCCGACGCGGAAGCCGCGGCTGGCCCGATCAGATCTTCGACGTCCTCAAGCGCGCCGACATCCGCCAGGTCGGCTACGTGCCGGACGCCGGCCATGCGCGCCTGATCGAGCGCTGCAAGGCCGACGACGATGATCCGCGATGTGGTGCTGACGACCGAGGAGGAGGGCATCGCGCTTGCGGCCGGCGCCTGGCTCGGCGGGCAGCGGTCCGTCCTGCTGATGCAGTCGAGCGGCGTCGGCAACTGCATCAACATGCTGTCGCTGATCAAGACCTGCCGCTTCCCGTTCCTCACCTTCATCACGATGCGCGGCGAGTGGGCCGAGTTCAATCCGTGGCAGGTGCCGATGGGCTCGATCGTGGAGCCGGTGCTGCGCCGCGACCGACGTGCATCGTGTATCGCGCCGACCATCCGGAGGACGTGGCCGATACCGCGCGGCGGCGCTCGATCTCGCCTTCGGCGGCGATCTCTCGGTCGCGGTGCTGTTGTCGCAACGCCTGATCGGCCGTAAGAGTGGACCAAGAATGGGGAGGACTGATGCTGCAACGCCGCGCCGCGATCGCGACCCTGCTGGCGAGACCGGCCGGACGACCTGTTCGTGGTGACCGGCCTCGGCTCGACCACCTACGACCTCGCCTCGCTGGGCGACGACGACCGCAACTTCTATCTCTGGGGCGCGATGGGCGGCGCCGCCATGATCGGGCTCGGCCTCGCGCTGGCGCAGCCGGACCTGAAGGTCGCGGTGATCACCGGCGACGGCGAGATGCTGATGGGCATCGGCAGCTTGCCACCATCGGCGTGCAGCGTCCGTCCAACCTCGCGGTCGTCGTGTTCGACAACGGCGCATACGGCGAGACCGGTATGCAGGCGAGCCACACCGATCGCGTGCGTCGACCTGTCGGCGGTCGCGCACGCCTGCGGCATCGCCGAGACGCTGGAGGTCGCCGACCGAGAACGAGTTGGGCGACCTCGCCGGCCGGCTCGCGACCCTTGACCAGACGCTGTTTGCGCGCGTGCGCATCGCGGCCGACGACGCGCCCCGCGTGCTGCCGACGCGGATGGCGTCGAGCTCAAGCTGCGCTTCCGGCGCGCCGCATCGGCGATGTCCACCTAACGACGGTCGTATGCTGGACAGGCCGGACCCCAGCCCCTATAACGCGCGCGCCTTCGATGGCCCGCAATCGCGGCCTCCGGCGCCCAGGTAGCTCAGTTGGTAGAGCATGCGACTGAAAATCGCAGTGTCGGTGGTTCGATCCCGCCCCTGGGCAC
>CAVZMU010000006.1:0-542735 GCA_963776455.1 uncultured Alphaproteobacteria bacterium
CCTATTATGGCCGCGCCGCGAGTTATGATGAGGCGCTGTCCGCCGCGAGCGACGATGCCCTGGCTGCGGCACTTGCCAGGAACGTGCTTGGCCTCGCTGAGCCGACCCGATGCGCATGGCGGCTCGCCGCCTATGTGAGGGAGGCCGTGCGCCGCCTGGACCGGCTGGACGGCGATGCCGTCATGGCCGCGGCGCTGGATTTTCCCGATCCCGATGCCATATCGGATGCCGGCGGCGGATGGAGAATGCCATGACATCGCCCGATCAAGCCTGGAGCCTTCCGGTCAGGGTCGACGAGATTCCCGAGCGCGGCCGGCGCTTCGACATGGAGCCCGACGCGTCCATGCGCGAAGCCCTGGCACGCACGGCGGACGTCCAGGCGCTGCTGCGGCTCCGCGCGATATTCGATGTCACGCGCCATGGCCGCGACGGCCTCCGCGTTGCCGGCACCGTCGCGGCGACCGTGCGCCAGACCTGCGTGGTCACGCTCGAACCGCTCGACAACGAGATGGAGGAGAAGGTCGACTTGGTGTTCCGGCCAGGGCGCCCGATCGCTCCGGCCGACATCGCGGCCCTGCTCGATGCGCCCGAGGGCGCGGCGGACGCTCCGGAACCGCTTGTCGACGGGACGGTGGACCTCGGTGCCATCGCAACCGAGTTCCTGGTTCTCGGAATCGATCCTTATCCGCGCAAGCCCGACGCCGTCTTCGCCGCTCCATCCCCAGCGAACGTGGCAGCGAATCCATTCGTCGCTCTGGGCGCCCTGACCAAGGAAAAAAGGACGAGGAATTCCTGAGCTGGTAACCGGCCAATGGGCTGTTGTGTCCGGCCGCCGACACGGTATTGTCCCGGCTCTTTCGGCCGGTCGCGTCCGAGGCCGATTATCTCGTTCTTTGAAGGATTGCCGCTGGGTCACTATGCCCGATAAGGTCCGCATCGCGCTCGACGCCATGGGTGGCGACCATGGCGCGTCCATCGTCGTTCCGGGAGCCGCGATCGCGTCGAGACGCCACCCCGACGGCGAGTTCATTTTCTATGGCGACGGCGCCGTGGTAACGCCTTTGATTGACCAGTTTCCGGACCTCGCGAGCGTGTCCCGCGTCGTCCATACCGACGTCGTGGTGAAGATGGACGCCAAGCCGAGCCAGGCGCTGCGCGCCGGCCGCTGGAAGTCCTCGCATGTGGCTCGCCATCGACGCCGTGAAGAAGGGCGAGGCCGATGTCGCGGTCTCGGCCGGCAATACCGGCGCGCTGATGGCGATGTCGAGGTTCAATCTGCGGACGATGGCGGGCATCGAGCGGCCGGCGATCGCGGCGCTGTGGCCGACGCTGCGCGGGGAATCGGTGGTGCTCGACGTCGGCGCCACGATCGGTGCCGATGCCGCAGCATCTCGTCGACTTCGCGGTGATGGGCAGCGCGCTTGGCGCGCATCGCTCTTCGACGTCGAGCGGCCCGACGGTCGGGCTGCTCAATATCGGCGTCGAGGAGGTCAAGGGCCTCGAGGAGGTGCGCGAGGCCGGCCGCATCCTGCGCGAGACGCCGCTGCCGGGACTCGACTATGTCGGCTTCGTCGAGGGCAACGACATCGGCACGGGCGTGGTCGACGTCGTCGTGACCGACGGCTTTTCCGGCAACATCGCGCTCAAGACCGCGGAAGGCACGGCGCGGCAGATCGCGGAGATCCTGCGAAGCGCGATGACGCGCACACTGGCGGGCGAAGCTCGGCTACCTTCTGGCGCGCGAGGCTTTCACGACGCTGCGCGACAAGATGGATCCGCGCAAGGTCAATGGCGGCGTGTTCCTCGGCCTCAACGGCATCGTCATCAAGAGCCATGGCGGCACCGACGCCGAAGGCTTCGCCGCCGCGGTCGATCTCGGCTATCGACATGGTGCGCCACGGGCTGCTCGGCAAGATCAGCCAGACACTGGATCATTACGCGAGCGCGCGCGAGCGCGGCTGCGGCTCAGGCGCGGAGTAGCTTCGTGACCGTGACGCGTTCCGTCGTGCTCGGCTGCGGCAGCTATCTGCCGCAACGGACGTTGACCAACGCCGATCTCGCCAGGATGGTCGACACCTCCGACGAGTGGATCGTGCAGCGCACCGGCATCCACGAGCGCCACATCGCGGCGGACGGCGAAACGACGTCCGACCTGGCGACTGAAGGCCGCGCGCGCGGCGCTCGCGGCTGCCGGCTTCGATGCCGGAGCGATCGACCTCATCGTGCTCGCGACCTCGACGCCGGACAATACCTTTCCGGCGACGCGCCGTCGCGATCCAGGCCGGGCTCGGCATCACCCACGGCGCGGCGTTCGACCTGCAGGCGGTCTGCTCCGGCTTCGTCTATGCGCTGGCGACCGCCGACGGCCTGCTGAAGACCGGCGCGTTCAAGCGCGCGCTGGTGATCGGCGCCGAGACCTTCTCGCGCATCCTCGACTGGACCGATCGCGGCACCTGCGTGCTGTTCGGCGACGGCGCCGGCGCGGTCGTGCTGGAAGCGCAGGCAACAGCCCGGGACTCGCGACGATCGCGGCATCCTCACCTCGCATCTGCGCTCCGACGGCCGCTACAAGTCGAAGCTCTATGTCGACGGCGGCCCGTCCTCGACCGGGACGGTCGGGCATCTGCGCATGGAAGGGCGCGAGGTGTTCAAGCACGCCGTCGCGATGGTCACGGACGTGATCGAGGCCGCGTTCAAGGCGACGGGCTACGCCGCCGCCGATATCGACTGGTTCGTGCCGCACCAGGCCAACAAGCGCATCATCGACGGCTCGGCGCACAAGCTCGGGCATCGCGCCGGACAAGGTGGTCATCGACCGTCGACCGGCACGGCAACACGTCGGCCGCCTCGATCCCGCTGGCGCTTGTCGGTGGCGATCGAGGACGGCCGCATCAAGACGCGGCGATCTCGTGCTGCTCGAGGCCATGGGCGGCGGCTTCACCTGGGGCGCCGCTTCTGCGTGTAGGTGGTAAAAAAACCCGGTACTCGCAACGCGGTAAACGCCGTTGACCCTGCCGCCTCTTGTGCAATATCGTTGATTTTCAGCGGATAGCATTGATCGCCGAACGTCGGGGCTGGCGATGGCGGGCAAGAACGGTGACGCGCGCGGATCTGTGCGAGGCGGTCTACCAGAAGGTCGGACTGTCGCGCACGGAATTCGGCGACGCTCGTCGAACTGGTGCTGCAAGGAAATCACCGATTGCCTCGAACGCGGCGAGACGGTGAAGCTGTCGTCGTTCGGATCGTTCGTCGTGCGCAAGAAGGGCCAGCGGATCGGCCGCAATCCGAAGACCGGCAAGGAAGTCCCGATCTCGCCGCGACGCGTGATGGTGTTCAAGCCTTCGGCGATCCTCAAGCAGCGCATCAACGGCGTCGAGGATGGCTTCGTGGACGGCGAGGACGAAGAGTAGGCCGCGTGTTGCCGTTGAGTGGAACAAACTTCACGTGCAACGTCTCCGGCCTAAGCTCCAGTTGATGAGTGACGGAGCGTCGTATTTGGACAAGTCGGTGGACAAGGCGCCGGACGCATTTCGCACCATCAGCGAGGTCGCGGACGACCTCGACCTGCCGCAGCATGTGCTGCGCTTCTGGGAGACGCGGTTCCACCAGATCAGGCCGATGAAGCGCGGCGGCGGACGCCGCTATCTATCGCCCCGACGACGTCGATCTGCTGCGCGGCATCCGGCATCTGCTCTACGGCGAGGGCTACACGATCCGCGGCGTGCAGCGCATCCTCAAGGATAACGGCATCAAGTTCGTGCAGAGCGTCTGGCAGGCGGGTGCGCCGCAGCCAGCGAAGCATGCGGTGGAAGCCGATGAGCCGGACGCGCCCGCTTCCGTTGAGGGCGCAACGCAGCCGCGCGCCCGCGGCCTGTTCGGCATCCTGCCGGCGCTCCGCGGCAACGCAGACAGTGACGACCGCGCGACTGAGCCGCTCCGCATCCCTGACGAGCGGACCGTTCCACACCGGGAACTGAACGCGCCTTCCGAGCGCCGAGACGCGCCTCGGATGGCGCCGCCGATCCCGCCGCCGCCGGAAGCGCCGATCTCACCGCCGCAAGCGCTGATCCCGCGTCCGATCGTTGCCGAAGCGCCACCGGTGGTGCCGCAGCCATCGGTGCGAGGGCAGGCCGCCGCGCCGGTATCGACCGCCAGTGCCTCCGCCGGGCTCTCACGCGACCATGTGCGCCGCCTCCAGGCGACGCTTTATGAGCTCGGCGAGTGCCGCCGGCTGATCGACGCATCGATGGGCGAGAAATCCTGAGCGGAGGGCAGGTCGCTCGTCTCGGACAATGTTCTCTGTTTGTACGAAAACGGAAACCGTCTTTTCAACAGTTCGGAACAGCGCTACGCTGGGCGCGTTGAGTTTGGTCGTTTCGTGTAAAGCGTAGGAGTTTCCATGGCCCCCCGAGCCTACTGGAAGGGTTATCTCAAGCTCTCCCTCGTGTCCTGCGCGGTCGCGCTTTTTCCCGCCACGTCGACGTCGGAACGCGTCCGCTTCCACAACCTCAACCGCAAGACCGGCAATCGTCTGCGCCAGAAGTTGGTCGACGAGGTCACGCAGGAGGAGGTCGAAGCGGAAGACAAAGTGAAGGGCTACAAGGTCGGCGGGTCGGACTACGTCACTATCGAAGATGACGAGCTCGAAAAGCTGGAGATCGAGAGCTCGCATACCATCGACATCGATTCCTTCGTCACGCGCGACGAGATCGACGAGCGCTACCTCGACAATCCCTACTACCTCGCCCCCAACGACAAGGTCGCGCAGGAGGCCTTCGCGGTGATCCGCGACGCCATGCACGAGAAGAAGATGGCCGGGATCGGCCGGATCGTCCTTTATCGCCGCGAGCGGCTGCTGTTGCTGGAGCCGTTCGAGCAGGGGCTCCTCGCCACCACGCTGCGCTACAAATACGAGGTGCGCGACACCGAGGGCTATTTCGAGGATATCCCGAAGCTCGATATTCCGGTCGAGATGCGCGACCTCGCCAAGCACATCATCGACACCAAGGCCGCGAAGTTCGATCCCACGAAATTCGAGGATCGCTACGAAGAAGCGGTGGTGAAGATGATCCAGGCGAAGCAGACCGGCGAGCCGGTGCGCGCCGCCAAGGCCGAGGCGCGCCCGAGCAACGTCGTGAACCTGATGGACGCCTTGCGCCGCAGCCTCGCGGCGGAGGGCGGCGGCCGGGCCTCCGCCCCGGCGAAGTCCAGCGCCAAGACGCCAGCGGCACCGCCGCGAAAAGCGGCGCGCCCCGCCGCGCCGGCCGCGAAGCGCGGCAAGCTCAAGAAGGCGAGCTGACCGCGCCGCCGGGGCCGTCATCGGCTTTTGACGCCTTCGTGCCGCGGCGATTTCCAGTTGCGTGGATGGGGGGCGTTATTTTTCCCGTGCCGAGGAGCCTGCCACCATGTCCCATGACCACGCGCATGATCATCACCCGCAGGATCACGACCACGGCGGTGTTGCGATCGACTGGAAGGAACACGGGGTCAAGGTGATCCCGGGAGGCCAACTCGATTCCAACACACCACAGACACCGGGCATGTCGCGCGCCGCCGCCATCAACCATGCGCGGGCCGGGGCCGAGAAGCTATGGGCGGGGACGGTAACGATCCACCCGAACGCCAAGACCGGCGCGCATCATCACGGCGATCTCGAAAGCATCATCTTCGTGGTGAAGGGCCGCGCGCGCATGCGATGGGGCGAGCACCTGGAGTTCACCGCCGAGGCCGGACCGGGGGACTTCATCTACGTTCCGCCCTATGTGCCCCACCAGGAAATCAACGCCAACCCGCACGAAGTTCTCGAATGCGTTCTGGTGCGCTCGGGCCAGGAGCCGGTCGTCGTCAATCTCGACATCACGCCGGCCGAGCCGCCCGAGGATGTCCTGTGGAAGGACCCGATCCACAAATAGCGCGCCTCCGGGAGGCGTGCTCCGAATGAAACGAGATTGTCAACGCGGATTGCTCGACGGTGCGGGCGGCAGGCGGGCGCCGCCGTGGGCCGGGTATCCATGCGGGGAGCAGTCGGTGAGCCTGCCGTTGGACTAAATAAATGTATGAATCAACATGGTATTGGTCGGGACGGCGAGATTTGAACTCGCGACCCCTAGTCCCCCAGGCTGGGACCCGCGGTGACAGAAACCTACGTCTTGCAGCGGTTCATGCGGCATTGCGACGCCTTCCTCGGGACTGACCTCGGGACTTTTTGTCACCGTCCGGCGTGGCATTCATCGCCGCCAACACCTCTTCGTCGAGCACATGGGCGTACTTTGCCGTCGTGCCAATCCGGGCGTGGTTGAGCAGGCGCTGGGCGATCTTGAGGTTGCCTGTTTCTCGCAGGATGCGGGTCGCCGCGGTGTGGCGGTTGTCGTGGAATTGGAACGTCAGGATTGACGGACAGGTCTTAGCTGCTGCCAAGCGGTCACGCTTCCATTGGCTTTTCAGGCCGGAATAGGTGATCGGATATCGGCGACCCTTGACGGTCTTCCGATGCGTCCGTCGTGCCGCATAGGTGAAAACGAAATCGTGATGATCGTCCCAGCACTCGGCAAGCACGTCTCGGATCGATTCCGAGATAGGCACGCGGTTCAGCTTTCCGCCTTTGGATTTGACGTCGATCCGGTTGAGGTCCCACTTCACGTCGCTCTTCCGGATCAGGCAGGCGCCGAGCCGCAGGCCGGACAGCCGGGCAAAACGATACGTCCGCTCGTAGTCGGGATGGGCGGCCTCGGTGATGGCGGCCTGTTCGTCGGCCGACAGCTCGCGGGTCAGTTCGTCCGCCTCGGCAAGCCGGTGCTGTTTCCAGTCGGGCTCGGAGGCGATCATGACCTTCCATGACTTCCGCGCCCGCCCATAGATGCGCCGCAGGGCATCCACGGTCAGCCGGTTGACGCGGGCGGCAGAGAGCGGTTGACCAGGCTTCCCGTTTTGGAGCCGGGCCTTGCCCCAGGCGAGTTGCCCGCGGGTGGCCGCAACCCAGCGAGCGACATCGCTATCGCTGATCTGGTCCAGCCGCTTCATATTTCCGAAATGGTCCAGTATCTTCTCAATCGTCAGCCAACAGTCTTTCGAGTCCGCTCGGTGCTGCCCGACCTCTGACCACCACCGGCCGGCGGCGACATCGAGAGTCAGGGGCAGGGCACCCTTCATCTCGGCTTCGGCGTGCCGGCCGGCCGCGATATCGAGGCTCGCCTGAGCCTTGCGCTCGGCCTCTACGTCCTCGGCCTTGCGGCGGCTTGCCTCGCCCGTAGGGCCGAGAAAGCGACGACCTCCCCGCTGGAAGTCGTAGACGTAGAGCCTCGATCCCTTCGGCCTGTAGACCGACATGGCTTGACCTCTGCCGGGGTGCGCCGGCGTCGCTGATCTTTTTCGAACGCCTCGATGTCCTGCTGACCGAAAGCGATCCGCGGTCGCTTGGTGCCCAGCCCGTTGATGACGTAGGTGATGCTGCCGCGCTTGACGTGGCCGCGCAAGGTCTTGAGCGACATCTTCAGTTCGGCAGCCGCTTCCTTGGGTGACAGGAGCCCCATGGTCACGCACCTGCTGGGGTGGGAGGGGCGGCGTCGAATGCGTTGAGGAAGTCATCCCCTTCGACGGAAGTCTCATACTTCGCGGACTGGATAAGACCAGCACGGCGCGCGCGGTTGAAGTCTGCGAGAGCTCCATGCGCAATGCATTCCGCGCGGCTGATGAAGCGCGTATCGGAAAACTCCATGATGCGCAGAAGTGATTGTTGCGCCTTCGTGAGCTTCCCCATCTACCCCTCCCCATGCGGCAGGGGAGCGGCGGCGAGTTGGCCCGGATTGAAAATGTGCTGCAGTCCGTAAGGGATCATCTCGACGACAACACGAGGCTCACCCTTGCGTGTCGTGTAGACGGCGCGGACCTCGCCGGGAAATTCGTAGCCTGACTTCTTGATGACCTGATCCCCGACCTGCCACCCCTCCGCCACAGCGCCGCCGTCGCTTGTGGGGGAGAACAGGGAAAGGACGGCGCGGGCAAACTCAACGGCTTTGTCCGGCTCAATGCGCGCCGTCGCCGGCCAGCGAGTGTCGCAGTGGGCAAGGCGCTCAATCAAATTGCAGATCGCGCGCGCGATCTGCTCTTCGTCCGGCATCGCTGCCGTGGCGGGGAGGGGAAGGGCGCGGATTTCCTCCGCATACATTTCATGATCGGCAATAGCGTCTGCCATCTTATGGGGGCGCTCACATCGCGGATCATCCATCGCCTTTCGGATGCGCGCTGCTTCGGCGTCGTGATAGCCCGCCGCAGCTTCCCGCATCGCCTTCGCCGTGTCAGTCATGGGCGGGGCTCCGAACGGGGTTGAGGGAGGCGCGACCGGCTTCAGTAATTGAAAAGTATTCCTCGCCATCCTTTGCCTGGTATTGCACGAGGGTTTTCGCGCGATGGTGAAGCGCCCGAAGGGAAACGTTCCTGCGCCTTAGTCCAGAACCGAACGACACCCATTCGCCCGATTTGTACTCGGCAAGAGCTTTCATCGCGTCAAGCTGCGACGCCGTCAGTTTCGTGTTCATTCCCCCCTCCCGTTCTGGTCGGGAGTAAGGGCGGCGCGATTATCTCGCTGAACAATTCCGATGTAGTACAGCGTGCCGACACTAGCGACGCGGGCTTTTGCCTCTTCAACTCGTTTCGGGTCGCAGAATGCTGGCGCATAGGAGTGTAGCCAGTCGTCGATTGCTACAACCGATCGCTCCAGCGCCTCCCGCATCCGTTCCTCTCGCCTCTCCATGTCGGCAACCCGGATGGCGAGGGCATCGCGTTCGGCTTCGGTGCGCGAGAGTTCGGATAGGCGGGCGGCGGTGTTCTGGGTTAAGGCAGAGATGATAATTTCACGCTCATTTAGAGTGAACGTGATGTTCACAACGTGACCGGATATTGGAAGCCAGCTTGCCTTGGCTTCTGCAATCCTGTCCGCCAGTTTCCTGCGGATCAACTCCGCATCGGCCGTCTCAGTGATCATCGGTCGCTCGGTGTTGACGTCGTTCATTGTCCGACGATCCTTGAATGGATGGCGGCATAGGCAGCAAAGAGGATGACTGCAGCGAGGATGGGATCGATCATGCCGGGCCGTCCGCGTTGCGTTTGTGACGGTTGGGTCCGCCGGGCTTGCGCCGCAACTCGGGCGCTTTGAGCCTGATGATCCTGCAAACCGCGCTCGCCGTGAGGTGTACGCGCTTGCCGACCTCGCTGCCCGACAGACCTTCGCGATAGAGGTGAATGGCACGTTCTTGCCGCTTCAGCCGGTCGGCGGGCCGGACGTACGGGATCCACGGCAACGATGCTCGCTCGCTCATGACCGCCCCGCGATGAACGAGAACACGGCCGCTCGCATCCGGACCAAGTCAGGAGAGAGCTCGTAGAGCTTCTTTGCGATCAGGAGCGGGTTGAGCCCGAGCAAATCCCAGAAAACAGATTCACCCATGCGGTGCTGGGAGTCCGGATCATGGGTATGGCATCCGGGGCATAGGGGAACGGACCATGCATCATCAGGCTTGGCGCCGATCGCCTGGCGCTTCCCCAGGGCAGAGCAGTTCATGCGGACGTGAGCGGCTTCCCCGCAGGGCTCAAGTCCGCATTTGAGGCAGGGCAATTGGCGGATGGCGGACAGATGTCCTCCGTCACGCTGGCGTGGTGACCGTCCAAGGTCTTTCGTACGTGCCTCACGCGGCCGGGATTGCTTCAGCAACGAGCCAACAGGAGCGAGGCGGGTGACGTGCTGGGGGAACGGCATCAGAACAGCGCCTCCCCATCGGGGAACATCGCCCTGGTGATCAGATCGAGTTTGTCGCTACGTGATTGGCTCGGGGCCTCGGCCGATATCCGGACGCGAAGGCGGGCGATCGGTATTAGTTGCTCGCGCTCGGCGATGTGGACTGTCTCACGCATTTACGCTGACTCCGGTTGTGCGTTGGCGAGTTCAAGCAACACGTCGGCGTGGCAGGGCTGATCGAGGGCGCACCAGCATGCGAGGTTCTTGCCGCGGATGGGGCCGACGAATTGCTCGAAACCCCCAGGTTGGGAATCGCGCAATTCCGTCAGCCACTCACGAAACCAACGAACCTGCACCACGGGATCGCGGACATCGCCGTTTGCGACCGGCAGCATGTCATCCGTAAATCGGCCACGCGAATGGCCGCTCAACGGGTAGTATTGATTGCCCCACGGTCCCGGCCGCGTGACGCTCACCGTGTTCGGCGGCATGCGCCAGCCCTTGATGCGCTTTCGTTGGATGCGGACGGGCTTATCCATGCCCCATCCCCTCCGAACCTGCCGCACGATCCAGCCCTGAGGGGACAGGGGTTAAAGCCAGACCGGCGGCAGGCTTGCTTCGGACCCGGAACTGCCTGCCGTATCTCATCGGCGGTGGTCCGGCACGACGCCAAGTTCGCACTGGAACATCACGGCGGTCGCAAGCAGGCCGGCGATCAACGGGCAAAGGATCATGATGAGATCGCGGATCATGACCGGCCCTCGGTACGCGCAATGGCACGTTTGACGCGCTTGCCGATCGCCAAGGACAGGCAACTATCCGTGTTGATGTTCTGACAGTCGGCCAGAACGTCCTTGAGCAACTGTAGGAATTCGTCACGTTCTTCGAGGAAATCCCCGATCGAGAACTTTTCGTTGGCTCGCCGCTTTCCCGCCCCCGTCCCTTCTTCAATGCCGTCGGAGGGCAGCACATCGGAATTAAGGACAGGGGCGGGCCGGTCCGCCGCGGCGGTACGCGATACTGGCGGCGAGGCTGGGTTGTTGGTGCTCATGACACGTCCTGACGGAAGCCGGCGGCATCACGGGTCGTGTCCCATTCATCGGGGAACTTGGCGGACCCGATCGCGTCGATGACGGCGACCAGCTTCCGAGTCCGCTCTGCAGCGCCATCGTCATCGCCGGCGCCTTCGATGTCCGATACCCGGCCGACGTGAATCAGATGCTGTTGCGCCAAGGCCCCGGCATCCATTGACGCAATCGCGATGATGAACTTGGTGACGGTCAGAACGGGAAGGGGCTCGGGCGTTCGGTTGGATGACGGCCCGGCCGTCGAAACGGGTCCGGTCGGGAAGGTGCCAAGCTCGCGCTCGGCGGACGCTTCGGATGCGCGCTCGGGTTCACGCTCCGTCGTCCGCGTGTCGGGATGATGCTCGCTGGCGGGGTGTTCAAGCTTGGGCTCAGGCTGGCGCGCGGCGGTCTTCCTCGCCTCGGTCTTCGGCTTGGGCTTGTCCTTGCCAGACGCCCTCCTGATGTCGCGGGGCCGGGTTTTCTTGCCCTGGGCCTCGTTGTCTTCCATGATTTTACGGGTCGCTTCCGCGCCGATCGTCTCGACAGACTGCCGGAGCGTCGTGGTCGCGGTTCCTGTTCGCTTTGCGGCGACCTGGAGGTCATGCGGGATTGCGAGATTGTCGAGCTTCTGCGTGACCGTCGCGACGGACTTCCAACCCATCCGCTTCGCTATCTGGGCCTTGTCCCACCCGTAGGCGACCAGACGCCGGACGACCTCGGAAATTTCAAGCTGGGTCAGCGGCACGCCTGAATTGGAGACGACCAAGCCAAGCGCGCGCTCGGCGTCGTTGGTGCCGTCCGGCTCCGCGATCGTCAGAACCGATTTGATGTCCTCGCCTTCGGCGATCAGTTCCATGACCGCGGCATGGCGGCGATGGCCGGCCACGACGAAGATGTCATCGTCCTGTAGGCGGATTTCCAAAGGAACCCGAACGCCATTGGCGCGGATGGATTCCTTCAGCTCGGCAAGCTTCGCCTTGGCGTCCGGCGTCGTCAGGTCCCGGACGTTATAGGACGGGTCGATCTTGAGAAGCCGGGGATCAAGCGGATAGGCGTCGCGCTTGCCACGGACGGCGGGGTGTTCGCGGAGGCGCATTACGTGAGTTCCCGCGGCAGGCCGTACTGCTCACGCAAGGCGCGGTAGCGGGGCTCGTACAGCTTTCGTCGGAATTCTGAGCGGCGTGCCTCAATTGATCGTCTTGCGATATCGACGGCTTGCGCTCGTGTCTCGTAGGCAAGGCCGCGAAGTTGTTCCGTGTGCGTACCGTGATCAATGATCGGGACGTAGGGCCATTCCTGTCGACGACCGCGCTTGACCGCAATAGGAGTTCCGAACGGCTGCTCGTTGACAACGCGTTCGATGTCGCCGGCCACAGACCCGACAATGCCCTCCAAGTGCCGTAGCACCCGTTCTCTGTGTTCCACCGTAACCATTCGTCCCGTCCCCTATGAAGCGAGCCGAGCGAGTTGGCCCGCTCAGTTGTTCACGTCTCAGGTTGTTGACATTGACGACCCGACGATGCGCCGCGCCTTGGCAATTTTCGCGGCTACGGCTTCGGTGAAGTATGGCGGCGTTGCCGGAGTTCGCGCCGTAAGGCTCCAGCATGTCCGCAAGAGCCGATTTGGCTTCGTCCAAATCGTTCTCGATGTTCCCGGCGCGCTCAGCCTCGTATTCGGTCTTAGCCTTTTGCCGGTTCAACTCGTCTTCCAGACGCGCAATCTCCCCGGAGAGACGGAGATTTTCCGTCACGGCCTTGAACTCCGGCTTCTCGTTCAGCGCACCGCGCAGGTTGTCGATCCCGCGAAGCAGCATTTCACACAGATGAAGATTGCTGCCGACGCGGATGCCTGCATTCTTGTTCTCAGGGTTGCGGCCGTTATTGGCGAGGCGCGCCCGTGCAGTGGCCTCCGCCTTAATCTCGGTTGTGACCTCGTGGGCAATTTCATCAACTGTCATCGTTGTTCCACCTGAGACTGTCGGAACCGAGTCGGTTCGACGTTTCACGTGAAACATACTATGCATATTGCAGAACAATGGTCAACTGCAAAATGCAGAGACACTCAGCGAGGATGGAGATTGTCCGATTTCTTGGGCGTAAATTTAGTGGGGCGCGTCCTGGCCGCTGGCGGCCGCGACGAAGTGCTCCATCGCCTTAAATCGTACCAATCCTCGCGGCATCATTGCCTCAATGGCACCCGTAGGAAGGACCTTGTACGGATGGCCAGCGTACACACCGTCTGGCTCAAAGGCTCCATTTGGCACGGAAGGAGCCTGTACCTCCCTGATAATGGTCGTGGGTGCCGGCTGCGCGACGACGTTCAGTCGAGGCAGTGCGATGAGAAAAAGAAAGGCGATTAGAGGCGACGTCACGATCGCCAGAATGAACCATCCGAGCCCACTCCGGCCACGTGTATTCGCTCCAACCGCTACAGCAATTGAAAGCAAAACCCACCCCAAAAATATTTCCATCGGGGATGGCCTAACCCCGCTTCGGCGCCGGTGCTGGCCCCGGTGGCGGGGACGGCTGACGCCGAAGACTTACTGCAATTTCATCGAGCATTGCCTGTAGGCGCTCCGGAGGAAACTCGGGGAACGCCGGCCCTCTGCGCTCAAAGGCCGTCCCGGCGTTGCTAAATGTCGCGGAGTCAGCGACAATTCTCGTGGCGCCTGGCACTTCGGCAACAGCGAACGTCACGCGATGCACGGGCGGTCCGTAGCCGGTGCCGAAAATGATAGCGGACGCCATGTTGGTGTCCTGCTTTTCGAAAACGATATTGTAAGTCGTGTCGCTCTTGATCCGAAGACCGGAGTTCAGCATAGCGTTGACGATCGCGGGCTTGACTTGCTCCGCTCTCGCGCCAGTTATCGTCACCTCAGGACTGCCGCTCGCGGTTCGCGGTCCTTCCTGGGTCGCACATCCAGCCAGTAAGGGCATAAGGACCAAAGCCGCCACCCATCTACGAACACCCATCGTCATCCCCTCCAGCGGATCGGCGCCGCCCATTCAAGTTTTTGATCTTCTATTGTCGGCGCATTCCAACTTTCAAGATTAAACAACCGCTTCTTGCTTCCCTTCCGAAGTATTTTAACGAACATTCTACCATCATGCAATTTTACGATGCACTCCCGCCCGACTAACTCATCGGGGCTATGATGATCATCAAGATAAAATATCCGCTCTCCGTCGAAATACCTCGGATACATTGAGTTTCCGCGTACAATAACCGGAGTTGTGTTCGGGGGTGCCCCGGGAGGCAATTCCACATCTTCGACCGCCGCGCCATCATCAGGCACAATGATCTCGGCTCCCGCGCCGACGTAGCCGGCGGGCCGGGTTGCTACGTAATTACCGTCCGGCGATCCGTGGCCGTAGGCAAGCCAGGGCAAGGACACACGAAAGCTTCGTGCATAACGCTCTATTTCGTCGTCTTTGATGCCGCGCGATCCATTTTCATGGCCGGAATAGGTCCCGTAGGGGATTCCTAGAAACCTTGCGGCTTCGGCGGCAGTCTCAAATCTTCGCTTTCGTGACCAGCGCAAACGTTCATTTCGTTCCATCTCCGCAGATTGCAGAGGAATTCTCTGCATGTTGCGGAGCGGTGCCTTGACGCGATCTATGCAATATGCAGAGTTCGCCTCCATGAAGACGTTAACCGATGTCATTGATTTGCTCGGCGGTGTGACCGCCGTTGCTGAATATTTGACGAGATACATCGGTCGCCGCGTGCCTGTCGGCACGGTCAGCGCTTGGGGGTCGAGAAACGGATCGGTCCCGGACGAATATCGTCCAGGACTGGTTCAAATGGCGGAGGAAAGGCAGATCGACGGAATTACGTTCCAGTCTCTGACCTTGATATCCGCGACGCGTCTGTTGCCCCGTCCTGCGGAGGCAACACAATGACCGGCCTAACTCAATTCGCTTGGCGCCTGTGCGGACGTTGTCGCCTTCCGAAGATTGGCAAAGACCTTCGGCGACATGTTCGCTCGGGCGACAACCTCCATCACGTGAGTGCCTGGTGTC
This sequence comes from uncultured Alphaproteobacteria bacterium, assembly GCA_963776455.1. Lineage (GTDB taxonomy): Bacteria > Pseudomonadota > Alphaproteobacteria > Rhizobiales > Xanthobacteraceae > CAVZMU01. The sequence goes on from CAVZMU010000006.1 coordinate 14,820, forward strand.
TGCAGTGCGCGGCATCTCAGAAACGTGACCGTCACGTTCCCATCGTCGTCGGTGGTGACCACGAAATCGTTGGCAATGAAGTCGGCGGCAGTATCGGAATCCACAACGGTCGTCGGGCCTCTCCCAGGCATCACGCTCGCTCCCACGCGCAAGGCCTTGCTCTCCGACAAGGAGAGCATTCAAACACATCATCCCCTCTGGTTTGTTGTCCCCGTCGTCCCCGAAAGACGTGGCGGGATAACTGTCGGCCTCGGCGCTCAGCATCCGATTATTTCTCCCGTCCTGTCCATCGCAATTGCTTCCAAGATCTAGGAATTGTCATAAGCCTGTCGTCAGCCGCTCTTGGACGGCCTCGCCAGCGCGCGAAGCTGATCCATTTCATAGGCTTCGATGCGGCGAGCTTCGCCGCGCCAGATATTCTCGCTGCGGGTTACGTCCCAGCCCAGCAACTCAGCAGTGCGTGCGATACGCGACTTTATGGTCTCGCCCTCGCGATCCAGCCCCCCTACGGCGCGAATGAGAGCCATGCTTTCGCGCCGTGCGGTCTCGCGCGCATCGGCCTCGCTTCCGGCTCCGGAGCGCTGGTCCGCGATCATCGCGCGGGCACGCTCGAAGATGTTGCCCATCGACGTCCAGAAGTCGGCGTTCCACAGCAGGCGGACGACGACGCGGTTTTCGTCAGTGCCGTCAGGCTGGGGGAAGGCCCTGTAGTAGCTGACCAGGACCTTGTCGGCTTCGACCATCTCGACGGAGGCGACCGCGGTCACATCCACCTGCGGCACGCCTTCTCCCGGATCGACCGCGTCGGCAAAGATCATGCGGACCGGCATCGTGTGTCCTCCCGTATTGTCCTTGTTATGGAGGTATCAAAGCACGGCCGGCATAGGGCTGACTGCGTTGCACAGGTTGCAGTCGGGGTGTGCGATGCCGTTGCGACAATCACGACAGCACCTTCATCCGCAGATGCCGGCTCCTGGCCTGCTCTCCGACTGTCCATAGCGTTGCCGCAAGCCCATCGGCCTGGTCTGCCGTCATGCGCCAGCATTGCCTTGCGCCATGGTCTGTCAGTTCAAGCACGACCTCTCCGGCCGGCATCGTGCGGGACTTCCATCCTGCAAGGGCGTGAGGTTCGGGAAGGTCGGGCATCGGTTCGGGGTCCAGTCAGTGCGTGTGTGGGGTGTGCGTCATGCGTCGCGAATCAGCGGGCAAACCGTCCGATCTTGCAAGGCGGATCAAGGGAACAACTGTTCACCGCAGTTCACCCAAATCCAAATTCGGCGTGGTTGCTGAGCTTCTGTGGCCCAACAAGACGGTCGCGGAACTCGCGTATCGCGGCGATGTGTCGGAGCGCGCGGCGAAATACTGGCTCTCCGGCGCGCGCCGGCCTTCGGTTCGCATCCTCACTGAGGTCATGCGCGAGCTTGAGCAGTAAGATGGCGGTCCCAACGGCAGGAGGGATCGCATGACGCAACATGTCTACTTCGCCAGGGCTGGCGACCGTATCAAGATTGGCGTTTCACGGAATGTCGCGAAGCGCCTGAAGGATGTCGGGGCTCATCTTCTTGAGGATATCGTTCTCCTTGGAACGATCGTCGGCTCGGATCGGCTTGAGCGCGCGATCCATGCGCGCCTGAAGGCTCATCGCGTCAAGAATGAATGGTTCGCCGATTGCCCCGAGGTACGGAGCGTTGTCGCGCTTCTGTTGGACGGTGGCGCCGCAGCCATCGGTTTCGATGACACGCCTCCCGAGCGCATCGAATACGTCCTACCCGTTTATGAGCATCCGCTGAGCACCCCGTTCGATGCGTTCAAAGACTTGGTCGCGGAGACTGAGGCGGGCTTGGTCGGCCTGCCGAAGACCGCGCAAAAGGCGATTTTCCGTACGCTGAAGAGGGCCTGCGTTTCCTCCGACAAGATCCTTTGCCGCGCCCTATTGGATGACAGTGATGATGATCATCGGTTCGTGGCCGCGGCTTCCGAACTGGTTGCCGCTACGCGCATGAAGGTTGAGGCGCTTCGACGCGGGGCATCAACATGATCGGATCGCGCAGCTCGAAATGGAGGTCGATTGAGATCCCTGAGCCTGCGGAGGGCATTGATCCGCGCCAGAGCACGACGGAGGGCCAGGAGCGCCCGTTGATCATCGTGAAGCAACGCGGGGAGTTGGAAGCGGGGGCAATCGGAATAGTGAGCGTGAGGCTGAGCCGGGGCAGCGGAACCCCGGCGCTTATTCTCAGTTCTCGCGGCAGCGCAAGAATTCGCACTGACGCACGCGCTTTGCCTCGGCAATGTTGTGGGCTCCTTCGGGAGGCAGCAAGTGTCGCGACTGGCCCGCGAGAAGCCATCCCGAGTTCGGCGGCGCGTGCTTCGAGCTCTCTACCCAAGCACCACAGCTTGGCGAATGGCGCGGCCCATGACCGCGTCGGGGAGGCACTACAGCCTCCCCACCAATTCAGTTCGGATGGTGGATGTGGCGGAAGACCGTTGCTCGACCCGGTCGACCAGCCTGCCCGCAAGCTGCTCACACAGGCCATCCGATTCAGTTCTCGCGGCGGCGTGGAAGGACACGCGGCAACGCAACAGCGGGAGAGACGGCAAAGCGGGAAGCGCACGGGTAGTCGGTCCCTGACAGATGGAGCCCGTTCTCAACCGACATGGAAAGAGCGCGTCGGAAAAGCCGTAGCCCCAGCCGGTATCAAGCCCGGCCCGCGAGAAACCAATCAACCTTCGGATGACGGCCTTGGCATCCATGAGCCCGGGTCAATGACATGGGGCGGTCGCCTCGCGACGCCGGCTCCATCGGGAAGGGCGCGTGACCGCGCTATGTGCCCCGCCGTCATCCGATTCAATGAAGCGGGGAGGGCGCTGTGAGCATCAATCTAAAGCTCTTCTGCAGTAAAGACGACTTCTACCGCAACCTGCATGAGGCCTTCTCGCGCGGCCAATGGACCTACGCGACGGACGGTCATGTCGCGGTTCGCGTGCCGCTCGTTCCCGGCGTTCGAACGAGGCCCGATGCGCCCCCCATTGAGAAGCTTCCTTTCCCCACGAGCGAGACTTCGTTCTTGCCTGCGCCGAGCGTTACATTCCCTGCCGCCCGCTATGACGACTGTCCGTCGTGCAGCGGCAGGGGCCACAAGCACGATTGTCCGGCGTGTGAGTGCGCCTGCGAGGACTGCCGCGGCGTGGGTCAGATCATCGAGACGGTAACGGTAGGTATCGGCGCGACGATCTTCAAAGCGGCCGACTACATCCGAATTCAGGCGCTCCCTGGTCTCCATCTCGGCCCGCTGAACGAGAAGTGCGCTCCGGTCCCGTTCCGGTTTGAGGGCGGCGACGGCCTAATCATGCCCACGAGAAAGGCAGCGGCGAAGCACGTCGAGGTCGCCGCTCCCAACCACCTAACCCGCGCGTAACAGCGGCCCGCATCAGTTCCCCAGTAACCGCGTAACCGCTTCCACCTGAAACCCATCGGGGTCCGCTTGAAAAGCGCGATTCCGAGAGCGCTGGAGGTTTGTCTGATGTCAACGATCTTCTCTCACATGGATCGCGTAATCGTTCCTGACGCCTATGGCGTGCAAGGCGTCGTGATCGCCGACGCGACATACATCGACCGTCCGCCGGCGCTGCTGGTTCGCTACCTCAACGCATGGGGCGACCCGAACGACAAGTGGGTGAGCCAACCCGATCTTGCATCGGTCAATCCGCCAAAGCCTGCCGATGACGCGGTCAATGAGAAGGCGCTGGAGCCTTCGAAGCCGTGGCTACCCGAGCCGCCTTCGGGCGGCGCCGGTGTGTCGCGTGGCCCCCAGCGTCGCAAGGGCAGGCGCGGGATCGTCGGCAAGAAGCGTCGCGGCACCCGACGCTGATCATTCCCCATGCTCGCGACCTCACGCACCAAGATCATCGCATCCCGCATGTTCGATCTTCACAAGGCATTCACAACCGCCATGCTGCTCTACGAAAGCGGACAGTCTGAGGATTTGGAGAAGGCCGACCTGCTGTTGGTCGATCTGCGGGATGAGTTCGCGAGCTTGGTCCGGGCGCGGAAGGATCGCGCGCCATGATGAAGCCTGGCGAGATCATTCTGATCGTCGAGTTCGCGGGGTTGGTCGTGGTTGCCGTCGTCATCGGCACGTTAGCAATCCTGACGAAGGCGCATCCGGAACAGCCGCCTGCGAAGAATGCCCACGGCGTCGTCAAATGGCGCCGCAAGGTGCCGCAGCTCTACGCCGAACCGCGCGAGTGGCCGCGTGATCTCTTGGAGCAGCTTCTGATCGAGGAACGGCTGTGGCTCCAGGAAGTAGGCCGGGTGGTCATCTACGGCCGCGCCGATTCATGCGTCCAGGAGGACGGCGCTTGGTACTGCATCCGCGCCATCACCTTCGATAAGTACCGTGAACCTGCTCCGCGAAAGGTGGCCGCATGACGATCAGCTATTTCGCATCATGCCCGCGCTGTGGTGCTCGGCGTGACTTCTCCGAGAAGCCCACCATGGCCCCGCTCTGCCCGCGCTGCTCGTCCGTCGAGATGATCGTGCGGCGCACGGGCAGCGAACCCAAGCCGCCCCGCAAGGAATATTCGGAGGTTCCGCTGTCATGAGCGCGACCGTGCTGTTCTTTGTGCTGCTAGCGATGCTGTGCATCGGCGCCGTGCTTGCGTCCGTCATCATCTGGGGAACGGGCGTCCTGGTCCTGGCGATGGTGATCAGCCTGTTCGTCTTAGGGTTCGCGACGCTTGCCTATGGCTTCAAGCGCGCACGCACCCGGATCGAAGAAAACTGGCAGCCGTTCGGGGATGTGCCGGCACTACCGCCTGAGATCGGACCACAGATCGACCGCGACATGCATCGAGCCCTTGTCGATGCGGGATATGCGCCGTTCAAGCCCTATGTGGAGCGGGGCTGAAATGACCGCTTTCGCCTCACGCTTCGCACATTGGCCGCCTGAGCTTCGCCCCACGCGCGGCACGTTTGAGATGGCCAAGGCCGTCCCTACTGGCAGCAACGCGCTCGGCGGCGTGCAGATGCAAGCGATCTACGAAGAGACAAAATGTTGGATGGTCGGACCGATCGCGGTCCATCGCGTTGAAGGCGACCGATCATGGCCTTGGAAGCTGTCCCATGCCGCTACGGGAATGGCCCTTCCTTGCGCCTATGGACGCAACGTTCCCGAGGCCGCGGATGTCGCAAGGGCAGTCGCCACAGCCATTGATTGGTCACTCGTCAAGAGGGGAAAGGAGCCTGGCGCCCCAGTCGGAATGACCAAAGAGATGATCATCTCCGTTAGCGCGATGGTTCAGTCTTTCCGGTTTCTGGCCCCATTCGTCAAAGCTATGCGGTCGGCCCCAAAATGAGCCTCACCCAACATCATGGCGACCACGTCTTCACCTGCGATGCATCAGGTTGCAGGGAGAAGCTTGAAACGAACACATCCAACTTCGATGGCGCCCTGAACCTGCTCCGCAGGCATCGCTGCCAGCCCTCATCCATCACGGTCGAGACATCCCGTGAATGGCGTCACCGCTGTCCCGACTGTGTGAGGGCAGGAACGACAATGCCATTCCATGAAACGGATGTGCGGCAGGGGAGGATGTTGTGAGCGATACGCTTCTGCCTCGCAAACCAACGCCAGCCATCGGTCACAACAGCACCCGTGCGGCAGGACCCAACGTCGCAAAGGATCACCTTCGCGCCTTCGTTGAACGCATCGAACGTCTCGAAGAGGAAAAGAAAGCCCTCTCCGATGATGTCCGTGACGTCTATGCGGAAGCAAAGGGCAGCGGGTTCGATGTGAAGGCCCTTCGGACAGTCGTCCGCATGAGGAAACAGGACGTCAACGAAAGGCAAGAGCAAGAGGCAATCGTTGATACGTATCTGGCGGCGTTGGGGATGCTGCCGTCATGACATTCGCTATGTCCAAAACCGAAGACATTGTCGCCGTGCTGCGCAGCGCGCGGTTCTCGCTCGCACGTGAGAAGGAAACGCAGGCCGAAATCGCCGCAGCACTTGACCAGAGAGGGATTGGATATCGGCGAGAGGTTGATCTAGGCGGACGCAACATCATCGATTTCCTCGCTGCTGGCCATGTCGGTATCGAGGTCAAGATCGGAGGCTCCAAGCGAGACATCCTTGCGCAGTGCGAGCGCTACTGCGCTTCCGCGAAGTTGAGCGCGCTGATCTTGATGACCAGCGTAGCCATAGGATTTCCGACTGAGATTAAAGGCGTTCCCTGCTACGTCGTTTCTATGGGCAGGGGGTGGCTGTGAACGTGCACGCCATATTCCCGGTTCCCGAGTCTGCACCGCTCGCGCCGTCCTTGCGGACCTACGGCACTCTTCGCCGTGACATTCTCGGATCGTGGATTGTGGAGCACGTGCCGCCTCACGTTTCGTTGAAGCTAAAGCACATCTTCCCTCGCATTCCAAAGACCGCAGTTGCGCCATTCACGATCACGGACTCCGAAGCGACGTGTGCCGATCTGTTGTGGTTCACGAGCCGCTACCCGCTCGAGATCAGCGGAGCGGACCATGAGCATTTGCTGGGCAAAAAGGACGCTTTCGATCGTCATCGTATGGCCTTCGAACGGATCATGCTGCCGAACTACAAGCCGGGCGAGCAAGTCGGCTTCCGCCAGGGGCTAGAGCCGTATCCCTATCAGGCTCAAGCGATCGAACTCACCAAGTTGCGGAAGCGCCTTCTGCTTCTAGATGACGTCGGGCTCGGCAAGACCATCTCGGCACTTGGGGTGGTTTGCGATCCAGCCTTCCGGCCGGCAGCCATTGTCGTCGAGCCTCACCTCGCGGACCAATGGCTCGACGAATACATCGAGACGTTCACCACCCTTCGGGGACACATCATCCAGAAAACCAAGCCCTACGATCTACCCTGGGCTGACGTCTACATTTTCAAATACTCCAACATCTTCGGCTGGACCGATATCGCGGCGACCGGGCTGTTCAAATCCGTTATCTTCGATGAAATCCAGTCCTTGCGCGGCGGCCTCGGTACGTCAAAAGGGAATGCCGCAAGGGTCTTCGTTGATCATGCCGACCTGCGCATGGGCCTTACGGCTACGCCGATCTACAACTACGGCGGTGAGATATTTCAGATCGTCGAATTCATCGAACCCGGAGCGCTCGGAACTGCTTCCGAGTTCATGACGGAATGGTGCGGTTGGAGCGATCATGTCAGGGACCCCAAGGCCCTCGGCACGTTCCTCCGCGAAATCCAACTCGTTGTTCGGCGCACGGAAGACGACGTCGCCGGACAGATGCCGCCCGTCAACGTTGTTTCGCACGTCATCGGACACGACGAAGAGGTTGCGGAGGCGGCCGAGGATCGTGCGCGCGCTCTAGCGATCAAGGTGACGTCCGGCAGCTTTATCGAACGAGGCAGCGCGGCTCGGGAACTCGATGCCTTCGCCCGACACACGACCGGCGTCGCTAAGGCGAAGCATGTGTCGGCCTATGTCCGCGTGTTGCTTGAAGCGGGCGTACCCGTTCTTCTGACCGGATGGCATCGTGAGGTCTATTCGATTTGGCTGGAAGACCTCTCCGATTTCAACCCCACAATGTACACGGGCTCGGAGACGGCATCGCAGAAGAACAAGACGAAGCGCGCTTTTATCGACGGCGACACGAACCTCATGATCATTTCTCTGCGCTCCGGCGCCGGGCTCGATGGCCTGCAAAAGCGATGTTCAACGGTCGTCTTCGGAGAACTCGACTGGTCCCCGCAAGTCCACAAGCAGGTTATCGGACGCCTTCGCCGGCCGGGCCAGACAAAGCAGGTTGATGCGATCTACCTGCATAGCGACTTCGGTTCCGACCCTCTCGTGATTGAAGTTCTTGGGGTCAAGGCGAGCCAAGCGCGCAACATCGTTGACCCGCTGGCAGGGGCGGAGGCGGTTTTCTCCGACGAAAGCCGCATTAAGGCGCTCGCCAACATGTACCTCGAAAAACGGGGGGCTGCGGTATGAACGACCTTGTCCGATACGATGCCGCGTGCACAGCGCTCGCCGAGGCGGTCCGCGCCGACGAAGTGATGTCGATCCGCCTTGAGGCCAAGGCGATCGAGGCGGTCGCGCGCGTGGCCAAGAATTTCGACCTTGAGATTGATGCTGCCAAGCTCCGCACCCGGGCTGAGCTCAGGCTCGGCGAAATGCTGGAGCAGGGGGAGAGGACCGGCATCATTACCAGTCATGGCGGGAACAACCGCAAGGACGAGCAAGGTTCAGACTCGGAACCTTGCTCGCGGGCGACTTTGCGAGAGATCGGCATAGATAAGAAGCTTTCGGCCCGCGCCCGCAAGCTTGGTGGCATTGGCGCGCAGGCCGTAACTGCCTTGCTCGATCGGATGGAGCGTGAAAGCCGTGAGCGCGGGCGGCTCGCGACGAACGTCATCGATAACGAAATCGGCAAGCGCAATACGGAAACGCGCCGCAACCTGGCTCAGGAGTTATCCGACGCCGCGGCGCTCAAACCGTGCGGGCGGAAGTTCCCCGTCGTCTACGCCGATCCGGCATGGAAGCGGAAAGCCGGCATCGGCAACCGCGCCTATGAGAACCACTACGTCACTGATGCATGGGACGAAATCCTGGCCATGCCGGTTGCGCAACGGATGCTACCGGATGCGTGGCTATACCTCTGGATTCCGCGGGCGCATCTACTCGCCCTTCATCCAACAGAAATCGATACCTCGCTCGGACGCACGAAGGTTCCGTTGCCGCTCGCGTGGGCCGTCGCTCAAGCCTGGGGCTTCGACGCCTACTCGACGTGCTTCATCTGGACCAAGACCGATGAAGAATACCCCGACGATCACGGCCTCGGCTTGATTGCCTGGGACCAGGACGAAGTCCTTTGCCTGTTCAAGCGCGGGCGCGGCCTGCCGAAGCCCGATAGCGACAAAAAGTACGGCTCGAACCATCGCGAGAGGGCAGGCGAGCATTCTGCCAAGCCCACCTTCTACCGCGACATGATCAACGACATGACGGGCGGCGTTCCTGTTCTGGAACTGTTTGCTCGCGAAGATGACGCGCACGTGTTGCCGCCAAACTTCTTCACTTGGGGCAACCAGTCGCGGAACACGGCGGAAGCCCCGACCAACTCCACCAACACCCCTCTCCAATACAACAAGTCCGATGGAGTTATTGAAACAGAGGAACGGGAGGGCGTGACGTGAGAATTGTTGCCCTTAAGCCGCTCCTGTTCGGCATCGCGGTCTTCTTCGTCTTGACGGTAGTTTCCGCGCTCCGTTCTCGATCGAGCGCCAGCATCGTCGTGGCGTTCTGCACCTTTATCGACTGCGCAATGATTGCGCTGCTCGCCGCCATCATGAGCGAGGAAGCATGAGCCCCCGCACCATCCTCGCTCTCGCCAACGGCAAGGCGCCATGAACGCAAAAGAAGCAATCCAATACTGCGCTCGTCTCGCTGACGAACTCAGTGAGCATCACATCGGCGAGGCACAAGAAAAGACGGGGGCTGATCGCTTCCGCGCATTCGGCAAAGCCGATGGTTGTCTCTTGGTCGCAGAGGCCATCCGAACTTTTGGCGCCGCCATGGTCGAGAAAGACACACCGCACCGACTTGCTCTGCGTCCATGCGAGCCCGGCGACGATCCGACTGCACCGAGGGCCGACGCCATGAGCCCCCGCACCATCCTCACCCTCGCCAACGGCAAGAGAGACGCATGACTGAAAGCGCAGTTTGTCCGCCACACTACAAGGCCGCCGGGATGGAGGCGATCGATGTCATCGAAGCCTATGGGCTCGACCGCGATCTCTATCTCGGCAGCGCCGTCCAATATCTGCTGCGATCAGGCAAGAAAGGCGATGAGTCCGGCGATCTCTATAAGGCTGAAAACTATATCCATCGCCGACGCACAGGCCGATGGATCGGGGAGCATGCGAAGCCGCAGCCGTTAGGGACACTCTCTGATTATGCGCTTTGCTATCTCGCGACACCTTATTCGAAATACACCCTCGGCATCGACAAGGCCTTTCGTGACGCCGCTCATCTTGCCTCACGACTGCTTCGCATCGGCGTCAAGGTCTACAGCCCAATCAGTCACACTCATCCCATTGCGATCCAAGGTGGTCTCGATCCCCTCGATCACAAGATATGGCTTCCATTCGAAGAGCGAATGATGGTGGTCGCCGATGCTCTGATCGTGGCTCACCTGCAGGGCTGGGATGAGAGCTTCGGCATCGCCCACGAAATCAAGTTTTTCACGGATGCCGGCAAGCCCGTGATTCACATCGACCCCGCAACGCTTGGGGTGATCTCATGACCGAGCGTTCTTGGAGTCCTGCCGAAGAGGCTCATGTCGTTCACCTCAAAGAGGTTGAGGCATGACCGCGTCTGATCTGATAAACCGCGCTCGCACAATATCCCGGCGCCTCCGCAATCCGCCTGGCGGCATCAAATCGACCGAACTGGATATCGTGCCGGAGCACATTTGGCGGCGTCGTCAGACCAAGCAGATCACTCGCGCCGTTCCTCGTGCCGATGACCCTTGGAAGGATTACATCGCGCGCTGCTGCGCGACGCCGATACCCTCGCCACGCAGGCGCTCTTCTGAAGAAATTCTTCCTGCCGGTCATCATGCCGTCAGTCTGAGTATCAGAGAGATCGTAGACACGGTCTCGAAATATTACGGCGTGTCCGTCCCTGACATCATCTCACGCCGCCGAACCGCAAACGTCATCCGTCCCCGCCACGTTGCGATGTATCTGAGCCGGGAGCTGACCATCAAATCGTTCCCTGAAATCGGCCGCGCCATGGCGAAGCGTGATCACACGACAGTTCTTCATGCGTGGGCCGTCACCAAGACGCGCATGGAATCCGATCCAGAACTAGCGTCGGAAGTCTCTACGCTTCGCGCTGAGCTTTGCGGGGATGGTCGGTCATGACCGAAGTCATCACCCCCTCGATCCTTCGCCACATCCGCAAGCTCGCGGAATGCGATGTCCCTGTCCGACTGATCTGTGCCGAGCTGAACTGGGACGAACCGAAACTCCGGCGCATTTGCCAGCAACGGCAGATCAAACTGCCTGTTCCTCCCTCCGCCAATTCGAAAACAGATGCATCACCCCTGCAAGGTGAGATGCCGAACGGTCCCCGCTATGCACAAGGGGGAACTGAAACGTGAGCCCGCGCATCGGCGACATCGTCAAGCCCGCTCCTGAATGGGAGGGAACCGGTTGCGTGCCCTCCGGCCGCATCCTGCGCATCGTGCCGTTCGGCAAGAGCGGCGCTGTCTACGTCGAAGGTGATCATCGGGCCTATGTGACGGACGTGTTTGAGGTTGTGCCAGCCCTTGATCGAGAGAAGGCCGGACATGGGACTCCGCTGTTTGCGGAGCGTGTGTCGGCATGACCCGCAAGATTCTGGTTGCCGATCTTCTGTGTGGCGCCGGCGGCTCGTCGACCGGCTGCGCCGTGCGCTCGCCGAGCTCGGGCCTTCGAGATGGAGCTTGTCTGCGTCAACCACTGGCCGGTCGCGATCGAGACGCATACGAAAAATCATCCCGAGGCGCGGCATTACTGCCAGGACATCTCGACCGTTCGGCCGCACATCATCGTGCCGGAAGGCTATCTCGACCTGCTGATGGCGTCGCCGACCTGCACCCATCACAGCGTGGCGCGTGGCGGCAAGCCGACCAGCGACCAGCAGCGCAGCGACCCCTGGCACATCATCACCTGGCTGACCGAACTGCGCGTCAAGCGGATCATCATCGAGAACGTGTGGGAATTCGTCGGCTGGGGTCCGGTCGACGCTCGGACGGGCAAGCCGATCAAATCGCGCAAGGGCGAGTATTTCCGGGCATGGATCGACACGATCCGCCGGCTCGGCTTCGATCCGGAGTGGCGCAAGCTCAACGCCGCCGACTACGGCGACGCCACGACGCGGCAGCGCTTCATCCTCATGGCGCGCAGCGACGGACGCCGGTGTCGTGGCCGGTCCAGACGCATCGTGAAGCGCGCGGACGGGAAGCTCGATCTCTTTCCCGGCACGAAACCGTGGCGCCCGCGCGCGAGATCATCGATTGGTCGATCAAGGGCAAATCGATCTTCGATCGCAAGAAGCCGCTGGCGCCGAAGACGCTCGCCCGCATTTATGCCGGCGCGGTCAAGTTCCAGTGGCCCGAACCGTTCCTTGTCATTCTTCGCAACCACATGGCGGGGCAGAGCGTCGATGATCCGCTGCCGACGATAGCGGCAGGCGGGACCCATATCGGCCTTGCGCAGCCCGTTATCTTGGCGAACCGAACGAACAACATTGCCCGCGATCCCGATCAACTTCCATTGCCCTGCCTCACGACGTCGACCGGCGGCGGCATTGCGGTCGTGGAACCCATCATCGTTAACGGCCGGAAGGGAAGCAAAGCGCTCGGCGTGTCGGCGGACCCGGTTCCGACACTGGATACCAAAGGCGGCGTATGGCTTGCCGAACCGTTCGTTCTCTCGCAACAGAATAGCGGTCAGCCTCGCTCTTCAGATGACCCGTTGCCGACGATCACGACCGGCGGCGCCGGAGTAGAGCGCAGGCCGGGATGCGCACGGCCGATGCTGGTCGAGCCGTTCATTCTGAATCGTCACGGCGATAATGGCACCACCCGGGCTCATCCGGTCGATCAGCCGACGCCGACCACCGATTGTCGTGGTGCGGGCTATCTTATCGAACCGTTCATGCTGTCTCGCCAAGGCGAGGGCGCGGCGCGTTCGACGGACGATCCGACTCCGACGCAAACCGCCAAGCACTCCCACGTCCTGATTTCCCCATACTATGGCTCCGGATCAGGAGAGACGTGCCAAAGCGTCGAAGATCCTTTGCCGACGGTCACGGCAAAGGGCCGGTTCGGCATGGTCGTCCCTGTGACCAACGGCAGCGGCTGGCCTGGCCCGCGCGATGTGGCCGATCCCGTCCCGACAATGACGACGGCCAAGGGCGGCGAGTTCGCCTTCGTGTTGCCGGTCACGCATGCCGGCGGTCCGGAGCGCGTCCTTGACGCAAACAGCGATCCACTGCCGACCGTGACCGGCGCCAATCGCGGCGAGCTCGCGTTCATTGCGGCACAATTTGGCGAACGTGAAGGTCAATCGCCGCGCATCCACGATGTCGACGATCCAGCGCCTACGATCTGCGCAACGGGTCACATCAACTTGATCGAGGCCACGCCTCAATACGACATTCTTTTCCGGATGCTCGAGCCTCACGAGCTTTCTGCTGCCATGGGCTTCACCAGCGAAGAGGCATCATACGAGTTCGCTGGAACCAAGACCGAGAAGATCAAGCAGATCGGAAACGCTGTCTCAGTCGCGACAATGCGAGCGTGCGTAAGCGCCATCATGGCGGACGCCGTGCCGAAGCGAAGAGGGGAAAATGCGGCCGACACTACATCGGTCGAGCGACTGCGGAGTGGGGCCGCATGATGATCTCACCCCGCGACCGCAAGCGCATCGTGATGTCCCAAGAGGGCCAGATTCTCTCCGCTGTGGGTGAGCATGACGCCGACATGGCGGCGGAGATTGCTCGGCTTCGCGTCGACGGCATCATGAACGCGCTGATCCGGATCGAAGGACCGGAAGCAGCATCGCGATATGCGTTCGCCGTCTCGGATCGTGTTGCTGCTGGCGGACTGAGGGCGCCAACGGATTTCGTCCTGCCGGCGCCGGTCACGATCGAGGCTTCAGCGCCTCCGCCGCATAAGCCCAAACGCCAATGGTCTGCATCCTATGGATGGGGCCTCTTTCACGGCGCGATCTTCGCTGCTTGGGCGCTCTACATGCTGAGGGCACGCTGATGAGCGCCAAACCTCTGTCGCCGATCGAGCGGATGATCGATGCTGCTACGGGCTTCAAGCCCGGCATCAGCAAGATCACAAGGCTGAGAGTCACGCTGCGTTGCCCTAAGTGCGACCGTACGAAAGACGTCCGACGCCACAAGACTGATCCGAAAGATGCAGTGGTTGTCGAAGCGCCTTGTGACCGCTGTGACGATGGCGGCGGCTTTCCCGAGACGATGTATTTCGACGCCGCTGGTAACCAAATCGACGGCAGAAACAAGATCATCGGCAAGGCGGGAAAGGCACGGCCCGCATGATCATCCGCCGCCGCCATACCGCCAACTTCACGACGATCGGGAACGCGCTGTTCAAGGACGAACGGCTCGCGGCCGATGAGGTCGGCATCATGGCGTACTTGTTGTCTCAGCCTCACGATTGGGAGGTGCGACGGCCGGCGCTCATGCGGCGATGGAACATCGGGCGCGACACCATCAAGCGGGTGATGACGAACCTGATCCGCTTCGGCTGGTGCATTGCTCACAAGACGCGCCTGAGCAACGGCACCTTCCACATCATTTACGAAATCCGGGATGAGCCCGGCCGCGACCTGACCGACGATGAAATCAGACGGGCTTTATCCGTGGTGTCCACGGAAGTCGCGGATGGTGAATCCGAGGGCGATGGTGCGTCCGACCACCTACCGGAAACCGGCGATCCACCTACGCCTGAACCAGGGGTGGCTGACCGTAGGGTGGCGACCCGCCCCTGGCCTATAGAAGATTCACAAAGCACTGATCACCAAGGACGGAATCCCACCCAAATTGGGAGGGCGTTTCTCGATGTTCGGGAAGCATGGCCTCAAGACCATATCGTCAGTTTCGTGGTCTGCGAGGGCCTGCATGCGGCATTGACGGCGGAAGCCCAAGAAGCCGCCTTCCAAGGCATCAAACCCTACCTCAATGACTGGAAGGCCAAGGCCAACAAGCTCTGTGACCTCTCGACGTACTACCGTGAAAAGCGATGGGAGCGGTTCACCTCAAAGCAGCCGCCAAAGCCGGTCTCCGTTGAGATCAAGCCCTACACCGCGCAATGGCATCGCTGGCGTGAATATCGAGCGCGCATGCGCGAGCCGGTCACGTTCATGGAATCACAGGCCGCAGCCGGGAAGTCCTGGTTCGCTCCGAGTGAGTGGCCGCCAGGAATCCCGAGCCTTGCGCCCGATCAGACAAACGAAACCTACATGACCGAAGACGACCACGCCTTCGTTGAACGACAACAGCTCTAAATCCGAAGAGGGAATGTGATGCTCATGGAGCAAGATCGAACGATAACGGAGCAGGTCCTCCTGACTGCGCAACGCGAGTGGGGCGGCACCGTGGTCGATGGAAGGTTGGTGCCCTTGTCGTCGCACCTTGGCGGGTTAATCGAACAAGAGGCTGCCCCTGACGTTGATCCGAACCTGCGCTGGTTCGTGCTGCTCTGCCATCCGCAGCAAGAAAGACACGCCTTCGAAGAGCTTGCTGATCTGAAGGTCCGTGTCTACTTGCCGACGATCCCACGCATCAGCACGCGAGGTGTGCGCAGGGCCAAGGTCGAGATCATCGAACCGATGTTCAGAGGCTATCTGTTTGTGAAGCTCAATCTTGATCGCGACCACAAGGCCCGTGGTCACATCAGTCGGACCCCAGGCGTCCACAAGTTTCTCAGGTTCGACGAAGACTACGCCATCGTGAGGCCGGACGAGATGGCAAGGATTCTCAGAACGGAACAGGCTGAAATCGACCGCAAAGATGCGCCCTATGAGTCGAACTACAGCCTGGGTGAGCAGGTCCGTGTGTCAGATGGTCCATTCAGCGGCTTCAACGGTCCCGTGTCTGACATTGACCCCGAGGGCCGAATCAAGGTCTTAATCAGCCTGCTTGGGCGCTACACGCCCATCCCCCTGACTGAAGACCAGATCGAGAAGCTCTGAGTGGTAGGGATACCGGGCTGGCAAGAGTGGCCAGCCTGCCGGGAACAGAGCCCGGCGCGGATTGAGGCCCAAGCCTCAATGCCAGCGGAAGCATGGAAACAACCATCATCAGAGCGAAGGTCTTGCCGGAGCCGGCAAACCCCATCATGCCCATCTTGAGATAGGCGGTCTAGGCGGTCGTCGCTTTGGCTTTGGTGAAGATCGTCATCTACTTCACCTAGTGGAAAGTTCGTCCAGATTATCCATATATTGTGTAAGCGAATCGGGATTCACAGGGCGCCCTGCCCGCCCTGTGTCAGAGTAGGGGGCTCTGTGACCCTGAAGTCCCAAGTTCTATATTTGGGATATCCCTCCCAGCGGGAGGTAAAAGGTAGCGGTCACGGGGCCTCCGTCTTTTGAGCTGCCTGCGATCCTCGCGAGCCCGTTCTGTGTCAGATACGGGATGCCGTTCTCCAGCACGCCCATCTCGATGCCATTTATGTCCTTTTGGACCTGAACGCCGATGTCCAAGACAAGCTGTTTATGGGTGGCCGGACGAGATGCCCCGTTTTTGCCTAACGTATTGATATCAAAAGCGTTCTAGGTGGCCGGTAGATCAACCGCAGTCAGCCGCCTAGCTGACATTGTGCACAGCGTAGACGACAGCTGCATCAACCCTAGGAGTGACAACATGCGCCGATACTTCGGTCTTCGACTCGGTCTGAGCCTTGCGGCTCTCATTGGAATCTTCGCGCTCTCAAACTTCGGCCCGGCGTCCGCCGGCTATCGTCATGTCGGCATCGGTGCGGTGCACGACGGCGGCACGTTGCTGGCCTCACCGTTCGATCTCAGTGTCATCGATATCGCGGCGATCCCGATTCAGCGCGAGCGCTCGGCGCGTGACGTGATCGTGTTGTCCCATCCGCATGCCGCGCGGATCGCCTCCGGCGCTGCCATCCGCCCCACGTCCCTTGCCGGCTGGAGGTCCGGCCGCACCCGGCACCTTGCGAGCGGCTGACGCCACCGTCATTGGACGACTGATACCAAGGCCCGGCCTAACCCGCCGGGCCTTTTGCGTTCCCATAGGGTGAGCGTGTTTCCTTCATCGGGCATGCTCGCCCTCCTTGGGCGCTTCCTCCCTAGACTTGGGCCGCGACGTTCCTTCATCGGCGTCGCGGCCCCTTTTGTATGAAGGCCAGTCTCCGAACCATTGGCCAGAAAATCAGGGCATCGAGCCACGTCAAGGTGAAGCTGCCGGAGAAGCGGGCGGAAGGCTTCTACACCTCCGTTGAATGGCGATCGCTCATGGATGCCATTATCCAGGAGCGCTTCGGTAGCCGTGACCGAGCAAGGTGTGAGGACCTTGAGTGCAGGACGCCTCATCGGCGCGGCATCCGGGTCTTCGGCGATCACATCGTCGAGCGCAAGGACGGCGGCGCTCCGCTCGACAAGCGCAACATCCTCTGCCGGTGCGGTAGCTGTCACACCCGCAAGACCGGAGCCGAGCGGGCAAAGCGCTATCACGGCCAGCCATAGGGGGGGGCGGGTCAAAAGTCTGGGGCCATGGGGACCCGCAACCGCGTGGGGGTCACGCGCAAAAATTTTTTGCGCAGCAAGACCTTTGAATTCCACGTCGGGTTTCAAAGGAAATCAAACGTGCCTGCGAGTGCTGAGGAAAACCGGGCAAAAGATGGGACGAAGCGCGGCGGCGCTCGCCCCGGCGCCGGGCGAAAGAAAAAGGGTCTTTCGGCCCCGACGTCGCTGAGCGAACTGGAGCTGCGGGCACTTCTGGCAGAGCCGGCGCCTGAGGAAATCGACGGCATCGCCCAGCGTCACGCGGTGCTGGCGATCGAGACGCTGTCCCGGCTTCTCATCTACGGATCAAGCGAGTCCGCGAAGATCACCGCCGGCAAGGAAATCCTGGACCGCGGCTACGGCAAGCCGGCAGTCGAGATCGGCGGCGATGCCGCGATGCTGCCGTTCATGATGGTGCCCATGAGCGCGCCGACGATGTCCGCGGACATCCGGACCCAGGCCAGGAGGTATTGCGCAGTCGCGATCGCGGTGCTGCGCAAGATCGCCCAGGACGGGCAAAGCGAGACGGCTCGCGCATCGGCCTCAAAGGCGCTCCTGGATCGCGGCCTCGGCACGGTCGGGAAGGCCCGCATGCCGGATGAGCAACGCGAACGGCCGCTGGGCAAAAAGGAAGAGGCGGCACGAGCCGCTGAGGCTGCCGCTGCTGGTACTTACGCGCCGCGCGCACCGCCAAAACGCGTTGCCGAGACGGTCCAGTGAGCTTGGAATGGTCGACGGCGTGTCCGAACTGGGAGGAAAAGATCGTTGCGGGGGAATCTCTCATCCCCTGCGACCCGTTGTTCCCCGAGGAAGCCGCAGCGGCGCTTGAGATATTCAAGAGCCTCAAGATCGTCGATGCGCCCGGAAGCCCAACGATGGGCGACGCGTGCCGGCAATGGGTCTTCGACTTCGTCGGCTCGATCTTCGGTGCCTATGACGCGAACGGAGTGTGCGGCGAGCCCGGCCGGCAACTGATCCGCTATTTCTTCCTCCTGATCGCGAAGAAGAACATCAAGTCGACGCTGGCTGCTGGCGTCATGGTCACGGCGCTGGTTCGAAACTGGCGAGAGTCCGGCGAGTTCTACATCCTCGCCCCGACCAAGGAGGTCGCCGACAACTCGTTCGCGCCCGCGCGGGACATGGTCAAAAGCCATCCGACGCTGAGCGCTATCCTGCATCCCAGCGCAGGCCGCGTCATCGAACATCGCAATACGGGGGCCTTCCTGAAGGTCGTCGCCGCAGACGATGAGACGGTGACAGGCAAGAAGACGATCGGACTGTTCGTCGATGAGCTCTGGCTGTTCGGTAAGCGGGCGGGGGCCGCGAATATGTTTCGCGAGGCCATGGGCGGCCTTGCCTCACGGCCTGAAGGGTTTGTGATCGACGCATCGACACAAGGGGACGGGCCGCCGGCCGGGGTCTTCGCGCAACGCCTAGAGAAGTTCCGCGAAATCCGCGCCGGCAAGAGAGTCGATAAGCGCAGCCTCGGGCTGCTCTACGAATTTCCGGATCGGATGATCAAGAGCGGGGAATACAAGGACCCCGCGAATTTCTACATCCCGAACCCAAATCTGAATAAGTCCGTCGATGAGCAGTTCCTGCTCGAGCAGTTTGCCGAGGCGCAGCAGGACGGTCGCGCCGCGCTGATCGGTTTCTATGCGAAGCATCTCAATGTTCAGCCCGGCATGGCTGAGCGGTCCGATAGCTGGGCCGGCGTTCTCGTCTGGGAACGGGGCGTCGACAAGACGCTGACGATCGATGCTTTACTTGACCGCTGCGAAGTCGTGACGATCGGAATTGACGGCGGTGGCCTGGACGATCTGCTCGGCGTGGCCGCGATCGGCCGTGAGAAGGTGACGAAGCGATGGCTAGGCTGGGCTCATGCGCTGATCAGCGACGTCGGGATCGAGCGGCGTCGGGCCAACATTGTTGAATATGATCGTTTCGAAGCGCAAGGGGATCTGACGAAGTTCAAGTACATCAAGCCTTCGGCAATTGATCTCGTGCGGCAGCCTGACGGATCGTACGCGGACACGGAAGGCAACGTCATTCCGCTGGCGCCAATACCGCGTGACGCGGGTAGGCAGTTCATTTTCGACCTGGTGAAGAAGGTTCAATCGCGCGGATTGCTGGCGCAGGTCGGCGTCGACGCTGCCGGCATCGGCGCCATCGTTGACGACCTCTCCGAACTTGGCGTCACCCAGGACGCATCTACGCTCGACGCGGTTCGCCAGGGCATCGGCCTGATGGGCGCGATCAAGACTATCGAGATCAAGCTCGCTGATTATAGCTTCTGCCATGGCGCGAGCGAGATGCTCACCTGGTGCGTTGGAAACCTGAAAGTCATCCCAACGAGAACAGCCATGATGGTCGCCAGAGATGAAGCGGGCTTCGGCAAAGTTGATCCCGCAATGGCGCTGTTCAATGCGGCGCATCTGATGGCGCTCAATCCTGTCGCCGGCCGCTCGATCTACGAAGAACGTGGGCTCCGCATTGCGTGAGGACAAAATGCCGGAGCCGTCTCTCACGCCGGATAGGGCGGTCACGATCAATCCCCAGGCGGTCCGTGAGATCGTTGGTGTGATCGGAGCCGTCGTGGCGGGATACGGAGCGTGGCTGCATTATCCGCCGGCCGGATTCATGGTCGGGGGGGGAATCTTGGTGGGTGTGGCCGTTGTCGGCACGCTCCGCGGGAATGTTTAATGGGCCTTCTCGCAACCTTGCTGGCGCCGTCACGGCAGGCGTCGGCCGTACCCACGTTCGCCTCTGCAGCGGATGATCGCTGGTATGAGGTTGGACCTAGCAGCCTCAGCACGGCAGGCCGGCGTGTCTCTGCCGATACGGCAATGCAGGTGTCGGCGGCCTATGCTTGCGTCAACCTCTTGTCCAAGACGGCAGCCTCGTTGCCGTTACGGATGTACAAGACGCTGCCGAACGCGAAGAATCCTCTGACCTACGATACGGTCGAGGCGCCCGAGCATCCTCTAAACGATCTCTTGGAGTACCAGCCGAACAAATGGCAGTCGGCTTGGGACTTCAAGGCGATGATGATGATGCATCTCTCGCTGCGAGGGAATGCATATGCGGAAATCCTGGAAGGTCCGCGAGGCTTCGCCGATAGCCTGGAACCGATTCATCCCGACCGGGTCACAAAGGTAGAAAGGCTTGCAGACAAGACGTTGCGGTACACGGTGCTGGGGCCGGACGGCAAGCAACGCGTGTTGCTTCAGGATGAGGTGCTGCACCTTCGAAGCGCGGTCGCGCCAGGCGGCCTTCGTGGCGTAAGCCCGGTTTCTTATGCCAGGGAAACCCTGGGCTTGGCGCTTGCCGCTGAGGAACACGGGTCCCGTCTGTTCTCCAATGGAGCACGCCCATCGGGCGTTGTTTCTATCAAAGGGTCAATGGGCGATGCAGCCTTCGAGCGGTTCAAGGCCCAATGGACGGAGATGTATTCGGGCCTGAACAATGCAGGCAAGACGCCGATCCTCGAAGAGGGCGCAGAGTTCAAGGCGATCAGTCTCACATCCGAGGATGCGCAGTTCCTCTCGACGCGTGAATTTCAGATCGAGGAAGTCGCTCGTTGGTTCGACGTACCTCCGGTCATGCTTCACCACATGACCAAAGCTTCATCTTGGGGTACCGGCGTCGAGGCGATCATGCTCGCCTTTGTACGCAACAACCTGATGCCCTGGCTCGATTGCTGGACCCAGGCGATCCGCCGCGATCTCATTCTCGTCCCGCGTATCTATGAGGCGAAGTTCGATGTCGAAGGCCTTCAGCGCGGCGACTTGCGCGCCCAAGCTGAATTCTACTCGCGTCTCTCACTCGCGGGCATCCTGACTTCGCAACGAAGCCCGCGCGGCGCTCGGATACAACCCGCTTCCGGGGCTCGATGAGCCGCTGATCCCGACCGCCGCCGCGACCACGAAAGATGGTCAACCGCCTCTCAGTGAGAAGCCGGAAAATCCCGCCGCCATGCTTGGCCACAACGGCGGGCCAGCTCTCGAAATGGAGCCAGCCTAATGGCGACGACGAAGTTTCCGCACCTGCGTTTGGCGATTGTTCGTCATCCGTGGGCGATCATGCCAGATCGCCTCGAAGCCATTGCGGAGGTCATTGAGCGGCGCGTTGAAGGCATCCGACTGTCCGAGGGCGAGATCGCCAGCATCAAGGGAGACCGCCAGCCCAACGGCGTCGGTGTTCATTGGACAATGGAAGCCCGCGGCTCGCAGCCCGTCTCGGCATTGGATGGTTCGTCGCCGCCGTCCAGCGTCATCGCCGTCATCAGCGTGTTCGGCATCATCGCCCAACACGCATGCGAGGTTGACGATATCAGCGGACCAGGGGGCACGTCGACGGAGCGCGTGATGCTGAGCTTCCGCGCCGCATTGAACGATCCGTCCGTGAAGGCGATCGTGTTT
Organism: uncultured Alphaproteobacteria bacterium; assembly: GCA_963776455.1. Classification (GTDB taxonomy): domain Bacteria; phylum Pseudomonadota; class Alphaproteobacteria; order Rhizobiales; family Xanthobacteraceae; genus CAVZMU01. Next base: position 36,555 of record CAVZMU010000006.1, read on the forward strand.
CACATCAACAGTCCGGGAGGCAACGTCTATGGCGTTCAAGCGCTTGCCGATGAAATCTTCAAGGCCCGAGGTCAAAAGCCCATCGTCGCTCAAGCGAATAGTCTCGCTGCGAGCGCGGCCTACTGGATTGCTTCCTCTGCAGACGAAATCGTCGTCACGCCCGGGGGTGAAGTCGGTTCGGTAGGCGTGTATGCGCTCCATGAGGACGTCTCCAAGGCTGCCGAGATGGAAGGAATCAAGTTCACGTTCATCTCTGCCGGCAAGTACAAGGTCGAGGGCAACGCCTATGAGCCCCTCGGCGACGAAGCTGCGAAGGCCATTCAACGTTCGGTGGATAGCTACTACCGCGATTTCGTCACAGGTGTTGCGCGCGGGCGCGGCGTTTCAGCCGACGATGTCATCAACGGTTTCGGCGAAGGTCGGGCCGAAAAGGACAAGGTCGCGCTCAAGGCCGGCATGGTCGATCGCGTAGGGACTCTGGACGACACGTTGAAAAGGCTCTCGGCCAAACGAGCGTCGCAGGGCGCGAACGCCGAGCTACTTGGTGTCACTCTCGCTGCCGAAGATGTCCAGTTCCTAGAATCGCGGCCGCTTGCCATCAGCGAAATCGTCGAGGTCACGCAGGCTCACCAACCATCGCCGCCCGTAGCGTCATCCAATCCCGCTCCTGACCCGGACGCGTTCCGTCGCCGCCGTCACGCTCATCGGCAGCGCTCCTAAAAAAGAAATCAGATTCAGTTCTGCGCCCCACAAGCCGCCCGGCTAGTGGGCAGAGTTCTGCGCATCTGGCCGGGCTTTGACACTCCCAGAGGGGTTGAAGGACATGGATATCAAGGTGTTGCGACAGAAGCGTGCGGACCTGATCAAGGAGGGCACGAAGATCTTCGAGACGGCTGCTGCGGACGGCGCCCGCGCGCTCAACGAGGTCGAGGCGGCGCGGGACGACGCCATCGGCGCCGAACTCGCCGATATCAGTGGGCAGATCGAACGCATGGAGCGGCACATGGAGCGGCAGCGCTCCGTCGGCGCCGTTCTCGATGCGAACAGCAACGCAGATGCCGAAGCGGCTCGTGGTCGCGAAGGCGCGGGTGCGCGATTTTCCAGCCTCGGCGAGCAGATCATGGCCGTCGTCCGTGCCGCTGATCCGAATAATCGGACGCGAGACGCCCGATTGATCACTGTTCCTGGCATCGGCGCCGGCCCGACGGGCATGTCGGAAGGCATCGCGGCGGATGGAGGGTTCCTCGTCCAGACCGACTTCGCCAACGAGATGCTTCAGAACACCTACGAAGCGGGCGAGATCGCGAAGCGTGTGCGGCGCATCCCGATTGGGCCGAACTCCAATGGCATCCGCATGAACGGCGTGGACGAGACCAGCCGGGCCAATGGATCGCGCTGGGGCGGCATCCAGTCGTTCTGGATCGGTGAGGCTGGACTGAAGCCTCCCTCTCGGCCGCAGTTCCGCAGCATCCGCATGGAGCTCGATAAGCTTGTCGGGCTCTGTTACGCGACCGATGAATTGCTTCAAGATGCGGTTGCGCTGGAAGCGTGGCTCCGGCAGGCCTTCGAAGACGAGTTCACCTTCAAGGTGGAGGATGCGATCGTCAACGGCACCGGTGGCGGCATGCCGCTCGGCTTCTTGAACAGTTCTGCCGTCATCACGGTCCCGAAGGAAACCGGCCAAGCGGCCAATAGTATCCTGGCCAACAACGTGCTGGCGATGATGGCGCGGCTCCCGGCTCGTTCCTGGCGCAATGCGGTGTGGCTGGCGAATGTCGACACGATGCCGCAGCTCGCTCAGCTCGTCACCTACATCAAGAACGTGGCGGGGACCGAGAATGTCGGCGGCATCGCGTCGGTCGGCGTCACCTATCAGCCTGCCGGCACGAACGGCAACCCGTATCCGATGCTGATGGGCTTGCCCGTCATCCCTTCGGAATACAACGCCACACTCGGAACTGCGGGCGATCTCATCCTCGCGGACTTGACCCAGTACCTCGCGATCGACAAGGGGCCGATGCAGTACGCGTCATCGATCCATGTGCGGTTCATCTATGACGAGACCACGTTCCGGTTCGTGTACCGGTTCAACGGTCAGCCGATCTGGAAGACCGCCATGACGCCGTACAAGGGCACCAACACGCAGTCGCCGTTCATCGTGCTGGCGACGCGCGCGTAACGCACTTCTTCCTCTGCATCCCATGGCGTCGCCCACAGTGGGCGACGCCATGCATCCCCCATCAAATTCCAGACTTCAGGAGAGCCGTCACCATGACGAAGTTCACGCTTCCGCACCAGATGAAGATCGTCGAGGCCATCACGCCTGCGACGGACGCCGCGGGCCGATCGTCCGCTGCCGTCAGTCTCAAGAACTACGGCAAGGTCTATATCCTGCTCCACATCACGCAGGGCAACGCCGCCACCATCGCGATCACGCCGATGCAGGCGACAGCCATCGCCAAGACCGGCGGGAAGGCGCTCACCAACGCCGTGCCGATCTGGGCCAATCTCGATACGTCACTCACGGACACTTTGGTTCGTCAGACCGATGCCGTGAGCTACACGACCGACGCTGCGGTGAAGAACAAGCAAGTCCTGATCGAGATCGACCCTGCCAATCTCGACGTCGCTGGCGGTTTCGACTGCATCTACTTCACGACCGGCGCTTCGAACGCTGCCAACATCACGCAGGCTCAGTTCTTCCTCTGCGATGCCCGCTACCAGCAAGCAACTCCACCGTCTGCGATCATCGACTGATCGGCGGCTGAAACGCGGCGAGCGCCGACCGCGCTCGCCGCATCGAAATCGATTTTCCAAATCCAGGAAGGACGCTCCAATGTATGTTCGTCAGCAGGTCGGCCGTCAGGCTGGCGCCATCATCGAAATGCCCTACGAGGCGGCGACCGCCAATCTAGCGAACGGAACCGTTTCGGCCGTGTCGGAACAAGAGATCGCCGAGGCCGGCCTCCCTCCCGTGGGCGGGCTGATGGCCGCCCCTCCCGATGCCCTGCTTGCCGACTTCAAGATCGAGCCGGATGGCTTCGGGGGCTTCAATCTCTACGATGCTGGCGGCGTGCCGCTCAACGAAGCCCTCAACGGCGGTAAGCCATTCCACAATCATGCTGCAGCCCGCTCCGCAGCGATGGATCACGCCCGCGCATCTCGTGGGCTCCCGGAACAATCGACCGGAACGGAGAAGCCGCAGCGTGCCGTGAAGGTATCCGAACCAGCGTGGCAGTCGAAGCCGGCAGCCTCGCCGCCGTCCGCTGTGAAGGCTCCCGTGGCTCCTTCGCCTGCCATCAAAGCGTCCGATGCGCCCTCCGCCCAGGACACGGCGGCGATCGGCAAGAACCCGGTAACGGGCCGGTAGGGCTCGTCTACCTCGGAAACTTCAGGGAAATCTCGCCATGCTCGGAACGGTCCTTCTCATCGTGCTGGTCATCCTGCTCCTGGGCGGCTTCAGCGGCCTCGGCGGCGGACCGTTCTACGGCACGGGCTACTATGGCGGCGGGGGACTCGGCTTGGTCCTTGTGATCGTGCTGATCCTGGTGCTGCTCGGGCATCTGTGAATCGGGCATGGCCTCGATACTGTCCATCCTGGAGCCGGCGGAGAACCGGCTCTTGACCACGCTGGAGCGCGTGAAGCTCGAGCTCAACATCACGGACTCGTCGTCTGATGAGATACTGACGATCAAGATCGGAGAGGCGAGTTCGGATATCGAGGCGCATCTCGGCTATGTCCTGGCTCGCGAGACGGTGAGCGAGACATTCTGGGATGTGCCCTCATCCGATGGAATCTTGCTTCGCCGGGTACCCGTCGCTTCCCTCACCAGCGCGACAGTGGACGGCGATCTGCTTGAAGTAAATCGATACCGCCTAAATTATGAAACGGGCGTGCTTTCTGGCCTGGATGAGGGCGGTTATCCGGCCCAATGGTATGTCGGCAAGGACGCAACCATCGTCTATGTCGCCGGATACGTCCTTCCCGGGGACGCAACCGAGGACACCCCGAGTGATCTGCCGATGGCGATCCAGGGGGCATGCGTCGATCTGGTGCAGGACTACTGGTTCGCCCGCGGGCGGGACGGAATGGTCAAATCTGATGATGTGATCGGCGTTCGCCGCGTTGACTATTGGGTCGGTGCAGTCGGCAGTTCAAGCGATCTGCCGCCCGGCGTCGTCGCGAAGCTCGCGCCCTTCCGCCGTCGAAGGCTCTGAGATGACGCCAGCCGAAACCAAAGCCTCCTACGCTCGCGCCCTTACCGATATCGTCTCCGTCAGGAGGTATACGGGAAGTGGGGCAGGGAGGACGCCTGTTGATACAGGAAGCCTTAGGGCAAGGGTGACAGGATTCCAGCCGCAGGAGCTTGTTGGCGATGTGCAGCAGGGCGACCGCAAGGTCATCCTTTTCGCCGATGATCTTGCCAACAGCGAAATCGAATTGCCGTTACTCGACAGTGATGCGCTGATGGTTCGGGGCGACGAGCTCTCCATCGTTCGGATTGATGACTCCACGCGGCGTGTGAACGGCGTTTTGATCGCTTACGAGATCACGGTTCGGGGCTGATAGTGGCCGTTATTAGAACCCGCGTTGAGCCCATCGATCGCGACATCCAGTTGATGATCGCGAACGATCTATCTCCTGCGGCGCAAAGCCATGCGTTTGCTGAATATGCTCGCGGCGCAATCAGCGAAGGTGATGAGACCAACCGCAGGATCCTTGGACGCATTCCACCTCGCAAGACGTTCGTCGACGGGGCGGAGTCGTCAGCTTTATCATCGGTCCGCTCCAACGGCGTCATCGTCGCCGAATGGGAGTTGGTTGCCGATGTTCTCTTCTTCATCGCGCAAGAGCTGAGGAAGGTGTCGCCGTTCCGGTCGGGGAGATACGCCGCGAGCCATACGCTGTTCGCCGATGGGACTGAGATTCCGATCGGAAACACAATTCCGCTTGCGAACGAGTACGTGTTCCTGAGCGACGTCGTCTACGCGGTCAAGATCGAGGGTGGGACCGGCCGGAAGCCGCAGTCGCCGCAGGCGCCGCGCGGCGTCTATCAAATCACGGCGCTCAAAGCGAACGGCCTGTATGGAAACACGGCGAAGGTTCGCTTTGCGTGGCGAAAGCCGTTTCGTGGGGAACTCGTTGGCGGGCGTGCTGGCAACAAGTCTGATGGCCGCGTCCCTGCGATTGTCGTGACGATCCGGTAGCGAGACCATGGCGGACGATGCCGTTTACGATGCCATCAAGGTGCATCTTGAAGACCCGGCCATTGCTGAGTCTCTCGCCGATCCCGACACAAATGTTGTCCCGCCGATCCGCTTCGAAAACGACCCATTCAAGAAGCCGAACCCGCCGACCCCATGGATTGCGGTAGCTCTCACGGGCGTGCTGTACGGTCAGGAGTTCATCGGCGCGAGCCAACAGTCTGACAACCGATGGGATGAGAACGGGCATCTATGGATGCTGGTCTTCGTTCCGGCCGGGAGCGGGTCGTCTCAGGCCCGCAAACTGGCCAAGGCACTCGCGAACATCTTCCGCGGTTTGACGCTGCTGAGCGGCAATCTCGAGTTCATGGACGCCTTCATCGGCGAAGGTGAGCCGGCTCCGGAAGAAGGCAATTGGTACAAGCTCACGGTCGTCATCGAGTGGCGGCGGGTTGAGGCTTAAGGGAGACCAACGATGTCAGACTATGTCGTCGCGAAGCCGTTCAATACGGCAATCCAGCGGTTCCGGAAGGATGCCGATGTGAGTCCGTTGGATGATCTCGCCCCACATTCCTTCTGGGATCTGAAGAAGCGCGGCTTTATCGCAGAAAGGACACCGGCGTTTGATCCGGTCCCGGTTTTGACCGACGCAATGACGCTCGACACAAGAACCCTGCCGAGCCCCGCGATCAGTTTCAAGGCGGCCCCGCCTTCGGATGTGAGCGCGATCTAACAGCCTCTTCCGCCCGCGCGTGGTCCCGCGCCGGGCTGACCAAACGCGCCCCTGGGCAAGGCGCGCTCGCCCCGTCGTGAGACGCGGCATTCCCTCTTGATGGAGAGCCCTTATGACGTCGACCAATCGGGTTCAGCTTGCGTTCGTTCGGGAAATCACCCCTGGAACGACTCCCAACACGCCGCGGATGCGCACGGCTCGGATGACCGGAGAGTCGCTGTCGTTCACGCCGAACTTCGTCGACCCCGACGAAATCCGGCCGGACCGCATGAATGTCGATCCGATCATGACGATCAAGGAGCCCGCCGGCGGCGTGAATTTCGAGCAGAGTTTCCCTGACGACAATTCGTTCTTGTCCGACATGTATCGCTCGGCGATGTTCAATCCGTGGGTCAATACGCCGGTCTTCGACAATGACGGCACGGCCGATTCCGTTGTCACGGATGCCGGCACCACGTCGAATACTTACGTGGTGGCGTCCGGCGGCGCCGCCGTGAAGATGGCGCACTTGGTCCGCGCGACAGGGCTCACCAATGCTGCCAACAACCAGATCTTCCGCGCCGCGTCTTCGACCGGAACGACCGTTGTGGGCACCGGCCTATCACTGACGGCTGAGACAGCCCCGCCGGCGGCGGCGAAGCTAAAGGTTGTCGGGTTCCAGGGCGCATCGGCGGACATCACGGCGACGGCTTCCGGGCTTGGATCCACGGTTCTCGATTTCACGACGCTTGGGCTCGTGGTTGGGCAGTGGATCAAGATCGGCGGAACGGCGGCAGGCGACAAGTTCGCGACTGCCGCACTTAACGACTTCGCTCGCATCACGGCAATCACGGCGACTGCCCTGACGCTCGATAATCGCCCGGTCGGCTGGACCACGGATGTCGGAACCGGCAAGACGATCAAGGTCTGGGTTGGCGATCAGATCAAGAACGGCGTGACGCCGACGTCCTTCACGTTCGAGAAAGGGTTCCTGGGGCAGACGGTTCCGGTCTACATCGTCAGCCGCGGTATGGTCGTGGACACCCTGCAGCACTCCATCGCGAGCCGCGACAAGGTGAAGGGGTCCGTCTCGTTCAAAGGCATGGGAGGTGCCGAGTCGACGGCGTCGCTCGACGCCGTGCCCGACGCCGCCACCACGGGCCAGATCATGGCGGCGAATGCCAACGTGGGCAGGATCGGGGTGAACGGCTCCGGCGTCACGTCGCCGAACTGGGCGAAGTCGATCGAGTTCACGATCAACAATAATCTCCGCTCGATCGAGGCTGTCGATTCCCAGTCCCCCGTCGCTGTTCGCGAGGGAGAGTGTACCGTCACGGGGAAGTCGAGCCTGTACTTCGGGGACGATACGGAGCTCGCCGCGTTCTATGCCGGCACGCCTCGGCCGATCAATTCTCGCGTGGCCAAGAACGGCCAAGCGCTGATCTGGCAGTTCCCCCGCGCCACCTACAGGGGCGGTGGGAATCCTCAGGCCGGTGCCAAGAACCAGGACGTCATGCAAGACTTCGATTGGCAGGCGTCGATCGACACCACGACCAACTCCCATGTGATTCTGGACCGCTTCGAATACTACGAAGCGTAATCTGTTTCGCAGTTTCCCACGTTTCCAATTGCTCTGCCGCCTGACACGGCGGGGCAAAAGGGCCTTCGCCTTAGCGGATTGGTGTTCGCGGGCGAAGGGTGCTGCGCAGAAGCGAGCGGGGTTGTCAGGACTCCGCTCGCACTCCCTCCAATAGAGGTAACACCAAATGCTGAAACTCAACTCCATCGCCGTTGACCTCTCTCTCGAAGCGGAGGGGGACTGGGTCGAAGTCGCCGAATGGCCCGGCGTGAAGCTGAAGGTTCGCTCCATCGAGAGCAAGGACTTCCAGAACGCCCGGGAGCAGCGGCACGCCAAACTTGCCAAGGCCTTGGGGCGCGTGCCCTACCAGAGCGAATTCGCGCCGCATCTGGCCAAGCTCGTCGCCTCCTTCATCCTCCTGGGATGGGAGGGTATCGCCGATGAGAATGAAGGACCGATCGAGTACTCTCAGCAAAAGGCGATGGAGCTCCTGACCGATCCGACGATGCGGGAACTGGTGACACAGGTCATCTGGGCTGCGAACCGCGTCGGCTCTCGGGATGCCGAGTTCACGGCGGCCGCAGCAAAAAACTCCGAGCCGCCCTCCGCTACGACCTAGAGCGCAAGGGCACGGACGATTGGCTGCAGGAGCTCATCGAAGACGAACCGGACGCCGCAGTTCTTTACGCCGGACGCGAGGAACAGCTTGATCGGCCCGAAGAGGCCCAATGGCCGGCGTGGTCGGGCTACGTTCAGTCGGCGTTCTGGCAGCTTCGCGATGACCGCCACTACGGCGCCATGGGTGGGCTTGGTCGCATCTGGTTTTCGTCCATCAGCGGATACTCGGAACGTCACGGCATCGTTGGCTCCGCCTTCGATGACTTTTTGATCTTCATCCGTGCCGTGGACGATGAATACGTGGCCGTGATGAACGAACGCGCGGCGGCCGAAGCCGAAAAGAACAAGCAGAAGACCTGATGCCTATTTCGACGGAAGTCATCCGCAAGATCACGATCCAGGGCTCTGCGCAGGGCGTGGATCAGGCAACGGCTGCGGTCAATCAGTTGGCCGCGGCGCAGGGGAATCTTGCCGACAAGAGCAACGTGACAGCGACCGTCACGGACATCGCGAGCAAGCGGCAGCTATCGGCTGCGGAGGCGTACCGGCGGCAGACGCTATCCGTCGTAGACGGGGCAAGGGCCCAAGAGCAGATCGCCAAGAGCACGCGGGTTGCAGATGCGGCCCTACAGCAAGGAATCATCACGCAGGCGGAACACGCCAAGCGGATTGATCTGATCAACTCGAAGTATGGCCAGGCGAGTGTCGGATCGCGGGCTTTTTCAGCGGCAACGTCGGGCGTGTCGGCTCAGCTCATCGCCATCTCTGCCGGCGCAGGTCCTGTAGGAACGTTCTTGTCCGCGCTTGGGCCCTGGGGAATTGCTGCCGCGGTTGGGTTGGGCGCGCTTGGCGCAGCCTTTCGGTACGTCGAGGAGGAGTTGGCCCGCATGGGCCAGAAGGCGATCGACCTTCGCACGTTCAGCGACGTCACAGGCCTGACGGTGACACAGATCGGAGCGCTCCGACGTGCTGGGGGTGAGCTTGGCGTGTCAGGGGATACCATCGCCACATCGTTCGAGCGGCTTACCTCCGGCCTGAACGATGCCCATCGGGCATCCGGGGCCCTCTATGAAGAAGTTCAGCGAATTCGACGGAGGCTTGGCACGGGAACTTCAGCAAGCGGCTACAACGGCAGACGGGATCGATGCGCTCGCGAAGGCGTACAAGGCAGCAGGGGATGAAGCGCAGAAAGCTGCTATCTCGCGTGCGGTCTTTGGTCGTGGTGGCGCAGCCCTGGGGCCGGTTCTTAACACGATCGCGGATGCGGGCGGCATACAGAAGCTTTCAAACGCGACGAAGGAACTCAACGACGCCACGGATGCGCAGACCCGCCGATGGGCGACGATGCAGGCGCAGATCGACCAGCTTAACAAGAGCGCAAAGAACATCTTCGCTTCGATCTTCACAGAGGAAGGGTTAAGGGCCGCTCTGTTTGCCGCGCAGCAAATGGAGCGCCTTGCGCTCGCAGCCAAAGAGGCGGCGGCTCAAAGGGAAGGGCTATCGTTCTGGCAGCAGCTATTCTCGACGATTGGTAAGTCTGGTGTTGAGGGTCTCGGCGGCACTGTCGATCAAATCGATGCGGCCATGGCTCGTATCGCCGCTAATCAGCGCCTTGCCCAGGGAAAAAGTACCAGCCTTGGAGTTGATGCGAAGGATCTGAAATCGTGGCTTGACCTTGCAGATGCAGCGCACGGCGTAAAGAGTCCAATGGATCAGGCGACGGTGTCCATCTTGGGCGTAGCAAGATCATACAAACAGCTTCAGGACGATGCCGCCGCTGCGGCGAAAGCGCAAAGCGAGTTGGTTGGATTCCTGGGGTCGGGCGCAACCATCAGCGAGCGTCTTGATCAGCGTCTCAAACAAATCAACTCGCTCTATAAGGACAACAAAACCGGCATCGAGGCCGCCAACGGCGCGACGGCGGATGAGTTGAGGCAGCGCGCGCGAAACGCCGCCGAGATGGATGCTTCAATCCAACGGATGCAAGCCCTGAATGGCATTCTCGGTGCTGCGGCCACGGTCCAGGACCAGTATCGCGCGCGGATTCAGCAGATCAACAAGGCTCAGCAGGAAGGTGCGGGCGCCACTAAGGATCAGATTGCTAATGCGGAGCGGCTGGCCATGGCGCAGGCCGATGGGACATTCGCGCTACAAGGGCAGATTAACGCGAGCAACGTTCAGGCCAAAGCACTGAGCATGACCATCGCCGAAGGCGAGCGGTACACGATCGTTCAGACGAAAATCAACGAGAACATCGCTGCCGGCAAGCCGGAAATGGACGGCATCACGGATCGCTTTTTGAAGCTTGCGGGTGCGGCTGGAGTAGCAAAGGAACAACTGGAAAAGGCCAGGATCGCGTCACAGATCAAATTCGATTCTGCAGACTGCCTTCATCGCTCCGAGCGAAGTCCAAATCGCGCAACAGCTTCGTGGTATCTACAAAGACGTCGCCACGGCTCTCGCCAGCGCCGAAGCCGCCGCAATGCGCTTCAACGATGCCCAAAAGCAGATGGGGTCGTTGGTATCCGACACGTTCTCTTCGTTCGCCAAGGACTTGTTTAACGGTGCCCATGCCGTCGATGCGATCTATGGCGCCATCAACAAGGTCGGGGACAAGCTTCTAGACCAGGGATTCCAGGATGCATGGGCGGCGTTGTCCGACCCGACTGGGTTCATGGCGGTCAAAGCCGCTATCGAGCTGGCGGTCGGCGCTGTTCTTAATCTCATCAACGCGGAGCATGAGGAAGCCAAGGCCCGCGCCGAGGCGCAGCACCAGACGGATATCCATCAGCAGGAAGCCGTAGAGCGGGCAGGGGCCTTGCAGCAGAGGCTCTTCGCGGCGACGGGTGCCAGCGATACACTCCAGGGCCAACTGACGCTTCTTGAGGCGCAGGCGCAGGTCGATCGGCACAACGAACAGATGGCCGGCAATCAGGTGTCTGCCCAGCTTGAAACGACGCTTGCGGCCGAGCGGGAAAAGATCATCAGCGACTTCGCTCAGAAAGCTAAGGATGCGGAAGCGCAGGCCGCCGCCGATCGGCTCGCCGCGATCGACAGCTTCAACCGCGCCTATAACTCGGTCCAGGGCAAGGGCTTCCTCAACGACATTGGCGATCTGATCAAACAGGTTGCTGACTTCCAAACGGCCGGGATCGATCCGACCAAGCTGAATCAGTTCTTCGAGCTGTCGGCTCAGAAAATCGTCGACGGCGCCAATCTTTCTGGCATCGCTATTGACGATCTTCAGGCGAAATTCCCGCAACTGACTGGCGTGATCCACGCGTTCGTTGACGCGACTACTACAGCGATCGACGACATCACCAAGTATCTTGCTTCCCTCAAGGTCGGGACGCTATCGACTCTTGATCCACTGGACCAGCTCAACGAAGCCAGAAAACAGTTTCAGTCGCAGTTGAGTCAGGCGCAGACGCTGAACGGTGGCGGCGATTCGATCTCCGCGACAACGCAGGCGGCCGACACGTTCCTGAATGCTTCACGTTCGTTTAATGCGTCGACTGCTGCCTACGCGGCCGACTTTGATTACGTCGCGTCTACGCTCACCGCGCTGCGGTCGATGATCTCCGGCGCGGGGGCTGTCAACGGCGGCCTGATCGGCATGGGCAACGTCATTGGCATGGTCGAGGGCGGCATCATCGGCAACGGCGTCTGGAACCGTGACAGCGTCTTGGCGCGCTACGCAGGGGGAGGCAACATCATGCTTGCGGGCGGGGAATTTGTGACCCGTGCTCCATCGGTCAATCCAGGAACGGTGGCGACGCTCGCGCATATCAACCGGGCCGGGTCGCTTCCTTCGAACGATAACGGCCGCGATCGGGAGAACTTCCGCGATCTTGCGCGGTCGTTCGACGCCAGCGTGTCCCGGCTGGAAGCTCGAATAGAGGGGCTTGAGAGTGCGGTACGGGCCGCCGGGTCTCAGATCGAGAACACGTCGCGGATCGAAGCAAGCCGTCCCTCTCGGCCGGGCAACAGGAAGGCGTCTTAAGATGGCCGGCGGAGCGACCTCCTATCTGCAAAAGAAGATGCTTGACGATCTTCTCGGCATTGCCTCGTACACGCCGCCCGCCGTGCTCTACGCGGCATTGCATTCCGGGAACCCAACGGATGCAGGTTCGCACGCAAGCGAAATCTCCGCTGTTGGAACCAACTACTCCCGGCTTGCCATCACGGGAAAGACGGGTGCGACAGACGCGACCAGTGGCGTCAGTCTGAACACGGCCACGATCACATTTGGTCCCGCAGCGATCGATTGGGGTCCGGTGCCGTGGTTCTCGATTGAGGACTCGGCCACGCCCGGTGCAGGCAACATGCTCGCCTATGGACCGGCATCGACAGCGAGGGTCGTGAATGCCGGAATGTCGTTTCAGATTGCGCCTTCGCAACTTATCATCAACGTCGACTGACGATGTACGGGCAGGCCTTCGGAGACGTGGCGTACGCGGATGCGCCTGATGTGCTTGTCCAGGGCAGTGTCTCCATAACGATCACGCTTTCCATCGGGCTCATCCCGCAAACCGAGTTCGACGCCGTGCTGACTGATCAGCGGAACCCGCTGGTGTTCAGTGCGGAAATCCACCCCTGGGTGCTATCGGAGCGGTCCTGATGTTTGGCCGCTATGCATTTGGGGACCGTCCCTTCGGATCGGTCGATGACGAGCGTGTCTTCATCACGATCACGATGGGGGTGTCAGTCAACTTTGAATACACGATCTATTCCGCCACGTCGGAATTCGCGACGCGGCCTGATGACGACCTGTCCAGCCAGCCCTTCAGCGGGACGCTGCAACTCCCGCTCAACTTCAAACGATCGATCCTTGGGGGCGACGGCATCGGCGTCTTTACCACCGGTGACGGCGAACTCGACATCGCTAATGCGGATGGTTTCTACGACTTCCTGATCCAGCAATACGCGATCGACGGCCGCGAGATCGTTGTCAAGGTCGGGCGCCTGATCACCAACGCGAATGGGGAGTCCTTTGACAATCATTTCGTGGTGTTCAAGGGCACGGCCGCTGACTGGAATATCGATGAAAGCGTGGTCCATTTCATCCTTCGGGACTACGGCTACAAGCTCAACGTCCCGGCGCAGCCGAACCTCTATGGGGGAACCGGTGGCGCCGATGGCGGGCCGGATTTGGCGGGAAAACGTAAGCCGCGGGCCTTAGGTCCGGTCCAGAATGTCAGCCCGCCGCTCTTAGCGCCAGCGGCGCTTTACATCTACCAAGTCAACGACGGGCCGGTCTCCGACATGCCTGCGGTCTACGATCGTGGCGCGGTTCTGACGCAGAGCACGGACTATGCAACATACGCACTGCTTGCCGCCGCGAGCCCCGCTCCAGGCCTCTACATCACCTGCAAGGCGCAGGGGCTTTTCAGGATAGGCGGCTCGGGTCCGGCCGGCACGGTCACGGCGGATGTCTTGGGCGACGCCACGGGCGGCTACATCTACACCACAGCCGATATTGTCCGGCGCCTCGTCACGGCGGGCAATACCGGGCTGACGGCCCCCGGCGACCTCTATCTTCCGTCGTTCATGGCCGTTGGGGCGTCCCAGCCCTCCCCTGTGGGCTATTGGCTGGGTCCCGACGACACTAACAGCGTTGCCGACGTCGTGGGAAACCTGATGGCAGGGATCGGGGGCTGGGGCGGTTTTCGCCGCGACGGAAAGTTTGAGCTTGGTATTTTCGTTGCGCCGGCGGGCATTCCGGTTGCGCGGTACGACAAAACCGACATCATCGGCGTGCCGAAACGGGAACCGCTTCCGAGCGGACTGTCTCCGCCGCCATGGAGACAGCAGGTCGCCTACCAGTGGGCATGGACCACACAAACCGACTTGGCGGGAACCGTGAGCGCGTCGCGACGAGCCTTCGTCGCCGAACAATATCGCCTTGCTGAATCGTCCGACCCCGACGTCCAGACGAACCATCCATTCGCTCCCGACCCGGGGCCGGTCCTGGCGTATTTCCTCAACCAGGCCGATGCCCAGGCGGAAGCCGATCGAAGGCTCGCTTTGTATAAGGGAGCGCGCGCGTTGTTTCGTATGTCGCTCCCGGTCTCGGCACTGAGTTCTCAATCTTGGAGAGGTAATCAACGTCACCTATCCGAGGTTCGACCTTACGGTCGGCCGGCTGATGACTGTCGTCGAGATTAACGAAAACCTCCAGCCTCAAGGAAACACCATCGAGGTCGTCGGCTATGGCTAATGCGGCGATCCTGAACGTCAACGTGACCGCGGGGGCTGCGGTGTCGACGTCGAGCCAGGAACTGACCATGCCGGCGTTGAACCTGCTTGACATGCACGTTCAGAGGCGATGGCGCAGCAAGTTCTCAGGAGACCTCGTGGTGCTCGATCTTGGATCGTTGACGCTCATGGACACGATCGGCGTGTTCGGGATGACGATGAGCGTGACCGGCACGATCCGGGTGCGCATATCGACAGCGGATTCGTCGGGTGTTGCCGGCGACCTCTATGATAGCGGCGTCGTCACGGTCGACAACCGGTACAACGCATTCATCGGCTTGCTCCCAAGTGTGGTGCTTGGGCGCTACATCCGTTTCGACCTGTCCGACCCGGCCAGCACTTACGTCGAGGCCGGCCGTGTCGTGGCCGGGGTGCGTTCCGCCTTCACCTATAACTTCGGATACGGCTGGCAGAAGGGATACGTCGACCGCAGTATCAGGACCGAAACCAGGGGCGGACAGACCCTGGTGTGGCGCGACAATGCCTATCGCAGCCTGGACCTGACCTTCGAATTCGTTACGGAAGACCAGCGCAATGGATTGGTCGAGGACATCGACCGGCTGAACGGCCTGAGAGACGACGTCTTGTTCATCGTCGATCCGTCCAGCCCAAACCTGGCGCGGGATTCGATCTGGGGCCTGATGTCCGACCTCACGACGGTGTCAAATCCGTTTTTCCAAATCTACAGCAAGAACTACAAGATCAAGGAGCGGCTGTAGATGGCCTTCGTGCTGAAAAACCGCGTCCAGGAGACCTGGGTGGGCACGGGGACGGGCAGCATCGCTCTTGCTGGTGCCTATCCCGATCATCGCCGTTTCAGTGCCGTCATGGCCATCGGCGATATCACGTGGGCGACTGTGGTGAATCCTGGCGCCAATGAATGGGAGACCATCGAAGTCACGTATAGCGCGGCCAACACGCTGACGCGCGGAACGACGATCGACGGCACCAACGGGGCGTCTGCGGTCAACTTCAGTGCGGGGACGAAGATCGTTTTCATCGATCTTCCGGCAATCAAGATCGGGCTGTTGGCTGCGCGTGGCTTGCTGCAACTCGACGCCAGCGGGAAATATCCCGCTGCCGACGGCTCGGCGCTCACCTATAGCGACCGCACGAATATCATCGGCGCATCGTTCTCCGCCGGGACGGCAATGCTGTTCATACAGACGGCGGCGCCGACGGGATGGACCAAGAGCACGACGCACAACGACAAGGCGCTGCGCATCGTCAATGGCCCGGCCGGGTCGGGGGGCTCGGTGGCGTTCTCGACGGTGTTCGGGCGCACGGCGACGGACGGCTTCACGCTCAACGGCAACCATCTGCCGCCCACAACGCCTACCGGAAGCGTGTCGCGCCCTTCGATCAATGTGAGCGCCAACCTGTTCGCGCTTCTTGGTGCTCAGCCCGGAGCGAGCAATTTCTATACGGCAGGCAGCAACCCCATCGGCATTACCGCGGCCTTGGCCTCCGACCCGATCTTTTCCGGCAATTCGTTCGGTTCGGCATTTGCGTTCACGATCGGAATGGATATCCGCGTGCAGTACGTGGACGCGATTATCTGTACCAAGGACTAGTCTCATGCAGCTCGACAGCAAGAACCTATGCCCGCTTCTGCGGAAGCCGTGCATCAAGCTCGATTGCGCATGGTTTGCCAAGATCAGCGGCACCGATCCGCAGGACAAGGACAGACAAATCGACGAATGGGGCTGCGCAATCGTGTTCAGCGTCTTCGGTCAATTGGAGATCGCCAAGCGCGTATCGGGCGGTCTCGATGGCGTGCAACAGGCCACGGAAAGCCTGCGGAACCATGTCGTTGCGACATCAGCGTCCGTTGGCGTCCTTGAGGCGATACGGCGCCTGCCGATACCGGAAAACCCGAAGGAGATCGGATCGTGAAGGCAACCATTCTTCGTGCGACCAATCATGTCGTCGTGGACGGCGTGCCTGCCGACATCGATTGCTCCCATCTTCCGTCCTACGTCAGCGTCGTTCAGTGGGATGGCGAGACCAAGGATGGTTGGATCGAATTTGTCCAGGATGGCAAAGGCGCGTTCCTGCCCAACATGAAGATCGCTGACCTCGGACCGTATCGGTTTCTTCTCGATGCATGGGCGCAATCGGCGGTCACGAAGGC
This sequence comes from uncultured Alphaproteobacteria bacterium, assembly GCA_963776455.1. GTDB lineage: Bacteria > Pseudomonadota > Alphaproteobacteria > Rhizobiales > Xanthobacteraceae > CAVZMU01. The sequence goes on from CAVZMU010000006.1 coordinate 53,061, forward strand.
GGAAGGGCTGAGGGCAGAAGCCCACGACGCGGGTGCCAAGGCTAAGGCCGAAACCGGAGTTGCGTCGCAGGTCGAAGAGATAACCCGTCCGGCCGCAGAGCTCGAGGCTGCCCGGCTGGTTCATGCCGCAACGGACGCTGATGCCAAGGCGGCTGACGCGGAGCAAGTGGCATCAGACGCGCTCAGCAAAGTCTCCGCCCTCTTTTCATAACGGTCGGACATGGCCTTCAGGCTCTTCAGTGACGTTCGTGAGACGTCGCTTACCGGAGGCGCTGGCGATCTTGTGCTCGCGGGCGCAATCGATCCCACCTATTTCGCCTTTGCTGCACGATATGGGGGCGCTGATACCGGGATATACGCGGCAAGACAGGGGAGTTCCCGCGAGCTGGGGGTGTTCACCTACAACTCCGGCCCAAACTCGATTACCCGATCGAAGGTCATCAAGAGCACCAATGCCAATGCTGCCGTTGCCTTCGCTGCCGGAGTACTGATCGATCTGTTTGTTGCCGATATAGGCCCGTCAGATATCAGCCTCACGGACAGCGCGTTGGTAGCGCTTTTGCCGGCCTGGTTTCTCCAGCAGTTCGGGTACTACAGGACCGTGACGGCGGCAGGCGACGTCACGGTCGCGGCAAGCGACTGTACAATCCTTCTGAACAAGACGACGGGAGCGGCAACGAACATCGTCATGCCGACCTCAGCATCGCGGAACGGAGCCCCGCTTACGGTCGTCGACTACAAGCGCGATGCGCAGACAAACAACATCACGTTCGTCCCGCAGAGTGGCGAGACGCTTCACGGATTGAGCGCTGCCGCCGCCGTCACGGCCGGATATGCGCTGATCGACGCCAATGGCGGATCGAAGACGTATTGGCCGCTCGCTTCGGGCGGTTGGTATCTCAAAGGCTGATCGACATGAAAATTCTGATACGGCTTGCCCTCGCGGGAACGCTTTCGCTTGCGTTGTCGTCTGTCGTTGTGGCGCAGACGCTACCGTCCGGCTCGTTCTGGGCGAACGACACTGCGTCAGAGCGCACGGCGCGACCGGCGACTGTGACCCAAATCTTCGATCGCGCGATCTGTTCGTCCAACAACAGCATTCCGGCGCGTATCAGCGGCACGTGGGCCGGATGCCTGAGCGTCGGCACAAATGGGCACGTCCTGCCGTTTCTCGATAGCGCCAACACATGGTCCGCGCTGCAAGTGTTCACATTGGCCAATGGCACGGCAACCTCGGTGAGATCGGGTGCGGCGGGCAGCTACGTAGCACAAACGATTGGTCGGACTGCCGACGAATTGACGGTTGGCATCACGGCAAACGTCGGGAATTTCCTTCCTGGGTCTATCGCGGGAGATGCGAGCATTATTTCTTTAGGATCGCTTTTTGTTGGTATCAGCAACGGCGGGAGTCCGCTGACTTCGTTCTCAATAGACAAGACGTCTGGTGTCCTCAATTTTTCTCTCTCGCCAACCTTCACGTCGCCGTCGACCACGCGCACGAATCTTGGGCTCGCTGCGATTGCCGCGTCCGGCAGCGCGACGGATTTATCGACTGGTACGATTGCCTGCGCTCGCCTCCCTGCGCTCACTGGTCCGGTCACGACCTCGGCCGGATCGTGCGCGACGTCGATTGGAGCTAATCAGGTTGCGAATACGGCGCTTGCGCAAGCGCTGGCTCTTACCCTGAAAGGCAACTGCACGTCGGCGACCGCCAACGTAACGGACGTCCAGGCCTCTGGTGCCAATCAGGTCATGCGTGTCGATGCGTCTGGGTCGACCTGCGGATGGGCCTTGCTGGGAGGCGGCAATCTTTCGGCGAACAGCGTCGGGAACACTCAACTTGCTCAGATGCCGGCGGCGACCTTGAAAGGTAATCCGGGCGCCAGCACGGCCAACGGAAGTGATTTTACGGTGGCTGGGCTGACCGCTCGCGGTGCGCCTGATCCGGCCAATGATAAGATTCTGATCCTCGATAACGCAACCGGAACCTTCAAGTACGTAACTCCTGCGTTGATCGCCGCGTCAGGATCGTCGGGAGTGTCGTCGATCGACGGTCGCGTGGGCGCTTACACTCTCGGCTCCGGGCTCAAATCGAGCGCTGGTCCCATCCTCGATACCGTGGCCCCTGGAGGTGATTGCACAGGGCCGCGGCTCGCCAAGACAGCGGCTTATACCGTCGTCAACGCGGATCGTTTCAGCGCGTTCCGGCTTGGCGGCACAGCAAACTATACCGTCACGCTCTCGGCGGCTTCAGGCTATGACGCCAACTTCGGCATCTGCCTGTACAATGAAGACACGACACGCGGGAAATATATCAGCCTGACCGGAAGCGGGACGAGCTTCATCCTTTATCCGAACCAGTGGGCCAACATCCGCAACCTCAACAATGTGTGGACTGTCGATCGCCCTGGACGGTTCAATCTGTTTGCTCAGACCGTCTTCACCGTCGATGGGACCAGCGGGTCGGATGCGGCATCAAACGATGGCATGGCGTCCTCAGGCTCCGGCGCCTTCGCGACGTGGCAGCACGCGATCGACGTGGTCGCCGCGAATGTCGACTGCAACAACCAGCAGCTCATCATCCAGGGCGTAAGCGGTCAGACATACACGGGGAACATTACGCGCCTCCGTGACCCGGTCGGATGCCGCACCGACTACACGTCCACCCGGCCGATCCTTCGTGGCGATCCGGCTGCGTCAAGCTTCAACAACTACATCATGGCCTGCGGTGCCAACAGCACGTGCGTCCAGGGCGTGAACTCTACGGCCGGATGGCAGATCGAGTATTTTACCTTCCAGGCCACCGGTACCTCCAACTGCATCTATGGAGACAACGGGTCACAGATGTACGCGGGCAACAATCAATACTACTGCCAGGGCGGCGCTCACATCATTTCGGCCTTTAAGTCCACGGTGGAGGTCGTTGCCAACTTCACATCCTACGGACCTACAGGGCGTGTTTTCCAGGCCGTCAACGGTGGCCAAGTCATCACGACGGGCATCACGATCACATTCGCGGGGTCCGCCTCACAGATTAACTTTGCCTTCGCAGACGCTGCCGGGTTGATCCTCCTGGGCTCCGGCTCTTTTGCTGGAGCCACCTCACAGTCAGGCAACTGCATCCAGGCCCAGAACGGAGGGGGGGTCGACCGCAGCGGCTTTGGGGCCTCGATGCCGTGCAGCACGATCGCGAACCAGGTGGCGACATCGCCGGGGTGGCTGAAATAGCCCCCGCGTGTCCGCTCGGAGATTGGTAGGGCGACCAGCGGTCGGGCCGTGCGGGCGCGCTTGACGACCTTCCTCGCCCGCTAAATCGGACCATCACCCATGCCGTTTCGTTGCCTCCTGGCGGTCGCCAGGCTCGTCACTGCGTTCCTGGTCGCCATCATGTGCGTCGTGGCTGCGCTGACCGGCAGCGCGGGTAGGGGATACGGCGGGGAGTAAGGGCGATGAGCGATGCAATCACATGGAGCAACAAATGAGCGAGACATATCGCGCGAAGAATCGGCCGGACGGCATTCCGAGCCGGTGCGACCGAATGCTTATGACGCCCGCCGAACTGGCGATCACGGATGCGATGTATGCCGTCGAAGGTGCGGGTGCGAGTTTGGCCCTCACTGACGCTGTCATGTTTCTGAGCAAGGCTCGCGACAGAGTTGCCGATCACGTTGAAGGTGACGGGAATACACCCCGCACTGGGTCGCAATGATGCCTATGGTCGATCCGACCTTGCGGGCCTGGTGGCGCGGCGAGCGGCCTGTGATCCTCAAGACGACGGTCACGGTGTTCGTAATCTGCATGCTTGCCACATGGCTCGGCGCCACCATCGGCGCGGTTTTCGCTCACGATACCGGCGAAGGCGCGTGGATCAACAACCAGCGCCTGACCGATCCTGAGACGAAGCAGTGGTGCTGCAATCTCCATGACTGCCGGGACGAAACCACGAATGTCCGTGGCGTTGAGGGCGGTTACCTCATCGTTTCAACAGGCGAGGTCATCCCGAGAGAGCGCGTGATCTGGAAGAGCCCCGGCGGGTGGTGGCGCTGCCGCAATCTGTCGGACGGCAGCACGCGGTGTTTGATCGGGCCGCCGAACGGGTCGTGACCCATGGCCGTCATCGTCTCATTCATTCCGCCCGACTGCGGAGCGCTTCCCTGTAGCTGGGATGACTTCGCACGTCCTGCGTTGGCGCTGACAGTCATCACGGTCGCGCTCCTCCTCATTCTCGCATCGATCGCAAGGTGAAGCCGTCATGCGTCATGCCTTGCGGAAACTGTTCTGCCGCCGTCCCTCGGTCAGGGACCTGCTCGTCATGATCTTAGAAGGGATCAACACCATGTCGGAACGTTCGGATGCCCTGCTTGCGCAGGTGACCGCCAATACGGACGCACTCAAGTCCATCGCTTCTGCGGTGGATGTGCTCAATGAAGGCCATGCCACGATTGGCGAGGAAATCGCTGCCCTGAAGGAAGGCGTCAAAACCCAAGGCAGCGACGTGGACTTCTCCAAGCTGGAAGCGGCGGTCGCGGAACAGGCGTCCGTGATCGGGGGGCTCTCGGCTGCGATCCCGGCCGGTACGCCATTTCAGGCGAGCAATAACTGACACCACGGTTTGCGGGAGTTTGGAGAACCCAGATCAGGACGTAGCGCGCCAGCATGAGTATCCCGGCGAAAGCCGGTCAGGGCGAAAGAGCACCGGTATCCAATCCGGCCCGCAAAGTATTCGAGGTCAGCATCATGCTCACGATCAGCGAAAAGGGGTACGCTTTCGTCGCATGCCGGGAGGCGTGCGTGCTCACCGCCTATCCCGATTCCCGCATGCTCGCCGTGGGGTTCGGACAGAACGATCCGAGCCTTAAGGAAGGCGACACCATCACCATGGACGAAGCGATCGCGCTGTTCCTGAAAGAGGGGCAGCGCATCGCGGCGTTCCTTGAAAAGACGTTTGGCCCGTTGCAGCAGCAACAGGCCGATGCCCTGTGGAGCCTCACCTACAACGTCGGGACCGGGACGATCCGGGATAATGCTCCGCTGGTCGCGGTCGTAAAGGCCTATGTCGCTAGTCCGAAGGACGGCCGGCTGCGCGACGCCGTCGGCTATCAGATTCTTCAGACGCATCCGAAGGACAAGCCCGTTCCCTTCAACCTCTCGCGCCGTTGCCGGGAGGCCTTGGTCTTCGTCTCCGGAGACTACGGCGATCTCCGCACCATGATGCTTTGGCCTGCCGGCAAGAGCCCCAAGCATACGCCGCCTGATCCGGCACAGGTCGTGCCGATGCCAACGTTCCTCAAAGGATAGAACCATGCCGTTCAAACTGACGTGGCTGCCCGATGTCCTTCGGGCGGCGGGACTTCCTGTTGTCGAAACCGCCGGCTGGCAGACGCGCGGCCATGGCGACGTCGGCACGATCAAGGGCGTCATCTGCCACCATACGGCAGGGCCGAAGGCCGGTATCTATCCGAGCCTTGGTGTGGTGACAAAAGGTCGTCCGGACCTCGCCGGGCCGCTGTGCAATCTCGGTCTTGGTCGCGACGGAACTTGGTACATCGTCGCGGCCGGGAAAGCATCTCACGCCGGGGGCGGTCTCTGGCAGGGCGTCCACAACGGCAACATGGAGATGATCGGTATCGAGGCCGAGAATACGGGCGTCGAGAACGATCTTCCCGTGGCCTGAGGTCCAGATGGACGTCCTATGCCAAGGGTGTTGCGGCGATCCTGACACACATCGGCGCAAAGCCGATCATGTGCGCGGGCCACCTCGAATACGCCCTGCCGAAGGGGCGGAAGTCGGATCCCAGCTTCAGCGTTGGCAACCGTGACCAGCGCATCGTCGCGATGAACGGCTTCCGCATCCGTGTCGGCGCCGCGATGGGTATGCATCCGACCGCAGCAACGGATCACGCCCTCTCCCTTCCGAAAGAGGGAAGCCGCAGCACGGAATGGCTCCAGCACTCGCTCAACTCCCTGGACGCCGATCCGCAGATCAAGACGGACGGCAAGCTTGGTCGCGCGACGGAACAGGCGATCAAGGATTTCCAGACCGATCACGAGATGACGGCAACGGGCATCGCCGACGCCGCCACGCTTGCGGCAATCGAGAGCGAGCTCGGTCATCACGACGGTTGCGCTTGCGGCGGGCATGAGCCCGGCTGAGCGCGCGGCCTGGATCAATCTGACGATGGCGTATTGGGCGACGGCTCTGATCGGGCTGGCGTTCTGTTTCTGCGTTGACCGGCTCTCCGGCAAGGAATGAACCGCGCCCGTCCGGCTGACGGGCATCTCTCAAAAGGCAAATCCCCATGACCAAGCTTCTGCGCTTCTGCGCAGCGGTCGCGCTCGTGTGCGTGTTCGCTGCGCCGGCCTCGGCCCTATCTCGCTACAGCGACGGCGCAACCGAGATGATCGTCGCTCAGGCAACGCCGGCTCCGCCTCCGGCCGCCGCCACGACACAGAATACGGTCACAACGACCGGCCCCGTCTCTAGCGAGACCAAGATCAGCGTCGGCACGATTGCTGGCGAGGTCTTGACCTGGATCGCCGCGGCGTTCTCCGCACCTATCGGCGGCCTCTTGGTCCTGTGGCTCTACCGGCTGTTCAAGTTCGCCGGCATCCAGGCCACGGACGCCCTACGGGCTCGCCTGCAAGAGATTGTGGTGAACGGCCTGAATGCAGGCGCAACGGCCGTGAGCGAGCGCCTGAGAGGTAAGGGGCAGGTTGAAGTCAAGAACGCCGTCGTCGCCAGCGCGGTCCTCTATGCCCAAGACCACGGCGCCGAGACGATCAAGGCTCTCGGGCTCGATCCAAAGAGCGGTGCGGCAATCGAAGCCATCAAGGCCCGCATCGAGACGGCGATCGCCGATCCGATCATGCCCACGCCGGCCGTGCTCGATGCCGGCGCCGTTCCCGCAACCGCCAGCAAGAAGTGAGGATCGTCATGTGCAAAATCCTGAACGCCTGCGCCATCGTATTCCTGCTGTGCGGCCTTGGTGGTGTGCTCGGCGGCTGCGATCTCGCCAACAACGAAGCCCAGGTCGCGGCTACGGTCGCGGCCGTCAAGAACGGCGCCAAACCGACCGCCACGGCCACACAGACGGCCATCAGCATCACTTGTGCGTCCGTGCCGTCGCTGAACAACGAGCTTCAGGCCATCACGCCCTTGGTCGCGCCTGGAGGCAGGGCGGCCAAGGTGATCAGCACGGCGAATGCCTCGCTCGGCTTCATCGCGTCGGTGTGCGGTCAGGGCGGCGCCACGACCGGCAGCCTGGTGACGAACCTGCTGGACCTCTGGGACACCTACCAGTTCGCCAAGGCCGCCGTAGCGCAGGCCAAAGCGGCTACGGCGCGATGACGGCTTGGCTCGCCAGCCTGCAGTTCAGCGCCTCGACATGGGCGGCGTTAGGCTGGATCGCGCTGCTGCTCATCGCCGCGGTCGGTCTGGAGACCGGCCAGCGCAACCGACCATCGAGCGGAGGGTGATGCGATGACGGGTAGGCCCCTATCAGAGAATGGCAAGGTGCTCGCTATTTGCATCTTGTTCCCAATTTTCTGGCCGTTCATTCCCGTTGTGCTGGGCTGTTTTGCCTGCGAGGGCATTCGCGACGCCTATTGGCGGTGGAAATACCGCACCAGAAAGTCCGCCACGCCACCGGTGCCGCCCACGCGGAAACCGGCGACGGCGCGTCCGGATGATATGTGAGCCAAGGGCAGGGGGGGGGCGCATGACCGGCATGACGGACCAATACGGCGCGCCTGCCGCTGATGGCGATCTGGACCCGACGCACCTCCGCGCGATCGGGGAGCGCATGAAGGCCTTCGCCGACGTGCTCGATCTGGTGAGGAAGGCCGGCGAGAACCGGGACGTCACGCTCGCCGAGATCAAGCAGGACGTCAAAAAGCTCGAGGGCGAGGTCGACGGGATTCTGCGCCTGAAAGCACAGTTTACTGACGAACAGGTGAAAAACATCGAGGACATCCTGCTCGGCCGCGACCGCGGGCAATGGCTGCGGGGCAGGGTCAAGACCGTTGCCCTGTATCTGAGCGCCATGGTCGGCTTCCTCGCCACGCTCAACACCCTTGGGCTTCTTGAGCCCTTGAAGCGGGTGCTGCGATGAGGCGCGACATGTGGTGCCACATTTCGGCCGGCGTCGGCTGCTTGGCGCTTGCCATCATGGTCGTCATCCCGGCGCTGGATCGGGAACTGCCGTTCGTGAGGGAAGGGGGCTCGATCCGTCCTCCCGATCCGCTCCCCGGCCAGGCCATCACCGTGGTGTGGCGCGGCCATCGCAGCCGCGAATGTCCCGGCACGGTGCGGCGCTGGATTGTCGATTCTCAGGGCACCATGTGGCGGTTTGCCGACGCCGCAGCCGACTATCGCAAGTCAGCGCAGCGCGACGGCATCCTGCCCCGGACGTTCACGCTGCCCGATGCCATCGCCCCGGGACCGGCGACCTATCATTCCGTCGCGAGCTTCACCTGCAACTGGACGCAGGCGTGGTGGCCGATCGTCGGCGAGGCGCCGCCACTGTTGTTCGCGGTGGGTGAGCCGATTGCCGTTCAACGTGGCCCGAGAGGCGAGAAGGGCGACCGGGGCGAGACTGGTCCGCCTGGTGTGAGCGCGCGGTGACCCGGTATTATGGCGCAAACGCCTAGCGGGCCGGGGGGGGTGATTTGTCCAATAGGGCAATTGTTCGGAAACAGGGTAATGACACGCCCCAAATTACCCTGTTTCAGCCAAATCATTACCTCAATTATATATCATGGGGCGATTATGCACTTGACAATACCGGTATTGTCAAGTGCATAGTCGCCTATCATGGGTTAGGGGAGATCATCACAGCATGTATGACGTCAACATAAATCGTTGACCTTGACTAAAACTATTGGCCTTGCTACTTCGTAAGAATGACGCCTCAGCAATGTCGCGCAGCTCGCGGATGGTTAGCTTGGTCGCAGGACGATCTAGCCAACGCCTCGCACGTTTCCCTTTCGACCGTCCGAGACTTTGAGAAGGAACGACGGGTTCCGATTTCGAATAATCTAGGGGCAATGCAAGCTGCGCTGGAGGGAGCTGGCATCTCTTTTGTGGATAACGACGGGGCATGCGGAATTACCTTCGCGAAGCAGCCCAAGCGCCGCTCAACGTCCTAGGGTCGGAACTCATAACCAATAGCTGACAATTGCGGCGATGCAGACGGCTGCGAGGAAATTGGTTGCGAGACGATCGTATCGGGTTGCGACGCGCCGGAAGTCCTTGAGGCGACAGAACATGCGCTCGATGGCGTTGCGGCTTCGGTAGAGGACGGGCGAGAAGCAATTCTTCCAGCGTCGGTTTGCCTTGGGCGGGATGTTCGGCATCGCGCCCTTTGCCTCGACCTGTCTGCGGATGGCATCGCTGTCATAACCCTTGTCGCCGTGCAGGATCGCGGAGCGTGGCATCTCTTCGAGCAAAACCGCCCCGGCGGTGCAATCGGCGATCTGCCCCCCGGTCAGCAGGAACGCGACGGGACGGCACTCGGCGTCGGTCAGAGCATGGATTTTCGTGGTGCGTCCGCCGCGCGATCGGCCGATGGCCTGCCGATGTTCCCCCCTTTGCCGCCAGATGCGCATCGGTGCGCCTTCACGGCCGAGCTATCGATCAGGACCTGCGCAGGAGGCCCGCCGGTCGCGGCGAGTGCGTGGAAGATGTCCACCCATATGCCCTTCGCCGCCCAGCGCACGAAGCGATTGTAGAGTGTTTTGCGCGGACCATAGACCTCCGGCGCATCGATCCAGCGCCCTCCGGACTTCAGCACGTGGATGATGCCGCTGATCACCCGCCGATCATCGACCCGAGGCTTGCCGCGCGTATCGTTCGGCAGAAGCGGACTGAGCCGAGCGAACTGTTCCTTCGTCAGCCAAAAGCAATCGCGACTTATGGGCGGCCTCCTGTCAGAGACCGTGAATCACAAACTCAGAGCCGATGGAACCGTTTTATGGGTCCGGACCCTAGACCGATTCCGGCATATCTGTTAAAGGAAGAGTCGGCCGCCCCCATGCCGTGAGGGCGGCCTCGCTCCCGGTCCCTTTCCCTTGGCGGGGACCTTCCTACTCTCCGTCGGCGCGGAGAGGACTGAAACGGTGGAGATGGAGGGACTTGCACCCTCGGGGCGTTGGCTGGACAACCTGGCCCCGCGCTTGCCATCCCCAAGATCAAGGGCTCAACCGGGCAACTGGTTGAGCCCTCCTCACCATTGCCGCCCATTCCGGGCGGCTTTTTTCTTTTCTGGGATTTCAGTCGGGGAGACGGCGCCGATCGTCTTCACCGTAGGCGCACGCTGAACGCGCACTAACCGGCCGGCCGGCCCTGCATGTGCGTCGGGGCGGCCTTGCTGGCGACCGCGGCGCTGATGGTCAACCAGGTGTTCTGAAAGTTCAGCGAAGTTTGGAATTGAAGCGCGAAAGCCTATCGTCCCGCCGGGGGGCTTTGGTCGCGTCGGCGAACGTGCCGGCACGGCCAAACACGTTGCTGGACGGGTCGGCAGCGTCGGCAAGATAAGAACTTGGCGCGCCGCTGGTCTGCGAAAGGCGTGGGGCATCCGCTGAAGCACGGTAGATGCCGCTCGCGTCAGACGTGATCTTCATGGCAGCCTCCTCCATCCTTCGAACGATCTTTGATCTATAAGATCACCGTTCGGTCCCCGTGACAGTTGGCCTTCAGACACGTACCCGTACGACGCATCTACGCTTTCGATCAAGCCGCGAACCAAAACGTAGTTCCCGAAATCCGGGCCGGCGAGGACCGATTGGGGGGAAAACGGCTCGAAAGTCTTGAGTTCGGAGTTATATGACTTGTTGATCTCGGTTAACAACCCGTAAAGCGCGGAGGTCGGCTTCTCGACCTTAAGGCCAAGGTCGCCTGCTTTGCGCCTATTGATCGTGTAGTCGTGACTGCCAGAATCAGAACAGAGCAACTGTATGATAGCGCTCTGTTTTTCGGGATCGGTCACTTGGTTTTTTATGAGCTCCGTTGCCATCGCGCGGATTTGGCCGCCGAGACGAAAGATGTCGCCGAGGACCACGGGATGAATGATGCTGGCAAGGTGGACCCACACGCTGGCCATTCCAATCGGATCGGCAACGCACTTCTTGACCTCATCAAGATAGCCCCTGACGGCCTCCGCGCTTAGTGGGACCCGTGCCTTTTGCCCGGTCGGAAGAGTGATCTCTGGCGATAGAGGGTGGTTGTCAAGGCTGGGATCGATTGGACCGAGCGCCGCCTGCTTCGTCATGACTATCAGATCGGCGCCCAAAGACATGAGCGTTCCGGCGCTCATCGCCTTGGTCGGAATTACGACCTCAAGATGGTCACCGAACGACCGCAGAAGGTTGATCAGACGCCAAGCCGCAGACGTGTGGCCACCGGTCGTATCAAGCACAAGAGATAGCTTCGGCGTTGGTCCAATCTCATCGAGGATCGAAACGAACGGGCCGATCGCATCTGCCGCAATTTGCGTTTGCCATCCCAACCGCTCGCCGGTGACAAGCGCTACGACTTTCGTACCGCGCTCAGCTTCGATCTTCTCGTAGATCGGCCGCCGGGTGGCATGGTTCATTGGGGAGAGAATCTCTGAGGACAACCATTACGTAGTACAATGACCGCCAGCTTGACAAGTTGGGATGGGGTGGACCGAGACCAAAGGAGAAGATTACATCACGCCGGCCGCCGCCCAAGGTCACCGCCTCCTGCTGACGGTCATGCCCGCCGCCTTGCCCCCGCTGCCCGAAAGGGTGGCGGGGTTTTTTGCATTTGATGGTGCCAATCACAGTCGTAGGCGAGCTTGTAGAAACAAGGCGCCCTCGATTGCCTCGGTGGCGGCGTCGGCAGACCCTCCTTCCGCTGCCTCCAGCATCCGGGCCACGGCGTTCTGCCATGCGTTGCGGTCAGCGTCGTCCTTCGGCAGGGCAACGACATAGGTCCTAGCATCCGCCAACGTGCGCAGTTCTGGTCCGTCCTTGACGCCGATCGCCCGGGTGAGAGGCGTAGCCCAGGCGCCCGCGCTCTTTGCCAAAGTCTAAACCTCCGCGAAATGGTAAGGGCTCTACCATAGAGGGGATGGTCCAGCCCGCCACCGTGATCTGCGTCACCTGCCTGCGGTGCCGTCACCGGGGCGTGGTCGATTCCGGTGGCGCTGGTGCGGGCAGGGTTGCCCCCCGACGCATCGATGGCCGCGGTGTCCCGCAAGCTGGTGTGCGTCGCCTGCGGCTCCCGGGCCATGTCGGTGGAGCGCCGGCCGGCTGACGAGGCGACGGTTTTCGTTGAGGGGTGAAGGGCGCTTCCGCGCGCGACGTTGCAGGGGTTCGCCGTGCTCGCATGGCGTGGTCACTGTCCGTGCTCCAGCGTCTGGTAATAAAAACGGTGCAGAAAGGACAGCGCGAATGGATCGCGCCCAAGCCGGTGCATCTGCCAAGCCCACAGCATGCGGCCCGTACGTCCGTTCCCGTCGATATAGGGGTGAAGCATTTCAAAGGCGACGTGCACTTTCCATGGATCGTCCGTCGTCGCCGCGTCGAAAATGATGGCGTCGAGCTGTTCGACAATGAGCGGTCCACCGATCGGTGCGATGTAGTTGCCGACGCGAACGTTCAAGCTGGCCTTGTTCCGCAACGGATTGCCGGGTGCGAAAACGGCCTGAAGCCTGCTCACCGCGTCGACTGAAATCTCACTCAGCCACATGAAGGTGCCGGCGGCCTCAATTTCCTCAGCCGTCGGCTCGCGGTCGATCCCTTCGATCAGGTTCGACTCCCGGATGAATGCGACGATCTTGCTCACTTCAATTCCTCCTCGTGATTGCGCACGCGGTCGCGCCATCGCCCGCCTCCCGCGTCCCGGAAGCCGGGGGAAGGGGATCGCTTCGTGTAGGCGCGCGCGAGTTCGTAATCATTCATCTTGCGCTGGGGATCGACTTCATCGAGCCACGCGTCGAATGCAGCGCGGACTTCGTCTGTGTCGGGCCGTTCATCAAGATCGGCCTTGAGCGTGTTCAGGATTTCGACCATGATCGACCACGGGGCCAACCGTGCGGCCACATAACCCACGCATATCTTGCTGGGTGATCCGTCCTTCATGCCGTGGTGGCAAGCGAACAGATCCTTGTCGATGCCAAGAACGCAATCGAGGGCCACCTTCCCAGTGGCGGCCATTTGATTGGTCATGCAGCCTTCCCGAAAGGCGCACGTAGCGCACATATCAGGAAGCTCGAACGGCGCGTCCCGACGCCCAGCCATCGCGATTAATGCCAGCGCGTGGCCGAGAATCTTGCCGTGGTTAGAAGGCCTCTCCCGCTGGGAATGCGTTTTTGCTTCACCGCTCATTTTGGCGTCCCCTCGTCGATGTCCGGCGCGTTGAACGGCCTGGGCTCCTGTCGCCAGTCGCCATCGGCAAAGATCACGATGTCGTCGTCGCCGATCTCGCGCCGAGCTCTGCGGTCCCACCAACGATGAATGAGCCGAGGCCCACCCCAAATGCGGAAGGCGTTCCAGTAGCGGTCATCGCGGAAGCCGATGTAGTGGACGGCGGGGTGAACGTCTCGCGAACGCGCCTCGGGACTTCCTCGGGACTTTTTGCGCCCGTCTCGGGACTTTTGCGCCCGAATGTTCTCTTTTTGAAAAAGAGACCTCGGCGCCTCATGCGCTAAAGCGTCTGAATTCAATAAGGAAATGGTCGGGACGGCGAGATTTGAACTCGCGACCCCTAGTCCCCCAGACTAGTGCGCTAACCGGGCTGCGCTACGTCCCGCCACGGTGGCGATGATCTACGATGCTGGGGAGATGCGCGCAAGGCCCGTGCCGGCAGGGCGGGCGAGGGCGTTTGCCGGCCCCAGCGCGAGCCGGCGTCGCGCCACCTGATGGGACCGCGACACCGCCATCAGGCCCCACAGCACGCCGAGGATCAGGAAATAGTGGCGCCAGTGGTCGGTGTCGATGATGGCGCTCTCGAAGGCGACGCCGACGAAGGCGGAATAGACCGCGATGTAGGTCGCGCGCCACGGCGCAGCGACGAATACGAAGCGCAGGCCCATGATCAGGGTGACGCCGACCATCGTCAGGTAGGCGATGCCCGACAGCCATCCGCCTGACATGAATGCGTTGAGATAGGCGTTATGCGGGTCTTCGGGGAAGATGGTGTGGAACTGCAGCGGCCCGATTCCGAGCGGCGAATCAAGCGCCAGCAGGAAGCCGAGCACATGGCGGCCGAAGCGGCCGGTCGGGCCGGCGTCATAGCTCTGCTCCAGCGCGGCGCGCTCCTTGAAGAGGCTGGCGACCTGGTCGATCGACAGCAGCGCGGCGAGCAGGGCGGCGAGCACCATCGCTCCGAGCACGGCGAACAGGACGATGCGCAGCCGCTCGCGCGGCGAGCGGCTGGTGACGAAGGTCAGCGCCATCATCAGCAGGGCGGAGAATGCAAGCTGGCCCCAGGCGCCGCGCGAGAACGACAGGAACAGTCCCAAGACCAGCACAAGCAAAAGCAACGCGGCGCGGACGGCGTCGACGAGGCGGCTCGCCAGCACCCGCTGAAACGCCAGCAGGGCAGGAAGCACCAGGAAAGCGCCGAGCACGTTGGGATCGTTGAAGGTGCCGCGGGCCCGGTCGTAAAGCAGGAAGATGTCGGAAACGCCCGGCAGGAGATGGAAGTAACCGACGATTCCGGCGAGCGCCGCGACCACGGCGGCAGCCGTGTAGCCACGCATCAGCAGCTTGAGCCGCGCTTCGGTATTGGTGCCCAGCATCGCGGCGAAAAATAGCGTGCTCATTGCCATGAACGCGGAGACCAGAACCCACAGCAGGGTCTTCGGCCGGTCGAGGACCTGGATCACCGCGATGGCGAAGCCGAGATTGTAGAGCACGAGCACGCCGGCGAGCGGCATCATGCGGGCGCGCAACGCCAGTCCGCTCGCTGCGAAGACGAGAATGGTGAGGAGTGCCGTGATCTCGTAGGGGCTGGGCTCCACGAAAACGAAGGCACCGGACAGGCCGGTGAGCCAGAGCAGGGCGCCACGAAGCATCTCGAGCGAGCGCCGCATTTGCGGCGCATGCGCGGGAGAGAAGTCTGCGGTTGCGGTGATCGCCATCAGTAGGCGTTTTCGCTCTTGGCGAGCGCGAAGGGCGTCGCACCGAGGATATAGAGGTCGAACAGCACCGACCAGTTCTCGATGTAATAGAGGTCGTGCTCGACGCGCTGCTGGATCTTCTCCTGCGTGTCGGTCTCGCCGCGCCAGCCGTTGACCTGCGCCCAGCCGGTGATGCCGGGCTTGACGCGGTGGCGGGCGAAGTAGCCGTCGACCGCCTCGTCATAGAGGCGGTTGACGGCCTTGGCGTGGACCGCGTGCGGCCGCGGGCCGACCAGCGACAGGTTGCCCTTGACGACGACGTTGATGAGTTGCGGCAGCTCGTCAAGCGAGGTCTTGCGGATGAAGCGGCCGACCTTGGTGACGCGGGAATCGCCCTTGGTGACGAGCTTGGAGGCGGTGGCGTCGCACTGGTCGACATACATCGAGCGGAACTTGTAGACCTCGATCAGCTCGTTGTTGAAGCCATAGCGCTTTTGCCTGAAGAAGACCGGCCCGCGGCTGTCGAGCTTGATCGCAAGCGCGACGATCGCCATGACCGGGGCGGCGGCGAGCAGGAGAAGGCCGCCGACCACCCGGTCGAACAGGGACTTCATGACGACGTCCCAGTCGGTGATCGGCTTGTCGAAGACGTCGAGCACCGGCACGGTGCCGATATAGGAATAGGAGCGCGGCCGGAAGCGCAGCTTGTTGGAATGCGCCGCGAGGCGGATGTCGACCGGCAGGACCCACAGCTTCTTGAGCATCTGCAGGATGCGGATCTCGGCCGAGATCGGCAGCGAGAAGATGACGAGGTCGACGCGCGTGCGCCGCGCGAACTCCACGAGGTCGTCGACCGTGCCCAGCTTATGCTGGCCGGCCACGGCGGTCGGCGAACGGTTGTCGCCACGGTCGTCGAACATTCCGACGATGCGCACGTCGGAATCGGACTGCGCGTTCACCGCCTCGATCAGTTGCTCGCCGGCCTCGCCGCCGCCGACCACGACCGCGCGGCGGGCAAGCCGGCCCTCCCGGGTCCAGTGCCTGACCAAGCCGGACAGGACGAGCCGCAGGCCGATGAGCGCGGCGAAGCCCACGAGATAGTTTCCGGCGAGCCACACGCGCGAGAACATGCCTTCGAACTTGGCGAAGAAGGCGATCCCCATCGCCAGAAGGAAGACCACGCTCCAGGCGACGCCAAGCCGGGTCAATTGGCTGGCCGGGCTGCGGAACGCCTGGATGTCGTAGATATCGGCGGCCTGGAAGGCGATGACCGCGAGGACGGCGATCACCAGGTTCGCGCCGAGATAATACCATTCGAAGCCGTAGGTCGGGTACACGTAGATGAGCTGGATGGCGATGCCGATCAGGGCAATCAGGCAGAACTCGACGATGCGCACGATGCCGGACAACACGATCGGCGAATAGGCCGGCATGAGCGGCTCGGCGGCGACCTGCAGGGCCTCTTTCGACAATTCGCGCACACGGGACGGCATCGGCATCGCGGCGGCGGATCCCGCGACGGCCGGTGCGGCGCTCATCATCTTGCGAGCGTCGAACTCATACATGGCTCACACACACATTTACGCGACACAGGGACGCGACGGCCGCAGGCCGACGCTCCCGAGAGCTAGCGCAAAAGGTTCAAGAAAAGCTTAGGGCGGAACGGGGAAGTTTCGGGATTTGTTAACTTTGCCGAGCGTCCAGCGCCTCGCCATAGGCGGTGAGCACGGCATCGGTCATGACGTCGGCGGAAAAGCCGCTGCGTATCCGCTCACGGAGTTGCGCCGCGGCGGCCTTTTCGCCTTCGGGGTCGTCCAGGGCAACGGCGATCGACCGGGCGAGCGCGATCGGATCGCCCGGCGCGACCAGACCGGCTTCATCGCCAAAGATCTCGCCCACGCCGCCGACCCGGCTCACGATCATCGGAAGTCCGGCGGCGCCGGCCTCCAGCACGATATAGGGCAAGGATTCCGCCCGCGACGGCACGACCAGCACGCGACCCCGCGCAAAGGCCGTCCGCGCCGGCATGGCGCCGGCGAAATGGACGGTGCCGGAAAGCCCAAGCCGCTCCGCGCGGTCGGTGAAATCGGATTTGTCGGGGCCATCGCCGACGATTGTGGCTGTGACGGCGCGTCCTTGTCCCGCCAGCAGCGCGATCGCATCGAGCAAGACGTCGACGCCCTTGAGCAGGCGCAGCTCGCCGACGAAAACGAGGTCGCGTGCGTCGAGTGCCGGCGGCACCGGCTCGAATTCGCCCTGGGCGACGCCGTTATGCACGACGCGAATCAGCCCGGATGGTTTGCCGACCTTGCCGTTAAAGACGCTCGCGCCCGTACGCGCTTTCGAACAGGAACAGGTCGGTGCGGCGCATCATCGCGCGTTCGAGCCGTGAGATAGAGGAAGCCGACCGGTGAGTTCCAACCGTAATGCAGGCTGCCGCCGTGCGGTGTGTAGACGCGGATCGCGCTGCCGCGCGTCAGTCGCGCATAGGCGCCGCCCTTGGCGCCGTGGCCATGCACGACATCGGCCTTCGTGTCCGCGAGCCGCGCCGCGACGTGCCGGACCGCGCCGACGTCGCTCGTGCCCACCTGCCGGCTCATCGGCACGCGGGTGAGGCCGAGCGAAAGGCTCTGCGACAGCGCCGCAAGCGTCGTCTCGGCGCGTTCGCCGCCAGTGGTGGAATCCGCGATGACGCCGACGCGATGGCCGCGTGCCGCTTGGCCGCGCACCAGGTCGACGACGTGGCGGAACAGGCCGCCGACGGGAGCCCGGAAGACGTGGAGGATATTCAGCGATCCACCCGGGTGCGGGGGCATCGGTGTCAGAACCAGCGTTCCGGCGACGATGATGGTGTCGCCTGGCCGCACCGGCGCGATGTTGGGCACCGGACCGCGGGTCGGGATGCCGTCGATGTGGCGGCTCAGCGTCACGGTCTTGCGTTGCGCGCGGGGCGTGAAGCCGCCGGCGATCGCGACGGCATTCTCCACCGTCATGTTGGGCACGTAAGGATACTGGCCCGGCAGTCGTCACCTCACCGAGGATGAAGAACGGCCGGTAGGTCTCGATCTCGACCGCGACATGCGGCTCGCGGATGTAGCCCTGGCGCAGCTTGTCGGCGATCGTCTTGGCAAGACCGGCCGGCGTGTTGCCGCGCGCGTGCACGGCGCCGATCAGCGGCATGGTGATGCTGCCGCGAGGCGTCGACCGCGTAGATGCTGATAAGGCCCTCCTGGCCGAACACGACGATGCGCAGCTTGTCGCCGGAATCGAGCGGTGTAGGGCGCATCCTCGGGCGCCATGGCGAGCGGCATGGCAACGATCGGCTCGGCGACCGGCGTCATGACGGCGGCGCGGCGCGCGCAGCCCGACGCCGCGAGCGCGACGGCCAAAGCAAGAACCAGGAGACGGCGGGGCGACATACACGGCTCGCGTGGAAGGAGAACCAGCACGGCGATTAACGCCGGGCATGGTTAACAAACAATAACTTCCAACAAACACGTCGCAATTAACGCGACATCAACCCTAATGAGTTCTCATCGCCAGACTTGTTGTAAATGTGCCCTGCGTTCGCGTTGAATTCGCGTACGCTGTGTCGTTGCTTGGAGTTGGTACGATGATCGTGCAGAGCGAGGCCACACGCGGCAGACGAGCTCGACTTCGGCGCCGTCGGCCGCGCGCTGTGGCGCAAGAAGTGGTGGGTGATCCTGCCGACCCTGGTCGTCGCGGCGATCGCCTTTGCCGGCGTCAACCTGGTCACGCCCAAGTACAAGTCGGAAGCGCGCATCCTGATCGAAGGCCGCGAGAACGTCTTCCTGCGTCCGGAGGCCGAGAAGCAGGGGCGACCGCGACCGCACGATCGATCCAGGAGACGGTGACCAGCCAGGTCCAGCTCGTGCTCTCGCGCGACCTCGCCCGCCAGGTGATCAAGGATCTCAAGCTCGGCGAACTGCCGGAATTCGATCCCGTGCTGCGCGGCATCTCGCCGCTGCGGCACGTGCTGACCTTGGTCGGCCTCGCCAAGGATCCGCTGACGATGACGCCGGAGGAGCGGGTGCTGGAGGCCTATAACGAGCGCCTCACCGCCTATTCCGGTCGACAAGTCGCGGGTCATCGCCGTCGAGTTCCAGTCGGCCGATCCGGAGCTCGCCGAACGCGTCGCCAACGCGGTGGCGGAGGCCTATCTCGCGCTCCAGCAGACGGCAAAGCAGGACCAGACCCGCGTCGCGAGCCAGTGGCTCGCCGGCGAGATCGAAGGGCTGCGCAAGCAAGGTCGCCGAGGCCGAAGCCAAGGTCGAGGAGTTCCGCTCCAAGATCCAACCTGTTCGTCGGCACCAACAACACCTCGCTGTCGAACCAGCAGCTCGGCGAGCTCAACTCGCAGATCGGCGTCGCGCGCTCGCAGAAGGCCGATGCCGAATCCAAGGCCAAGGCCATCCGCGAGATGCTCAAGTCCGGCCAGCCGATCGAATCCGCGGACATCATCAATTCCGAGCTGATCCGCCGGCTGTCCGAGCAGCGCGTCACCCTGCGCGCGCAGCTCGCCGAGCAGTCCTCGACGCTGCTCGACAACCACCCGCGCATCAAGGAGCTGAAGGCGCAGATCGCCGACCTCGACCGCCAGATCCGCGGCGAGGCGGAGCGACTTGTCGCGCTCGCTCGAGAACGACGCCCGCATCGCCGGCGCGCGGCTCGAGTCGCTCAGCCAGCCTCGACCAGCTCAAGCGCCAGGCGACCTCCACCAACGGGCAGGACGTGGAGCTGCGCGCGCTCGAGCGCGAAGCCAAGGCGCAGCGCGACCTGCTCGAATCCTATCTCGCCAAGTATCGCGAGGCGACGGCGCGCGACAGCCTCGGCGCGCTGCCGGCGATGCGCGCATCATCTCGCGCGCCGCGGTGTCCAATACGCCGTATTTCCCCAAGAAGCTGCCGATCGTGCTGATCGCGACGCTGGCGACGCTGTTGATCGCGATCGGCTTCGTCACCACCGGCGAGCTGCTGGCCGGCAATGTCTATCGGTCAGGCGGCTATGTGGAATCGGCCGAGCCGGTCGAGGCCGTCGCTCCGGCACGCTACCGAGCCAAGCTGTGAGCGCGGCTATCCCGCGCCTTGCCGGCACACGATGGCTGAAGGCCGAGGCGGCGCAGGAGCACTTCGCCGTGCCTGAGGACGACGCCTGACCGACACTGGTGTCGGAAGGCGCCGTCGCAAGGCGACCTGCGACGCTGGATCGCCAGCCGCGGCGCGTGACTCCATCGACCGCGACTAGTCGACGGCCTGCGCCGTGCGGGCGATGCCGGGCGGCGCGTGCCGTCATCGGCACCGGCCGCAACGTCGGCACCACGAGCACGGCAGTCGCGCTCGCCCGCGCGCTCGCCGCAGATCGCCGGGTCGTCCTGATCGATCTCTCGCTCGACCGCGCCGAACCTTGCGGCGATCTCGACCGACCCGCGTGCGCCCGGCCTTTCCGATCTGATGCGCGGCACCGCGTCGTTCCGGCCAGATCATCACGCGCGACCGTCATTCGCGCGTGCATCTCGTCGGGGCCGGGCGCGCGTCGGTGGACCCGGTGGCGATCCTGTCGTCGGACCGTCTCGCCATCGCGGTCGATGCGCTGGCGCGCACCTACGATCATGTCGTCATCGATGCCGGCGCGCTGCCGGACCTCCCGGTGGAGCGGATCGCCCGCCTCGCGAAGCAGGCCATCTTGGTCACCGCCGATGTTCCAGACGATGTTGCCAAGGCCGCGCGCGCGAACACCTGGCCGCCGCCGGCTTTGCCGACGTCGCGATGTTCGTCGACAAGCCGCCGCGCCCGACGACATCGAGGCGCTGGATACGGCGGCGGCCTGAGGCCGCCACAGCGCAGGGTAGGTGGACGTGGCGACCGGCCGGAAGAAAGCCGTCATCCGGACCGGCCTGGAGGCGCTGTATTTCACCGGCGCGCATCTCGTGCTGCAAGCCGTTCGTCGGCGGCGTCGGCGCGATCCTGACGCTGCATCACGTGCGGCCCGCGCGCGGGGATGCGTTCCAGCCCAACCGGCTGCTGGAGGTCACGCCGGACTTCCTGGAGGAGGTGATCGTCCGCCTGCGGCGCGCCGACATCGACCTCGTGACGCTCGACGAGATGCACCGCCGGCTGGTCCGAGCGCGACGTTCTGGCGCCGCTTCGTGTGCCTCACCTTCGACGACGGCTATCGCGACAATCTGGACATACGCCTATCCGATCCTGCGGAGGCATCGATGTGCCGTTCGCGATCTACGTCCCGACCAGCTTTCCCGACCGGCTCGGCGAATTGTGGTGGCTCGCGCTCGAAGCGGTGATCGCGCGCCAAGACCGCATCGCGCTGTCGATGGATGGCGCGGACCGCAGCTTCGACTGCCGCATCGACGGCGAAAAATACGAGGCGTTCGAGCACATCTACTGGTGGCTGCGTTCGCTTGCGACCGAACGAGGAGATCTGCGTGCGGCGGTGCGCGATCTCTGCGGCGCGCTACGGCGTCGACCATGGCGGCGTTCTGCGACGACCTGTGCATGACCTGGCCCGAGATCGCGCGAACTCGCCGCCGACCCGCTGGTGACGATCGGCGCGCATACGGTCAATCACGTCATGCTGCGCAAGGTCGAGCGACGCGGCGGCGCGTTCCGAGATGAGGAACGGCGCGGCGATCATCGAGGCCGCGCTCGGCATGCGGCCGCGCGCATTTCGCCTATCCGGTCGGCGATCCGACATCGGCCGGGCCGCGCGAGTTCCGGCTCGCGGCCGAACTCGGCTTCAAGACCGCGGTGACGACGCGGCCGGGCGTGCTGTTTCCCGAGCACCGCGAGCATCTGACGGCGCTGCCGCGCATCTCGCTCAACGGCGAGTACCAGCAGCTGCGCTACGTCAAGGTGCTGCTGTCCGGCGCCGCGACCGGCATCTGGAACCGCTTCCGGCGCGTCGACGCGGCGTGAAGCGTCCGGCGCTACGCCGTCGGCTCGCGGTCCGGCCGCGACATCCAGCTGATCAGCGGCATCGCGGGCAGGACCCAGCCGAGCCCCGCGACCACATAGAAGACCGCCGCGACGAAGCCGTCGACCGACGCCAGCGCGAACTGCGCGAACGCCATCGCGAGCAGCGCCCACGAATGACGAGCACGAACAGCAGGATGGTTCCGACGAGTTTGCGGGTGCGGATTTTCATGCGGTCCGTTGCGGCGATACGGCCTTTGCCGCCGCCCGGCCCCGTCTATATGGTCCGCGCGGCGACGCAAAACCTCGAAATCCTGCATGTCCGGCACGTCCACCTCAACCGAAACCCGCGACCGCGCCATCCGCGTCTGGCTGTTGGCCGTCGCGGCGCTGATCTTCGCCATGGTGCTGGTCGGCGGCGCGACGCGGCTGACCGAATCCGGGCTTTCGATCGTCGAATGGAAGCCGGTGACCGGGGACGCTGCCGCCGCTGTCCGAGAGCGCGTGGCAGGCCGAGTTCGACAAGTACAAGACAATCCCGCAATACCAGCAGCGTCAACCGCGGCATGACGCTCGCCGAGTTCAAGACCATCTTCTGGTGGGAATGGACGCACCGTCTGCTCGGCCGCTTCATCGGCGTCGGTGTTCCTGCTGCCGTTCCTGTGGTTCCTGTGGCGGGGCTGGATCGGCCGAGCGGTTGCGCGGCCGTCTGTGGGCGATCTTCGGGCTCGGCGCGCTGCAGGGCGCGGTCGGCTGGTGGATGGTGGCCTCGGGACTCGAGCGAACGCGTCGACGTCTCGCAATACCGGCTCGCGATCCACCTGATGCTCGCCTGCGTGATCTTGTCGCGATGGTGTGGACGCGCGGCTCGCGCGGGACCGCGCCTGTTCGGCGAGGCCCCGCGCGCATCCGCGTCAGCGCGCTGGCGTTCTGGTCGTCCTCGTGCTGGCGCAGATCTATCTCGGCGCGCTGGTCGCGGGTCTGCGCGCCGGGCTGATCTACAACACCTGGCCGCTGATCGACGGCCATCTTGTTCCGCCGTCCGCGGACCTGCTGTTCGCTCCAGCCGTGGTGGCGGAACGTCTTCGAGAACCCGCTGACCGTGCAGTTCGACCATCGCATGATGGCCTATGCGATCTGGATCGCCGTCGTTGCTGCATGCCATCGATGCGATGCGCGACGATGCGCGGGACCGGCTGTGATTCGGCGCGATGCTCGCGGTGGCGGTCACGTTGCAGGCCGCCCTTGGCATCGTGACGCTGCTGCACGAGGTGCCGATCGCTCGCGCTCGCGCATCAGGCGATGGCGATCGTGGTGCTCACGATCGTCGCGGTCCATGCCGCAACGGCTCGCGGCGCGCCGCGTCGAGGCGCCGATCCGAACGGCCGCGCTCGCGTCGCGCTGAGGCGTCCTACGCGCCCTGCAGCCCCTGCTCGAGGTCGGCGATGATGTCCTCGTCGTCCTCGAGGCCGATCGAGAGGCGCACCACGTCCGGCCCGGCGCCGGCCTGCATCTTCTGCGCGTCGGTGAGCTGGCGGTGCGTGGTCGAGGCCGGATGGATGATCAGCGAGCGCGTGTCGCCGATATTGGCGAGATGCGAGAACAGCTTGACGTTCGACACGAGCTTGACGCCCGCGTCGTAGCCGCCCTTGAGGCCGAAGGTGAAGACGGCGCCCGCGCCCTTGGGCACGTATTTCTTGTGCCAGCGAGTGATAGCGGTCGCCGGGCAGGCCCGGATAGCTGACCCAGGCGACCTTGGGATGGTCGGCGAGCCATGTCGCGACCGCCAGCGCGTTGTCGCAGTGGCGCTGCATGCGCAGCGGCAGCGTCTCGATGCCGGTGAGGATCAGGAACGCGTTGAACGGCGACAGCGCCGGCCCGATGTCGCGCAGCGCCAGCACGCGGCAGGCGATCGCGAAGGCGAAATTGCCGAAGGTCTCGTGCAGCACGATGCCGTTATATTCCGGCCGCGGCTGCGACAGCATCGGATAGCGGTCTTCGCGCGACCAGTTGAAGGTGCCGGCGTCGACGATCATGCCGCCGATCGAGTTGCCGTGGCCGCCGAGAAATTTGGTGAGCGAGTGCACGACGATGTCGGCGCCGTGGTCGATCGGCTTGCACAGGTAGGGCGTCGCCAGGGTGTTGTCGACGATCAGCGGCACGCCGGCCTGCTTGGCGATCTTCGACGACCGCCGTCGATGTCGGTGATGACGCCGCCGGGATTGGCGATCGACTCGATGAAGATCGCCTTGGTCTTCGGCGTGATCGCGCGCTCGAAGGTCGAGATGTCGTCGGGGTCGGCCCACACCACGTTCCAGCCGAAGCTTCTTGAAGGCGTGGTTGAACTGGTTGATCGAGCCGCCATAGAGCTTCTTGGAGGCGACGAACTCGTCGCCCGGCTGCATCAGGCAATGCATGACCAGCACCTGCGCGGCATGGCCGGATGCGACCGCCAAGCCCGCCGTGCCGCCTTCGAGCGCGGCGACGCGCTCCTCCAGCACCGCGTTGGTCGGGTTGCCGATGCGCGTGTAGATGTTGCCGAACGTCTGCAGGCCGAACAGCGAAGCCGCGTGATCGACGTCCTCGAACACGAAGGACGTGGTCTGGTAGATCGGCGTCGCGCGCGCGCCGGTCGTCGGATCGGGCTGGGCGCCGGCGTGGATGGCAAGCGTCGAAAATCCCGGGATGCGCTCGGTCATTGGCCGGTCCTCCTGCAGGGACCGGTCGCCGGTCCGCGGTTATCCCAATTCGTTTATCGGACGCGCCCGGCACGTCAAGGACGCGGCCATGAGCTTTTTTCACGACGGAACGGCTCTGCTCGGCACGGATCAGGGCGCGGCATATTCGTCTCGCTTGAGGCGCATCATCCGTTGCTTTCGTCTCTGGCCCAGGCTTTGCTTCGATGCCGGCTGCGCGGCACGACGGCGGCTCGGCGCAGTCATTGACCACGGGGGAATGCGACAATGTGTGCAGGCGACGATCATAATTGCCCTCAATTCGAGCTTCACCGGAAGCGGCTGCTTGACGATCTCGATGTCGAGCGGCGTGGCTTCCTGAAGAGCGCCTTCGCGGCCGGCGGCGGCGCGGCGGCGCTCGCAGCGGGAGGCGCGGTCGTGACGCCGGTCCAGGCACAGACGGTGGGAGCGCGGCAGGGCCGGCCCAACCACCATTATCTGCCGGCAACCGCGGACACCGTGCATTGGGGCTATTTCAGCAAGCTGCTAAAGCCACAACTCGAGGTGGATTCCGGCGACTACGTCACCATCGAGGCACTCACCCACCACGCCAACGACGACGCCGAGCGCATGGTGAAAGGCGACCCCGGCGCGGAGAGCGTGTTCTTCTGGAGCAAGGATAAGAAGGGCGTGAACCGCCGTGGCGCCGGTCCGATCGACGGCACGCTGATGGGGCGTGGTGCCGGCGAGGGCTTCGGCGTGCACATCTGCACCGGGCCGGTCTTCGTGCGCGGCGCCGAGCCCGGCGACATCCTGGAAGTGCGGATCATGGACGTGAAGCCGCGTCCGTCCGCCAATCCGCAATATGTCGGCAAGGCGTTCGGCAGCAACGCCGCCGCGTGGTGGGGCTTCCACTACAAGGAGCTTCTCACCGAGCCCAAGCCGCGCGAGGTCGTCACCATCTACGAGATCGATGCCACCGGTCGAGCGCAACTGGGCCAAGGCCGTCTACAACTTCCACTGGACGCCGCAGACCGATCCCTTCGGCGTGGTGCACAAGACCATCGACTATCCTGGCGTGCCGGTGGACCACACCACCATCAAGGAGAACCACGGCATCCTGAAGAACGTGCGCATTCCGATCCGCCCGCATTTCGGCGTGCTCGGCGTGGCGCCGAAGGAGGCGGACATGGTGGACTCGATCCCGCCGGGTTACTTCGGTGGCAACATCGACAACTGGCGCATCGGCAAGGGCGCGACGATGTACTATCCGGTCGCGGTGCCGGGCGCGTTGCTTTCGGTCGGCGATTCCGCATGCGTCGCAGGGCGATTCCGAGATGTGCGGCACGGCGATCGAGTGCTCGCTCACCGGCACGTTCCAGCTCATCGTGCACAAGAAGGCATCGCTCGGCGGCACGTCGCTGGAGGGCCTCGACTATCCGCTTCTGGAGACGCAGGACGAGTGGCTGCTGCATGGCTTCAGCTATGCCAACTATCTCGCCGAACTCGGCGACAAGGCGCAGCAGGACATCTACAGCAAGTCGTCGATCGACCTCGCGCTGCGGACGCGTTCCGCAAGATGCGCGCGTTCCTGATGACGACCAAGGGTCTCACCGAGGACGAGGCGATCTCCCTGATGTCGATCGCGGTCGATTTCGGCGTCACCCAGGTGGTGGACGGCAACTGGGGCATCCATGCCGTCATCCGCAAGAGCCTGTTCGCGGGCGGGGAGGCGTAACCAGGCGCCATGCCGTAAGGCGGCTGGTGGTCGCACGATACGCGCCGCCAGCCGCTTGACTCCCCCTCGGAAAATCGTGGCCTCAAGTCCAGTCAAAGATGGAGTATTGAATGCTGAGAATATTCAGGACCCTTGCGCTCGTGTCCGGAATTGCCGGGTCGCTCACGGTTGCGGCGTACGCTCAGACGTTCGAAAAGAAGGTCTACAACTATGGCAACTGGACGAAGGGCAGGTTCTCGGAGGTCGTAACAGTGACCGGGCCCGGGAAGCTCATCTTCCTTGCGGGCGTCGGATCGGAAGAGGAAAAAGACGGCGCAATTCTTCACAAGGGCGACGCTTACGTCCAATGCAAATACGCCTTCGAGAAAATCAAGAAGGTGCTCGCCCTCCACGGCGCCAAGCTGTCGGATGTGGTCAAGATCACGACCTACGTCACCGACATCCGCGCGCGGGAAGACTACGGCAAATGCCGCACCGAGGAGTTCAAGGACCAGACGCTGCCGGCGCACACCTTTCTCAACATCAACCAACTGGCCTGGCCGGGCATGCTGATAGAAATCGACGTGACGGCGGCGGTTCCGCAATAACGGCCGCCGCAGCGCGGGCGTGATTTCCCGTTTGGTCGTGAGTGGCGCCGCCAGGCGGTCAGCCCGCGTCCTCGGCCTTCATCGCGCGATCGGTAGCGGCGGTGGCGCCGCCACCGCTGGTGATGCGGTTGAGCGACATGCGCTGGATGCCCTTGCCGAGCTGCGCCCGTTTTGAGCTTAGCGTGCGCGAGTTCACGCCCATCCAGGATATCTCCGAGGACAGCCGGCCGTATTCGATCTTCGGGCAGCGGTTCATCACGACCTTGAGGCCCGCGGCTTCCGCTTTCGCCGCCGCGTCGTCGTTGCGCACGCCGAGCTGCATCCAGATAACCTGCGGATGCGGCGCCATCGCCAGCGCCTCGTCCACGACCGCAGGCGCAAACTGAGGCGCGCGGAAGATGTCGACCATGTCGACCGGTTCGGCGATATCCGAGAGCTTGCCGTAGACCTTCTGGCCCAAGATCTCCTTGCCGGCTTGGCCCGGGTTCACCGGGATCATGCGGTAGCCACGCTCCAGCAGGTATTTGAACGCGAAATAGCTCGGCCGGTTATCCTTCGGCGAGATGCCGACCATGGCAATGGTCTTCACCGTGTTGAGGATGCCGCGGATATACGTGTCGAGATACGCGTCGTGGTTCACCGGTCTTCCCACCTGGGTTTGCGCTTCTCGATGAAGGCCCCGATCCCCTCCTTGGCGTCACGCGCCAGCATGTTCTCCACCATCACCTGCGACGCATAGTGATAGGCGTCGGAGAGGCCCATCTCGGCCTGGCGGTAGAACGCCTCCTTGCCGATCTTCAGCACCAGCGCCGACTTTGCGGTGATCTTGGCGGCAAGCGCGATCGCCGCACCGCGCTCGGCCCCCGGCTCGACCACGCGGTTGACGAGCCCGATGCGCAATGCCTCGTCGGCCGGGATGGGATCGCCTGTGAGCAGCATCTCCATCGCCGCCTTGCGCGGCACGTTGCGCGATAGCGCGACCATCGGCGTCGAACAGAACAGGCCGATATTGACGCCGGGGGTGGCAAACCTCGCCGCCGCGGAGGTGACCGCGAG
The DNA here is from genome assembly GCA_963776455.1 of uncultured Alphaproteobacteria bacterium. Taxonomy (GTDB): domain Bacteria; phylum Pseudomonadota; class Alphaproteobacteria; order Rhizobiales; family Xanthobacteraceae; genus CAVZMU01. The sequence goes on from CAVZMU010000006.1 coordinate 81,150, forward strand.
ATCGCAGCTTGCGACGAGCTGGCAGCCTGCCGCGGTCGCGGTGCCCTGCACGCAGGCGATGACGGGCTGCGGCAGCGTCATGATCTGCTGCATGACGCCGCTGCATGCTTCCATGATCGATGCGAAATAGGCACGGCCGCGATCGGCGTTGCTGCGTCCCGCGCTGAGCTCCTTGAGGTCGTGCCCGGCGCAGAACACCGGCCCGTTGGCCGTCAGGATCACCGCGCGGACGGAGCGGTCCTTCGCGATGTCCGTCAGGGCGTCGCGCAATGCTGCGAGAAGAGCCTCGGACAGGCTGTTGCGCGCCGCCGGCCGGTTGAGCGTGAGCGTCGCGATCCCGTCGGCATGCTCGTGCAGCAGGATCGGCGCGGAGGTCGCTGCGGGGCGGGCCAGGGATTCGACGGTCATCGCATGATCCACGGCTGGAGACGGAACCGGATACTTAACTCCGTGAGTCCGCTACGCAAGATGGGTGAGGCCGGGATGCCGCGGCCGATCTCGATCCTTGTCGCCGTTTCCGCTACACGGACGGCGATCAATCTGTCGAGAAGAGGAGGGAGAGGGTGGCTGCTGCCGTCATCACGATCGAAGACCTGCTCGTCCATCTGCGGGCGGACTTCCCGGAAGCCTTCAACGAACGCAGCGGCCTCTCGATCGTCGAGATCGGCCACGGCACGGCGCGTCTGCGCCGCGATGTCCGGCCCGGCGCGCTCCGGCCGGGGGGAACGATTTCCGGTCCGGTCCTCATGGCGCTCGCCGATGTCAGCATGTACATCGCGATCCTCGGCGCCATCGGGTGGGTGCCGCTCGCTGTGACCACCAACCTCAACATCAACTTCCTGAAGAAGCCCGCACCGGGGCCCCTGATCGCCGATGCGCGCCTGCACAAGCTGGGCAAGCGCCTTGCAGTCGGCGAGATCGCGATCAGAAGCGAGGGCGATGAGGAGTTGGTGGCTCACGCCACAGCGACCTATTCCATTCCGTCACGCGCATAATTTCTTAGGTTATATAGTACCATTCTTGTAAGATATTGATATAACAGATACAATTTCTTCGTTTCGGTGTTGACTGTGCCGCATCGGCTCGTGTACCACACCGGCAGATCGGCGGCCCGGCCGTCATTCCTTCGGAACACACCCATGCCAACCTATTCGGCCAAAGCCGCCGACATCGAGAAGAAATGGATCATCGTCGACGCCGCGGGCCTCGTGGTCGGCCGCCTCGCCACGATCGTCGCCATGCGGCTGCGCGGCAAGCACAAGCCGACTTACACGCCCCATGCCGATGACGGCGACAACGTCATCATCGTCAACGCCGGCAAGGTAGTCCTGACCGGCCGCAAGCGCGAGCAGAAGGTCTATTATCGCCACACCGGCTATATCGGTGGGATCAAGGAACGGACCGCGAAGTTCATCCTCGAAAGCAAGTTTCCGGAGCGCGTGGTGGAAAAGGCGATCGAGCGCATGCTGCCGCGCGGGCCGCTCGCGCGCGTCCAACTGGGCAACCTGCGGGTCTATCCGGGGCCCGACCATCCGCACGAGGCGCAGAAGCCCGAGCCGCTCGACATCGCCGTCATGAACCGCAAGAACACGAGAGCCGCCTGACATGGCCGAAATCCTCCAGTCCCTGGATAGCCTGGGCGGCATGAAGCCCGAGACTCCGGCCGCCCCGAAATACATCCAGAAGCTCGACAAGCAGGGTCGCGCCTACGCCACCGGCAAGCGCAAGAATGCGGTCGCGCGGGTCTGGGTGAAGCCCGGCAAGGGCACCATCACCGTCAACACCCGCACGGTGGAAATCTATTTCGCCCGGCCGGTGCTGCGGATGCTGATCCAGCAGCCGCTGGTCGCCGCCAACCGCCAGACCCAGTACGACGTCGTCTGCACGGTGTCGGGCGGCGGCCTCTCCGGCCAGGCCGGCGCGGTGCGCCACGGCATCTCCAAGGCGCTGCTGAGCTATGAGCCGGACCTGCGCGGGGCGCTGAAGAAGGGCGGCTTCCTCACCCGCGACTCGCGCGTCGTCGAGCGCAAGAAGTACGGCAAGATGAAAGCCCGTCGCTCGTTCCAGTTTTCCAAGCGCTGACGCGGCTGTTTTCCGATTACGGCGAGGGACGGGTCCTGGTGGCCCGCCCTTTTGCTTTGAGCGGTCCGAGGCGAGCCGGTCACGCCGGCTTCAGGAGGACGTGCTTCTTGCGGCCCAGCGAGAGCTTGATCACGCCCTCCGGCGTCAGGTCCTTCGGCGTCAGCATCATACGCTCGTCGGTCACGGTCAGGTCGTTGACCTTGAGGCCGCCGCCCTTGATCTGCCGGCGGGCCTCGCCGTTCGACGCCACCAGTCCGGCGTGGACGTAAGCCGCGGGCACGCCGTAGCCGCTCTCCAACTCGCCGCGCGGAATCTCGACCGTCGGCAGCGACTGCGCCAGCGTCCCGTCCTCGAAAGTCTGCCGCGCGGTTGCCTCCGCTTGTGAAGCCGCGTCGCGGCCATGTACGAGCGCGGTCGCCTCGGTGGCGAGCACTTTCTTTGCCTCGTTGATGTCCTGGCCTTTGAGTTCCGCAAGGCGGCTGATCTCGTCCAGCGGCAGGGTGGTGAACAGCTTGAGGAAGCGCACGACGTCGCCGTCCTCGGTATTGCGCCAGAACTGCCAGTAATCGTAGGGGCTCCGCATCTCCGCATCGAGCCACACGGCGCCGGCCGCGGTCTTGCCCATCTTGGCACCGGACGCCGTGGTGATCAGCGGGGAGGTCAGCGCGAAGAGCTGCGCATTCGCCATGCGCCGGCCGAGGTCGATGCCGCTGACGATGTTGCCCCACTGGTCGGAGCCGCCCATCTGCAGCACGCAGCCGGTGCGCTTGTGAAGCTCGACGAAGTCGTAGGCCTGGAGGATCATGTAGTTGAATTCCAGGAACGACAGCTCCTGCTGGCGGTCGAGCCGCAGCTTCACGGAATCGAAGGCCAGCATGCGGTTGACGGAGAAGTGCCGGCCGACGTCGCGCAGGAAATCGATGTAGTTGAGGCTGTTGAGCCAGTCGGCATTGTTGGCCATGACGGCGTTGCCGCCGTCGCTTTCGAACGCCAGGAACTTGGCGAAGATCGCGCGGATGCCCGTGAGGTTCTCCTCGATCATCGCGTCCGTGAGAATGCGGCGGCTCTCGTCCTTGCCCGAAGGGTCGCCGACGCGCGTGGTGCCCCCGCCCATCAGCGCGATCGGTTTGTGGCCGGTCTGCTGCATCCAGTACAGCATCATGATCGGCACCAGGGAGCCGACATGGAGCGAGGCCGCGGTGCAGTCGAATCCGATATAGGCCGTGATCGGCCCTGCGGCCGCGAGCGCGTCCAGCGCCTCGGGCTCGGAAACCTGGTGGATGAAGCCCCGCGCGGCCAAAACCTGCAGGAATTCGGACTTGTAGCCGCTCATCGGAATGGGTCTTAATCGTCTGTTGGGAGCCGGTGGTGTAACAGGTCCGGGTCCCGATTCAACAGGAACGCGCCATGGCTGGGTTGCGGGCGATCGGCCTCATGAGCGGCACCTCGCTCGACGGCGTCGACGTGGCGCTGCTTGAAACCGACGGCGAGCGCATCCTCGGCTTCGGACCCACCGGATACCAGCGCTATGACGAAGGCGAACGCGCGCTGCTGCGCCGCGCGCTGGTCGCCGCCGCCAACCTGAGCGAACGCGCCGGGCGGCCCGGCATCCTGGCCGAGGCCGAAGCCCTCGTGACCCACCGTCACGCCACCGCGGTCGAGACATTCCTCGCCGCCAACCGGATCGATCCGGCCGGCGTCGATGTCGTCGGCTTCCATGGCCAGACCGTGCTGCACCGGCCCGGTGCGAGGCTGACGGTGCAGATCGGCGATGGCGCGGCGCTCGCGACCCGGCTCGGGATACCGGTCGCCTACGACTTTCGCGCCGCCGACGTCGCGGCGGGAGGGCAGGGGGCGCCGCTGGTGCCGGTGTTCCATCAGGCACTGGCGCGCAAGCTCGACCGTCCGCATCCCATCGGCGTGCTCAATATCGGTGGCGTCGCCAACGTCACCTGGGTCGACGGCGGCGATCCGGTCGCCTGCGATACCGGCCCGGGCAACGCGCTGATCGACGATTTCATGCGCGCAGCGACCGGGCAGCCCTACGACGACAACGGCGACATGGCTGCCGGCGGCAAGGTGGACGAGGATTTCGTCGCGCGGATGCTCGGCCATCCCTTCTTCGACCTGGCTCCGCCGAAATCGCTCGACCGCAACGATTTTGCACTGGCCAAGGTGAACTTTCCCGCATTGTCGGCCGCCGACGGCGCAGCGACGCTTGCCGCCCTCACCGTGTCGGCAGTCGCGTGCATCGTGCCGTATCTGCCGCGATCGCCACGGACCTGGATCGTTGCCGGCGGCGGCGCGCGCAACCGCACTCTCATGCGCATGCTGGCCGAACGGCTCGCACCGGGAACGGTCGAAACCGCCAACGACGTCGGCTGGTCCGCCGACGCGCTGGAGGCGCAGGCGTTCGCATTCCTGGCCGCGCGCACGCTCAATGGGCTGCCCATCACGTTTCCGACCACGACGGGAGCGCCGCGGCCGATGCCGGGCGGGGTCGTCGTGCAGCCCGCGAGCGCGGGCAATATCCGCGCGATGGGCTAGGGCCCGACCGGGTTAGCACACACTGCGCTCATTCCCGCGCGCGGGAATCCAAAGCTGCCGACGATGTCTCTTGGGTCCCCGCGTTTGCGGGGACGAGCGCGAGTGAGTTCGGTCACGCGTGCCTTGAGCGTTCCAGTCCGCTCAAGATTTCCCCGCCTTTAGCGGATCGCGCACGTTGGCGAAGGTCGTGAATTCGACGTTGAACAATTCTCCGTTCTGCTTCTCGACCTTGCGGATGTAGATGTTCTGCGTGACATCGCGCGAGGCGGCGTCGATCGACATCGGTCCGCGCGGGCTCTCCCACGCCATGCCCTTCATGGCGTTGATCAGCGCCTCGCCGTCGGTCGCACCGTTGGTCTTCTTGAGCGCCTCGTAGATCAGGTGCATGCCGTCCCAGCCGCCGACGGAAATGAAGTTCGGCCGGTAGCCATTCGCCTTCTTGAAGGTGTCGAAATAGGCCTTGTTCATCGGCGACGGATGCGCCGCCGAATAATGATGCGCGGTGACGACGCCGAGCATGACGTCGCCCTGAGCCAAAATCTCATCGTCATCGGTGAGGTCGCCCGGTCCGATGATCTTGATCCCCGCCTTGTCGAGCCCGCGCTCCACGAACTGCTTGGCGAAGATGCCCGCCTGCTGGCCGGGAAAATAGATGAAGGCGGTGTCTGGCTTGAGATCGCGAACGCGCTGCAGGAACGGGGAGAAGTCGGGGTTCGCGAGCGGCACCTTCAGCTTCTCAACGACTTGGCCGCCGCCCGCCGTGAAGCGGTCGATGAACGCGCCTTCGGCTTCCGCGCCCGGTGCCCATTCCGACACCAGGGTAACCGCCTTCGAACTGCCGTTCTTCGCCGCCCATTCGCCGAGGATGCCGGACGACTGTCCGAGCACGAAGCCCGTGCGCGTCATGAATGGCGAGCGCTCCACGGTGACGGCCGCGCCAGAAATCATCACCACGGTCGCGATCTTCGCCTGCGTCACGAGCTGACCGATCGCCAGCGCGGTCGGCGTGATGCCGCCGCCGATGATGGCGACCTTGTCGTTGACGATCATCTCCTGGACGATGCGCCGGGCGACGTCGGGCACGCCGCCGTCGTCGCGCACAACGAGCTCGATCTTGCGGCCGGCGACGCGGTCGCCTTTTTCCTGGATGTAGAGCTTCGCCCCCGCGAGGGCATTGCGCCCGACGGTCTGGAAGCCGCCGGTCAAGGACATGCACATGCCGATCTTGAGCACTTCATCGGCAGCCGCAGCGTTGCGTCCTGCCGCCGTTACCGCGGCGGTCGCGGCCATCCCCTTGAGCACAGTCCTGCGCAGCATGAGATCATCCTCCCGATCGATTTGTTCTGGGTGGATTGTGGCACTTAATCCCGGCGCGAGAAATCCCCGGCGCGGAGTTCGCTCACCCACGCAAGCAAAACCCCGCCGCCGCCTAAAGTGTGGCGGGACTGCAACGAGACAGTGCAACCAGGACGGTGCGGTTCAGGCCGCGCTGCTTGTACTGCGCCGGCTAGGCAGCGGTGCCGGCACGCCGCCGCCGCTCTGGCGCTTGTCGAGATAGGCGCCGACCGACTGCATGAGCTGTTCGATCCGGCCGTCGAAGAAGTGGTTGGCGCCGGGGACGATCTTGTGCTCGATCAGGATGCCCTTCTGGGTCTTGAGCTTGTCGACCAGCGTGCCGACGTCCTTGGGCGGCACGACGGCGTCCTTGTCGCCATGGACGATGAGGCCGGACGACGGGCACGGCGCCAGGAACGAGAAATCGTAGAGATTCGCCGGCGGCGCGACCGAGATGAAGCCTTCGACCTCCGGGCGGCGCATCAGGAGCTGCATTCCGATCCAGGCGCCGAAAGAGAATCCGGCCACCCAGCAACTTCGCGCCTCCGTGTTGATGGTCTGCGCCCAGTCGAGGGCGGCGGCGGCATCCGACAATTCGCCGATGCCATGGTCGAACCCGCCCTGGCTGCGGCCGACGCCGCGGAAGTTGAACCGCAGCACCGAGAAATTGCGGTGCACGAAGGCATAGTACATCTGGTAGATGATCTGATGGTTCATCGTGCCGCCGAACTGCGAATGCGGGTGCAGGATGATGGCGATCGGAGCGTTCTTCTGGCGTGCCGGATGGTAGCGGCCCTCGATTCGCCCCGCGGGGCCGGTGAAGATCACCTCGGGCATGGGTTCAACCTCAATGCTAAAGCTCCACTCGCGCCCGGCTCCCACGCAATTACGCGCTTGACGGGATCGTCGGGCGGACGTAACTATTTAGAACCATTCTAAATTTGGATGACCCCCGCCGGCATGAAACCGCGCGCGGGCCGAGCGGGCGCAAGACCTTTTAGCACGACCGGGGGGGCAAAAAGCAACCCAAAACGGCCGGATGATAGCGGCCGGACGAGCTGGAAGCGGGAACGGCGAGATGGCACAGCGGCTCTATCTGGACTGGAACGCCACCGCGCCGCTGCGGCCGGAAGCCCATGCCGCGATGCTGGCGGTGCTCGATCACGTCGGCAACCCGTCGTCGATCCATGCGGAAGGCAGGGCCGCCCGCCGCCAGATCGAGAATGCGCGCGAGCAGGTGGCACAGATGGTCGGTGCCGAAGCCCGGGACGTCGTCTTCACGTCGGGCGGCACCGAGGCCAACGCGTTGGTGCTCACGCCGTCGATCCAGGCCGGACGCGATAAGGCTCCGCGGGACCGGCTGCTCGTCTCGGCCGTGGAACATCCGTCGGTGCGGGCGGGGGGGCAGTTTCCCGCGGGCGCGGTCGAGGAGATTCCGGTCGATTTGGCCGGCGTGGTCGATCTGGCGGCCTTGGAAGCGAGGCTGGCAAGCCTTGCCGGGGAGGGCATCGCGCGACCGCTGGTGTCTGTCATGCTGGCGAACAACGAGACCGGTGTCATCCAACCAGTGGCCGAGGCCGCTGAGTTCGTACGTGCGGCGGGAGGGCTGCTCCACGTCGACGCGGTGCAGGCAGCCGGAAAAATGCCTTGCGATATCAAGGCGCTCGGCGCCGACCTGATGACTCTATCGGCTCATAAGCTTGGCGGGCCCAAGGGCGTCGGCGCCGTGGTCAAGCGGCATGACCTTCATCTCACCGACCCGCTGATCCGCGGCGGCGGCCAGGAACGCGGCCTGCGCGCCGGAACCGAAAATGTCGCAGGGATCGTGGGATTCGGCGCGGCGGCCGCGGCAGCGCGGCAAACGCTCGCCAAGGACAGCATCCATATGAGGGCGCTGCGGGATCGGCTCGAGTCCGGTCTGACCGCCGTCGCGCCGGAAACGGTGATCTTCGGTGCTGCCGTCGCGCGGCTGCCCAACACGAGCTGTTTTGCGGTTCCCGGCATGAAAGCCGAAACTGCCCTGATCGCGCTGGACCTCGATGGCGTTGCGGGCTCTTCCGGCTCCGCCTGCTCGTCGGGCAAGGTGTCTGCGTCCCACGTTCTCGCTGCGATGGGCGTCGATTCCGGCCTCGCACGCGGCGCGATTCGCATCAGTATCGGTCATTCGACCGCGAAAGAGGACGTTGACCGCTTTCTTAACGCTTGGAATGGGCTCGTTCGCACCTTACTTAAGAATACACACGGCATTGCCGCGTAGCCGACGCGCAAGAGTTGTGAACAAGCCCAAATGACCAGTCCAACCCGCGGCCTTGAACCGCGAGGGAGACGTAAATGCCGGCCGTGCAAGAGACCGTCGAACAGGTCCGTCGTATCGACGTCGACCAGTACAAGTATGGGTTCGAGACGCTGATCGAGTCGGACAAGGCTCCGATCGGGCTGTCCGAAGATACCGTCCGTTTCATCTCGGCCAAGAAGGACGAGCCGGAGTGGATGCTGAACTGGCGCCTGGAGGCGTATCGGCGCTGGCTCACCATGCGCGAGCCGACCTGGGCGCGCGTCGATTATGGCCCGATCGACTATCAGAACACCTATTATTACAGTGCGCCGAAGAAGAAGGGCGACGGCCCGAAGTCGCTCGACGAGATCGATCCGGACATCCTGGCGACCTACGAGAAGCTCGGCATCCCACTCCGCGAGCGCGAGGCGCTGCTCGGCATCGAGCGTGCCGACGGCAGCCGCTCGCGCGTCGCGGTCGACGCGGTGTTCGACTCGGTCTCGGTCGCCACCACGTTCCAGGAGGAGCTTAAGAAGGCCGGCGTGATCTTCATGCCGATCTCCGAGGCGATCCGCCAACACCCGGACCTGGTGAAGAAGTATCTCGGCTCGGTCGTGCCGGTGACCGACAACTTCTTCGCCACGCTGAATTCGGCGGTGTTCTCGGATGGCTCGTTTGTCTACATCCCGCCGGGCGTGCGTTGCCCGATGGAGCTCTCGACATATTTCCGCATCAACGAGAAGAATACCGGGCAGTTCGAGCGCACGCTGATCATCGCCGACAAAGGCTCATACGTCAGCTACCTCGAAGGCTGCACCGCGCCGATGCGCGACGAGAATCAGCTTCACGCCGCCGTGGTCGAACTGGTCGCGCACGACGACGCCGAGATCAAATACTCGACGATCCAGAACTGGTACCCGGGCAACTCGTCGGGGAAGGGCGGCATCTACAACTTCGTCACCAAGCGCGGCGACTGCCGCGGCGACCGCGCCAAGATTTCCTGGACGCAGGTCGAGACCGGCTCGGCGGTCACCTGGAAATATCCGAGCTGCATCCTGCGCGGCGATAACTCGCGCGGCGAATTCTATTCCATCGCGATCTCGAATGGCCACCAGCAGGTCGATTCCGGGACCAAGATGATCCATCTCGGCAAGAACACCACGAGCCGGATCATCTCAAAGGGAATCGCCGCGGGCCATTCGCAGAACACCTATCGCGGCCAGGTATCCTCGCATCGCAAGGCCAAGGGCGCGCGCAACTTCACGAACTGCGACTCGCTGCTGATCGGGCAGAACTGCGGCGCCCATACCGTGCCCTATATCGAGGCCAAGAACGCCTCGACGATCTTCGAACACGAGGCGACGACCTCGAAGATATCCGAGGAGATGCTGTTCTATTGCCGCCAACGCGGACTTTCCGCCGAGGAGGCGACGGCGCTGGTCGTCAATGGCTTCGTCAAGGACGTGCTGCAGCAGCTTCCGATGGAGTTCGCGGTCGAGGCGCAGAAGCTGATCTCGGTGAGCCTTGAGGGCAGCGTGGGATGATGTCCTCATCCTGAGGAGGCCGCGGAGCGGCCGTCTCGAAGGATGGGCAGCGCAACGTGGTTCCATCCTTCGAGACGCCGCCTTCGGCGGCTCCTCAGGATGAGGTCCGGGAAGAGGATGCAAAAATCGATATGCCTTTGCTTGAAATCAAGAACCTGCATGTCGAGATCGACGGCAAGAAAATCCTTCGCGGTCTCGATCTCACGGTGAACGCGGGCGAGGTCGCTGCCATCATGGGCCCGAACGGCTCGGGCAAGTCGACGCTCGCCTATGTGCTCGCCGGCAAAGAGGCCTATGAAGTCACGGACGGCGAAGTGCTCTTCAACGGCGAGAGCATCCTCGGCATGGCGCCCGATGAGCGCGCCGCAAAAGGCATGTTTCTCGCCTTCCAGTATCCGCTGGAGATTCCCGGCGTCGCCACCATGACGTTCCTGCGCACCGCCCTCAACGCGCAACGCAAGAAGCGTGGCGAGGCGGAACTTTCCACGCCCGACTTCATGAAGCTGGTGCGCGAGGCTTCCGGCAAGCTCGGCATCGCGCCCGAGATGCTGCGCCGCGCCGTCAATGTCGGCTTTTCCGGCGGCGAGAAGAAGCGCAACGAGATACTGCAGATGGCGCTGCTGCAGCCCAAGCTAGCGGTTCTTGACGAGACCGATTCCGGCCTCGACATCGACGCGCTGCGGATCGTGTCGGAAGGCGTCAATGCGCTACGCTCGCCGGAGCGGGCGTCGGTCGTCATCACGCATTATCAGCGGCTGCTCGATTACATCGTGCCCGACGTGGTGCATGTGCTCTCGCGCGGCCGCGTGGTCAAATCTGGCGGCAAGGAGCTGGCACTTGAATTGGAGCAGACCGGCTACGCCGCGTTCCGCGAGGAAGCCGCGGCATGAATGCCGAAGTCCGAGCCATCAAGACCGCTGCCGAGCAGGGGCTGGCGAATAATTTTGCCGCCTCCAAGGCGACGTTGCCCGGCACCGGTGACGTGGCGCGGGCGCGCGTTGCCGCCTTCGGCCGCTTCGAGACGCGCGGCCTGCCGCATCGTCGCGTCGAGGAATGGAAATATACCGACCTGCGCGCGTTCATGCGCGACGCCAAGCCGCTGGCGGGGCCACCCGATGCCGCCACCAAGGCACGCGCCAAGAGCGCGGGCCGGCTGCTGGCCGATATCGAATTTCGCCGCCTCGTGTTTGTTGCCGGTACCTTCGTGCCGGAATTGTCGGACCTCGACGACGTCGAGCCAGGCCTCGTCATCCGTTCGATGGCCGATGCGCTCGTCACCGGCGATCCGCTGCTGAGCGCGCATCTCGGCAATGTCATCCCCAACGACGACATCGCGGTCGCGCTCAACACCGCGTTCATGGGTGATGGAGCCGTCATCCATGTCGCGCCCGACGTCATCATCGAGCGTCCTCTGCATCTTGTCTTCGTCAACGGCGGCGACCGGCCGGCCGCGACCTTCACCCGCTCGCTCGTCGTGATCGAAAAGGGCGCCCGTGTCATGCTGGTCGAGAGCCATGAGGGAAGCGACGGCGACGACGTTCAGGTGAATACCGCGCTCGAACTGGTCGTCGGCGACGGCGCGCATGTCGATCACATCAAGATCACCCAGGAAGCGCCGAAGACGCTTCACCTGTCATCGCTGATGGCGGTGGTGGGTGCGCATGCGCGCTTCAACACCTTCGCTTTCACGTCCGGAGGCGCGGTAGTGCGCAATCAGATGTTTCTCCGGTTCGATGGGGAAGGCACAATCGCGGAAATCAGCGGTGCCAACCTGCTCAACGGCCGCCAGCATTTCGATACCACGCTGGTGGCCGACCACGCGAAGGGCGGATGCCAGAGCCGGGAGATGTTCAAGTCGGTGCTCGACGACCAGAGCCATGCCGTGTTCCAGGGCAAGATCATCGTGCGCCAGCATGCCCAGAAGACCGACGCAAAGCTGATGAGCCGCGCGCTCCTGCTCTCTGAAGATGCCGAGGCCGACCACAAGCCGGAGCTCGAGATTTTCGCCGACGACGTGCAGTGCGGCCATGGCGCGACCGCGGGCGCGCTCGACCAGGATCTGCTGTTCTATCTTCGGGCGCGCGGCATTCCCGCCAAGGAGGCCGAGGCCCTGATGATCCAGGCCTTTGTCGGCGAGGCGGTGGAAGGCATCGAGCATGCCGGCCTGCGCGAGGCCATCATGGAGGCCGTGGGCGCCTGGCTCGCGGCGCGCAGCGCATGACACATCCGGCTGTGAGCAACGGCGCCTACGACGTCGCGAAAATCCGCGAGGACTTTCCCGCCCTGGCGATGCAGGTTTACGGCAAGCCTCTCGTCTATCTCGACAATGCCGCCTCCGCGCAGAAGCCGAAGGCGGTGCTCGACCGCCTGCACAAGGCCTACACGGAAGAATACGGCAACGTGCATCGCGGCCTGCACTACCTCGCCAACGCCGCGACCGAGGCCTATGAGGGCGCGCGCGAGAAGGTGCGCGGGTTCCTGAATGCGGAGCGGGCGGAGGAGATCGTCTTCACCCGCAACGCCACCGAGGCGGTGAACCTCGTCGCCGCGACCTTCGGACGCGAACGCATCAAGCCCGGCGATGAGATCGTGCTCTCGATCATGGAGCACCATTCCAACATCGTGCCTTGGCACTTCCTGCGCGAGCGTCACGGCGCGGTGATCAAGTGGGCGCCGGTCGACGAGGACGGCAACTTCCTGCTGGACGAGTTCGAGAAGCTGCTGACCGACCGCACCCGGATGGTCGCGATCACCCACATGTCGAACGCGCTCGGCACCATCGTGCCGGCCAAGGAGGTCACGCGCCTTGCGCACGCCCGCGGCATTCCCGTGTTGATCGACGGGGCGCAGGCGGCGGTGCATCTCGACATCGACGTGCGCGACATCGGCTGCGACTTCTACGTCTTCACCGGGCACAAGCTCTACGGCCCGACCGGCATCGGCGCGCTCTATGCCAAGCATGAGCATCTCGTCGCGATGCCGCCCTATAACGGCGGCGGCGAGATGATCCGCGACGTGTTCCAGGATCGCGTCACCTACGGCGATCCGCCCCACAAGTTCGAGGCCGGGACGCCGGCGATCGTGCAGGCCATCGGCCTCGGCGCCGCGATCGACTACGTTCACTCGATCGGCAAGGCACGCATCCGCGCTCATGAGACGGCGCTGGTGCATTACGGCCACCAGAAGCTCGGCGAGATCAATTCGCTTCGCATCATCGGCAAAGCCAAGGACAAAGGCGCCATCATCTCCTTCGAGATCAAGGGCGCCCATCCCCACGACGTCGCGACCATCATCGATCGTTCGGGCGTGGCCGTGCGGGCCGGCACCCACTGCACCATGCCGCTGCTCGCCCGTTTCGGCGTCACCGCGACCTGCCGGGCATCCTTCGGGCTCTACAACACGCAGGCCGAGATCGACACCCTTGCGACTGCCCTCATCAAGGCGCAGGATTTCTTCTCATGACCGACGATGTGACCGATACCAAGACGGTCGCCACGCCGGGCGAAGCCACACCCCCTGCGGTGACCGCAGCGCCAGGATCGGCGCTGCCGGGTGACGAGCTGGCGCGCCTGACCGACGACATCATCGCGGCGCTCAAGACCGTCTACGACCCGGAAATTCCCGCCGATATCTACGAGCTTGGCCTGATCTACCGCATCGACATCGCCGATGACCGCGCCGTCGCCGTGGATATGACGCTGACCACGCCGAACTGCCCGTCGGCCCAGGAACTGCCGATCATGGTGGAGAACGCGGTATCCAGCGTTCCCGGCGTCGGCGAGGTCAAGGTCGCCGTGGTCTGGGACCCGCCCTGGGACCAGAGCCGGATGTCTGACGAGGCGCGCGTCACGCTAAACATGTGGTGAGCTTTGCCGCGATGGTGGGGGCCGCCAAACGGACATGGAATAGCTCTCAAATGCTTGGATCGGCCTAGCTTCGGCCGACACCAATCATTATCTTGAAGGGCGTAGATGTCGGGCTTGGCCCGCACGGTCTGGAAAGTCGAATCTCATGCGACCCAAGCTTCAGGTCATGTCGCTCACCGATGCCGCCGCCTCCCGCATCCGGGATATCCTGGCAAAAGCAGAGGGTCCGGTTGCCGGACTCCGGGTCGGCATCACCAAGGGCGGCTGTGCCGGCATGAGCTACAAGGTCGAATTCGCGGACGGCGTGAAGCCGGGCGACGAGGTGGTCGAAGACAAGGGCGTGCGCGTCCTGATCGACCCGACCGCGGTGTTGTTCCTGCTCGGAACCGAGATGGACTACAAGACTGACAAGCTCTCGGCGCAATTCGTGTTCAACAATCCGAACCAGACCTCGGCCTGCGGATGCGGCGAGTCCGTGGAACTCAAGGCGGCGGACGGCGTTCCGGCGCACTGACGGCCGCCGCGCGGCAACGGCCGCGTGTTCACGTCCGAGATCACGCGACCTTGCTGTCCGCGACCGGATGGGCTTCCGGGTCGGTCTCGCACACCACCTTGTTGCGGCCGCTGCGTTTGGCGGCGTAGAGGCAGGCGTCCGCGCGCTCGATCAGGGCTTGCGCGGTTTCGCCCTTGTGCCATGTCGCCACGCCGACCGAGATCGTCATCCGGCCGAGATGCTCGCCGGTCGAACGCTTCATCAGTTCCTTGGTCATCACGGCGCGCCGAATGTGGTCGGCGACCGCGAGGCTCTGCCGCAGCGCGGTGTTCGGGAGCACGACGGCGAATTCCTCGCCGCCATAGCGCGCGGCGAGATCCTGGCCCTTGACGTTCTGCTTCACCGAGAGCGCGACCAGGCGCAGCACCTGATCACCGGTGAGGTGACCAAAGGTGTCATTGAACTTCTTGAAGTGATCGATATCGGTCAGCATCAGCGACAACGGCTCGTCGCGCGCTTCGGCGATGGCCTTGTCCAGCACCTGATCGAAATATTTGCGGTTGGCGAGGGTGGTCAGCGGATCGGTAAGGCTCTCGTGGCGGACCGCCTCGAGATTCTCCTGGAGCTGATTGATCTCCTGCTTGGAAGCCTTGAGCCTCGTCTCGAGCGCGTGGTTCGTCCGCTCCATGTCCTTGGTGGAGCGCACGAGGCTCTCGACGATCAGGCGCAGGCCATCCCGGTCCGACGCGTTCGTCAACTTCTCGGAGGCGCCAACCAGGCTCTCGGTGTAGCTCGTGGTGGTCCCGACCGCGGCGTCGATCATCGACATGACCTGCTCGATCTCGTCCACCACCTTGGCGCCGACATTGTCGATGCGCTCGGTGAGGCGGTTCGGGGACAGGAACGCCTCGTAGATTTCGTCGAGGTCGGGTGCGGCCAGGCCGCCCTTTTTCGCGATGGTGTCGTTGATGCGCTGGTTCAGCAGCGGCTGATAGCCGGTCGCATAGGTGTACCAGACCTCGTAATTGCGCGGATGAGCAGCCTGACGCAACGCCTTGAGCTGGCCGAGAGCGATTTCCGCGAACGCGATAGTGCGTTCGTGCTCATCGGATTGTTCCGTCATGACTTACCCCAAGCGCCCAATTGCGCGCAGATCGACGTCAAAAACAGTCGGCTTTCGGATGGCAGCAACGTCCCGAAACGAAAATCTATTGTATGCAAATGAATGGGGGGTAAACGGCTGGAAAGCCCTGTGCGAATTTATGCAACTTACACATCATGCCGCGCAGCGGAAGCTTATGGTCCATCGCGCGTTGAACGCTTGAGCCCGCTTAGGCTAGAGCCCGTCACGCCTTGGCGTGCACCGGGCGCAGCAGAAATGCCGGAAGATGTTCTGAAATATCGATTTCGCGCTCGCGCGGCGGATGGGCATCCTCGCGGCGCGGCCGTGCCTGTCCGGGGCGCGGCGGATGGGCATCCTCACGGCGCGGCCGTGCCTGTTCGGATCGCGGCGGGCGGGCTTCCTCGTTGCGCGGGGATCGGCTTTCGTCCCGGCGCGGAGCAGGTGCAGCAGCGCGGCTGTCGCGCGAACCGCCGTTGCGGGACGACCGCTGCTCACGGCGTTCGCGGGGCGGCCGGGCATCCGGCTCGGCGCTTGCCGGGTCGCCGGCCCAGATGAGGGACTGGCCGGTCAGCTTCTCGATCGCCGTAATCGCCTTGTGATCGGCCGGACTGACGATCGTGATCGCATGGCCGGTACGGCCGGCGCGGCCGGTGCGGCCGACACGGTGGACATAGTCGTCGGCATGATGCGGCACATCGAAATTGACGACATGGCTTACGTCCGGGATATCCAGGCCGCGTGCCGCCACGTCCGACGCGATCAGGAGAGTGGCCTCGCCTTTACGGAACTGGTCGAGCGCGGCCATGCGTGCCGGCTGGTCGAGGTCGCCGTGCAGCGCGACGGCATTGAAGCCGTGCCGGAGCAGCGACCGATGCAGCACCGCGACTTCACGCTTGCGGTTGCAGAAGACGATCGCATTCTTGAAGGCGTCGGCGCCGCGGATGAAGCGGCGCAAGGTGTCGCGCTTGGCGGCCGGATCGCTGCCCGAGGCGATGAGCGATTGGATTACCGTTGCCGCCGTCGTCGCGGGCTTCGACACTTCGACCCGCACTGGATTGTGCAGGAAGGTATCGGCGATGCGCTGGATCTCGCCCGGCATCGTCGCGGTAAAGAAAAGCGTCTGGCGCGTGAAGGGAACGAGCTTCAGGATGCGCTCGATGTCAGGGATGAAGCCCATGTCGAGCATGCGGTCGGCCTCGTCGATGACGAGGAGTTCGACGCCGTTCATCAGCAGCCCGCCGCGCTCGGAATGGTCGAGCAGGCGGCCGGGCGTCGCGATCAGCACGTCGACGCCGCGGGTGAGCTTCACGTCCTGGTCGTTGAAGGACATGCCGCCGATCAGCAGCGCGACGTTGAGCTTGTGCTTGGCGCCGTATTTCTCGAACTGCTCGGCGACCTGTGCGGCAAGCTCGCGCGTCGGCTCGAGAATGAGGGTGCGGGGCATCCGCGCGCGCGCGCGTCCCTTCTCCAGCATGGTCAGCATCGGAAGCACAAAGGCCGCGGTCTTGCCGGTGCCGGTCTGCGCGATGCCGAGAATATCGCGCCGCGCGAGGACGTGCGGGATAGCCTGTTCTTGGATTGGAGTAGGTGTCGTGTAGCCAGCCGCCGTGACGGCGGAAAGAACCTTGTCGGACAAGCCGAGATTGGTAAAGGGCATGCAGCCTCTAAGTCGCGACCGCGCCGGCTCTAACCGCGCTGGACAAAATACGAATTGCGATGCGCGGGGGGCGGTCGAATGTTGATCGAACCGGTTGCCGGGAAGATAGTGCCGCAGGTCCGAAAGTCAATGCGCCGCAGGGCGATAAGTTAATCCGGCTGCTGATTTTTCAACCTCAGTATATTCACGGAGCCGTCATGCCAGAAAGCTTGCCGATCCTTCTCGTGCCCGGCCTGAACTGCTCGGCACGGCTTTACGAGCCCCAAATTCCCGCTCTGTGGCGTCTCGGCCCGATCATGGTCGCCAACCACGCGCGGGATGATTCCATGGCCGGCATCGCCCACCGCATCCTGGAGGAGGCGCCGCCACGCTTCGCTCTCGTCGGCCTTTCCATGGGCGGCTATATCGCCTTCGAGATCATGCGGCAGGCGGCACGCCGGGTGGCGAGGCTGGCGCTGCTCGATACCGGTGCGTGGGCCGAGACACCAGAGGCTTCGGAGGGGCGGCGCCCCGCCATCGCGCTCGCGGAAAGCGGGCGTTTCGCCGAGGTTGCAGCGTTGCACTATCCGCTCCTGGTGCATGGTTCGCGACGCAACGACCACGCCCTGTTCCGCGTCCATGAGGCGATGTGCGCGGAGACCGGAGCGGAAGCTTTCCTGCGGCAGCAGAAGGCGATCATGGCGCGGCCCAACTCGCGTCCGCTGCTGCCGTCGATCGATTGCCCGACGCTGGTGCTGGTGGGGGACAGCGACGAGCGCACGCCGCCGGCACTTGCCGACGAGATGGCGGCCGCCATCTCCGGAGCGAAGCTCGTCGTAGTGCCGGAATGCGGGCACCTCTCCACTTTGGAGCGGCCGGAGGCGGTGACGGATGCACTGGCGGCGTGGCTGGCCGGATAAGCGCCGCACACGCCGCTACCCGATTTTTTTCTTGCACTGGCGCGTCGCTATCCGAGATTCGGCGGCGTCGCTGTCACGGCAGGTCGATGATCTCCACCCAGTTCGGGTTCTTGCCCATCGGGTATTGCTTGAGCTTGGTGAGCTTGCCCGTCGTGCCGTCGATGGCGTAGCTCGTCATGCCATGCGAAAGCTGGCCGACGGCGAGCAGATACTGTCCCGACGGGTCGATGTTGAAGGCACGGGGCTGCTGCTCGGTCGGATAATGATCGATCAGCGAGAGCGCGCCATCGTCGCCGACCTTGAAGGCGGCGAGCGCGCTCGTGGTGCGCTCCGAGGCGTACAGAAATTTCCCGTCCGGCGTGAGATGCAAGTCTGCGGCCCAGATCTTTCCCTGGTAGCCGGCTGGCATGACGTTGGTCACGTGCTTCTCGGCGAGTGTTCCTTTTTCCGGCGCGTAGGACAGCGTGTAGATGGAGCCATCGAGTTCGCACAGCACGAACACGGTCTTGCCGTCGGGATGGAAGCGGAAGTGGCGCGGCCCGGATTTCTGCTTGAGCGTCAGGAAGCCCGGATTGTTGAACTTCATGTCGCCATCCGCGGCATCGAACCGGAACACGAAGATTCGATCGGAGCCCAGGCTCGTGCCGAGCACGAAACGATTATTGGGATCGGCCAGGATCTCGTGGGCATTGGGGATGCCGGCGGCAACGTATTGCGGCGGCCACATGAGGCCTTCCGGGGCGATCGGGTTTACCGTGAAACGGTTTCCGGTATACGACGCGCCGAAGATGAACCGCCCGGCGCGGTCGGTGGAGATGTAGGCCATGGCGTCGTTGAGCGAGCCGTTGCCGAGATGCTTGAGCTTGCCGGTTGCAGGATCGATGGCGAAGCTCGCCGCGACGTAAGGTTCGGTGCGAACCGCGATGTAGAGAAAACGCTTATCCGGCGTCACCGTCATTGGCGTGGTCGGACCGGGCTTGGTGACCTCCGGGATCGCCACCTTCTCGACTGGCGTGAGGTCTCCGGTCTGCCGGTCGAGCGTCAGCACGTCGATGTCGTTGCTTTCCGCGTTGCCGACATAGACGTACGTCGCGGCGTCCGCCGTCGACATCGCCGCAACCATCGCCAGAATGGCCACCGCACGGGCCGCCGATCTCAACGTGAACTTCCGATTCATCGCTCCCCCCTTCGACTGCCGTTTGCGGCAATGCGTCGCTGATCCATTGTGGTCCGACGGGACCGCAGGCCGCAACCCTTGCTGCGCCGGGCGTTGTTGGACATCCGGCGCCGCAACCGATTACACCAATTCCAGATAACCGGACTGCAGGAATCTAGAATCCGGCTCATTGCCCCGCTATGTTGCGCGCGAACACGCCGGAGGGCGGGAGAAAGACATGGCGATGACGCTTCAGCAGATGTCTCGGATGGCGATCCTCGGCATCTTTGCGCTGCTGTCCGGCGTCGGCGAAGTACGGGCGGAGGATACCCGCCTGGAGATCACCGTGAAGGACCGGCGCTTCGAGCCCGCCGAGTTGCAGGTGCCGGCAAACCAGCCGATCACCCTTGTCATCAAGAATGCGGACGCGACTCCGATGGAGATCGAAAGCGTCAGCCTGCGGATCGAGAAAGTGATTCCGGCCAATAGCCAGGGCGCGGTACGCATCCGCGCGCTCAAGCCGGGCCGCTACGAGTTCTACGACGACTTCAACCAGGGCAACCGCGGCGCGCTGGTCGTCCAGTAAGGGTTTAGTTTCAGGAGACTTTCCACGTGCTTGCCGCATTGATCGTCGTCTTTCGCGAGGTATTCGAGGCCGGGCTGATCATCGGCATCGTCATGGCCGTCACCCGCGCGGTCCCCGGTCGCGGCTTGTGGATCGCCGGCGGTGTCGCCGCGGGGGCGCTCGCCGCCTGCGTCGTGGCGCTGTTCACCAGCCGGCTGTCGGAAGCCTTCGAAGGTACCGGCCAGGAACTGTTCAACGCCGCGATCCTCGGCATCGCCGTGGTGATGCTCACCTGGCACAACGTCTGGATGGCGCGTCACGGGCGCGAACTCGCTGCCGAGATGCGCGCCGCCGGCGAGGCCGTCGTGCAGGGCTCGAAATCGCTGGCGGCGCTCGCCGTCGTGGTCGGGGTCGCGGTGCTGCGCGAGGGCTTCGAGGTCGTGCTGTTTCTCTACGGCATCGTCGCGGCTGAAGGCGGCGCCAATCTCGGCATCTTCCTCGGCGGCTTGGCGGGGCTGGCGCTTGGCGCCTTGGTCTGCGTGCTGACCTACCTCGGCCTGCTGAGGATTCCCGGCCGCTACCTGTTCGCCGCCACCAGCCTGATGATCGCATTCCTCGCCGCCGGCATGGCCTCGCAGGTGGTGGCCTTCCTCGCCCAGGCGAACGTGGTGACGGCGCTGGACAGCCCGGTCTGGGACACCTCCTGGGCACTGTCCGAATCAAGCATCCTCGGCCGCGCCCTGCACACCCTCATCGGATACAGCGCGCAACCGACTATGATGCAGCTCGCCATCTATCTCGCGGTACTGACCGCGACCTTCGTGCTGATGAAGCTGTTCGCGCCGCCGGCGCCGCATCGCCCCGCCGTCCCGGCGGAGTAACCCGGCTCCGGTTCCGCTGAATTCCGGGTCCCACTACAGGGACGGGTTCCACTGCGCCGGGACTACGCGATAGCCGGCGCCGTCCTTCTCGACATGCCCGAGACCCGGGAAGGGATAGTGGAAACCCTGCACCATCAGTTTCTCGGCGACGACCATGTCGTAGACTTTGCGGCGGGTCTCCTCGGCCTTCGCGGGGTCCTGATCGAAATTGGCGTGCCAACCCGGGTGGCTCGCGAACAGGGCAGGGTGGTTGGTGACGTCGGACTGGATGTAGACGCTCTTGCCGCCTGACGAGAGCACATAGGATGTGTGGCCCGGGGTGTGCCCCACGGTCGGAACTGCTGTGAGGCCGGGCGCGACCTCCTTGTCCCAGGCATAGGGCGTGACCTTGCGGCCGAGGCCGTCGAATACCCGGCGATTGTTCTTGAACAATTCCTCCATGCGGCCTTTCGGGGCCCGGCTCATCTCGCCGTCGTCGGTCCAGAACGCCCATTCCGTCGCCGGGACCTTGACCTCTGCGTTCGGGAACGCGGGCTTGCCGTCGGCTGTGAGCAGGCCATTCACGTGATCGCCGTGGAAGTGGGAGATGACCACGATGTCGACCGCCTTGGCATCGATGCCGGCGGCCGCGAGATTGGCGCCGAACTGGCCGGCCGCGCCCTTGGTCTGCGCCAGCGTCGCCTCGCCGTTGCCGGTGTCGATGACGATGAGCTTGCCGCCGTTGTTGATGACGAGCGGAGCGAAGTGGATCGTCATCTTGTCCTTGTCCATGTACGCGGCAGCGAGCACGGCGTTGATTTCATCCTTCTTGGCATTGAGGATGAAACCGTCCGCCAGCGGGAACGTGCGCGCACCGTCGGTTACGACCGTGACCTGGGCTTCGCCGATCTTGTAGCGGTAGATGCCGGGCGCCTGCTTGTCGCTCGACGCCGCCGCGGCATGGGCCGGCGAAGCCATGGGGCCGAATGCGGTGCCTGCCGTGACTGCTGCGGCGGCGGAAAACAAGGTGCGACGCGTCAGTGTCGTCATGGTGATCCTCTTTCGATGAATGTGATCGCTCGTCCGTGTCAGATCGTCGGATTCCACGGCACCGGAATCTCGCGATATCCCGCGCCGTTCTTCTCGACATAGGCGTGCGACGGGAACGGATAATGGAAGCCCTGCACCATCATCTTCTCCGCCACCAGCATGTCGTAGACCCTGCGGCGCGTCGCCTCCGCCATCGCCGGGTCCTGGTCGTAGAAGGCGTGCCAGTCGGGATTGCGCACGAACAGGAACGGCACATGCGTCACGTCCGCCTGGACGTAGAGCTTGGACGCTCCCGAGGCGACCACATATGACGTGTGCCCGGCGGAATGGCCCGGCGTGCCGACCGCGGTGATGCCAGGGATCACGTCCTTGTCCCACTCATAGGTACGCACGCGCTTCATGGTCTCGGTGCCGAAGACGCGCCGCACGTTCTTGAAGTTGGTTTCCATGCGGCCCTTCGGGGCGCGGTTCATCTCGCCGTCGTCCATCCAGAACTTGTGCTCGTTCGCCGGCACGAGGATCTCGGCGTTCGGGAACGCGACCGAATTGTCCGCCTTCAGCAGCCCGTTGATGTGATCGCCGTGGTAGTGGGAGATGATGACGGCATCGAACGACTTGGGCTCGAAGCCGGCGGCGAGCAGGTTGGCCTGGAGCTGGCCGATCGCGCCCTTGCTCGACACGTTGGCGCGCCTCGCCGGTGCCGGTGTCCATCAGCACCAGCTTGCTCCCGGTATTGATGACGACCGGATTGTACGGATTGTAGAACATCTCCGGGTCCATATGGACCGCCGCGAGCTGGGCCTGGACTTCGTCTTTTTTCTTGTTGGTGACGAAGTCGTCCGGCAGCTTGAAGCGGTTGACGCCGTCGGTGACGACCGTGACCTCGAAGCTGCCGACCTTGTAGCGATACCATCCCGGTGCCTGCGTGCCTGCCAGGGGCGCGGCAATGACGGGCATTGTCGCGGCCAGCGGCGCCATTGCCGATCCCGCCGCGATGGCCGCGGTGCCGGTGCAGAACGCGCGTCGCGTGAATTCCGCCATACGATCCTCCCTGATGCCGTCGTCTTTTGTCGCCGCGGCTGTCGCCAATGGCTTCCCGGATTTTATCGCCTTCCAGGTGCGGGGAACAGGGCCGTCTCCCTGTAACGAGAAAACACGACGGGCCGGTGTCTATTCCCTCGGGCGGCGTTTCAGCCGAACAGGCGGCTCCACAGCCATTCCCAGCTCTTGGCGCCGGCGTCGCCGAGCTTGAGCAGGACCGCCGCCCACAGCAGCGCCGACGTGACGTTCGCGAACTGGAAGCGCCAATAGGGCATCTCGAAGATGCCGGCGACCAGGGGCACCGAGGCCCGCAACGGCCCGGAGAAGCGGCCGATGAAGATCGCCAGCACGCCCCAGCGCTTGATGAACGCCTCGCCGCGCGGAAGCAGATCTGGGTAGCGCGACAGCGGCCACATATGGGCGACCCGGTGTTCCAGCTTTTGGCCGACCCAGTAGGACAGCCAATCGCCCATCGCGGCACCGAGCGAACCCGCGAGCCAAATCGGAACGAAGGGCAGCCCGCCGGCACCGATCAACGCGCCGAGCGCGACCAGCGCCCCCCATGCCGGGATCAGCAGCGAGATGAAGGCGAGCGATTCGGCGAACGCAAGCGCGAACACGATCGGCGCCGCCCAGGCCTGATGGGCACGCACGAACTCGATGAGCTGCGGGACGATATCTTCGATCGACATTGGGCCGGGCCGGCGGATGGAGGAAGCAAGGGCGGCCGTGGCTTTAGCGCGCGCCGGACATCCATGCCAGAGCGCCGATGACGCATCGGAAAATGTGGGACCATGGATGGGGGATTATGCGGAACCGTCAAGCATCGATGGCGTTGCCC
Organism: uncultured Alphaproteobacteria bacterium; assembly: GCA_963776455.1. Taxonomy (GTDB): domain Bacteria; phylum Pseudomonadota; class Alphaproteobacteria; order Rhizobiales; family Xanthobacteraceae; genus CAVZMU01. The sequence goes on from CAVZMU010000006.1 coordinate 104,484, forward strand.
GATGGGACATTCCCTTTTTTTGGAGGCAATCATGGCAAAAGCGAAAGAGCCGAAGAGGCTCGACGAACTGTTTCACGACACGCTCAAGGATATCTACTACGCCGAGAAGAAGATCCTGAGCACGCTCCCGAAGATGGCGAAGGCCGCCCAATCACCCGACCTCAAAGCCGCATTCCAGAAGCATCACGGCGAGACCGAAGGCCACGTGGCACGCCTGGAAGACGTGTTCGAGGCGATCGGCAAGAAGCCGCAGGGCAAGACGTGCGCGGCCATCAACGGCATCACCGAAGAGGGCAAGGAGATCATGGAGGAGTACAAGGGCTCGCCTGCGCTCGATGCCGGCCTTCTCGCTGCGGCCCAGGCCGTGGAACACTACGAGATCTCGCGCTACGGCACGCTGAAGTGCTGGGCTCAGGAACTTGGCCTGGCGAAAGCGGTGAGGCTTCTCGACGCCACCCTCCAGGAGGAGAAGAAGACCGACGCCACGCTGACGCAGATCGCCGAGACGGTGGTCAATCAGGAAGCGGAAGCCGCATAAGCGGCGAACGCTCGCTCAGCCTTCGGCGCCAAGTGCTCGAGGCCGCTCCGATCCGGGGCGGCCTTTTGCGTTCAGCAGCCTGACAGAACGGAAAGGTTATCCGGGCAGGTTCATTTCGGCCTTTGGCCGGATGTGCTGAAGCGATACCAGGGCGACGATAAGCAGCGGCACGGCGAGGAAGGCCCCAACCGGTCCCCAGATATAGGTCCAGAACGCGAGCGCGAGGAACACCATCATCGGGCTCAGCGTGAGCGTGCGTCCGATGATGCTCGGCGTGACGAAATGCCCTTCCAAGGTCGCCATGCCGAGATAGACCGCCGGCGCGATCAGGGCGTGGGCAATGGTTGGAAAGGTGATCAAGCCGACGCCTGTAAGGACCACCATCACCAGCGAAGGCCCGATATAAGGCACGAAGTTGAGAACGAATGCGAGCAGGCCGAACACCAACGGGCTGGGCAGGCCGACGGCGAAGGCCATGATTCCCGTCATGATTCCCATGACGGCGTAGATCACCGCCACGGTGCTGAGATAGCGGGTGAGGCTACGTTCGATGTCGTTCATGATGCGCAGCGTGCGCAGCCGCTGTTCCCGCCCGTGATAGAAATTGACGAGATATCGACGCAGCTCATCGCGGCCGAGCAGGAAGAAAAACAAGGTGCCGATGAACAGCAGCAGTTGCCCGATCGCCGGCGTCAGAATGCTCATCGCCGGCGCCAGCAGATCGGGGCCGCCGGTATTCACCTCGAGCCGGCCGTCGCCGCCGCCCTGGGACATGAGGGCTTTCTGAAGCTCGCGCAACGAGGCGAGGGGGCGATCAAGCACCTGGAGCTTTTCCTTGATCGTCTTTCCGATCTCAGGAGCCTTCTGCACCCAGTCGATGGCCGGTGCCGCCATCAGCGTGATGAACGCGTTGACGAGCACGACGAAAAGCAAGGTAAGCAGCAGCGCCGACGCCCAGGCCGGCACGTCGTAGCGGCGCAAGAAAGCGTGGATCGGGCCGAGCATCAAACCGATCACGGCCGCGGACATCAGCGGGACGAGGATCGGCCGCGCCTGTTCGAGGAAGACGAAAAGCAGGAGAACAAAGATGCCGACGGTCGACACTTGCGAGGCCAGCGACCAGAACACCGGCGAGATATAAACCGGCACGGCATCCTTCTCGTCCGGCGTATTGGACACGCTGTTCGAGGCGGCTGAATCCCGCACGCGCTCAGCCATCGGATTGCGGTCCGTCTGTGAGTGGCCAGGGGCTCGCGAGACCTCGCCCGGGTCGCGAATGTCGGCCCGTTTGGGCGCCATGGAATCCTCCCTGGAGATTGCAGCGCCCCAACGCGCGACCTCCGGATTGGTTGCCCCGGACAATGGACGTGCGGCCGCTCGCGCTTTTCGTTCAACCGCGATCGCCGTTTCCCATCCGTTCACGGTTTTGCCATCCGCGTGGCATAGTCGAAGGCTGATTCGTCCCCTTTCACCGGGCCCCTGATGGCAAAACCGAAATCCACCGCGGACGACCGCGACCTGTTCGAGGCGGCGCAACCTGCGCCGGCTGCGCGGCGCGCCGCGCCCAAGGAGAAGTCCCGCGCGTCTGGCGCCGAGGACGCCTATACGGCGCGCGACATCGAGGTGCTGGAAGGGCTGGAGCCCGTGCGGCGCCGTCCCGGCATGTATATCGGCGGGACCGACGAGAAGGCGCTGCATCACCTGTTCGCTGAGGTCATCGACAACTGCATGGACGAGGCGCTCGCCGGCCACGCGACCTGGATCGAGGTCGAGATGGAGGCGGACGGTTTCATCACCGTCACCGACAACGGGCGTGGCATCCCGGTCGACGCGCATCCGAAGTTCAAGGACAAGTCCGCGCTCGAAGTCATCATGTGCACGCTTCATGCGGGCGGCAAGTTCGACTCCAAGGTCTACGAGACCTCGGGCGGCCTGCACGGCGTCGGCATTTCGGTGGTCAACGCGCTGTCGGAGCGGCTGGAGGTCGAGGTCGCGCGCGGGCAAAGCCTCTATCGCCAGATCTACGCGCGCGGAAAGCCGCAGGGCAAATTAGAGACGCTCGGCCGCGTGCTTAACCGGCGCGGCACCAAGATCCGGTTCCGGCCAGACTCCGCAGATTTTCGCCACGCATTCGCGCCTCAAGCCGCTGCGCGTCTTCAAGATGGCGCGGTCCAAGGCCTACCTGTTCGGCGGCGTCGAAATACGCTGGCGTTGCGCCAAGGAACTGCTCGCCGGCGCCGACGACGTGCCGGAGAAGGAGACCTTCCACTTCCCCAGCGGCTTGAAGGACTTTCTCACCGCCGCGATCCACGGCCAGCACCTCGTCCATCCGGACCTATTCGCCGGATCGTCGGGACGCGTGGGTGCGCATGCGACGGTGGAATGGGCGGTCGCCTGGGTCGCTGACGCCGACGGCTTCGTCTCCTCCTATTGCAACACCATCCCGACGCACGAAGGCGGCACCCACGAGGCCGGATTCCGCGCCGCGCTTACGAAGGGTCTCAAGGACCATGCCGAGCGCATGGGGCAATCCAAGAAGGCGGCGCTGGTGACGAGCGAGGATGTAATGTTCGGCGCCGCCGCCATGCTGTCGGCGTTCATCCGCGAGCCGGAGTTTCAGGGCCAGACCAAGGAGAAGCTCGCCAGCGCCGAGGCGCAGCGCATCGTCGAGCAGGCGATCCGCGATCCCTTCGACCACTGGCTGTCCGGCAACCCGACGCAGGCCAACCGGCTGCTCGACTGGGTGGTGGAGCGCGCAGAAGAGCGTATCCGCCGCCGTCAGGAGAAGGAAATCTCGCGCAAGACCGCGGTGCGCAAGCTGCGGCTCCCCGGCAAGCTCGCGGACTGCACAAACACGGCCGCCCAGGGCTCGGAGATCTTCATCGTCGAGGGCGACAGCGCGGGCGGCTCGGCCAAGCAGGCGCGCGACCGTGCCAGCCAGGCGATCCTTCCCTTGCGCGGCAAGATCCTCAACGTCGCCAGCGCCACCAAGGACAAGCTCGCGCAGAACCAGCAGCTATCGGACCTCGTCCAGGCGCTAGGCGCCGGGACGGGCCTGCATTATCGCGACGAGGACCTGCGCTACGAGAAGGTCATCGTGATGACTGACGCCGACGTCGACGGCGCGCACATCGCCTCGCTGCTGATCACGTTTTTCTACCGCCAGATGCCGAAGCTGATCGAGAACGGCCACCTCTATCTCGCGGTGCCGCCTCTCTACCGTCTGACCCATGGTGCCAAGACCGTTTATGCGCGCAATGACGATCACAAGGCCGAGCTCCTGAAGAAGGAGTTCCACGCCAACGCCAAGGTTGACGTCGGCCGCTTCAAGGGCCTCGGCGAGATGATGGCGGCGCAGCTCAAGGAAACCACCATGGACCCCAAAAAGCGCACCTTGTTGAAGGTGATGCTGCTTGCGGAAGACCGCAACGACACCGCGGGTTCGGTCGAGCGCCTGATGGGCAACAAGGCGGAGTCGCGGTTCGCCTTCATCCAGGAGAAGGCGGAATTTGCCGACGAAGACATGTTGGATGTTTAGGTACTTATCGCGGTCGAGCCTTGACCGCGAACCCAACATCACCTAAATGCCCCGTGCCATGACGACCATGCCCACGACCCCTTCGTCGCGACGCCGCCGCTTCACAGCGGCACAGGCGCTCGATCGCATTTGATCGTCCTTGTGCCGCCGGAAACGGCTCCGCGGCACCCCTTCCTGCAAATCCGCGATAGGCTCGTTCTCCAGCGGCTCCTCAACCGGAGCTTACGGCCATGTACGTCCCTCCCGCGTTCAAGGTTCATCAAGCCGTTGCCCTTGCGTTCGCGGCGGCGCGCGGTTTCGGCCTTATCGTTGCGTGCGACGGTGGCCGCCCGGTGGCCTCGCTCCTGCCGTTTCGATTGATCGAGGCGGACGGTCAGGTCCCGCGTCTGCAGCTTCACGTGGCGCGCGGCAACGCCCTCGCGGCGCTCGCCGAGAAGGGCGGCACGTGGCTGGTCTCCGTGCATGGTGCTGACGCCTATGTGTCGCCGGACTGGTACGCCAGCGCCGAGCAAGTGCCGACTTGGCTCTACGAGACCGTGCAACTGTCGGGGCCGGTGCACGTGATCCCAGCCGCGCATGCAGGTGGACATCTCGATGCGCTGACGGCGCAGTTCGAGGCTTGGCTAGCGCCCAAGCCGCCATGGTCCGGCGACCAGGTTTCGCCGCCGCGGCGGGAGATGCTGACGAAGGCAATCGTCGCAATCGAGATGAAGGTCGACACGGTCGAAGGCAGCTTCAAGCTCAATCAGCACAAGACGGACGCCGATCAGGTTTCGGTCGCCCGCGCGCTTGGACGCCAAGACGACCCGGCGGCGCGTGCGGTTGCGGCGCGCATGGTCGCGTTGCGGCCTGATTTGCATTACGAGCAAGGAATGATCCCCGGTGCGGCATCGATCTCTTGAGGAGCACTGCAGCATGACCACCAAAGCGAGAATCGGCGTGCTCGGCGCCTCGGGCTATACCGGCGCGGAACTCGCACGTCTGCTCATCACGCATCCGCGTGCGGAGATCGTGCTGCTCACCGCCGACCGCAGGGCAGGGCAGGAGATGCGCAACGTGTTCCCGCAATTTGCGCCCTACGCGCTGCCGGCGCTTGTCGCCATCGACAGCGTCGATTGGCTCGGTGCCAACCTCGATCTGGTGTTTTGCGCGCTTCCTCATGCCACGACGCAGACAGTGATCAAGCATGTCTTGAACGAGGTCCCGAACACCAAAATTGTCGACCTGTCGGCCGACTTCCGCCTGTCGGATGTCGAAGCCTATGCCCGCTGGTACGGTCACGAGCATCATGCGCCAGAGTTGCAGGGCAACGCCGTCTACGGCCTCGTCGAGGTCTATCGCGAGGCGATCAGGCATGCGCATCTCGTCGCCAATCCCGGCTGCTACACGAGTTGCGCGCAGCTTCCACTGACGCCGCTGCTCAAGGCCAGGGCGATCGATCCCGACGAGATCGTAATCGACGCCAAGTCCGGTATGACGGGGGCGGGACGGAGCGCGAAGGAGGAGATGCTGTTCTCCGAAGTGTCGGAAGGCTTTCATGCCTACGGCGTCGGGAAGCACCGCCACATGGCGGAACTCGACCAGGAATTTTCCAAGGCCGCCGGCCGCAAGGTGGTCGTGAGCTTCACGCCGCATCTCGTGCCGATGAATCGCGGGATATTGTCGACGATCTATGTGCGCGGGGAGGGCGGCAGGACGCCGGAGGACCTGCACGCGATCCTCAGCGGGACCTATGCGGCCGAACCGTTCGTCCATGTGCTCCCGTTCGGCCAGGTGCCGCAGACGCGCCACGTGCGCGGCTCCAACATGACGCTGATCGGCGTCGCCAAGGACCGCATCCCTGGCCGTGCCATCATCGTCGCCGTGCTGGACAACCTCACCAAGGGTGCGTCCGGCCAAGCGATCCAGAACATGAACCTGATGCTTGGGTTTCCCGAGACGACGGGGCTGGAGCAGGTGGCGCTGTTCCCGTGAACGCCGCGCAGCCCATTCGACTTGGAGGCGCGTTGGAAGCTGCGCCGTCCTTCGGTGAACCGGGCCGACACAGCGCGTTTAGAGCCATGGCGCACCTAGCCCAGCCCTCAACAGTTCTCAGATCTGCGGCGTGCCTGCCTTCACGTCGTTAGTTTCCTTGACCGGAAACTGCATGACGCAGCGGGTGCCCGGCGCCCGGGGGGATGCCTCGAACCGGCCGCCGAGCTGGAGGGTCAGAGCGCGGACCAGACGCTGGCCGACGCCGCCGTGAGGCCGGCCTTCGCCTGCCGTGATGCCCGCACCATCGTCCTCGACCACGAGGCAGAATTCGTCGCCCTGACGATCGAACGTCACCTGGATCGTCCCCTCGCGGTCGTCGGGGAAGGCGTATTTGATCGCATTGGTAATCAGCTCATTCGCCACCAGACCCACCGCCACCGCGCGCGAATGAGAGATCGCGTGGTTCTGGGCCCGCACACGCAAGGCTACCGGCCGCACCCCGGTGAGGGCGGTCTGAAGGTCTTCGCAGAGCCCGGTCAGGAAGGTGCTGCTGTCGACCACGACTTCGCTCGCCCTGCGGCCGAGACGTGTATGGACGTTGCCGAGAACGCGGATGCGGTCGACGGCGGAGTTCAGCGCCGCCTTGGCGATATCATCCTTTAGCGAACGCGCCTGCAGTTGAATAAGCGACGTGATCACCGTCAAGTCGTTCTTGATGCGGTGGGACAGTTCATCGAGCAGCAGGTCTTTCTCATGCTCGGAGGCCGCGACGGCCGCGTGCGACCGTGTAAGGTCATCATGCGAGTGCCGCAATTGGCCGTGTGCGCTCCATAGATCGTGAAAGGCACGGTGGAGGGATTCGATGAGAACGGCGGTTGCCGTGCCGGTTAAGAAGTAGACACCGATCGCGACGAAGTCGTCGGACGTCATCAGGGCGAAATTTCCCGATGGGATCACGAAGACGAAGATCGCCAGTGAACGTGCTCAGCACGACGGCGTAGATGCCCGTCCCGTGGTCGAACAGGATTGCGACGAGGATGACGGCAGGAAAAAAAAGCAGATACGGATAGCCGCTGCCTGCCTGCCACAGCAGGTAGCGCGCCGCAAAGGCGACCAGCACGATCATTGTCGTCAGGGCATATCGCGCCCAAATCGGGAAGTGGCGCGATTGCTTCGTATATCGGAATATATTTCGCATCCGCTGTTAACGGGCGCGGACCAAAAAGGTTCTGAAATAGAATTGTCGCCCCTCTGCGGCCATCACCGTTTTCATTGCGAAAACCGCGGCCGCTGGGTCGTCGGCGTCAGACCCAGCCGAAAATCGCCAGCACAAGCACCGCCTGGGCCAGGAATCCCACCGTGAAGGCCAGCGTGCGCAGGACCGGCACGCCGGCCGTGTAGACAATGGCGTGCACGAGCCGAGCCCAAAAATAGGTCGCGCAGGCAATGGCGGTGGCCGTCGTCGAATAATCCAAGGCGTTGAGGATCAGCACCAGCGGCGCGAAGATGATGAGGTTCTCAACTGCGTTGGTGTGGGCGAAATAGAGCCGCATCGCCCATGGCGACTGCGGCGTGTCGTTGGCCTTGGGGTTGTCCATCGCGCCGGTCAGCCCCCGGATCATGATCCGGTCGAGAATGTAGGGCACCCACATGAGGCCGGTTACGACGACCGTCAGCGTCAGCCAGAACAGCTCTCGTGACATGGACTTCCTCCCGGATTCACCGTCAGTGCGCCAGGATCTTCGATAGGAAGAGCTGCGCGCGCTCGCTTCGTGGCGTGCCGAAGAAATCGCCGGTCGGCGCGTCCTCGACGATCTCACCCTTATCCATGAAGATGATGCGGCTCGCAACCTGCCGCGCGAACCCCATTTCGTGGGTCACGACCATCATGGTCATGCCGTCGGTCGCCAGCGCCACCATGACGTCGAGCACTTCCTTGATCATCTCGGGGTCGAGCGCCGAGGTCGGCTCGTCGAACAGCATGGCGATCGGGTCCATCGCCAGCGCCCGGGCGATGGCGACCCGCTGCTGCTGGCCGCCGGAGAGTTCGCCTGGAAATTTGTCCGTCTGGTCGCGCAGACCGACGCGGTCGAGCAGCACCATGGCCTTGCCGGCAGCCTCCTCGCGGCCGCGGCCCAGAACCTTGGTCTGCGCAAGCGTGAGATTGCGCATGACAGTGAGGTGAGGGAACAGCTCGAAATGCTGGAACACCATACCGATGCGCGCGCGCAGCTTCGGCAGGTTGGTCTTGCGGTCCTCCACCGCAATGCCCGCGACCTCGATGTGCCCCTTCTCAAAAGGCTCCAGGCCGTTGACGCACTTGATCAACGTCGATTTGCCAGAGCCGGATGGCCCGCACACCACCACCACCTCGCCCTTGTCGACTTTGGTCGAGCAGTTCTTCAGCACCTGGAAGGTGCCGTACCACTTGCTGACATCGGCGATGGTGATCATGGCGGCCTTTTATTCAAGCATGATCGTATCCGAAAACCGGTTCCCACTTTTCGGGATCATGTTCATCGGATGATGGCGGTGCGGCGCTGAAGCCGCCGGACGCCGTAGGATGCCGCGAGCGAAATGACAAAATAAACCAGCGCGGCGAAGAGGTACATCTCGACCAGCCTGCCGTCGCGCTGCGCGATGCGTGAGGCCGCGCCGAGGAAATCGGTGATCGACAGCACGTAGACGAGTGAGGTGTCCTGGAACAGGATGATCGTCTGCGTCAGCAGCACGGGGATCATGTTGCGGAAGGCCTGCGGCAGGACGATGTAGCCCATCGTCGTCGCATAGGGCATGCCGAGTGCCTGCGCTGCCGCGACCTGGCCCCGCGAGATCGACTGGATGCCGGCGCGCATGATCTCGCAGAAGAATGCCGCCTCGAACAGCGTGAAGGTGACGAGCGTCGAGGTGAAGGCTCCGACTTGGATCGGCCGCGCGGCGCCCGTCACCCACTGGCCGATATAGGGCACCAGGAAATAGAACCAGAAGATCATCAGCACCAGCGGCACGGACCGCATCAGGTTGACATAGCCGGCGGCGGGCAGCGCCAGCAGCGGCAAACCCGACAGCCGCATCAGCGCCAGGAGGGTGCCGAGCGCGACGCCGCCGAGGGTGGCCAGCGCCGTCAGTGTCAACGTGAACGTCATTCCCTCGCGGAACAGGTAGGGCAGCGAGCGGATGATGATGTCCCAGTCGAAGTTGGTGAACATCCTCAATGCCCCGCGGCCGGGCGTGCGGTGCCGATGAATCCAGGCACCGCGACGCCGCGCTCGACGCGCCGCATCGCGAAAGTCACCACGATGTTGATGACGATGTAGATCACCGTCGCGGCGGTGAAGGCCTCGAACACCTGGAACGAGAATTCGGACATCGAGCGCGCCTGCGCGGTGAGCTCCATGAGCCCGATGGTCAGCGCCACCGCGCTGTTCTTGATGATGTTGAGGAATTCCGACGTCAGCGGCGGCAGGATGATGCGATAAGCCATCGGCAGCAGCACGTAGCCGTAAGCCTGGGGCAGGGTGAGGCCGAGGGCCAGCGAGGCGAGGCGCTGGCCGCGCGGCATGCTCAGGATGCCGGCCCGCACCTGCTCGGCTACGCGCGCGGAGGTGTAGAATCCGAGCGCGGCGACCGCCGTGTAGAACGAGGCGTTAGGCGCTTGTTTGAGCCACGTCCCGACGGCGTGCGGCACGACCTCCGGAAAGACGAAATACCACAGGAACATCTGCACCAGCAGTGGGATGTTGCGAAACAGCTCCACGTAGGCATTGGCGAGCCGCACCAGCCAGGGCGAGGGCGCGGTGCGCAGCACCCCGATCACCGAGCCGAAGGTCAGCGCGATCACCCAGGCGCAAAGCGCGGTGGCGAGCGTCCATGCCGCGCCGTCGAGCAGGAGGCTGAGATAGATGTGCGAGCCATCCGGCGAGAGGTCGAAGAAAATGCCCCAGTTCCAGTGATAGCTCACGATCGGGTCGCCTCGCGCAGTCGGCCCGGATGCAGCAGCAAGCCTTGTGCCATCGCCTAGTTCTGCATGTCGACGCGCCGGAACTTCTGGATACGCTGGCCTGTGTTCACTTCCGCGGTGAAGATATTGCCCTGGTGGTCGGCCGCGATGTTGTGGAGTGCGGTGAACTGGCCGACCTGCCGCCCGGGCCGCCCGAACCGCGCCAGGATTTCCTTGCTCGCGCGGTCGATGATGCGGATTTCGCCGTTCATGCCGTCTATCATGTAAATGTATTTTTGCTCGCGGTCGGGCGAGAACACGAGATCGTAGACCGAGCCGGTCCCTCTCGTGTTCCTTTCGTAGGTGAACTCCGAGACGAAGGTGCCGTCCTTGCGGAAGACCTGCATACGGTCGTTGGTGCGGTCACACACGTAAACGAGGCCGTCCTTGTCGATGCGGATGCAGTGCACGGGATTGCCGAACTGCTGCGACGCGGGCTTCGCCGGGTCGTAGGGCGGCGTCTTGTCGTCGGTCGGCTTGCTGCCGTAGGCGCCCCAATGGCGCTTGTAGGCGCCGGTCTCGGAATCGAACACCACGACACGGCGATTGGCATAGCCGTCCGCCGCGAAGACCTCGTTGGCGGTAGTGTCCACCGCGACGTCGGCGGGCGAGCCCAGCCGTTCGGTGGAGTTGCTGTCATTGCCCTGGCCGGACTTGCCGATCTGCAGGACGAATTTGCCCTCCATCGTGAATTTCAGAAGCTGGCCGTCCTTCTTGCCGTTGCCGGCGAGCCAGACGAAGTCCTTGTCGTCGACAAAGATGCCGTGCTCGCTTTCCGGCCACTCGTAGCCGGCGCCCGTCCCGCCCCACGACTTCAGTAGGTTGCCTGACTGGTCGAATACCAGCACCGGCGGCGCGGCGATGCAGCACCGCGCCTCCGGCGGGTTCTGCTCGGCGGCGCGCTCGCGCGGCGTCAGCGAGCTTGGCCGGTGGACGACCCAGATGCGGTCAAGCTTGTCGACGGCGATGCCGGAGACTTGCCCGAGCAGCCAGTTGTTGGGCAGCGGCTTCGGCCAGAATGGGTCAACCTGAAACTGCGGCACACCGGTGGCTGGTGGCGGTGCCTGCGCCACGGCCGCGCTCGCGAGCGTGGCCGCCAGCACCGTCATTACAACGAAGGCTTTCATGGCATCCTCCCGTGCGCTGCACTCAATAGGCGGCCGGGTCGCCGCTGTCGGTCGGTTTGGCGATGACGCGCTTGAGCGCGTCGCTCATCGGGACGTTGAGATTGACGCCCTTGGGCGGAACCGGGCTGGTGAACCACTTGGCGTAGAGCGCATTGATCTCGCCGCTCTTGAACAGCGCGATGACGGCATCGTCGGCGACCTTCTTGAAGGCCGGATCGTCGCGCCGGAGCATGATGGCATAAGGCTCGATCAGCAGGGAGTCTGCCGAGATCACGTAGTCGCCGGGCGTCTTGGCGCCGGCGACGAAACCGGACAGCAGGATGTCGTCCATCACGAATGCGGCGGCGCGGCCGGTCTCCACCATCAGGAAGGCCTCGCCGTGGTCCTGGGCCGCGATGATGTTGAGGTTGAGGTGGCGCTTGGCGTTGAGCTCGGTGATGACCTTGATGTTCAAGGTCCCGGACGTCGAGACTACGGTCTTGTCCTTGAGGTCGTCGACGGTCTTGAAGCCCTGCGCCGTCTTCGACACGAAGCGGACGGCGGTGACGTAATCGGTGACCGCGAATGCGACCTGTTTCTGCCGAGCAAGGTCGTTGGTGGTGGACCCGCATTCCAGGTCGATGGTGCCGTTTGCCATCAGCGGGATGCGGGTCGCGGACGTCACCGGATTGAGCTTGACGTCGATCTTCTCGAGTTTGAGATGCGCCTTCACCGTCTCGACGATCTTGCGCAGGTATCGATCGATGTAGCCGATGACGCGCTGCTTGTCGTCGTAATAGCGAGAACGGCACCGACGATTCCGGTGTCCAGCGTGATCGTCGCCGGTCTCCTTGATCTTCTTGCAGCGTCCCGGTGAGTGGCTGCGCGACGGCCGGTGCGGCGAGCAGGCCGACAGTGGCGAACGCGAATGCAATGCCGACGTGGCGCCAGACTTTTCCCCCGAAATTTTATGATTTGAACGGCGGAGCCGGTCAGGCCCCGCCGTCAGCGTCGATCAGGCTCAATACATGGCCGGGTCGCCGAGTGTCCGTCGGATTGGCGACGACCTTCTTGAACGACGCACTCATCGGCAGGTTCAGGTTGATGCCCTTGGGCGGGATCGGCTTGAGGAACCACTTCTCGTAGATGCCGTTGATTTCGCCGCTCTTGTAGATGCGCGTCATCTCGGCATCGACGACCTTCTTGAAGGCCGGGTCCTCGCGGCGCAGCATGATGCCGTAGGGCTCGACCGAGAGCGCGTCCGCCGAGATGACATAGTCGGCCGGGGCCTTGGCAGAGGCGACCAGGCTGAAGAGCAGGATGTCGTCCATCACGAAGGCGGCGGCGCGGTCGGTCTCGACCATCAGGAACGCCTCGGCGTGATCCTTGGCGGCGAGGATGTTCATGCCCAGGCTCTTGGCTGCGTTGATCTCGGTGATCTGCTTGATGTTGGTGGTGCCCGAGGTCGAGACGATGGTCTTGCCCTTGAGGTCGTCGACGGTCTTGAAGCTAGACGCCTTCTTCGACACGAAGCGGTTGGCGGTGACGAAGTGGGTGATGGTGAAGGCGACCTGCTTCTGGCGGTCGAGATTGTTGGTGGTCGAGCCGCATTCGAGGTCGACGGTCCCGTTGGCGATCAGCGGGATGCGCGTGCTCGAGGTCACGGGATTGAGCTCGACGCTCGAGCTTGTCGACCTTGAGCTCCTTCTTCACCGCGTCGACGATCTTCATGCAGAGGTCCATGGCGTAGCCGACGACCTGCTGCTTGTCGTCGTAGTAGGAGAACGGCACCGAGACCTCCCGGTGACCGAGCGTGATGGTGCCGGTGTCCTTGATCTTCTTGAGCGTGCCTTCCTGGGCGGATACGGAGCCGGTGAGCAGGCCCGCCGCCGCAATCGTCGACAGCATCAGTTTTAGACGCATCCTGTGTCTCCGTTGTGATCGGTTTCGCCGCATCCGGCGTCCAGTGCTCGGGACGATTTGATAGGTATTCCGGATGCCACGCAAGCAGCGGATGACTGTCAATGCGAGGCGTTCTGACGCGCGAGATCATGTTGCCACCGCAAAAGCTTGTCGTCTGCCGTCATCAATGTGGCGCTGTGGGTCATCGCGGTTGCCACAATGAACCGGTCGGCGGGATCACCGTGGAGATCTTCCAGGCCAACCGACAGCAAGGCGATGCCACCGGTCAGCGGGAGTTCCACGACGCCCGTATTCAGAAAATCGGCTCTCATCTCTCCCGGGGGTTTTGCAGATTTCAGTCTTTCTTTTGAAACAAGAAGCGCGATTTCCCAAAAGCTGATCGCGCTGATTGCCAAGCTAGCAAGAACTGCGCGCCTGCAAAATCATCGAACGGCTTATCGGTCCCAGACGCGGATCGTCATCCGCCATCCAGATGGCGGCATGTGTGTCCAGATAGGATCACTTCAATGCGTCCCACTCCATGTCGATCGGAGACATGATGTCGCCCGTGATCGTCACGCGGCCTTTCCAAGATTCCGAGAGGGCTCTTCGTCGGTGCGGCCTGATGAGGCACGAGATCGGCGACGGGAACGCCGTTCTTGGTGATTACGAGCCGTTCGCCTGTTGCCGCTACTTCATCCATCAGGGCGAGGCATTTCGCCTTGAACTCGGACGCCTTGATGATTGCTGTCATACTAAACCTATACGACCATGGTCGCGACCATGGTCGTATAGCATCACGGCACGTCATTCTACAAGGATATTCATCAGGCCTTCACCGTCACATACGTGCCCGGGGCGTCCTCGATCGCCTTCAGCTTGCCGGCGCCGGGCTTGCGCGCCTTCACGGTCTCGGCGTCCTGCGCCTTGATCCACTCGATCCAGTCCGGCCACCACGAGCCCGGATGCTCCTCGGCCTTGGCGATCCAGCCATCGAGGTTTCCGGTCGGCGGGCCGCCGGTCCAGTACTGATATTTCACCTTGCCGGGCGGGATTGACGACGCCGGCGATGTGGCCGGATCCGGCGAGCACGAACTTCACCGGGCCGCCGAAGAATTTCGAGCCGAGGAAAGCCGATTTCGCCGGCGCGATGTGGTCCTCGCGCGTCGCGAGATTGTAGATCGGGACCGTGATCTTGCCGAGGTCGAGGGTCTCGCCGGCGACCACCATCTCGCCCTTGGTGAGCTTGTTCTCGAGATAGCAGTTGCGCAGGTAGAAGGAGTGGTTCGCCGCCGGCATGCGGGTCGAATCCGAATTCCAGTACAGCAGGTCGAACGAGGATCGGCGGCTGGCCCTTGAGATAGTTGCCGACGATGTAGGGCCAGATCAGGTCGTTGGAGCGCAGCATGTTGAAGGCGTTGGCCATGCTGCTGCCCTCCAGGTAGCCGCGCTCGGCCATCTTGCGCTCGACCGCCTGGATCTGCTCCTCGTCGACGAAGACCTTGAGGTCGCCCGCATAGGTGAAGTCGACCTGCGCGGCGAAGAACGTCGCGCGAGCGATACGCTCGTCGTCCTGTCGCCGCCATGTAGGCGAGCGTCACCGCCATCAGCGTGCCGCCGACGCAGTAGCCGATCACGTGTGACCTTGTCGCCGCCGGTCGCCTGCTTGATCGACGTCGAGCGCCGCGAGCGGGCCCTCGCGCATGTAGTCTTCGAAGCTTTTGGCGGCGTGACGCGCGTCCGGGTTGACCCAGGAGATGACGAATACGGTGAGGCCCTGGTCGACGCACCACTTGATGAAGGATTTCTCCGGCGTGAGATCGAGGATGTAGAACTTGTTGATCCACGGCGGAATGATCAGCAGCGGGCACCTCAAGCACCGTCTCGGTGCTCGGCGCATACTGGATGAGCTGCATGAGGTCGTTCTGGAAGACGACCTTGCCGGGCGTCACCGCGAGGTTGCGGCCGACCTCGAATTTCCCGGCATCCGACTGGCGGATCTTCAGGTTGCCGTGGCCGGCCTCGATGTCCTCGGCCAGCATGTGCATGCCGCGCACGAGGTTTTCGCCGTTGGATTTCAGCGTCTCGCGCCATAGCTCCGGGTTGGTCAGCACGAAGTTCGACGGCGAGACCGCGTTGGCGATCTGGCGGACGTAGAACTCGGCCTTCTGTTTGGTATGGGCGTCGAGACCCTCGGCCTCCTTGACGAGATGATCGGCCCATCGCGTCGTCAGCAGATAGGCTTGCTTGAGGAAATCGAAGAACTGATTGCGATCGACCATTCCGGGTCGGAGAAGCGGCGGTCCTTGGGGTCGGGCGCGCGACCGGCTGCGCCTCTTCGCCGGCAAGCCGCCGCACTCCGGTCGCCCACAGGTCGAGATAGGCCTTGGCGAGGGACGACTGCAGCTCCACGGCCCGCTGCGGGTCGCTCAACCAATATTGCGCGAGCTGGCCGAGCGTCTTCACCGCGTCGGTGACCTCGTCCGCCACCTCGGCCTTGATCTGACCGTCCTCGCGTGGCTTGAGATAGGCCGCAAGCGCCTTGCCGCCTTGCTCCACGATCCGGGCGACGTTCCGGGAGAACCGCTCGATGTCGACCGGAGTGGCCTTGGCCGTCTCCACGGGTGCCTGCTCGTTCATTGCCGTCCCTATGCAAGCGCCTTACCGCTCGTTAGCCGAACGGCGGCGATCGTCTTTGGTTCACCGCGACTTTACCGACCTTTGTTACGACATATTAGCCGGATACACGCCTCTCAAGCCATATCGGCACCAGCGGACGAAAAAAGCGAGCCCGAACAGAGTTTTACGGATGTCGAGGCGAGGACGATCAAGCCCCGGCCGCATGGCCGCGCGGCGCCTGGCAACAGCGTTGCTCCTGGCGGTTTCTGTCGCGATTTCGGGCTGCACATCGATGCTGTCCGGACTGCCGGTGGTCGGCGAACCGGATCATTTGCCAAAGCGGTCGGATGCGCCGGGTGAGTTTCCGGCCGTGCACGACATGCCGCCGGCTCGCGACAGCAAGCCCCTCACCGAGGTGGAGCGCAAGAAGCTGGAAGCCGAGCTCGCGACAGCGCGCGACCAGCAGGAGGCCGCGACCGCCACGACGCCCAAGAAGCCTCCGGGCAAGTGAACCCGATCCGATAAAATGCTCGCGCTCCAATCCGCCCATGTTAAAACGCGCGCGATGTGCGACGGCTGATCCGCCGGCGCGCCCGGGAACCTTGAGGTCATGGAAGAATTCCACCGCATTCGCCGCCTCCCGCCGTACGTCTTCGAGCAGGTCAACCGCGCCAAGGCGACAGCCCGGAACGCCGGCGCCGATATCATCGACCTCGGCATGGGCAACCCGGATCTGCCGGCGCCCCCGCATGTCATCGAGAAGATGAAGGAGACGATCGGCAAATCGCGCACCGATCGCTATTCCGCCTCCAAGGGCATCGCCGGGCTGCGCCGCGCCCAGGCCGCCTATTACGAGCGCCGTTTCGGGGTGAAGCTCAATCCGGAGACGCAGATCGTCGCGACGCTCGGCTCCAAGGAGGGCTTCGCCAACGTCGCGCAGGCGATCACTGCGCCCGGCGACATCGTGCTGGTGCCCAATCCGAGCTATCCGATCCACGCCTTCGGCTTCCTGATGGCGGGCGGCGCGATCCGCTCGGTGCCGTCCGAGCCCGGTGCCGGGTATTTCGAGGCGCTGGAGCGCGCGATCGTCCATTCGATACCGAAGCCGCTGGCAGTCGTCGTCTGCTATCCGTCGAATCCGACGGCCTACGTGGCGGACCTCGATTTCTATCGCGAGCTTGTCTATTTCGCGAAGAAGCACGGCATCTTCATCCTCTCCGACCTCGCCTATGCCGAGGTCTATTTCGACAACAATCCGCCGCCGTCCGTCCTCCAGGTCCCGGGCGCGCTCGATGTCACCGTCGAGTTCACCTCGATGTCGAAGACCTATTCCATGGCCGGCTGGCGCATGGGGTTCGCGGTCGGCAACGAGCGCATCATCGCGGCGCTGGGCCGGGTGAAGTCCTATCTCGACTACGGCGCGTTCACGCCGGTGCAGGTCGCCGCGACTGCGGCGCTCAATGGTCCCGACGAGTGCATCCGCGAGATGCGCGAGACCTACAAGCGCCGGCGCGACGCGTTGGTCGAACTCGTTCGGCCGTGCCGGCTGGCGCATCCCGGCGCCGTCCGCGTCGATGTTCGCCTGGGCGCCGCTGCCCGACGGGTTCGAATCGCTCGGCAGCCTGGAATTCTCCAAGCTGCTGGTCGAGAAGGCGGAGGTCGCGGTGTCGCCCGGCATGGCGTTCGGCGAGCACGGCGAGGGCTACGTGCGCATCGCGCTGGTCGAGAACGAGCAGCGCATCCGCCAAGCCGCCCGCAACGTCCGCCGGTTCCTTGAGTCGGCGCCGGAAAAATTGCACAACGTCGTCCCTCTCGCCACCCGTCGGTGAGGGGCGCCGTCGGGATGACGGTCGACCTCGGACCGAATTTCCATCCTTCCGGACATCACATGGTCGCGCCGCTGAAAGTGGGTCTCGCCGGCCTCGGCACGGTCGGCGCATCGGTTGTGCGCCTGATCGAACGCCAGCGCGAAGCCCTGGCAGTGCGTTGCGGGCGCGCCATCGAGATCACGGCGGCCGTGGCGCGCGACCGGGGCAAGGATCGCGGCATCGACACGACGCGGCTGCGTTGGGTCGCCGATCCGATCGCGCTCGCGCGCGATCGGGAGATCGACGTCTTCGTCGAGCTGATGGGCGGGGAGGGCGATCCGGCCAAGGCCGCCATCGAAGCGGCGCTCGCGGCGGGCAAATCGGTCGTCACGGCCAACAAGGCGCTGCTCGCCCGGCACGGTGACGCGCTCGCCGCGCTCGCCGAGCGCCACCATGTTGCGCTCAATTTCGAAGCCGCGGTCGCCGGCGGCATCCCGATCGTCAAGACGTTGCGCGAGGGCCTCGTCGGCAACTCGCTGACGCGCATCTACGGCATCCTCAACGGCACCTGCAATTACATCCTCACCCGCATGGAGCAGGAGAAGCTGTCGTTCGCTGACGTGCCTCAAGGACGCCCAGCGCCTCGGCTATGCCGAGGCCAACCCCGCCTTCGATGTCGAGGGCCACGACACCGCGCAGAAGCTGTCGATCCTGGCGAGCCTCGCGTTCGGCACCAAGGTCAATCCACGCGCCGTCCATGTCGAGGGCATTACCTCGATCGCGTCCGCCGACCTCGATGCCGCCGAAGAGCTCGGCTACCGCATCAAGCTGCTCGGTGTCGCGCTCGAGACCGAGCAGGGCATCGAGCAACGCGTGCACCCGACCATGGTGCCCAAGGATTCCGCGATCGCGCAGGTCATGGGCGTGACCAATGCCGTCACCGTCGATGCCGACGCGGTGCAGGCGATCACGCTGGTCGGCCCTGGTGCCGGCGGCATGGCGACGGCTTCTGCCGTCGTCGCCGACATCGGCGACATCGCACGCGGCGTGCGGACCGTGCCGTTCGGGCTCCCGGCCTCGCAGCTCGCAACCAGCGGCAAGGCGCCGATGCAGCGCCATGAGGGTGGCTACTACATCCGTCTCTTGGCCGTCGACAAGCCGGGCTCGGCGGCGACGATCGCCAAGTGCCTCGCGGATCAGCAGATTTCGCTGGAGTCGATCGTGCAGCGCCACCGGGGCTTAAGGCCGCAGGGTGGCGACGACCCGAAAAAGGCGTCGGGGGCGGTCCCCGTCATACTCATCACTTACGCTACGACCGAGGACGCGGTGCGCAAGGCATTGGCTGCCGTCAGGCGCGATAAGGTGATAACGGGAGCGCCGCAGGTCATCCGTATCGAGAAGAACTGACGGCCGGCCTGCCCGGCACTGGAATCCACGGGGGAACGTCGCATGGCATCGATCACTGTCCAGCCGCACCAGGTTATGGAGCGCATTCTCTCGCTTGAGATCGTGCGGGTGACCGAGCGCGCGGCGGTCGCGGCGGCCTATCTCCGCGGTCGCGGCAACGAGAAAGCGGCGGACCAGGCCGCCGTGGACGCCATGCGGCGCGAGCTCAACAACCTGCCGATCCACGGCACTGTAGTGATCGGAGAGGGCGAGCGCGACGAGGCGCCGATGCTGTTCATCGGCGAGGAGGTCGGCCGCAAGACCGGCACCAAGGTCGATATCGCCGTTGATCCGCTGGAAGGCACGACGCTGTGCGCCAAGAACATGGCGGGTGCGATCGCCACGATGGCGATGGCGGAGTCCGGGACGCTGCTGAACGCTCCGGATGTCTACATGGACAAGATCGCGATCGGTCCCGGCTACCCCAAGGGCGTGGTCGATCTCGACGCCTCGCCGGCGGAGAATATCCGCAATCTCGCCAAGGCGAAGGGCGTGAAAGCCTCAGACATCACCGCGCTGATCATGGATCGGCCGCGTCACGCCGAGCTGATCGCGGCGGTCCGCAAGACCGGCGCCGCCGTCGCGCTCATCACCGACGGCGACGTCGCCGGCGTGATCCACACGGCTGACCCGGACGGCACCGGAATCGACATCTACATCGGAATCGGCGGCGCCCCCGAAGGGGTGTTGGCGTCCGCCGCCTTGCGCTGCATCGGCGGCCAGATGCAGGGTCGGCTCATCCTCGACACCGACGAGAAGCGCGAACGCGCCGCCAAGATGGGCATCAAGGACCCGCGCAAGAAATACGAGATGGAGGACATGGTGCGGGGCGACTGCCTGTTCGCCGCCACCGGAGTCACCACCGGCTCCCTGCTGCGCGGCGTCCGTTTCAAGCCCGACCATATCGAGACCGAGACCGTGGTGATGCGGTCGGTGACCGGTACCGTGCGCTGGATCCGCGCCGAGCACCGGCAGCTCGAAAAGTTCCACCTAGGCTGAGTCATGCCGATCGCGCCTTTCGACGCGGTCATACGCCCGGTGCGCCCGGACGAGCGTGCCGCGTGGGAGCCGCTCTGGAAGGGGTACATCGCGTTCTATAAGGCGACGATCCCGGACGGGACGACCGACGTCACGTGGGCGAGGTTCCAGGATCCGGCCGAACCGATGTTCGTGCTCGGCGCCTATGTCGACGGCAAGCTGGTCGGCATCGTCCATTACCTGTTCCATCGCTCGACCTGGACCATCGGTAATTACTGCTATCTCCAGGACCTGTTCGTCTCCGGCGAAGCGCGTGGTCATGGGGTCGGCCGCGCCCTTATCGAGGCCGTCTATTGGGCGGCGCTTGAGGCGGGAGCGAGCCGGGTCCATTGGCTGACCCACGAGACCAATTCACAGGCCCGGGCGCTTTACGACACCTTGGCGGATCGCCCTGGCTTCATCCAGTATCGTAAACTCTTCTGACCTCCAATTCGCGAAAGGCTCATGCCCGATGGCCGCTACGGCCGCGATCCTGCGTCCGATCGAGCGCCGTTCCTTCCTCGGCGTCGAGCGCTCGGCCTGCGGCCGTGTCTGGCACGACCGGCTGGACGAGAGGGGCACGCAGTGCGCGCTGTCGATCACCCAGCGCCACGGCCTGCCCGAACTGCTTGCGCGCATCGTCGCCGGGCGCGGCATCGAGCCCGAAGACGTGCCGGCCTACCTCGATCCCACGCTCAAGCGGATGATGCCCGATCCTTACGCCCTCAAGGGCATGGAGGCCGGGGCGGGCCGCATCGCGGACGCCGTGATGCGCAGGGAGCAGGTCGCGATCTTCGGCGATTATGACGTAGATGGAGCGACTTCCAGCGCTTTGCTCGCGCGATTCCTCCGCCTGGGCGGGCTCGATCCTCTGATCCATATCCCGGACCGGATCTTCGAGGGATACGGCCCTAACGTCGACGCGATCCGCTCGCTCGCCGAACGCCGCGCGACTCTGCTCGTGACGGTGGACTGCGGTACCACCAGCGAGGAGCCGTTGCAGGAGGCGCGGCGCCTCGGCCTCGACGCCGTCGTCATCGACCACCATCTCGCCGACGAACGGCTGCCGCCCGCAGTCGCGGTCGTTAATCCCAACCGGCTCGACGACTTGTCCGGCCTCGGCCATCTCGCCGCCGTCGGCCTGACGTTCCTCACGGTCGTCGCAGTGAACCGCGAGCTGCGCCGGCGCGGCTTTTGGGGCGAGGAACATCCCGAGCCTGACCTGCTCAACCTCCTCGATCTGGTGGCGCTCGGCACCGTCGCCGACGTTGTCGATCTCAAGGGGCTCAATCGCGCCTTCGTCGCCAAGGGCCTGATCGCCATGCGCCGTCGCGAGGGCGTCGGTCTCACCGCGCTGATGGACGTCGCGCGCCTGACGGGGCCGCCCCAGCCCTGGCATCTCGGCTTCCTGCTCGGGCCGCGCATTAATGCCGGCGGCCGCATCGGACGCGCCGATCTCGGTACGCGGCTGCTGCTGGAGGAGGACCCCGTCGAGGCCGCGCGGATCGCCGCCGAACTCGACTGCCTCAACCGCGAGCGCCAGGTGATCGAGCAGGCGACCCTGGCGGAAGCCGAGGCAGAGGCGCTTGCCGCGCTTGGGCTCCAGGAGAAAGGGGCGGTCGTCGTGGTGGCGGGCGCAGGCTGGCATCCCGGCGTGGTCGGCCTCGTCGCTGCGCGGCTGCGCGAGCGGTTCGGACGTCCGGCCTTCGCCATCGCGCTCGACCAGAACGGCATCGGTACCGGCTCCGGGCGCTCGATGGCGGGCGTCGACATCGGCCACGCCGTGCGGCGCGCAGTCGGTGATGGGCTGCTCCTGAAGGGGGGCGGGCACGTCATGGCGGCGGGTGTCACCCTCGCGCCGGGCATGCTGGCGCCGTTTCGCGCGTTCCTTGAGGAGGCGCTGGGACCTGCCGTCGAGGCGGCGCGCCGCGACGATGCCCTTCTGATCGATGGAGCGGTCACGGCGGCCGGAACCGATCACGATCTGATCGCGATGATTGCGCGGGCGGGGCCCTTCGGAGCCGGCAACCCGGAGCCGGTCTTTGCGCTGCCGTCCCACATCGTTGCTTATGCGGAGGAGGTCGGGCAGGCGCATGTCCGTGTACGACTGAGGTCCGGCGACGGCACTACGCTCAATGCCATCGCCTTCCGCGTGGCCGGACAGAAGCTGGGTCAGGCTTTGACGGCGAGCCGCGGGCGCCCGGTGCACGCCGCCGGCACCTTGTGCATTGACCGCTGGCAGGGGGAGGAGCGGGTGCAGTTCCGGCTCATGGATATCGCGCCGGCGGACGCTCAGGGCCGTACGGCGAACATTGCCGCCGTCACAGGTTGTCCGGCTTGATCGGTGCGTTGTCCGAGCTGGCTTGGCTGCAGAACGCTGCGTGGACGGCGCCGACGATGCACCGCGCCTCTTCACTCGCCAAGCTGTAATAAATGATCTTGCCTTCGCGCCGGGTCGCGACGAGGCCGTCGGCGCGCAAGCGTGCAAGCTGCTGCGACACTACGGGCTGACGCAGGTCGAGCAGGCGCTCAAGGTCGCCGACCGATTTCTCCCCGTCGGTCAGGATGCAAAGAATCATTAACCGAGTTTCGTGCGACAGCGCCTTGAGGAAGTCGGCCGCTTTCCGCGCCTGCTCCCAGGCCGGCACCGGCACCAGCGGCAGGTCGCTCACCACAAGCTCAGATTGTGCAATTGCTGCCATAGGTTGGTGCGATTTGTCTGTGTGGGATTGGGTCGGCGGAAGCGCTCCACGTCAACGCATCAGGCCCATTCGGGTTGCGCGCCAGCACTCTTATCGACGAGCGGGAGATGACGGTCCTCAGAACTCCCGGCGCATTGGAATATCCGTCCCGCATCTGAGAACACCGGGGGCGTTCATTCTATTTCGCCGACCCGAATTGCGGCCGTCGGGAAAGTCGCTATCGTGCGGCCGAGTTTTCCTTCGCTTGGCGCTTATGACCGCCGGGCACCTGTCATGCCGGGAGACGAGAATGCGATCGTCGCGTCGTGAGACGCTTGCGCTGGGCGCCGGGATGTTGGTAGCCACAATCCTCGATGGTGCCGCATGGGCGACGCCGACCGAGGCGCAGGCCGAGATCGTCAAATTCACCGGCGGCAAATCCGCCGAGCCCGCCGCGATCTCCATCGATCTCCCCGAGATCGCCGAGAACGGCAATACCGTGCCGTTGTCCATCGTGGTCGATCATCCGATGACCGCGGAGAGCTATGTCAGCGACATCCTTGTGGTGTCGGACGCCAATCCGCGGCCGGGATTCGCGACGTTTCATCTGACGCCAATGTCGGGACGCGCCGAGGCCGCCACGCGGGTGCGGCTCAACGCCACGCAGAACGTCATCGTCGTCGCCAAGACCAGCGACGGCAAGTTCCTCACCGCCCAGAAACTGGTCAAGGTCACGATCGGCGGCTGCGGCGGCTGACGGATTTTCAGGAGAGCAACATGGCGGACAAGCCGCGCATCAGGCTGCCCAAGGAAGCCAAGAAGGGCGAGATCATCCAGATCAAGGCGCTGGTGTCTCACGTCATGGAGACGGGGCTGCGCAGGGACCTGGACAATAAGCTCATCCCGCGCAAGATCATCAACGCGTTCGCCTGCACGTTCAACGGCAAGCCGGTATTCAGTTGCGAGCTTGAGCCGGCGATCGCCGCCAATCCCTACCTGCAGTTTTCGGCACGGGTGGAGGAGAGCGGCACGTTCCGCTTCAGTTGGACCGACGACGACGGCACCACCATCACAGCCGATGAATCGATCACCGTCGCCTGACTCGTCGCCTCGATGCCTGGGATGCCCGGAGGGAACGCGATGAAACGCGGCATATGGCTCATCGGGCTCACCTGCGTCCTTACGATGGCAGGCGTCGGCACCGGTGCCGCCCAGCAGAACAAGCAAGCGCCGCTCGATATCGACGGGGACGCCGCAGCGAGGCCATGGAAGCGCTACCAGGGCTGGCCGGCGCGCGATGAGTTCATGTTCAATACGCTGGCTAAACTCGCCTCGCCGCCGGCGCCGACCCAGCCGCGCGCGCTTCCGTCCGGATTCACCGGCGATGCGGCGAAAGGACAGGCGCTTGTCGCCGACCGCAACCGCGGCGGCTCGTGCCTTGCCTGCCATGTCATGGGGCCGGCCGGTGGCGCCGACTTGCCGGGCAGTGTCGGCCCCGACCTTTCCGAGATCGGCAATGCCGGCCGCGAGGACGTGTGGCTGTTCAACTATGTCCGTGATGCGCGCGTCTACAATCCCGAGACCGTGATGCCGCCATGGGGCACGCATGGCCTGTTCACCGACGAGGAGATCGGCCACGTCGTCGCGTTCCTCAAGACGCTGAAGTCGCCGACGAAGTTCAAGACGGTCCTGGACGATCCGACCAAGCGGCCCGCTCCGGTCGAGACACGGGACAACCTGGATTCCATGGTCAATCCAGGCATGTGGGCGGTCGAAAAGGCGCCGGATGTGTGGGCCGCGAAAGGTCCGGGCGGCAGCGCCTGCGCCGACTGCCATGCGAGCCCCGAGACGGCGTTCAAGGCCTGGGCCGCCGGGATGCCGAAATGGGAGCCCCGTCTCGGCAAGGTGCTCGGCGTCGAGGAATTCATCACCCGTCACGCCAAGGCGACGACCGGACATGCCTGGCTGATGCAGAGCGAGCAGAACACGGTGCTATCGGTGTATCTGCACAACATCGCCAACGGCTCCCCGATCCACGTCGACATCGCCTCCGGCCCGGCCAAAGAGGCCTATGAGCGCGGCAAGGCGCTGACGGCGCGCAAGCTCGGCCAGCTCAACTTCGCCTGCCTCGACTGCCATTCGCCGGACAAGGGCGGCCTGAAATGGATTCGCGGCCAGTGGCTCGGCGAACAGAAGGGGCAGTACGATCACTTCCCGACCTGGCGCACGAGCCTCCAGGCCATCTGGGACATCCGCAAGCGCTTCCAGTGGTGCCAGGTTAATATCCGGGCCGACGAGCTGCCGCCGGACGCCAAGGAATACGGCGACCTCGAGCTCTATCTCGCCGCGCAGAGCGAGGGCATGAAGCTCAGCGTCCCCGGCATCCGGCATTGACGGCGAGAAGGCCGTCGGGAGGGGCCTCGTGATCACGCGCCGCGAAGCCTTGCAGATCGGCGCCGCGGCGGCTGCTTTCGCCGGCGGGCTCGGATCGGCAAGGCGCGCCTTCGCGCAGCAGCGCCTGACGCAGGACGAGCTGCTGAAGTTCGGCGCCATCGGCAATGTCACGCTGCTGCACGTCTCCGATGTTCATGGCCAACTCCTGCCTGTCCATTACCGCGAGCCGTCGGTCAATATCGGCGTGGGCGAGGCGAGGGGGCAGCCGCCGCATCTCACCGGCCCGGACGTCCTCACCCGCTTCGGCATCCCCGCGCGCTCCGCCGCGGCCTATGCGCTGTCATCGGAGGATTTCACCGCGCTGGCCCAGACTTACGGTCGCATCGGCGGGCTCGACCGGCTCGCCACCGTGGTCAAGGCGGTGCGCGCGGAGCGTGGCGGCAAGGTGCTTCTGTTTGACGGCGGTGACACCTGGCAAGGCTCGCTTGGCGCCAACCGTACCCGCGGCCAGGACATGGTGGACTGCTTCAAGCTGCTGAAGCCCGACGCCATGACCGGACACTGGGAGTTCACGTATGGCGAGGCGCGGCTCAAGGAGCTTATCGCGGCGTCCGGGGTGCCATTCCTGGCGCTCAACATCCGCGACACCGAGTGGCAGGAGCCGGTGTTCGAACCCTACCGCATGTTCGAGGCCGGCGGCGTCGAGGTCGCGCTGCTCGGCGAGGCCTTCGCCTATACGCCGGTTGCCAATCCGCGCTGGATGATGCCGAGCTGGACCTTCGGCATCCGCGAGGATGACCTGCGCGCCAATGTCGCCAAGGCGCGCCGCGAGGGCGCGGCGCTGGTGGTGCTGCTCTCGCATAACGGCTTCGATGTTGACCGCAAGCTCGCCACGCGGGTTGCCGGCATCGACGTGATCCTCACCGCGCACACCCATGACGCGCTGCCGGAGCCGGTACGCGTCGGCAGCACGCTGCTGATCGCGAGCGGAAGCTCCGGCAAGTTCATCTCGCGCCTCGACCTCGATGTGCAGGGTGGCGCGGTGAAGGATTTTCGCTACCGGCTGATCCCGCTGTTCGCCGACGTCATCGCGCCCGATGCCGAAATGCAGGCCATGATCGCGAAAGTGCGCGCGCCGTTCGCCGATGAGCTCGCGCGCGTGGTGGGCCGCACCGAGTCGCTGCTCTATCGCCGCGGCAACTTCAACGGCACGATCGACGACGTCATCTGCGACGCCCTGCTGGAGGAGCGCGACGCCGAGATCGCGCTGTCGCCTGGATTCCGTTGGGGTACGACATTGCTGCCGGGCGCCGACATCACGGTGGAAGATATCCACAACGTCACCGCCATGACCTATCCGCAGGCCTACCGGACCACGATGACCGGCGCGCGCCTCAAGGAGGTTCTGGAGGACGTCGCCGACAACCTGTTCAACCCCGACCCCTATTATCAGCAGGGTGGCGACATGGTGCGCTGCGGCGGCCTGGGCTACACGATCGACATCGGCCGACCGATCGGGCAGCGCATCTCGAACATGACGCTGCTCAAGACCGGCGCGCCGCTCGATGCCGATCGCGAGTACGCCATTGCCGGGTGGGCGAGCGTGAACGAAGGCACCGAAGGGCCGCCGATATGGGATGTCATGGAGCGCTATGTCGCGCGGCACAAGGTTGTGCGGTCTAAATCTAATCGCGCTGTGACGGTGAGGGGCGGCTGACACGCTTGGCTGGTGCTGCCCCTGGTCCTCGGATAGGCTTCAAGCGCCGCCTTGGCGGTCATAACAAGATGAATGCTACGGGGAGGAGATCATGTCGCGCGGGTTGCGAAGCCTTTTAGCCGTGATCGCAATGTCTCTGCCTTTTTCTCATGCGGTCCAAGCCGAGGATGCCCCGGCCTACGTCGTGTCGTATGTCGAGGTCCTGCCGGAACAGGCCAGTGCAGCGCGCGAATGGCTCAAGACCTTTGCTGCGGAAAGCCGCAAGAGCGACGGCAATCTTCGCTTCGAGGTCTTGCAGCGCATCACCGCTCCCCATCATTTTGCGGTGCTCGAAAGCTGGAAGGATGCGAAGGCGCAGCAGTCCCATGCAGCATCGCTGGATACCAAGACGCTGCGCGGCAAGATCGAAGGCGTCCAGGCCGCCCCTTATGACGAACGGCCTCACGGCGCGCTCGCGGCCGGCCCGGCGGGTAACGTCGGTGCCGCGGCGATCTATGCCGTGACGCATGTCGATTGCGTTCCGACCCGCAAGGATGACGGGATCGTACTGCTGAAGGACTTGAGCGGCCCGAGCCGGCAGGAAAACGGCAACCTGCGCTTCGATGTCCTGCAGCAGGCGAGCCGCCCGAATCATTTCACGGTCATCGAGGCCTGGAAGGACGAAGCGGGCGTGCTCTCGCACGTCGCCGCCCCGCATACCCGGCAGTTTCGCGCGGCCTTGCATCCGATCGGCGGCGCGCTCTATGACGAGCGCTTCTACAAGGCGATCGACTGAGGCGTTGTCCGTCGCACTGAATCAGCCCGGAGTATCATGGCCAAGCTCAATCTTTCCATCGCGGTCGGCAACTACGACCGCACGCGTCCGCTGATGGATGGTCTCGTCCAGATCGACGGCGTTGATCCGGTGTTCCTCACGCTCGACCCCGAAGAAATCTTCTTCCGCGCGTTCCGCCATGCCGCGTTCGACATCTGCGAATTGTCGATGTCGAGCTTCACAGTGAAGACCGCGCAGGACGACATCCCTTATGTCGGCGTCCCGATTTTCGTGTCGCGCGCGTTCCGCCACACCTCGATCTACGTGCGCACCGATCGCATCAAGACGCCCGCCGACCTCAAAGGCCGCAAGATCGGGCTCGCCGAATATCAGCTCACCGCCAACGTGTGGGCGCGCGCGCTGCTGGAGGACGACTTCGGCGTCAAGCCGTCGGAGATCCACTGGATCCGCGGAGGCCTCGAACAGGCCGGCCGGCCGGAGAAGATCGCAATCACGCTTCCGCCCGACGTGAAGCTCGACAACGCGCCGGAGGGCCGCACGCTCAACGACATGCTGGCGGCCGGCGAGATCGACGGCTTCATCGGCCCGCGAGTGCCGTCCTGCATCGGGCAGGGGCATCCGCATGTCGGCTGGCTGTTTCCCGATCCGATGGCGGCGGCGAAGGATTACTTCAAGCGCACCGGCATTTTTCCGATGATGCATCTCGTCGGCGTGCGGCGCGTCATCGTCGATCAGCATCCCTGGCTTCCTGCCGCGGTGCAGAAGGCGTTCGAGCGCGCCAAGGCCGTGGCGATCGAAAAGCTCACCGACACGGCCGCCGCAAAGGTCACGCTGCCTTTCGTCGAGGAGCAAGTGCAGGCAGCGCGCGACTTGATGGGACAGGATTACTGGTCCTACGGCGTCGGGCCAAATCGCGCGACGCTGGAGACCTTCCTGCGGCACCATCATCGGCAGGGACTGTCGTCGCGCGAGGTCAAGGTGGAAGAGTTGTTTCACTCCTCGACGTTCGAGAGCTATAAGCTTTAACGCACGGCCTGCCGGCAACAGCGGCCACGCCGGCAAGGACACACATATGACAAGGGGCTTCCGCGATGTCGTTTCCGTACTGCTCGGACTCCTGCTCGTGACGGCCGCGAATTCTTCTGCCTCTGTGACCGAAATTCGCGTATTCAGCGGCGGCGCGCCGCAGGAGGCGCTCGCCGTCCTGGTTCCGCAGTTCGAGAAGGAGACGGGCCACAAGCTCAGCTTCACCTTCGCGGTGATTTCTGCGCTGCAGCAGAAGCTCTCGGCCGGCGAGAAGACCGACATGGTGTTCATGCCGGTGCCGGCGATCGACAAGCTCGTCACCGAGGGCAAGCTGAAGGCGGAAGGCCGCGGTGTGCTCGGCGGCCTCGGCATCACCGTGGTCGTGCGGGAAGGGGCGCCCAAGCCGGATATTTCTACGCCGGATGCATTTCGCGCCGCGTTGCTCGCTTCGCGGTCGGTAGTCTATGCGTCGACGGCGACGCCAAGCGGCGTGCATCTCAAGCGCATCACCGAGCAACTCGGCATCGCCGACGCGATGAAGGACAAGACCATCCTGCGCCCGGCGCTCGACGGGGGCGTCGAACTGATCGCCAAAGGCGAAGCCGAGATCGGCATCTATCCGACCAGCGAGGTCATCCACGTCAAAGGCGTGACGCTGGTCGGGCCGCTTCCGGCGCCGCTGCAGCTCAACACGGTCTATGGGGCAGCCGTTTCCGCGGATAATGCTTCGCCAGAGGGGGCGGTCGCCTTTATCAAATTCCTGACGAATCCGTCGCGCCGCAAGGTGTGGAAGGATGCCGGCTTCGACCCGCCGGTAGACTGAAGCTCAGGCTTTTGCCGGCTTCAGCTTCACGTGGATGTTCTTCTCCTGCGTGAAGCTCACCATCTCCTCGAAGCATTCCTCGCGGCCTAAGCCGGACTGCTTGAATCCGCCGAACGGCGCGCCGAGGAAGTGCTTGCCGAACTCGTTGATCCACACAAAGCCAGCCTCCACGGTCATGGCGGTGCGGTGCGCGGTGTTGAGGTCGTTGGTCCAGATCGAGCAGGTAAGTCCGTAATCGACGGCATTCACCTCGGTGAGCATCGCCGCTTCGTCGCTCCACTTGGCGATCGCCAGGACCGGGCCGAAAATCTCCTCGCGTGCGATGCGCATCGCCGGTGTGACATCGGCGAACACGGTCGGTTCGATGTAGAAGCCGCGCGCCAGCGCCGGGTCATCCGGCCGCTTGCCGCCCGAGATCAGCCGCGCACCTTCGCTTTTCGCCGAGTCGATGTAACCCATGACGCGGTCAAACTGCGCCTTGCTCACGATCGCGCCCATGGTGGTCGTCATGTCGGTCGGGATGCCGGGCTTGAACGCGGTGATGAGCGATCGGATTTTGTCGATCACGGCGTCGTAGATTGACTCATGCACGAAGGCACGGCTGGTGGACCCGCAGGACTGTCCGCACCACGTGAAATTCATGCCGCCGATCACGGCGCCCGCGACCTCGTCGACCTCGGCGTCGCCATAGGCGATCAGCGCATTCTTGCCGCCAAGCTCAAGAAGCGTCGGCTTGAGCATTTCCGCAGCGGCACGCGCCACCGCCTTGCCGGTCGGCACGCTGCCGATCAGGGCCACCATGGCGACGTCGGGATGGGATGCGAGCCGGGCGCCGGCCTCGCGGCCGCCCGGCACGACGTTGAACACGCCCGGCGGCAGCAGGCAGCCCATCAACTCGGCGAGGCGCAGCGACGACAGCGGCGCCTGGTCCGGCGGCTTGACCACGATGGTGTTGCCGGCAGCGAGCGGTGCCGCCGACTTGCCGGCGCAGAACATGAAGGGATGGTTGAAGGGGATGATGCGTCCAACGACGCCGCGCGGCTCGCGCACGGAGAAGTTCACGACGTCCGGGCCCATTGGAATGGAGGAGCCCTTCATCTCGGTCACGAGGCCGGCGAAGAACTCCATCTGCGCCGCCGCGATCATGGCGTCGCTGATCATCTCGCGCACAGGGTTGCCGCAGTCGGCGGCATCGATCATCGCCAGCTCCTCGGCGTTATCGCGCAGGATGCCGGCGATGCGTCGCAGGATGTTCGCGCGCTCCAGCGGCAGCACGCGGCGCCATTCCGCGAAAGCGGCCTTCGCCGCAGCGACCGCCGCGTCGACGTCGTCGGCGCCGCCGTCGGCGACCGGCCCGAGCGACTCGCCGGTGCCCGGATTGATCGTGTCGATGCTGCGGCCGGACTGCGCCGCGTGCCATTCACCGCCATAGTAGCAATCACGATGGTCCGGCAGCTTTAGCGCGGCGATAATTCTGGCAGGCGAAACTGGTGCGTTCATTTCTTCCTCGGCGGGATCTGGACCAGTTCGGCAAGCTGCTCCTTGGTGAGCGCCTGCGCGGTGTATTTCAGCGTTACCGCCTCGGGCACAATCTGATCGAGGCCCTTGATCTCGTCGGGATCGAGCAGCGATTTGACGAAGAACTCATCGCGGACGCGCTTGGCGACGTCCTCGCTCACGTTTGCGAACTCGGCGTAGTCTTTGATGACCTTCGTATTGTCAGAATACATGTAGTCGATCGACTCGCGGTAGGCATCCATGAAGCGCACGAGGGTATCTTTCTTCTTCGCCAGCGTGTCCGGATTGGTGATCAGCAGCCGGATGGTCTGGCCACGCACCAGCGGGGAATCGTTGCCCTTGGCGACGATGCGGATCGCGCCATCGTCGAGCTGCTTGAAGCCGAAGGGCGGAGACGACCAGCCGACGTCGATCTGCCCGGACATCACCTGCGTCAGCGTGGCGGACGGATTTCCGGTGGCCGTCGGCTTGGCCTTGAGGCCGTCCTTGACGAAGGCGAGGACGATGGAATGCGTCGACGATCCATTGGTGGAATAGGCGACGGTCTTGCCGTCCGCGTCCTTGAGCGTCTGGATTCCGGATTTGGTCGTCGCATACCAGAAATCAGCGGAGCCGGTGGCCTGAGCGCCGAGGATGCGCACCGGCGCGCCTTTGGAGAAGGCGCTGAGCACGCCCATCACGCCCGCCGCCGAGCCGATGTCGACCGAGCCCGAGATCACAGCCTGCTGCGTTTCGCCGCCGCCCGACGTGTAGAGCATGTCGAGCACGAGGCCGTGCTTCTTGAAGATGCCGGCGCGCTGGCCGAGTTCGGTGACCGCGGTGTCCCAATTGCCGCGCTGGCCGATGGCGAGCTTGAGCGTGTCTTCGGCATTGGCCTGCGCGAGCGGCAATGCCAGCACGATGGTCGCCGCCAAGCCCAGACTACGAACGTGTTTCATATTACCTCCTCGGGTCATTGTTTACGCCGCCCTCAGGTCTTCTTCGAAGCGTGCCGGCCGAAGCGGCCGAGCAGCGCGTTCACTCCGATCGACACGGCGAACAGCACGATCAGCAGCGCGTACATGCGCGGCATGTTGAATGTGCTATAGCTGTTGATGACCAGGAATCCGACGCCCTGGTTCGACAGCTTGGTCTCCGCCAGCAGGGTGCCGATGATCGCGACGCCGAGACCGAGCCGCACGCCATTGAGGATCGGCAGCCGCATCGCGGGGAGATAGATCTTGGTGACCATCTGCCAGGTACTGAGACGAAAGCTCCGGCCTACCTTGATGAGCACGCGGTCGATCTCGCGCATGCCGGCCGCAACGCTCAGCGCGACCGGGAAGAAGCAGGACATCGCCCCCATCGCGACCTTGGAGCCCGGCCCGACGCCGAACCACATGATCATGACCGGGAAGAAAATGATCTTCGGCGTCGGGCCGAGATAATAGAGATAAGGCTCGAATGCCTTGGCGAGGAACCGGCTGCCGCCCAGGACGAGCCCCACGACGAGTCCCAGTCCGCCGCCGATCGCCAGCGCGGTCGCGACTTCGCCGACCGTGACCCACAAATGCCAGTAGAACGTCTTGTCGGCGAGGATGCCGAACAGCGCGATGCCGATGGTGTGAAGCGAGGGCACCACGTCGCGGAACAGAAGGCCCGACGCGGCGAGCGCTTCCCACAGCACGACGATCGTCACGATGATCGCCAGCCTTAGCTGCGTCACGCGGCTGAGGCTGGGAGTCGTGAGCGGCGCGTGCGTCAAGCGGCCGGTCTCAGCCATCGCTCTGCCCGTTCGGTCGCCATGAAGAAGAGGACGCTGACGAGGATCACGAACGTGATCGCCGCATAGGTCCCCGGCAGGTCGTAGCGTTCGGCAAGTTCGTTGATGAGCTGGCCGAGGCCGCCGAAATTGATCAGGAACTCGACGCCCACGATGTTGATGAGCGCGAAGATCAGCCCGAGGCGCAGGCCGACGAAAATGTTCGGCAGCGCCGCCGGAAACAGGATCTTCCAGTACATTTGCGATGGCGTGAGCTTGAGGCTGCGGCCGACATTGATCAGCACGTCGCGCGTGCCGGCGAGGCCCTCCAACGTCTTGAGAATCACCGGCGGGAGCGCCGAGAAAAATCCCATCATGATGATGGTCGTGGCGCTGCGCCCGAAGATCACCAGGAACAGCGGATACATCAGCACCAGCGGCGCCGACGCAAGCGCCGCGACCCAGGTCTCGGTCGCAAGCCGCAACAGGCGCACACGATAGAGCGCAACGCCGATCGAGACGCCGACGACCGTCAGCAGCAGCCCGGCGGCGAGCGACTCTCCGGCAGTGAGAAGGAAACGATGGAGCACGTCCTCCTCGACGATCACGCGCCTGAAACTGAGGATCACCTCCGATGGCGGCGGCACGATGAAACGGTTGATGAGCCCGCCGCGGATCAACCCTTCCAGGATCGCGAGCGCGGCTAACAGCGTGCCGAACCCAAGGATGGCGGGAACGTATGCGTTCGCTGGCGCTGAGCGGGATGACGTCACGCCGCTTCCCCCGCCGGCTGCGGGCCTTGCCGCTTGCGAGCCTCGTCGTCCTGCATGCCGCGGCTCGCCTCCTCGCGCAGGTCCGCCCAGATTTGCGCGACGTAGCGGCCGAAGGCTTCGCTCGACACGATCTCGGAGGTGCGCGGGCGCGGCAGGTCGATGTCGACGATGCGTTTCACCCGTCCCGGCCGGTAGGTCATCACCAGGATGCGGTCGGAAAGCTGCACGGCCTCCGTGATATTGTGGGTGATGAGCAGCGTGGTCTGCTTGAGCTCCTGTTGAATCTGCAACACCTTGTCGCCGAGCAGCAGCCGCGTCTGCTCGTCGAGTGCTGCGAAGGGCTCGTCCATCAGCAGGATTTTCGGCTCGGAGGCGAGCGTGCGCGCCATCGACACGCGCTGGCGCATGCCGCCGGACAGCTCCGCGGGATAGCGCCGCTCGAAGCCGTCGAGCCCGACCAGCGAGATGAAGTCTCGCGCCCGCGCCAGACGTTCAGCCTTGGCCATGCCGGCGATCTCGAGCGGGAAGGCGACGTTCTCGATCACGGTGCGCCAGGGGAAGGTGGATTCCTCCTGGAACACCATGCCGATCGAAGCATGGGGGCCGCGCACCGTCTCGCCGGCGACCGTCACGCGGCCATCGTAAGCATCGGTGAGGCCGCCGATCACATTGAACAACGTAGACTTGCCGCAGCCCGACGGCCCGATCACCGCCAGGAATTCGCCGGGCTTGACGCCGAACGACACGTGATCGACGGCGGTCAGCACGCCATCGGGCGTCTCGAACCGCTTGACGATGTCGTCGACCACCAGGATGGGATTCAAGCAGGCATCCTCGGAGACATGCCGCATCTTCGGGGCGCGGCCGGGGGCAAGCTACCACAGGCAACGTCCTGCATGTCCATTTGGACGTACCTTGGCGGCTTTGACTTTAGTCGCTCTTGCGCGTCATCACGGCGGTCATCGCCGGGGCGTATCCTGGCTCGACGCGGACGTCCACAACCGCGAGGTGGCCCGCCTCGACCGCTGCGATCGCCTCAGCGAGCGCCTTGCCAAGCTCATCCGCCGATCCGACGGGTCCGAAGCCAATCGCGCCTTGCGCCCGTGCCATGGCGGCAAGATCGATGTCGGGATCGCTGATGCGCTGGCCGATCCATTTGTTTTCGACCGGCCGGCTGCGCATGCGCGCGACACGTTCCTGGTGCAGCTCGTCATTGAAGAACGAACGGTTGTTTGCGACTACCACCAGCAGCGGGATGCGGTAATGCGCCGCGGTCCACAGCGCCGTAACGCCCATCAGGAAATCGCCGTCGCCGCACACTGCGACCGGCAGCCGGCCGGAACCTTTCAGCGCGAGCGCGGCGCCGACCGAAATGCCGGGACCGCCGCCGACGCCGCCGCCGCCGTCGGAACCGAGGAAGTCGAGCGGATGTCGGAAGTGCCAGCTCCCGCCGTTCCAGCCCAGCGGCAGGTGAGTGAGTGAGACGGCGCGGTCGCCGACGGCATGACGGAGCGCGTGCGCAAGGTGGTCAACGGTCAACGGACCGTCGGGCGGCGCGCGCTCTTCCGGCGCCATGCGAACAAAAACGCGGCCAGGCGTTTCGCCAAGCGCCTCGATGAGCAGCGGAACGGTCTCTTCGGGATCGGCCGCGAGCATGACATCGACCGGCGGCAGGCCCTGATGGTCCATGCTCCAGCCGTTGTGGATGCGATGGTCGACCGAAACGTGGATGACATTAGCGCCGTAGGCGGGCGCTTTCGCCGCCTTCAGGGTGCCGGCGAGATCAACCCAATCGAGGCTGAGGATCAGGTCGGCGTTGGCCAGCGCGGCCAGGCCCTCGGCATCGGGCGTCAGCACCGAAGGCGCACCGAGATGCCCGTGGTGATCCGTCGGGAAGCTTGCACCGACCTTGAGATCGGTGATGACGCGCGCGCCGATGGCTTCGGCAAGTGCGACGCGTGCGTTCCAGGCCTCCAGGCGGCGAGAGACGCGGCCGATCAACATGACGGGGTCCTTCGCGGCCTTCAGCAACGCGGCAGCCTTCTCGATGGAGTCTGGCGTGCGGAACCGAAGCCGCCACAGGCATGAAACGGGCGGCATCGAGCGGCGGCAGCGGCTCGGGCAGGGCGCCTTCCTGCATCTCGGCATCGAGGTTGACGTAGACGGGCCCCGTCGGCGCCGTCTGCGATATCCACGCCGCGCGCCACAGCGCCTCACGCGCCGCGGCTGGCGAGGCCGGCTGGTCGTCCCATTTGGTGTAGCCGCGCACCAGCGCGCCCTGGTCGCGCGCGGTGTGGATCCAGTCGATCCACGGCCGGCGCTTGGCGGCATCCACGGGGCCGGTGGCGCCGATCACCAGCACCGGCATGCGGTCGCACCACGCGTTGAACATCGCCATGGTGGCGTGCATCAGCCCAACGTTGGAATGCACCGCCGCGGCCATCGCGCGGCCGGTGACCTTGGCCCAGCCATGCGCGATCGCGACCGCACTCTCCTCGTGGAGGCAGAGCAGCATCTGCGGCGCATCGTTGCCGAGATAATTGACGAGGCTGTCATGCAGCCCGCGGTAGCTCGCGCCGGGATTGAGCGCGATGTAGGGGATGTCGAGCGCCCGCAGCGCATCGGCGACGACGTCGCTGCCGAACGCAGGCGCATTGGCGCCGGAGGGCAGGGGGCGTTCGATGTCCGGAATTGATTTGCTGCTGCTCACCGATTGTCTCCTGGAGGCTTGTTGTCAGGCAGTGCCACCGCACTCCATTCCCCGTCCGTTCGTTCGAAGCGCAGCGGCACCGCGTTGCGGCGCAGGCCATTCGTCAAGCGCACGCCGGTCAGGGCGCAAGCGATAAGAAGGATGCCGCCATGCGCGACGATCACGGTCTCGCCATCCGTCGTGTCGTCACTGAGGATGCGCATCAGGCTGTAGGCGGCACGGTGAACGAAGGTTGCGATCGGCTCGCAGCCATCCGGATCATGCGCCCAATCGAACGGACCATCGATCGGCGTATCCCATAGACTGACAAAAAAGCGCTCGCTCAGTGCGCCATCGACCTCCGGGTGCAGGCCGTGTTCGGCCGCGACGAGGCTCGCGGTGCGCCAAGCCCGCGCCATCGGACTTGCGACCAGCTTGCCGATGCGCGTCGAGGCGAGGCCTTGTGCGGCCTGTCGCGCCTGTTCCTCGCCGATCTCGTTCAGCGGGATGTGCGGGACCTGATAGACGCGGGTGCGGTTCCCCTCGGTCTCGCCGTGACGCACGAAGATGAACCGCTCGCGCGCCGGCGCGAAGGGAATGGCGGACGCGAGCGCGGCGATGCGCTCGTAGCCGAGGAGGTCGACGACCTGGGTCATGGCATTCGAAACCGATCGTCAGGGCGAGGTTAGGCCGAAGGCCGTAACCACCAGTTGCTTGGCAAGAATGGTGGCGCCGCCGCGCTTCGCGGCTCGAACCCGCCCTACAGGGCGACGTGCAAGTGCGCTACGCCTGCGCGATGAACTTCTTGTTCATGTAGACCTCGAGGCCTTCGATGCCGCCCTCGTGGCCGTAGCCGGAATCCTTGATGCCGCCGAACGGCGTCTCCGGCGTCGAGATCGCGATGCTGTTGACGCCGACCATGCCGGACTGCAGCGCGTCGCCGATCGCGGTCGCGGTCTTCGGCGACGACGTGAAGGTGTAGGCGGCGAGCCCGAACTCCAGCGAGTTCGCGCGCTCGACGACCTCGTCGAAGGTCTTGAAGCGGACGATCGGCGCCAGCGGCCCGAACGGCTCCTCGGTCATGATCTTGCTGTCGTCCGGCACGTCGGTGATGACGGTCGGCTCGAAGAAGAAGCCCTGGTTGCCGCTGCGATTGCCGCCGGTCTGGACCTTGCCGCCGCGATTCTTCGCGTCGGTGACGAACGTATCCATCGCGTCGAGCCGGCGCGCATTGGCGAGCGGACCCATCGTGGTGTCCTTCTCCAGGCCGTCGCCGAGCTTGATGCGCCTTGGCGTATGTCGGTGAAGCGCTTGAGGAAGCGGTCGTAGACGCCTTCCTGCACGTAGAAGCGCGTCGGCGAGATGCAGACCTGGCCGGCATTGCGATACTTGAACGCCGCGATGGTGTCGGCCGACTTCTCCGGATCGGCGTCGCCGAACACCACGACCGGCGAGTGGCCGCCGAGCTCCATGGTGGCGCGCTTCATGCCGCTTGCGCGGCGAGCTCGAGCGAGGTGCTTGCCGACCGGCACCGAGCCGGTGAACGAGATCTTGCGCACGATCGTCGACGCGATCAGATGCTCGGAGATCGTCGCAGGCACGCCGAACACGAGGTTGAGCACGCCGGCGGGAAGTCCGGCGTCCTCGAAGCACTTCACCATCTCGACGCAGCGCGCCGGGCGTCTCTTCCGAGGCCTTGATGATGATCGAGCAGCCGGCGGCGAGCGAGGCGCCGATCTTGCGGGCGGGCGTGAGCGTCGGGAAATTCCACGGCGTGAACGCCGCGACGACGCCGACCGGCTCGGTGACGACCAGCTGCCGCACCGTCGGGTTGCGGCTCGGGATGATGCGGCCATAGGCGCGGCGGCCTTCCTCGGCGAACCACTCGATGATGTCGGCGGAGGTCATGACCTCGACCTTGGCCTCGGCGAGCGACCTTGCCCTGCTCCTGGGTCATGACGTTGGCGATGGTGTCGGCGCGCTCGCGCATCAGGTCGGCGGCCTTCTGCAGCACTGTGGCCGCGGTCATAGGCCGACTTGCCCTTCCACAGCTTGAAGCCGCCTGCGGCGGCGGCGAGCGCGGCATCGAGGTCGCTTGCGGTGGCGTGGGGCAGGTGCGCGAGCGACTTGCCGGTCGCCGGGTTGATGACGTCTTCGCCACCGGCGCCGTTGCCGTGGTTCCACTTGCCGTCGATGTAGAGCCCGAGCTGCGTGTACATGGGTTTCCTCGCTGGATTGTTCTGGGCGGAAATGCGGATTGGGCTCGCAGCGCGCCGCAGCCGATGTGTTGCGGCTATCGATAGGCCGAAATGGTGTCGGGGGGAAGGTGGGGACCCGGCATAACGCTCGTGTCCCGGGTCTGCGACGCACCGCTTCGCGCTGCATCGCGTGCGGGACACGCGCCTAAGCGCCCTGTCGCAGCCGCGCCAGCAGTTTCAATCCGGCATAGCCGTCCGCGGGTGCCAATCCGACCTTCTTTTGATAGCCGACGACCGCCGCCATGGTGTCGTTGCCGACGCGGCCGTCGGTGCCGCCGGTGTCGTGACCGGCTGCCGTAAGGCGCCGCTGGATTTCCTGCACTTCGGCGAGCGTCGGCGCCCGCTCGCTGCCAGGGAAGGGTTGCACGAATGGACCCCCACCGAGCACCCGGTCTCCCAGGTGCACGATGGCGAGCGTGTAGTTCATCGACGGGTTGTAGGTCTTCACCGAATAGAAGTTCGGCCCGAGCAGGAAGGCCGGACCGCCGGGCACCGGCACCCACAGCGTCGCCGAGGCATTGGGCTGCGGGAAGGCCTGCCCGTCGGCGCGCGTGATGCCTGCGGCCTGCCACACCTTGTAGGTCTTGGACCCGCCGCCAGAGTGCCCCGCGGGTAGCCGAACCTCGTAGCCCCAATGTTCGCCGCGCCGGTACTTGCCGCGCTGCACGAGGTAGCGCGCGCTCGATCCCAGTGCGTCGTCGGGCCGGCCGAACGGGTTGACGCGGCCGTCGCCGTCGTAGTCGAAGCCGAGGTTGAGCCAGACCTCGGGCATCCACTGCGTGTGTCCCATCGCGCCGGCCCAGGAACCGATCATTTCCTCCGGATTGCTCCATCCGCGCTGGATCACCACCAGCGCGTTGAGGAGTTCCTTTTCCCAGTAGTCGCGGCGTCGCGGATCGCCCCAGGCGAGCGCCGCGAGCGCAGGGATCACCGGACGCGAATGGTTCTGCTGCACGACCGGGTCGCCGAACGTGGACTCGATGCCCCACAGCCCGAGGATCACGACGCGCTCGACGCCGAAATCCTTTTCGATGCGCGTGAACAGGGAAGCGTATTCCTTTGCCCGGTCCTTACCGGTGGCGATGCGCCAGTCCGAGACCCGCCGGTTGATGTATTGCCAGAGCTGCTGGTTGAACTCCGGCTGGTTCCGGCTTGCCGAAAACACCGTCATGTCCGGCTTCACGGCTGCCCATCGCGCGGGTGTAGGTCGCATCCGAGACGCCGCGCGCGGCGGCGCGGGCGCGGAACGCCATGACCCATTGTGGGAACGGCATCTTCGGCACCTGCGCAAGAACACCGGCCGGTACCGCGAGGCTCGCTGTCAGCCCGGCCGCCGCCGTGAGAAGCGGCGCGGCGCGAAACGGTCGTGGGTTGATTGTCGCCCATGCTGCCCGCCTTTGGTCGGCGGGAAGGCCGCCGAATTGCGCTCGCAGAAGGATACCAAGGTCCGGCGGTTGTAAGGCGGGGTCGCGGACAAATGCCTCAGCGCGCCGGACTATCCGGCAACTCCATCGGCACGCAGTTCTTGCGGCCGGACATGACGCAGTCCTGCGTCTTGCGCGTGCTCACCATGGCGTTCGCGATCCAAACTCCGGCGCCGAGCAGCAGGCTCAGGAATACGGCGATGCCGATATTGAACATCATCCGCTCGCGCGGGGTTTCCGGTTCGTCCTGGTCGTTCGACATGGCCGTTTCTTCAAAACGTGACAGCCGCCCCGGCGGCGGCGCTTTTAACCAAATTCTTCGATGCCGTCCCAGAACAAAACCCGAAAATGCTAGTCACTTCCTTCATGAACTGGACTGCGGACACCCTGGCGCGGATCAAGCAGGTCCCGCATTTTCGTGATGGGCATTACGCCGATCTCGACGTGCCGGCGACGCTCGATTATTTCAAGCGCCGTTTCGTCGATCACTGCCCGGACAAGCATGACGGCGTCATCGTGGCCGATATAGGCTGCGGCTATGGCTGGCTCGCCATGGCCTTCGCCGCCTATTCGGACGCGCATGTCATCGCAGTCGATCTTGACGCCGCGCGGCTCAAGGCCGGCAAGGAGATCGCGACCCTGCTCGGCCTCGCCAACCGCATCGAGTGGCGGGTCGGCAGCCTCTCCGGCATTCCGCTCGACGAGCGTGAAGCCGACGTGACCTACTGCGTGGAAGTGCTTGAGCACGTTTATCGCGACGCAAGCGCTTTCGCTGAGCTCGACCGTGTCACCAAGGGCTATCTCGTCGTGACGACGCCGAACGGCGCCTTCCCGGTGATCCAGCACGACACCCGCCTGCCGTTCTGCCACTGGCTGCCGATGCGCCTGCGCGATGCCTATGCGCGGCTGGCCGGCCGCGCCGCGGAGCAGGACGGCAACCGCTTCTGGTATCCGTGGGACTTCGCCACGCACCTGCGCAACTTCCGCCGCGTCTCGGGCTTCTTTCATTTCGGCAAGCCGGACGATTATTTCGCGCTCTATCCGTATTACCTGCCGTATGGCCGCGGCGAATGGCGCAAGGCGCCGTCCAGGGCGATGCAAATGTATTTCCGTCTCGCCGGCTGCCTCGGCCGGCGGTCACACCTGGCGATGCATACGCTCGCCGGAACGTTCCAGCGGGTCTAGCCGAACGCCAGCGCGCCGAGCGCGACCAGGGCGACGGCAAGGCCCGCCGCTTTCCGTGCCGTCAACGTCTCGTGGAACAGCGCCGTCCCGATCAGCGCGGTGACGACGAACCCCATCTGGGCGACCGGCACCAGCGTGCTCGCCGGCCCGCGTTGGAGACCGTGCAGCAGGATCACGAACCCGACCGCCAGAAGCACGGCGGCGAGGCTGGCGGGCAAAACTCCCTTGAGCGGCGGGCGAATACGCCGCTCGGCAACAAACACCATGCCGGTCGCCAGCCAGATGAACACATAGGCCTGGCTTGCCAGCAGCGTCTCGGGCGATGCTCCGCCGAGGACGCCGACCTTGTAGAAGAAGTTCGCCATGCCGGTCGCGGCCGTCGCGACCAGCACCCGGATCAGCGACGCGCGGTCCAGTGCGCGTGGCTGTGCCTTGCCGCCGCCCTCGCCGAGCAGGAGCCACACCGCAGCCAAAGCGAAGCCGAGGCCGAACAGCTTGGCCGGCGTCAGCCGCTCGCCGAGGAACAGCACCGCGAGCGCGGCCGTCAGTGTAAAATTGAGCCGGAAGATCGGCGCGTTCCGGCTCACCGATCCGGTGCGCAGACTCTCAGCGAAATTGTAAAAGCCGATATAGATGAACACCCCGGCGAGCGCGCCCCACCACGCCGATGCGTTGAAGGTCAGCGAGCCGGTGGCGAGCCCATAGGCCGTCATGCCGGGACAGAAGAACCACGCCTGGAGCATGACGAAGTGGTGCGCGCGAACGCCGTCGGCGGCGGCGCGCTTGTAGACGAGGTCGGCCGCGCCGAAGCACACCAGCGCGACAAGCGCGAATTCCAGTCCGGGGGTCATGGGGTTTCACGGCGGCCCGCGAGGCCGGCGAGGGGAGCTCAAGCCGGGAAGCTATACAGCCGCGCCGGATTGTCGACCAGGATGCGGCGGCGGATATCCGCGTCCGGCACCCAGTCCTGGAACAGGTCGAGCAGGTGGCCGGCATCGGGCATCGGCGTATCCATGCGCGGATGCGGCCAGTCGGTGCCCCACACGAGGCGGTCCGGATTGGCGCACACCAGCGCTTCGAGAAACGGCCTTGCGTCCGGGTAATCCGGCGCCTGCTGGCTGATGCGGTGCGCGCCCGAGAGCTTCACCCAGCAACCGCCCGCTCCAAGGAGCCGCAGCAGGCTCTCGAAGCCGGGACTGGAGGTTCCGGCCGTCGCCTCGGTGCGGCCCATGTGGTCGATGACGACCGGCAGGCCGAGTGACGTCAACGTCGGGATGGTGTTGTCGAGATCCTTGACGTCGATCCAGAGCTGGAGGTGCCAGCCCAGTTCCCGCATCAGCGGCGCCAGCGGCTTCGCGCTCTC
The DNA here is from genome assembly GCA_963776455.1 of uncultured Alphaproteobacteria bacterium. GTDB lineage: Bacteria > Pseudomonadota > Alphaproteobacteria > Rhizobiales > Xanthobacteraceae > CAVZMU01. The sequence goes on from CAVZMU010000006.1 coordinate 146,799, forward strand.
CAGCGTCACGCCGCCGCGATAATGCAGTTGCCCCCCTTTGAAGAAATGATTGAATCGCAGGCCGCGCACGCCCAGCGCATGCCAGCGCCGGAGCTCGGCTTCCGGCACGGTCTCGTCGGCGACGGCAACGCCGCGCAGCCGCTTCGGTCGCCGCGCCAGCGCATCGAGCAGCGCGCCGTTGTCGCGGCCATGCGCGCTGCCCTGAACCAGCACGCCGCGCGCGAAGCCAAGCGTATCGAGCGTCCTGAGGTACTTCGCCAGCGGCGCATCCGGCGGCGTATAGCTGCGGTCATCCGCATAGAGGAACTGCGCCGCCGGGCCGAACACATGGGCATGGGTGTCACAGGCGCCGGGCGGCAACGCGATCTTCGGCGGCGTGGGATCGCGCGGCGGCGGGCAGGGAAGTGTCATGTCGGGACTTCCTGACGTTACTCCGACCTGATGCCGGCGGCCTTGATGACCGGCCCCCATTTGTCGTGGTCGCTGCGGATAAGGGCCGCGAACGCCTCGGGCGAGCCGCCGTCCGGCGAGGCGCCCAGTGCGGCGAGCCGCTCCTTCACCGACGCCAGCTTGACCACTTCGGCGCAGTCCTTGGCAAGCTTGGCCTTGATATCCGCCGGCAGTCCCGCAGGCGCAAGCACGCCCCACCAGATGCCGGTGTCGAAACCGGGCACAGCGTCGGCGATCGGCGGCACGTCGGGCAGCAGCGGCGAGCGCGCCGCCGTCGTCACGGCGATGGCCCGCACCGCGCCGCCCTGGATCTGCGCGATGGATTCCGGGATGTTGTTGAACGACAGCGGAATGTGGCCGCCGAGAAGGTCGTTGAGCGAGGCCGCGCCGCCTTTGTAAGGCACCCCCGCGATCTCGATCTTGGTCATGTATTTCAGGAGCTCGCCCGCGAGGTGCGGCGAGGTTCCGTTGCCGGCATGGCCGTAAGCGAACTGGCCGGGTTTGGCGCGCGCCGCAGCCAGCACGTCGCCGACCGATTTCAGCGGAGAGTCCGCGCGCACCAGCAGCATGTTGGATGATGTGCCGACCAGCGTAATCGCGGTAAAGTCGCTGATCGGATCGTAGGTGAGCTTCGGATAGAGGTGTGGAATTTGCGCGTGCCCGCTCGCGACAAGGATGATGATGTAGCCGTCCGCCGGCGACTTCGCCGCGACGGCCTCCGCGATCGTGCCGCCGGCGCCGGGGCGGTTCTCGATCACCACCGGATGGCCCCAGCGTTTCGATAGTTCCTCTCCCAGCGTGCGGCCGATGATGTCGACCGCGCCGCCTGCGGGATAGGGCACCAGCAGGCGGACGGCCCTGGAGGGAAAGGGCTCCTGTGCCAGAGCCGTCGCGCCCAGGGCGACGAGGCCCGCCAGCGCAGCCGCCACGCTGATGCATGCCTTCATTGCGTTCCTCCCGCTACCCTTCTGCCGAGGGCATGACATTGGTTGAGCCGCCCGCTATTCAACACCAGTTTCCGGTCCCAAGGCGAGAAGGAATGTGTCGATGTCCGACGCGGCCAAGCGCGTATTCTATGTGAGAAATCTGGCGCATCAGGATTATGCGGCGGCGATGGCGCGGCGGCCGGACGTGCGGTTCGACAAGCTGGAGAACGACAGTCCGGACGATGTCGCCGCGCCGATCCTGGCGGGCGCCCATGGCTACCAGATCGGCTCGGCGCGCGACGAACTGGCGACGCGGTTCCACGCCAACCGCGACCTCCTGCGCAAGACCCAGAGCCTGCTCATCATCTCCACCAACGGCGCGGGCTACGACACCGTCAACGTCGACGACTGCACCGACGCCGGCGTGCTCGTCGTCAACCAGTCCGGCGGCAATGCCGAGGCGGTGGCCGAGCACGTGATGGGGCTGCTGCTCGCGCTATCGAAGCGCATCGGCGAGACCGACCACGTGATGCGGCGCGGCGGCAGCATCGAACGCGTGCACTATGCCGGCAACGACGTGCTGGGAAAGACCATCGGCATCGTCGGCCTCGGCAATGTCGGGCGCCGCGTCGCCGAACTGTGCCGCGGCCTGTTCCGCATGCGGGTGCTGGCCTATGACCCGTACCTCTCGGCCGATGAGGTGAAGGCGCGCGGCGGTGAAAAGGTGGAGCTTGCCGACCTTCTGCGCCAAGCCGACTACGTCTCGATCAACTGTCCGTTGACCAAGGATTCGCGCGGCATGATCGGCGCCGTGCAATATGCGCTGATGCAGCCGCATGCCTATTTCATCACGACGGCACGGGGCCATATCCACGACGAGGGCGCGTTGGCGGATGCGCTGCGCAACAAGCAGATCGCAGGCGCTGGCCTCGACGTGTGGTCGAAGGAGCCGCCACCATCCGACCATCCGCTGATGGCGTTCGACAACGTACTGGTGAGCCCGCACACCGCCGGCATCACCAAGGAGACGCGCGCGCATATGGGCCGCATCGCAGCGGCGCAATTGCTCGACGCGCTGGACGGCAAGCGGCCGCCGCGCATCGTCAATCCGCAGGTCTGGCCGGTCTATGCGGCGCGTTTCAAGGAGTTGTTCGGCGTCAGTCCGCAGTGATGGGCTCGGGTGCGCCTCCGAGGCAGCAGCATGGCCACGGCCGCAGTTGCGACGCCTCCAATCCTGCATCGCGCAACATATCAACCGCGTTGCCGGACAGCTCGCGTCGATTCAGATAATGAGATTTGCGAGACCAGCGGAAGCCGCAATTCCGCTGCTCGTTACAACAAGTGGAAGGCGGCCCTGAAGACATTCCGGCCCGGCCGTGGCGGCCGGGCCCCGTCACCGGGCAGGCGCGTCACTTGACCTTGAGGTTTTCGGCGGACGTCTTGCCGCGATTCGATACCTCTTCGTACTCGACCGTCTGGCCCTCGTTGAGGGTGGTGAGGCCGGCCTTCTCCACCGCGGAGATGTGAACGAATACGTCCCGACCGCCGCCGCCCATCGGTTGTATGAACCCGTATCCTTTGGTCGGGTTGAACCACTTCACAGTTCCCTTAGCCACTTTACCAAACCTCCTCAACGTTGAAGCCGGGGAGAATATCATGAGGCCATGGCGATGCAACTGGGGTCATGGAATATCGCGGCGATCGCGCGCGTAAGCCGCGGCGGCCCACCGGTTCGGTGCTGGCCGGTCGGGCTCGGTTGCCAACTCCTTGAAATGATTGGCGCGCCCTACGGGAATCGAACCCGTGTTACCGCCGTGAAAGGGCGGTGTCCTGGACCGCTAGACGAAGGGCGCTGGGGGACGCGGCGAGGTATAGAAAGCTTTGCGCCGCGCGGCAAGCGAGGCGTGCGTCAATGTTTCCTGTCAGCGCGGCAGGCGATGGCGATCACCATTTTCCGGTGTTCGGCATCGACGTCCAGGGCTCCCGCGGCGGCAGCGGATCGCCCTTCTGCAGAAGCTCGATCGAGTGCTTGTCGGGCGAGCGCACGAAGGCCATCTGGCCGTCGCGCGGCGGGCCGGTTGATGGTGACGCCGGCCTTCATCAGCTTGTCGCAGATCGCATAGATGTCGTCGACCTCGTAGGCGAGATGGCCGAAATAGCGCGCCTCGCCGTAATCCTCGGTGTCCCAGTTGTAGGTGAGCTCGACCGTCGGCGCCGGTCGCAGCCCCTTGTCCGTGCTGCCAACGACGAGCGCATCGTCGTCCTCGGCCGGCGAGGAATACCAGGGTGTACTTGTTCTTCTCGTCGACCCGCCGGCGGACCTCCTTGAGGCCGAGCTTGTCGCAATAGAAATCGAGCGCGGCGTCGAGATTGCGGACGCGCAGCATCGTGTGCAGATATCGCATCGAAAACACCTCATCGTCGGACGGCCGGGCAGAGGCAGGGACCTATACATGATCGCGCCCGACTTGCCGACCGCCATCGCGGAGCTTCGCCGCCTCGTCGAGGCCGCCGATGCCATCGTGCCCTTCACCGGGGCGGGCATCTCGACCGAATGCGGCATCCCGGACTTCCGCTCGCCGGGCGGCCTGTGGACCAGGATGGCGCCGATCCAGTTCGATGATTTCATCAGCAGCGCGGAGATGCGCGACGAGGCGTGGCGGCGCCGCTTCGCCATGGAGGAGCAGTTCGGCGGCGCGCAGCCGGGGCGGGGCCATCGAGCGCTCGCCAGCCTGTACCGGGGCGGCAGGTCGCCCGGCGTGATCACGCAGAACATCGACAACCTCCACCAGGCCTCCGGCATCCCGCACGACCGCGTGATCGAGTTGCACGGCAACACGACCTACGCCACCTGCCTGGACTGCGACGCGCGCTACGAATTGGATTGGGTGCGGGAGCGGTTCGCGTCGTCGGGCCGCGCGCCGGACTGCGGCTGCGGCGGCTATATCAAGACCGCGACCGTGTCATTCGGCCAGGCCATGCCGGAGCTGGCGATGCGCCACGCCGAGGAACTGACGCGCTCATGCGATCTGTTCCTCGTCATCGGGTCGTCGCTGGTGGTATGGCCGGCCGCCGGATTCCCGCTGATCGCCAAGCGCAACGGCGCCCGTCTGGCGATCATCAACCGCGAGCCGACGGAGTTCGACGAAGCCGCCGACCTGGTCGTGCGCCACGACATCGGCACCGTTCTGGAGCCGTTCATCGCGCACTGAGGTCGCGGAGCCACTGCTATATCTGCTTGTTAATAAGACTGGCGTGATCCGGGTGATCTGTGCATTTTGTTGTTGGCCGCCGCGTGCGCGGTGTTATCTTCAAAGCGCTGGATGATTCGTCCGAAGCATCCGCAAGAGATGCCAGATAACGGCGGCGTACGGCGTCATGGCGTCGGGCGGGATGGGGTCAAAGATGCAGGGAACGGGCTTCATGCCCGACCTCGAGTTCGGTGGAAGATTTCGCCGACGAAGCCGTGAGCGTGGTCGAGCTCAGCGGCGCAATCAAATGGTTCGACGTCTCCAAAGGCTACGGCTTCATAGTACCGGACAACGGGTCGCCGGATGTCCTCCTGCACGTCACCTGCCTGCGCCGCGACGGTTTCCAGACGGCCTATGAAGGCGCTCGCGTCGTATGCGAAGTGCAGCAGCGGCCGCGCGGCCTCCAGGCGTTCCGCATATTGTCCATGGACGAGTCGACGGCGATCCAGCCGACGCAGGCCGCGCCGCCGCGCACCCATGTCAACATCACGCCGACCAGCGGCCTCGAGCGGGCGCAGGTCAAATGGTTCAACCGGCTGCGTGGTTTCGGTTTCCTGACCTGTGGCGAGGGGACGCCGGACATCTTCGTCCACATGGAAACGCTGCGGCGCCATGGCCTGACCGAGTTGCGGCCGGGCCAGACGGTCATGGTCCGCTACGGTCCCGGCCCCAAGGGACTGATGGCGGCCGAAGTCCGGCCGGAAGGCCCACCCTCGCATTGACGGCGGGCGTGCTTTTCTCATCCACCGCGCTATGATCCCGTCATGATGTTCCGCACCATCGCCGTCGCGGCCCTCGCCGCGCTTGCTTTCGCATTCGGGTCCGCCTCCGTCGCCCGTGTCACGGCCGCCGAGATCGCAGAACCTGGAAATCGTGGCAAAGAACGGAGTGCATCCGTTCACGGTGGAGCTTGCCACCAACGACGAGGAGCGCGCCCGCGGCCTGATGTACCGGAAGGAGCTGCCGGAAGGACGCGGCATGCTGTTCGACTTCAAAACCGAGCAGCCGGCCGAGTTCTGGATGCGCAACACCTACGTTTCGCTCGACATCATCTTCATCCGCGGCGACGGCCGCATCCTGCGCATCGCCGAGAACACCGAGCCTCTGTCAGAGCGGCTGATCCCATCCGGCGGTCCGATACGGGGGGTGCTCGAGGTGGTCGCCGGCACCGCCAGGAAGCTCGGCATCGCGCCGGGCGACAAGGTCGCGCACCCGATCTTCGGGAGCCGGTGAGCGTTGCTTGCCGCCCCGGACCGGAGCATGTATCCCAATAGCCGTTCCTATGGCCTCATGAACGGGGCATAGCGCAGCCTGGTAGCGCGGAAGTTTTGGGTACTTCAGGTCGCAGGTTCAAATCCTGCTGCCCCGACCAACAAACGTCATAGGAAGTGCGAGTTCGCAGGCAGGTGTTGCAGGCAGGTATTGGATGACGGCACGGATCTACAAACCGACCCGGACGGCGATGCAGTCGGGCACCGCCAAGACCAAATCCTGGATCCTCGAATACGAGCCGGAGGAGGCGCGGGTGGTCGAGCCGCTGATGGGCTGGACCAGTTCGGCGGATATGAAGCAGCAACTGCGCCTGCGGTTCGATACCAAGGACGAGGCGGTCGCCTACGCGGAGCGCCACGGCATCCCTTACCAGGTCGCCGAGCCGAAGGAGCCGGCGCGGCGCACCATCGCCTATTCCGACAATTTCGCGTTCAGCCGCCGCACGCCCTGGACGCACTGATCCTTCGCCTGCGCCGGACGGATAGCCGGGTCTAGGCTGGCACCGCAGGCCGCTTTTCGGCCCGCTGCCGCAGCATGGTGAGGAAGCGGTCCTCGGTCATCGGCTGGGCAAACAGGAAGCCCTGTCCGAGGTCGCAGCCCATCGCCGCCAGCGCATTGACGTCGGCGGGTTTTTCCACGCCCACGCCCACGGCAATGCTGCCGAAATTATGGGCGAGATCGATCACGCTCTTGCAGATCGCCCCATGGCGCCTGTTGATGGCGCAGTCATTGACGAAGTTGCGGTCGACCTTCAGTTCCGCGAAAGCCACCTCATTGAGCCGGGCGAGCGGCAGGTAGCCGCGGCCGAAATCATCGATCGCGAGCTTGATGCCGAACGGCGCGACGGCGCCCATCACGTCGTTGACCGCGCGCGGGTCGATCGCGATCTGGTCTTCCGTCACGTCAAAGATGAGGCCTGGCCATTGTTCGGTGCGCGAGCGGAACTCCCGAACCATGGCTTCGATGGGGAGCTGCACCAGCGCCGTCATCGAGACGTTCACGGCGAGCCGCAGCTTGATGCCGAGCTTGACGAAGTTGAGGCTGGTCTTGAGAGCGTTGAGGATCGATTCCTTCGCCAGCGCGACCAGGCTCTTGTCGTCCGCGCCCTGCATGAAGGCTGCGGGCGAGACCATCCCATGGTCGGGGTGACGGACCCGGGCGAAGCTCTCCACGCCGGCGAGCTGCTTGCGGCGCAGGTCGATCTTCGGCTGATACCAGAACTCCACCTGGCCCATGCGCAGGGCCTCTTCGAGGCTCGCCTGCTGCGTCGTGACGGTGGGCAGGTCGAACTTCTGCTCCTGGACAACCTTGACGATGGCCGGTCGGTCGACGGGCTTCTTCAGCACCGTCGGCGTCACCAGCGAATAGCGGTCCGCAACCTGCCTGACGCTGTCCACTACCGCCGAACCGCGGCTGCTCATCAGTTGCAGAGGCCCGCGATATTTCTGTGCCCCGATCGCGTGAACGGCTTCGATCGCGGCCGATGCGTCGATCGGAATGTCGAGGAAGATCAGGTCGGGCGCCCTGCGGCTCATGCCCTCGCGAAGTGCCGGCGCATTCGGAAACAGTCCGGTCTCGATGCCGTAGCCCTGCAGCACGAGGGACATGAAATGGCGGTTAGCGTCCTCGTCGTCGACGATATAGCATAGCGGAGAGCGCCCGCTCAGGTCGGGGGCCGGTTCGCCGGACACCGCGACAATGTCGAGGTCGTCGGCAGATCGCATCCAGCGGCTGAGTCCGTTGAGCATGACGGTCGGCGCGACTCTAGAGATATGGTCCATAAAAAAGCTGAGCTAAAGGTATTAATTATGGGTTTCGGCAGTCCGCCAGGGCTCTACGAAACCACCACCCAGGCTCGTTGTTTGGCTGGAAACATATTCATAAGATGAAATGCGTCGCTGCCACGCGATCTCTTGCCAGCCGCAAGTCTACGCCCGGAACCGGCAAATCGATTGCTCTGCGCGGCGGCCCTAAGCCCGTTCTAGGCGCCGTGGCGGCCGGTGTCGGGGAGGTTGACGTTCCCCCCCCATCTCTCGCTATTGAAAGCCGGCAGACATTTGCGAAGAGGCGAATTTCATGAAGAAGGTTCATCCCGACGCCCGCGCCGCCCTGGACGGGATATTGAAGGACGGCATGCTGATCATGGCCGGCGGCTTCGGCCTGTGCGGGATTCCGGAGAGCCTGATCTACGCCATCCGCGATTCCGGCGTGAAGAACCTCACCATCGTCTCCAACAATGCCGGCGTGGACGGCGCCGGCCTCGGTCTCCTGTTGGAGACGCGGCAGGTCAAGAAAATGATCTCGTCCTATGTCGGCGAGAACAAGCTGTTCGCGCAGCAGTATCTGGCGGGCGAGCTGGAGATCGAGTTCAATCCGCAAGGCACGCTGGCTGAGCGCATCCGCGCCGGCGGTGCCGGCATCCCCGCCTTCTTCACCCGCACCGGCGCCGGCACCCAGATCGCCGAAGGCAAGGAAGAGCGGGAGTTCGACGGCGAGCGCTACATCATGGAGCGCGGGATCGTTGCCGATCTCGCGATCGTGCACGCCTGGAAGGCCGACACCGAAGGCAACCTCGTCTATCGCAAGACGGCGCGGAACTTCAATCCGATGATGGCGACCGCCGGGAAGGTCACCGTGGCCGAGGTCGAGCATCTGGTGAAGCCAGGCGAGATCGAGCCCGACCACATCATTACGCCAGGAGTGTTCGTGCAGCGCATCGTGCACGTGGCGAACGCCGTCAAACACATCGAGCAGCGAACGGTGCGCAAGCGTGTTCAGGCGTCCGCGGCATTCGCAGCAGGGGAGGAAGTGTAATGGCCTGGACCCGCGATCAAATGGCGGAGCGCGCCGCCAAAGAGCTGCGCGATGGCTTTTACGTCAATCTCGGCATCGGCATCCCGACGCTGGTGTCGAACTACATCCCGGACGGCATGACCGTGCAGCTCCAGAGCGAGAACGGCATGCTTGGCTTCGGCCCCTTCCCCTACGAGGGCGAGGAGGACCCGGACCTCATCAATGCCGGCAAGCAGACCGTCACCGAGCTACCCACGACCAGCTATTTCTCCTCTGCCGATTCTTTCGCGATGATTCGCGGCGGCCACATCGACCTGGCGCTGCTTGGCGCCATGCAGGTCGCCGAGAACGGAGACCTCGCCAACTGGATGATCCCCGGCAAGATGGTGAAGGGCATGGGCGGCGCCATGGACCTCGTCGCGGGGGTCAAGAAGGTCGTGGTGATCATGGAGCACTCCGCCAGGGCCAAGGATGGCAGTATCGATCCGAAGCTTCTGCACAAATGTACCCTGCCGCTGACCGGCGCCGGTGTCATCGACATGGTGATCACCGATCTCGGCGTCTTCTCCATCGACAAGCAGAACGGCGGCATGACGCTCATCGAAGTTGCCCCCGACGTCACGCTTGAGGAGATCAAGACCAAGACTGAGGCGAGCTACCAGGTCGACCCGGGATTGAACTGATCGGCTCGATCCGTCCTGGCATCAGGCTATGCCGGGAACATTCCTTTGCATACACGGTTTAAGGGCGAGCCAGGGAGGCTCGCATGGCCGACAAGCCGCTGAAAATTCTTGCGCTTAACTGCAGCCTGAAGGGCGCGCGCAACCAGGAAAAATCCTCGACGCAGGTGCTGCTGGAGCAGGTGATGGAGGCCTTTGCGGAACACAACGCGAAGGGCGATATCGTCCGCGTCGTCGATCTCAACATCAAGCCGGGCGTGAAGGCAAACGAGGGCAGGGGAGACGACTGGCCGAAGGTGCGCGAGCGGCTGCTCGCCGCGGACATCCTGGTGATCGGTACGCCGATCTGGATGGGTCAGCCGGGCAGCGTCGCCAAGCGTGTCTGCGAGCGCATGGACGCCTTCCTCGATGAGACCGACGAGGTGGGCCGCATGCCGACCTACGGCAAAGTCGGCGCCGTCGTCGTGGTCGGCAATGAAGACGGCGCGCACCATGTTTCGGCAGAACTCTATCAGGTGCTCAACGACGTCGGATTCAGTCTTGCGCCGAATGCCGTGACCTATTGGGTCGGCGAGGCGATGGGTGACAAGGATTACAAAGACCTTCTTCGCACGCCAAAGACCACGGCCGGAGCGACCGCGATGCTGGCATCCAACGCCACGCATCTCGCGCGGCTGCTGAAGGACAGCCAGTATCCCGGCAGCAAATAACCGCAGTTGTCTCGAACGGGAGCGGTTCAAAAGCCGAAGGATGCAGGCTACGCGGCAAGCTGCGCCCGGTCGTGCGGCGCGATAAAATCGACCGGCGTCCCTTTCGGGATGATGCCGGTCGGGTTCACTTTCCGGATGCTCCAATAGCCGACCACGTATTGCCGTGGCTTTACCGTCGCGGCAATTCCCGGCATCGCATAGAGCTCGCGCATATAATTGGAAAGGTTGGGATAGTCGGCGATGCGCTGGCGATTACACTTGAATATCGAAAAATAGGCGACATCGAAGCGCACAAGGGTCGGGAACAGGCGCCAGTCGGCCTCCGTCGGCGCGTGTCCGACCAGATAGCGCTGTCGGCCGAGGCGTGCCTCCAATTCGTCGAGCGCGGCGAACAGCGCGTCGTAAGCCGCGTTATAGGCTTCCTGCGAGCGCGCGAAGCCGCAACGATAGACGCCGTTGTTGATGTTGGCATAGACGAAATCGTTGAGGCGATCGATCTCGCCGCGCAATTCGGCCGGGTAATAGTCCGTATCGTCGCCCGCGACGCCGGGGAAGCCGCTGTTGAGCATGCGGATGATCTCGGACGAACTCATTGTTGACGATGCGCTTGGTCGTCTTGTCCCACAGCGTCGGCACCGTCACCTTGCCGGTGTAGTGCGGGTCGCTCGCCGTATAGGCCTCGTGCAGGTAGCGGAAGCCGTTGATGCCGTCGGGAATGCATTCCGGGAATTCCGGATCGGTCCCATAGGTCCAGCCGTGCTCACGCAAGCCCGGCAACGCGGCAGATATCGAGATCGCACCTTCGAGCTTCTTGAGCGCACGAAAGATCAATGTGCGGTGCGCCCATGGGCAGTTATAGGCGACATAGAGATGATAGCGGCCCGCCTCGGCCTTGAAGCCGGATGAGCCGTCAGCCGTAACGCGATCACGGAAGCGGCTCTCGACCCGGCGAAATTCCCCGGTCGCTGCGGTTTCCGCCGGCAGGTCCTCGTCGCGCCAGCGGCCGTCGATCAGTACGCCCATGTCCCGCGGTCAGCTCGGCTTGTACTGATAGAGGACCTTGATCAGCTCAGCGAACAGTTGGCCTGCCGATACGACATGACTCGGGCTCACGCCGCCGAACAGATAGCATTCCATCTGGAAGAAGATGTTGCCTTCCTTGTCCTGGGACAGCTTGGCGAACAGCTTGTCGTAGTTCCAGGAGTTGACCCAGTTGATGTCGACTCCTTCCTGCTTGCCCAGGGGTAGGACGAACGAAATGAACTGGCAGGTGCCCTTCTCGCAGTAATGCAGAACCGCGATGGACTGGCCGTTGATCTTGCCTTTGACGTGCTTGTTGCCCGAATTATCGGAGTAGATTTCGAGGTCGGTGTAGCCGGCCTGCTTAAGCAGATCGGCGGTGACTTCGGGCGTCAAGCGGTCGATGAGACCGCCTTGAGCCTGAGGCTGATTATGCGGTTGTTCTCCGCCGCCACGGGGCTGGAGCTTCGGCTGTGCATGCGCCGGAGCCATGCTCGACAACGCAAAAGCGCAGAGGAGAATGAAAGGAGCGAAACGAAAGCGCATGCGGCTGTTCTCCTGCTTCAGTCAATATTCGTCGACACGGAAACGTGAGGCATTGTGGCCTTTCGGGCCTTCGCGAGGCAAGCGCTTTCCCTGAACCGCTGCATCGATGAACGGCGCGCGGCTGCGGACGTCATGGCATTTGCTGTTGGCGTTGACCACTATCGTCCAATCGCGGCGCGACAATCATTTATTGGTCGTGCGTTTCACCACAGCCGGGATTTGGACAAGCCCGATCCATCGAATTGCCGCATTCGGCCCTGAGTCTACCGCCAACGTCAGCGTTCGAAGGGAAGGTTCATGCGATACGTCGCCACCGCGGCTTTGCTCGGTCTCGCAGGCAGCGGTTTCATCTCCGCGGCAAAGGCGGACGACCTCGGTTTCCGACCCGCCATGCTCAACAGCAACCTGTCCGCACTCTCCGCCACGACCGGGATCGGGACGGACACTCGCTCAGCGGTCGCGACCGCCGGTATTCCCGTTGTCGTGCTCGCGCCGCGTCAGGCGATGTCGTCGTCGATGCCTGCCGGAATTCGGCAATGAAGCGGAATCGCGTCGCCTCGGAGCCGCGGACGCCAAAGCGGATCCGATCAATTCTGCGCAGGGTGCGCCGAACGTTTACAATGGGGAGCGCTTGTCGGGAGGTGCGCTGAGCGCACTTGATCAGGCCGATACGCCCGCTGCGGCGTCCGTGCCGAACTCCTGGCAATTGTCGATCACCCCCAATGCGGCGCGGGCCAGCCTTGTCGGCTTGGCTCCGGCGGACCGTTCCTTGACGAAGTGACGCGCCGGCGCTTATCCGCGCCTGTGACATGTTCAAGCCGCGTGCCTCTGGCCCGCGGCTTTTTCATTGCTGATGCCGCCGTTTTCCTGGCCGACCCGCTTTCTTGAAGCATTCGACGGAATCCGCGACAATCGCCGCGACGTGGACCGCATGGTCTGTGGCGTGGGATAACGACGGTCGCTCGCGGCACTGCCGTGCGGGCATGAGGGGAGATTTGCCGTGCTGATCATTCGCCATGCGACCGGTCCGCTTGCCGGTAAGGAGCAGCAACTCGAGCCGAAATCGGACCGCATCACTATCGGCCGCGATCCAGACGCCTGCGAGGTTGTATTCCCGCCCGACGCCACGCTGGTGGCGCGCCGTCATTTCGGGCTTCTCCGCAAGCCGTCCGGCGAGTGGACCTACGATCTGTTCGGCGACCATTTCGTATCAGTCAACGGCGTGTCTACGGATACCGGCGCCGCCGTGCATACCGGTGACAAAGTCGAACTGGGGAAGCCGGGAGGGCCGTCATTCGAGATCAGGCTCGAGCAGGAGGGCCTGAAGAACGCGCTTCCCGTGACCGAGGTGCAATACAAGGTCGAGGGTGCTCACGCCGTGGCTGAGCGCTCGCGGATGGCGGCCTCCCGCGCCGGGCGGTTCGGCATGATCGGGCTCGTGGTGGCGGTCATCGCCGCCGGCGCCGCCGGGACGTTTTGGTATACCTCGCGCACCGATGCCGCGCGCCTTGGCCAGCTCGCAGACGACCTCAGCAAGCGCCAAGCCGAGTTGGTCGCACAGACCATTCCGGACGGGGTGCGCCAAAAGCTGCTGCAGGCGGCCTATCTTGTCGTGAGGTCCGGCCCCACAGGCAACGGCACGGGAAGCGCGTCGCCTATCGGCCCCGACATGCTGGCCACCAATGCCCATGTCGCGGCGATGTTCGATGAGCTCAAGCCCGGCGAGCGCATGTACGTGCGGTCTCCCGGGCCGGACGGCAAGGAATATCCGGTCGTCAGCGCCACCAAACACCCGGGCTATCTCGCATTCCAGCGCTATCTCGCCCAGGATCCGTTGTTCGTCGATCAATTCGCGCTGACCAGCGGCGACGTCGGCGACTACGATGTCGCGATCCTTCGCGTCGCGCCGGGGTCGAATCTCAGCCCGATCCTTGAGATCGCGAGCCCTGCCGAGTTGGCCGAGCTCAAGCCCGGCTCGCCGCTCGCCATGGCGGGCTATCCGGCCGAGGGCGTGACGGGCGCCGAAGTGCAGATTCGTAGCGCCACGCCGATCTACTCGCTGGGCATGGTCAACGCATTGACCGACATGTTCATGATGCCGGCTGACGCGCAGCACCGCCATCTCGTACACCACAACCTTCCGGCCACCGGTGGGTCGAGTGGGAGCCCGATGGTCGGGCCATCGGGCAAGATCGTCGCATTCCTCAATTCCGGGAATCTCTTCCATATTCCGGGCATGAAGCAGCGCGTCCCCAGCGCCGTTCTCATCAACCATGCGCAGCGCGGCGATCTGCTCTCCGACCTCGTGGCGGGCCGCGCCGATGCGGCCCTGGCAGCCGACCGGATTTATTGGGAGAAGCAGACCAGCGCGTTCAAGCGTGGCATCGAGGTCATCGTGCCCGAGCTGCTGCAGAGCGTGCGAAGCGACTCCGCGGCCGGGATTCCCGCCGGCGTCACACCGCAGGTGGTCAGCGAGGGCAAGTTCAAGCTCGTCGCCAAGGACAGCTATCCAATCAAGAAATCGACGAAGGACGCGTCCGGAAAGATGGTTGATGCCACCATTACCAAGCGGCAGAACATCCATGCCGTGAAGCTCGTCGCCGGCAAGCCGATCGCCTTCGTTGCCTATGCGCAGGATCGCCGGCCGATCGAGCTCTATCTCGTCATCGGTGACCAGATCGTGCGGCAGGTCGTTGCCAACCGCTGGTTTGGCCTGCTGTCCTTTGTTGCACCCAAGGACACCGACGCCGCCGTCTATGTGGTCGGCCCTGACGAGGACGTGAGCTACACATTCTTCCAGTATGCCTGGAATGCGCCACCTTCCTGAGTGCCGCACCCCGCCGATATGAAGGCGATCTTGTGGTCGCGGAGCCCGCATGGCACAACGCGACCGGGCCCCGCTCATGGCGCTCCAACACCCGTGGGCGATGGGTCGATGCCGTTTGGCCCCGTAGCTCAGTGGATAGAGCAGCAGCCTTCTAAGCTGAAGGTCGGAGGTTCGAATCCTCCCGGGGTCGCCATTAAGTTAGGCTTGGCCACAAGAATCCGGAAAGGCCTAGCGCGTGACGGCAATCGACTTCCCGACAATTTCGGCCTCTCGCGGTCCTGTTGAGCTTGCGCCTAGTTTTTCTTTGGAATAGTTTGAAACTATGCGATTGACCGAGCAAAGCCGCTATGCCCTGCGCGTGCTCGCCTATTGCGCGGAGCGCCATCCGGAGCTTGCCAAGGTCGCGGAGATTTCCCACGTCACGGGCATCACCGAGCAGAATATCTTCAAGCTGATCAAGACCCTCGCCAAGACCGGCTTTCTCGCGACCACGCGCGGCCCCCATGGCGGGGTGCGCCTTGCAGTTGCGCCAAGCGCGATTCGTGTCGGGCAGGTGATCCGCGCCGTCGAGCCCCGCTTCCAGGCTTGCGCCCCGCTCGACCAGATCATGTCCGAGGCGCCGGTATCGCCGGTCGATCGCGCGCTCGACCGGGCGCTTGGCCAGGGTTTCGCGGCCTTCATCGAGACGCTTGACCGCACGTCGATAGCGGCTCTTGTCGGCCGCAGCCCTCCGACCATCGCGGCCTGATCGAACGCTTCGCGACGTCGTCCGCACGCTCATCCCTTGGCGGCGCGCATCATTCCCCACCGCAGCACCGTGACGCGCTCCAGCGAGCCGAGCACCACGCGCTCGAACACAAAGCCGATGGCGCCGATCACCGCCAGCGACGCAAGCATCACGTCGGCGTTGAGGAATTCCTTGGCGTCGAAGATCACCCAGCCAAGCCCGTAGTCCGAGGCCGCCAGCATCTCGGCGCCGACCACCGCGATCCAGGCGCGCAGGAACGCCTGCCGCAGGCCGGTGATGATGAACGGCGAGGCGGCGGGGATGATGACCTTCCAGAACAGCGCCTGCTCGCCGGCGCCCATCGCGCCGGCGGCACGCAGCCAAAGGGGATTGACGGCCCGCACGCCCGACCACGCGTTGAGCATCATCGGGAACAGAGCGGCGTAGAACACGATCAGCACCGTCACGGTGTCGCCGAGGCCGAACCACAGGATGAACACCGGCACCCAGGCGAGCGAGGGGATCGGCATCAGGGCGCTGGCGAGCGGCAGCACGAAGCCCTCCACGGCACGCACACGGCCCATGACGATGCCGAGCGGAATGCCGATCGCGATGGCGAGGCCGAAGCCGAAGATCACGCGGGCGATGGTATGGAACGCGTGCGCGAGCATCGTGCCATCGGCGATGAGGCCGATCAGCGTGCTCGCGATCTTGGGCAGCGTCGGCACGAGCGCGGCGGGAAAATGTCCGCTGCGAGCGATCGCCTCGTAGAAAGCGGCCGCGACGGCGAGCGTCACAACGGCGCGGAATGCCGATCGCATGCGGGGGCTCACGTCATCATCCCCCAGCGAACGACGGTGAACTCCTCCAGGCGCCGGAACACGAAATTCTCCAGCGCGAGTCCGATGATCGCGATCACCGCGATGCCGGCAAGCATCACATCGGTATTGAGGAACTCGCGGGCGCCGAAGATCAGCCAGCCGAGGCCCCAGGGCACGGCCGCCAGCATCTCCACGCCGACCAGGATGCGCCACGCTTGCGCGAGGCCTAGCCGCAGCCCGGTGAGGATATAGGGCAGGGCGCCGGGCAGGATGACGTGGCGAAACAGCCGCGGATCGTCGGCGCCCATCGCCTGCGCGGCACGCACCCAGATGGCCTTCACCGCCTTGACGCCGGTCCAGGTGTTGAAGATCACCGGAAATGCCGCGACGAAGCCGACCAGCAGCACCGTCGTCATGTTGCCCAGGCCGAACCACAACAGGAACAGCGGCGCATAGGCGAGGCCGGGAATCGGCGCGCCGATCGCGACCAGCGGCAGCAGGATGTCCTCGGCGCGGCGCGAGCGGCCCATCGCGATGCCGATCGCGACGCCGGCGACCGCCGCGAGGGCGAAGCCGGCAAACAGGCGCAGCAGCGTATCGAAGACGTGATGCGGAAGGATGCCGGAGGCGGTGAGCCGCACGAACGTGGCCGCGATCGTCTCCAGCGGCGGAAACAGGCGTGGCGGGAACAGGCCGAGATGCGCCGCGGCTTCCCACATCGCACCGACAACGACGAACGGGAACGCGGCGCGGGCGATGCCGCGCCAGCGATCTTGACCAACGTTTATCGGCGGTGGCGCCAAGTCCATCGGCGCGACGTCGTGCATCAGGTGCAAGCCTTTGACGACGCGACGCCGGCATCTTGCTCCGCTTGTCCCCGCGAAGGCGGGGACCCAGCGCGTCCATTGCCGATTGTTTGTTTGTAATTCTGGATACCCGCCTGCGCGGGAACGAGCGGAAAGCGCACCGACGTAGCGGGGATCACACGTCCCCCTTGATGTTGTTCTCGCGCACGACATTGCCCCAGATCCGGCCCTGCTCGGCCGAATACTTGCGCAGCTCATCCGGCCCGCCCATCCGGAGGCTCATCTGCTGGCCTTCGATGAGCTGCTTGGAGACGCGCTCGTCGCGCAGGCTTTCACCGAGTGCCACGCCGAACCGGTCGACGATCGCCTTCGGCGTGCCGCCCGGCGCGAAGGCGCCCCACCACGTATTCGCTTCGGCGCCGGGGAATCCGCTTTCGGCCACCGTCGGGACGTTCGGGAACGCGGACGCGCGCGTGGCGCCCATCTGGAAGATCGGGCGGATGGCGCCCGCCTGCACCTGCGGCGTGAGCAGCGCGACCGAGCCGTTGATCATGTCAATATGCCCGGCGACGACGTCGTTCATCGCCGGGCCGCCGCCGCGATAAGGCACGTGCACGAGTTCGATGCCGGCGAGCTTGTCTAGCAGCACCATCGCGAGATGGCCGACGCTGCCGGAACCGACCGAGCCGTAGCTGAAGGTCTTGGGCTTCGCTTTTGCCGCCGCGACGAGTTCCGCCGCCGTCTTCCAGGGACGCGACGGATGGCACGCGACCATGTAGGGCGCCGTCGCGATCAGCATCACCGGCTCGAGGTCCTTGTCGTTGTCGAACGGCAGGTTCGGGATCAGTGACGGGTTGACCGCGTGGGTGTCGAACACGAACAGGAAGGTGCTGCCGTCGGCCGGCGACTTCGCCACCATGCCGGTGCCGATGCTGCCCGAGCCTCCCGGCTTGTTCTCGATAAAGACTGTGACGCCCAGCCGCTGCTGCAGGCCGGCCTGGACGATCCGTGCGATGGCGTCGACCGAGCCTCCGGCCGGGAAGGGGACCACGATACGCACATTGCTAGTCGGCCAACTTTGGGCGCGCACGCTCTGCGCCCGCACTACGAATGGCGCGGATACGGCGGCAAGCAACACCGATCGTCTGGTCAGGATGCTCAAGTTTCGTCCTCCCACATATGCGCGCAGATTGACCAGATGGCGGCGTCCGGTCCCGGCGGCGATTGGGCGAAAAGCTGGCACGCTCCGTCGCCGCAGGCAATGGCGCTTTCCCACGAACGTTTCTGCTCGTGAACCTTCCCGCCGCGCGGCGCGACCAACCTTGCGAGGCCCACAAGGGGCCCGACGCCTGGGGAGGCGAAAAATATGATCAAGATTGTCACCGCTACCGCCGTTGCCGCGCTCGTCGCTGCCGCCGTCGTCGTGCTTCCGGGCATCGCACCGGAGGTGTCCGCCCGCGTTCCCGATCAGCCCGGCGTCCAGGAGGCCCTGGTCAAGGCCGACCGTCTGGGGGTTCCCAGTCTCGGCAACACGTGCATTCCCAGGGCCTGGCCCTATTACGATCGCGAGTGCCTGTTCGATACGCGATTCCAGGGTGATGCCCGCAAGGTCCGCGTCATCACCACGGACCGCATCGAAACGCCCACGCGCTGAACCGGATGTCTTGCGCCGCCCCGCTCCGCGCCGCGGCTGCCACAGACAGACCGTGCCCGAGGGGACACACCCGCGCGGCATGCGACTCGCGACGACGGCTGATTCCATTGACTCGGGTAGCGGCCCCAATCTTAACTCCCCGAAGTCATTGTGATTTTGAGGGGGACGTGATGCTCGCCGGCCTGTGCCGATTCGCGGCAGTGCTGGCGATGGTAGGGCTGCCGGCCGTTGCCGTAGCGCAGGTCATACCTCCGAGCGATCTGCCGGGCCGCGAGCGCGAGCGCTTCACGGAGCCGGCGCCGCCACGCGCGCGGCCGACCGGACCGACGATCTCGCTCCCGAGCACCGTCGCGCCGGCCGGCGCCGACGGCACCAAGCTGACGATCAGCAGCGTCCGCATTATCGGCTCGACCGTGTATGGCGAGGCGGAGCTTGCGGCGCTCTATCCCGATCTCATCGGCGGCCCGGTGACGCTTCAGGCGGTCTACGACCTTGCCCGCCGCATCACCGAGAAGTACGGCAGCGACGGCTACGTGCTGTCGCGCGCGGTGGTGCCGCCGCAGAGCCTTTCGGCCCGGGGCGCCAACCTGCGCATCCAGGTTATCGAAGGTTATGTCGACCGGGTGGAGTGGCCGCGCGACAAGCTCGCGAGATACCGCGATTTCTTTACCGACTACACTGCCAAGATCACAGCCGAACGGCCGGCCAATATCCGCACCTTGGAGCGCTACCTGCTCCTCGCGAACGACCTGCCGGGCCTGAAATTCTCCACCAGCCTGCGGCCGTCGAAAACCGAGCCGGCCGCGTCTACGCTCGTCGTTGAGATGACGGAAAAGCGCATCGACGTCCTGGCACGCGTGCGACAACCGCGGCACCCAGGCGCGCGGGCCGTTCCAGTATCTGGGCTCCGCGACCGTCAACAACATCATCGGCGCCCACGAGGCGTTCACGGCGAGCTACGCCGGAACGTTCCAGACCCGCGAGCTGCAATACCTCGCCGGCAGCTATCGGCAGGTGCTCAACAGCGAGGGACTGACCGCCTTCGTCAATTCGGGCTACACATGGGGCCGGCCGGGGCCGCCCGTTTCCGAACTGCTGGAGTTCAAGACGCGCAGCACCACAGCCGAGGCCGGGCTGACCTACCCGGCGATTCGCGCGCGCGAGCGAAATCTCAGTTTCACCGGGCTGTTCTTCCTGACCGACGATGACGGCGACATCTTCGCCGCGCCGTCGAGCCGCGACCGGCTGCGCGGTTTCCGCGTCAAGGCGGACGGCGATTTCGCCGACCGCTTCCTCGGTATCAACCAGGCCAACATCACGTTCAGCCAGGGCTTCCTCGGTCTCGACTCGACCGGAAACAACAATCCGCTGGCGTCGCGCGCCGCCGGACGCGTCGATTTCAGCAAGGTCGAAGGATCCGTCAGCCGCCTGCAGCCACTCGGCGGCAGCTTCTCGCTGCTGCTGGCGGCCTACGGACAATATGCCGGTACGCCGCTGCTGGTGTCCGAGCAATGCGGCTATGGCGGGCGCTTCTTCGGCCGCGCCTTCGATCCCTCCGATCTGCTGGGCGACCATTGCTGGCAGGTGCTCGGCGAATTGCGCTATGACCTGCCGCTCGCCTTCGCGCCATTCGCTGCGGCGCATCTGTCGCTCGCGCAGCTTTATGCCTTCGCCGATCACGGGCAGGTCTATAACCTCCACAACGCGACGAACGATCCGTTCTCCGGCGTGCCGGCCAACGTCGCGGCATCGTCGGTCGGCGGCGGCATCCGGCTTGGCTGGGCCAATGTGTTCACGGCGGACCTCTCGGCGGCCAAGGCTGTTGAAGGCCCGCGCGACGACTGGCGGTTCTTCTTCATCCTCGCGGCGAAGTATTAGGGAGGTGATGATGTCCATGCAGCCTCTCGATCGGGATACTGACGGTGCGCAAGGCTCGGTGCAGTCCCCTATCCCCGCCGGGGCGAACTGGGCGCAAGCGGCGCGGGCGGTGCATTTCTCCGGCATCGCACTTGCTGCCGCGCTAGTTACAGCAACTCCCGCTTTTGCTGGCCCCGAAGGTAGCAACGTCGTCGGCGGCAATGCCACCATCGCCGGGCAAGGCGGCGCGACCGTGACCGTCACGCAAAGCACCGACCGCGCGATCATCAACTGGAACACCTTCAACATCGGTGCCGGCGAGACCGCGCGGTTCAATCAGCCGAGCACATCCGCCGTTACTCTCAATCGCGTCACCGGAGGGCAGGGCCCCTCGCAGATTTACGGCACGATCACCGCCAATGGCCGCGTCTTCTTGATCAACCGCGACGGCATCCTGTTTGGGCCGAGCGCAGTCGTGGACACGTCCGGCTTTCTCGCCACCACGCATGACATCAAGAACGATGATTTCATGGCCGGCCGCTACGTGTTCGGCATCCCTGGCCGCGACGACGCCTCGATCGTCAACCAGGGCACGATCACGGCGCATAACGCCGGCTTCGCTGCGCTGGTTTCGCCGGGCGTGCGCAACTCCGGCACCATCACGGCGAACCTCGGCACCGTGGCGCTGGCGTCCGGCAACGGCTTCACGCTCGATTTTTACGGCGACCGCCTGATCACGCTTGGCGTGAGCGACTCCATCGCCGCCAACATCCGCGACGTCGCCACCGGTCAGCCGCTGACGGCGCTGGTGCGCAATGACGGCAGGCTGCGCGTCAACGGCGGTCGCGTCGAGCTCTCCGCGGTGACGGCGCGGCGCGTGGTGGACTCCGTCATAAACAACACCGGGGTCATCGAGGCCAACAGCTTCCATCAGCGCGGCGGCACCATTGTGCTCAGCGCCGGGACTGGCGCTGTTCGGCCGGCCGGCGCGAAAGCCCAGGTTTACAAACAGACTGTGCGGCTCGCCGGCACCCTGTCGG
Organism: uncultured Alphaproteobacteria bacterium; assembly: GCA_963776455.1. Lineage (GTDB taxonomy): Bacteria > Pseudomonadota > Alphaproteobacteria > Rhizobiales > Xanthobacteraceae > CAVZMU01. Next base: position 168,179 of record CAVZMU010000006.1, read on the forward strand.
CATCGGCCAAGAAGCGCGGCAAAGGCGGTACCGTCGTCGTGACGGGTGAAAACATCGAGGTCGTGGGTGCGCGCATCGACGTCTCGGGTCCGGCGGGCGGCGGCACCGTGATGATCGGCGGTGATTGGTCCGGCGGCCATCCGGACACCAGCCTGATCTCGAACCCGTCGGCGCGGCTCGCATCGTACGCGGTTCCCACCGCCACGACCGTCACCGTCGACGGCACAACCGTCATCGATGCCTCTGCGACCCGCGCCGGCAACGGCGGCAAGGTCGTCGTGTGGGCTGACGGAACAAACACATTCGCGGGCACTATTCTCGCACGAGGCGGCTCAATCAGTGGTGACGGAGGTTTCGTCGAAACCTCAGGCCATCAGACCCTGAACTACACCGGCAGCGTCGATACCCGCGCGCCGCACGGCGCGACGGGAACGCTGCTGCTCGATCCCAACGACGTCTATATTGATTCGACGTTCATTACGCGACCGCCGCAGTCGTCGGTCATCATGACAAACGACCTGCAAAACCAGCTTGCGACGTCCAACGTCGTGATCACGACAAACAACGCGATCAGCCCCATCGGACAAAACGGCGACATCTTCGTCAACGGCAGCATCGCGTGGAACAGCAGCAACAGCCTGACGCTCAATGCATTCCGCAACATCCAGATCAGCGACAACGTCACCATTTCGAACACCGGCGCCGGAAGCCTGACGCTCCGCGCGGACAGCACGGGAACGGGAGCAGGTACGGTCGCTTTCAACCAGGCCACATCCGGCAGCCGCATCAACTTCACGGGCAGCACGGGCAGGGTTTCGATCTTCTACAATCCGGTCGGGGGTTACACCGCACCAACCAACTTTACGCCTGCCGGACAAGGTGGCGGCACCCGCGGAGTCACCACCAACGGCGCGATCCCCAATCAGTTTACCGCTTATATGCTGGTGAACACGGCGACCAACCTTCAGGCGGTCTCGACGAATCTCGGCGGCACTTACGCGCTCGGCCGCGACATCGATGCCAGCACCAATCCAAATGCATTTGTGCCGATCGGCAGCCCGAGCGCCGGGTTCACCGGCCTGTTCGACGGCCAGGGACGCACCATCGCCAACCTGACGATCAGTTCGTCCAGCCAGTATGTCGGCCTGTTCGGCAACATCGGTACCGGCGGCGCCGTCCGCAATCTCATCCTGACCAACGCCAGCGTGACCACAACGGGCGCCTCGCAGTTCGTCGGCGGACTTGCCGGGCGCAACGCGGGCTCGATCGTCAACGTCGAAGTCACCGGATTCGTCGGCAGCCCGCTCAACGCCGCTCCGCCGGCGCCGGTGGCCGGCGCCTATGGCGGCCTGGTCGGCCTGAACGATACCGGCGGATCGATTTCGAATGCGCATTCTGCCGCGGCAGTCAGCGCGATCGGACCGACGAGCAATGGATACGTCGATGCCGGCGGCCTCGTCGGACAGAACCATGGCACCATCACCCAATCGGATGCCTCCGGTGCGATCAGCGGCACATACGCGTCGCCGTCCACGACTTATTTCGGTGGGCTCGTCGGGTGGAATCTCGGCGGCACGATTACGCTGTCGCACGCGACAGGCTCGGTGACGGGTTCCGGGTCGTTCGGTTATCTCGGCGGCCTGACGGGGGTGAACGACGGTCAGATTACGCAGTCCTGGGCAAGCGGGGCGGTAACGAGCAGCGGGCCGGCCAGTTTCGCCGGCGGCTTCGTGGGTGCTAACGACGGCACCATCGGCGCCTCCTTCGCGACAGGCCCTGTCACCTCCGGCAATGGAAGCGTCTCGGGTGGCTTTGCTGGCGCCAATGGCGGCACGATCACGCAGTCCTATGCGACGAGCCCCGTCACCGGCGGCGCCAATAGCCGCATTGGGGGTTTCGTTGGCGACAATACGGGAACCATCGATCAAGCCTATGGAGTCGGCGCACTCGCCGGCGGGTCGGGTGCGACAATCGGCGGCTTCGCCCCCTCCGGCGGCGGTACCGGCACCATCACCAATTCCTATTGGGACATCCAGGGCACCGGCGCCGCCACGAGCAACGGCGGAACGGGACTGACCACGGCGCAGTTCACGTCCAGCCTGCCGGCGGGGTTCGATCCTGCCGTCTGGACTATCAAGGCCGGACAGACCTATCCGTATCTGATCAACCCCGCGCCGGACCCGCTTCCCATGCCGCGGGACATACCTGGTTCCAATCAGCCGGACAGCCCGCAGGTCCAGCCCGAAAGCCCGCAATTCCGGCCTGACACCCAGGTCTTCCAGACCACGCCGACGCAGCAGATCGCGGATTTGTGGCGGAACGCCGATCCGACGCCGACTGTCCAGGCCGCCCTGGTCACACCCGCACCGCCGCGTCGGCCACAACGGCCGAACGCGCCTCCTGCCAGCCGGCAATTCAACGACCGCCTTGTCAGCGGCGTGCCGCCGCCCGGCGAGACGCGCTTCATCCAGGATCAGGTGGTGTTCCAGGTCGGCGGCGACGTGCCGGCGGCGCGGATTGCGATGATCGCGCGCCGGCTTGGCCTTGTGCCGATCTCGTCGCAGAACCTCGGCCTGATCGACCGGACAGTTTATCAGTTCCGCATCACCAACGGCCAATCGGTCGCGGATGTCATCCGCAGGCTGGAGGCGTTGCGCGTCATCGCCGCGGCACAGCCAAATTATCTGTTCGAGCTCGCCCAGGTGCCGCCAGCGCCCGCGCCGCCGCCGGCCGCCGCCGAGGGCGACCCCGCGCAGTACATTATCGCGAAGCTGCGCCTTCCCGAACTGCATCGCCTCGGGCGCGGCACCAATGTCCGCGTCGCGGTGATCGATTCCGAGATCGACCGCAACCATCCCGACCTCGAAGGCGTGATCGCCGAACGCTTCAGCGCGGCCGGGGCCGACGACAAGCCGCATCCCCACGGCACCGGCATGGCTGGCGCCATCGCATCCCACAAGCGGCTCATCGGCGTCGCGCCCGGCGCCCGGCTGCTCGCGGTGCATGCCTTCGGCCCGGTTGCGAGCGGCGGGCAGGGCACATCAATGCAGATCGTGAAGGGCCTGGACTGGGCGGTGAGTCAGAAGGCACGCGTCATCAACATGAGCTTCGCCGGTCCCAAGGACCCGCTGCTGGCGCAGGCCGTGAAGGTGGTCCACGACCAGGGCGTGGTGCTGATCGCCGCAGCTGGCAATGCCGGGCCAACCTCGCCGCCGCTGTTTCCCGGCGCCGACCCCAATGTCATCGCCGTGACGGCGACCGACGCCGACGACCACTCCTACACCGGCGCCAATCGCGGCCGCTATGTCGCCGTCGCGGCGCCGGGCGTCGACATCCTGGTGCCGGCGCCGGACGGCGGCTATCAACTCACCACCGGCACATCGGTCGCGGCGGCCCATGTCAGCGGCATCGCAGCGCTGCTGCTGGAGAAGGACCCGAAGCTCTCGCCCGACGAGATCCGCTCGATCCTCACGTCGACCGCGAAGACGCTGGGCACCCGGACACGCGACGACGAATTCGGCTACGGGCTGGTCGATCCGATCAAGGCACTGAATTCGGTCAACCCGCGGGCATCGTCGCTGGAGCCGGCGCCTGCGGCCCTGACGGCGGCGGCGCGATAGAGGCACGGTCCATTCACTGTCATAGCCGGCTGCCCATGGTTCGAGACGCTCCTGCGGCGCTCGTCACCATGAGGGCGGAGCAAGCGCCGGCATGCTACGCGGCGAGTTCGCGCATGATGCCGTACAGCGCCGCCTGGCCTTCGAAGCCGATGCCGGGCCGGTCGGACAAAGTCGAGATAGCCGTCCTCGACCCGCGCGTCGTCGGCGAAGCCGCCGAAGGCGCCGAACACGCCGGGATAGGATTCCGCGCCGCCGAGGCCGAAGCCCGCCGCGATGGCGAGCGACATCTGGTTGCCGCCATGCGGGAAACAGCGCGCTGCGCGGCCAGCCGTGGCGCTCCAGCATGGCGAGCGTGCGGGCGTACTGGCACGATGCCGTAGGCCTGCGGCGGGTCGATCTGGATGACGTCGCGCGTCGGCGCGCAGGCCGCCGAAGCGCACGAGGTTGTCCACGTCCTGGCGTGGAGAACAGGTTCTCGCCGGTGGCGAGCGGCGGCGCTAGGCGCCCGCGATCTCGGCGAGCGAGCGCGAAGTCCAGCGGGTCGCACGGCTCCTCGAACCAGCGCAGCCCGAACGGCGCGAGCGCGTTGGCGTAGGCGAGCGCCTCGTCGCGGCCGAATTTGCAGTTGGCGTCGACCGCGAGCTGCGTGCCCGACGGCAGCATGCTCTTCACCGCCTCGACGCGGCGCACGTCGTCGGCGAGCGGCAGGCCGCCGACCTTCATCTTGAGCATGGTGTAGCCGGCGTCGAGATGGCGGCGCATCTCGTCGAGCAGATCGTCTGTGTGGTGTCGCCCGGGCATGTACCAGCCGCCGCCGACGTAGCAGAATACACGCTGTCGCGACCTTGCCGCCGTTGTAGCGCTCGGCCAGCAGCGCGGTGCAGCGGCTTGTCCGGCGATCTTCGCGACCGCGTCCCACACCGCGACCTCGATGGTGCCGATCGCGATCGAGCGCTCGCTGTGTCCGCCGGACTTCTCGCGCTGCATCATGCAGGCGAGGATCTTTGCCGGGTCGAAATTCTTGCCGGTGTCGTCGAGCAGCGATTCCGGCGCGCCTTCAGGATGCGCGGGATGAAGCGCTCGCGCATCTGCGCGCCGCAGGCGTAGCGGCCGGTGGAGTTGAAGGCGAAGCCCACGACCGGCTTGCCGTCGCGCATCACGTCGGTGATCACGGCGACCACCGACGTCGTCATCTCGGAAAAATCGAAGCTGGAATTGCGATGTTCGAGCGCAGCGGGATCGCGGTCTCGCGGATATCGACGATGCGCATCTGTTCGCCGTCATCTTGATCCGGATGCTTGGCGTCGCGGACCACCTTGCCCCACTTCTGCATCTCGACCTTGATGCGTTCGCGCGAATCTCCGCGGCGTGTTCGGCGACGGGATCGAAGCCGAGCGCGGCGAGCTTTTCCCTGACGTCGGGCGTCGCCACGATCCTGCGCGATCTCCTGCTGCAGCAGTGTCGACGATCTCCGCGGCGTGCCGGCGGGCACGACGACGCCGGTCAGCGTGTCGGACTCCTGGTCCGGGGATGCCGGCTTCCGCCATGGTCGGCACGTCGGGCAGAGCGGCGACACGCTTGTCGGCCAGTGATCGCCAGACCGCGCAGCTTGCCGTCCTTGACCTGCTGATGGTCGGCGGCAACGCCGTGAAGGCGATCGGCGTGTGGCCGCCGAGGTCGAATTGACCGCGAGCCCGGCGCCGGTGAACGGCACATGCACCATGTCGAGCCCGAGGTGAGCTTGAACAGTTCGCCCGAGAGGTGCGGCGTCGAGCCGATGCCGGGTTGAGCGAAACTGTATTTGCCGGGATTGGCCTTGATCAGCTCGATCAGCTCCTTGACGGTCTTTGCCGGCACCGAGGGATTGACCACCATCACGTTGGGCGATGCCGCGACCAGCGTGACCGGCGCGAAATCCTTGATCGCGGTCGTAGGGCACCTTGGCGTAGAGGCTCGGATTGACCACGAAGCCGGTGCTGACGACGAGCGACGGTGTAGCCGTCGGGCGGCGACTTCGCGGCGGTCACGCTGTGCCGTGTTGCCGCCGGCGCCGGCCATGGTTCTCGACGTAGAACTGCTGGCCCGAGGCTTCCGACAGTTTCTGCGCCGACGATGCGCGCGATGACGTCGGTCGGGCCGCCGGCGCAGAACGGCACGATCACTGCGGACGGGTTGATTCGGATAGGCGCTCGCGGCCTGCGCATGCCGGCGAGCAGCAGAGTAATCAGGGCGCAGCGAACCCGCGATCCATTTCGAGAGCAGCCATGACGCGTTTCCTCCCGTTTGCACGGCCGTTCTTAAGTTACTCGATCTTCTTGATGCCGGCTTCGCGATGACCTTTTCCCATTTGGCGATCTCGGATCTTGATCTGCGCTGCGAATTCTTCCGGCGTATTGCCGACCGGCATCGTATCCGAGCGGCGCGAAGCGCTCCTTCACGTCGGGCATGGCGACGATCTTGCACGATCTCGCTGATGCAGCAGATCGACGATTTCCTTCGGCGTTCCGGCCGGAACCAGCATCGCCTGGATGGTGTCGGCTTCCTGACCCGGAACGCCGGCCTCCGCCAGCGTCGGCACATCGGGCAAGTGCCGGCGGTGCGCTTGGCGCTGGTCACCGCGAGCGCGCGCAGCTTGCCGTCCTTGACCATCGGCACTGACGGGCGGCAGCGCGGTGAAGGCGATCGGCGTATGTCCGCCGATCGTCGACTGCACGCCGGGGCCGGCGCCGTTGAATGGCACGTGCACGATGTCGAGCTCCGACGACAGCTTGAACAATTCGCCCGACAGCTGCGGCGTCGTGCCGGTGCCGGGCGACGCGAAGCTGTACTTGCCGGGATTGGCTTTGACGAGCGCGATGAGTTCCTGACGGTCTTGGCAGGGACCGACGGATTGACGATCAGCACGTTCGGCGACGACGGCCGACGATGGTGACCGGCGAGAAATCCTTGTCGGGATCGTAGGGAAGCTTGGCGTAGAGGCTCGGATTGACGACGAAGCTCGATGACACGAACAGGATCGTGTAGCCGTCGGGCGCCGCCTTCGCGGCGTTGCCCATGCCGATATTGCCGCCGGCGCCGGCCTGGTTCTCGACGATAGAACTGCTGGCCGAGGTCTCCGACATCTTCTGCGCGACGATGCGCGCCATGACGTCGGTCGGGCCGCCGGCGCAAACGGGACGATGCACCTGACGCGGGTGGTTCGGATAGGTGCCGGGCGCGGGCTGCGCCTGGGCTGCGCCTGCGATCAGGCCGATGAGCAACGCCACGATGCCTGCAGTCAATTTCTCCATGTGATACTCTTGCGCGAAAGTGGTCTTCGTTCGGTGGCGTTCGTCGCGTGCGCGTGTCGACGATGCTAGCATCCGCACGGGCAGCTTGGCAGCCATGCTTTGGTCTCGCCATGCCGGACTTGTGCCACGCGTCCATGTCACTAAAACTTTCCGAGTCGACGATATGAGCGGCGTGCGCCACAGCCGACACCGCCAATCCATAACCGCCAAGCAAGGGAATGCCATGACCGCCCGGAAGCTGACACGCCAGGATCTCCGCGACGCCGCCGAGAAGTACAAGAATTGGGGCAAATGGGGGCCGAACGACGAGATCGGGACGCTCAATTACACAAGCCCGGAGGACATCATCGCCGCCGCTCGACTGGTGCGAAAAGGCAAGGTGATTTCGCTTGCGCTCAACTTCGACCATACCGGGCCGCAGGGCGCGAAGAGCAAGTATCCCTCGATGGGGCGGACCAACCCGATCCACACCATGATCCGCACCGGCACCGACGCTTATTCCGGCGTGCTCGACAAGCGCGGCATCCGCGCCGCCGACGACATGGTGACGATGCCGCTGCAATGCGGCACGCAATGGGATGGGCTCGGCCATGTGTTCTACGAGAACTATATGTGGAACGGCTACGATTGCCGCGAGGTGACGTCGGCCGGCGCGCAGAAGTGCGGAATCGAGAAGACCAAGGATAAGATGGTCGGACGCGGCGTGTTGCTCGACGTCGCGCGTGCGCTCGGCCAGGATTCACTTGAGGACGGCTACGGCATCACCTGCGAAGATCTCGACAATACCGCGGAGCATCAGGGCGTGACCGTGAAGCGCGGCGATTACGTCATCGTGCGCACCGGGCAGATGGAGCGCTGCATGAAAGCCGGAAGCTGGGACGGCTATCCCGGCGGCGACGCGCCGGGCTTTGCGTTCGAGACGCTGGACTGGATCAAGCGCACCGAGCTCGCGGCGCTCGCGAGCGACACCTGGGGCTGCGAGGTGCGGCCCAACGAGACCGAGGCCGGCATCAACCAGCCCTGGCACTGGATCACGATCCCGATCATGGGCATGACCATGGGCGAGATCTTCAACGTCAAGGCGCTGGCCGACGACTGTGCCGCCGATGGCGTCTACGAATTCATGTTCGTCGCGCCCGCGATCCCGATCACCGGCGCCGTGGGCTCGCCGGTCAACCCGCTGGCGATCAAGTAGATTTCCGCGTAGATTTGACAAATGACCGCGCTTCGCAAGGAACGGATGACTGTTCCTGAATTCCTGACATGGGCCGAGCGTCAGCCGGACCGTTGGGAATTGCTGGACGGTGAGCCGGTGGCGATGTCGCCGGAACGCATCATCCATGGCGATACCAAATATCGCGTTGCTCGCGCCTTGGATTCCGCCATCGCGAAAGTGCGGGTGCCGTGCCGTTTCGTGCTCGACAGCGCCGCGGTGCGGATCGACGCGCGGAACAGCTATCAGCCCGATGTTCTGGTCTATTGCGGCGAAGCCCTTTCTGGCGAAACCCTCGTCGTGACCGATCCCATCGTCGTTGTGGAAGTGCTATCGCCCAGCAACGCGATGACGGACTTGCGCGACAAGCTGCAGGGATATTTCCGTGTGCCGAGCATCATTCATTATCTCATCGTTGATCCTGACAAACGATTGGTGATCCACCATTCGCGCGCGCGAGGCGACGCTGTGGCGACGCGAATCCTCACTGACGGCGAGTTCACACTGGAGCCACCGGGCGTGAGTTTGACAGTCGCCAACTTTTTCTCGGCGAGCTGACCGGCCCGCTCCTTCTTCAATCCACAATACGGATTCCTGAAATGCTCGGACATAATCGCAAGCGCATGACCGGCGCGGAATGCCTCGCCGACATGCTCGCCGGCTACGGCGTCACCCATGTCTTCATGGTGCCGGCGGTGCTTCGTCGAACGTTTGCCGAGATGGAGCGGCGCACGTCGATCAAGCGCATCCATACCCATGGCGAGAAGTCGGCGGCGTACATGGCGGACGGCTATGCGCGCGCCTCCGGCAAGCCCGGCGTGTGCATGGCGCAGGTGATCGGGGCGCTCAATCTCGCGGCCGGCCTGCGCGACGCGTGGCTTGCCCATTCGCCGGTGATCGCCTTCACCGGCGGCCGCGATCCGGCGACCAAGTTCCGCAAAGTCTATCAGGAGATCGACGACGTTCCGACCTTCGAGCCGGTCACCAAGTTCAATGCCACCGTCGACGATGTCTCGCGGTTTCCCGACATGGTGCGGCAGGCGTTTCGCGTGGCGGTGTCGGGCACACCCGGGCCGGTGCATCTGCAATTCCGCGGCAATGAGGGCCAGGTCGACCAGGAGGAGGCGGAACTGGAGCCGCTGGTCGAGGACTTGTTCGCATGCGTGCCGCCGTTCCGTCCGGCACCCGACGACGCCAGCGTGGGTGCCGCGCTCGCGGTGCTGCAAAAGGCGGAACGGCCGGTGATCGTTGCGGGCGGTGGCGTGCGCGCTTCCGGGGCCGCGCGTGAACTCGTCGCGCTTGCCGAAACCTTGCAGATTCCGGTCGCGACCTCGCTCAACGGTAAGGACACCATCCCCGGCACCCATCCGCTGGCGGTCGGCGTGGTCGGCACCTACTCGCGCGAGAGCGCGAATCGCGTGGTCGGGCAGGCGGACCTCGTGTGCTTCATCGGCAGCGAGACCGGCGGCATGACGACGCATTTCTGGGCGGTGCCGAAGATCGGCACGCCCGCGATCCAGATCGACATCGATCCGGAAGCGCTTGGCCGCAACTATCCGCTCCAGGCGGCGGTGCAACGGCGACGCGAAGGCGACGCTTGCGCGCATGGTGGAACTGGCAGACCGCGAAGCGGCGGATCGACGCAAGCCTGGATCGCGCAGGCCCAGTCATCTGCAAGGAGTGGTACGCGAAATATGACGTCGCTGCTGCACGTCCGATGCAAGTGCCGATCCATCCGGCGCGCATGTGCGGCGATCTCACCAGGCACGCTGCCGGACGACGCCATCGTCATCGTCGACACCGGCCATGCCGGCATGTGGATGGGCGGCATGTACGACCTGCGCAGCGCCGACGCAGAGCTACTTCCGCTCCGCCGGCCATCTCGGCTGGGCGTTCTCCGCCGGCATCGGCGCGAAGGCCGCGTGCCCCGAGCGGCCGGTCGTCGTGTTCACCGGCGATGCGGGCTTCTGGTATCACATCGGCGAGATCGAGACCGCGGTGCGCTGGAAGCTCAACAGCGTGACGGTCGTCAACAACAACGGCGGCGGCAATCAGTCCAAGCGCGGCTTCGACCGCGCCTACGGCGGCACGCAGACCGAGCAGGCGCGCGAACTGTGGACCTACACCCAGGTCAACTTCGCCACGCATCGCCGAGGACATGGGCGCGCTGGGCATCCGCGTGGAAAAGCCGGCCGATTTCGCGCCGGCGCTCGCAGCAGGCGCTCGCGGCGAACCGACCGGTGGTGATCGACGTGGTGACCGACATCGACGCGCTCGCGCCTCCGGCGGTGAGCTGACCGGCCGGCTTGCGTCGGCTACATCACTGAAGCGGCGACGCCCCAGGTGGGTCGCGGAACGCCTGCGCGTCATTGGCGTTTGCTGTCCGGCAATGAAGCATTTTGCGAGACCGGGAGCCGTCATGAGCAAGAAGCCCGTCCAGCCCGACGACAAGCAAGCCAAGATTTTTGCCGAAAACGCCGAAGAGATCGCGAAGCAGGAGCGCGCGGTTCAAAAGGGGATCGAAGCCGCCGAAGCCAAGCGCGGCACGGAGAAGGAATCCAAGCCGATGCAGGCCGGCGCGCGCGAATATCCCGCGCCGCCGTTTCCGGACCAGCATCAGGCCAAGCCCGGCAGCGAGGCCGACCTCGAGCTCAAGCCGATGTATGACGCGCCGGACTACAAGGGCTCCGACAAGCTCAAGGACAAGGTCGCGCTGTCACCGGCGGCGATTCCGGAATCGGCCGCGCGGTCGCGGTGCTGTTCGCGCGCGAAGGCGCCGACGTCGCGATCGCCTATCTGTCGAGGACGAGGACGCGAGGAGACCAAGCGCGCCGTCGAGAAGGAAGGCCGCCGCTGCATCCTCATCGCCGGCGACGTCGCTGACGCCGGTTTCTGCCGCAAGCCGTCGAGACGCACGGTCGCGGACTCGGCCGGCTCGACATCCTGGTCAACAACGCCGCGTTCCAGGAGCACGTCGACCGATCGAGGACCTGACCGACGAGCACTTCGACCGCACGATCAAGACCAACCTCTACGGCTACTTCCACATGGCCAAGGCGGCGGTGCCGCACATGAAGCGGGCGCGCGATCGTGATGACCGGCTCGGTCACCGGCCTGCTCGGCAACAAGGAGCTGCTCGACTACTCGATGACCAAGGGCGGCATCCACGCCTTCACGCGCTCGCTGGCCGACGCACCTGATCGACGCGGCATCCGCGTCAACGCGGTCGCGCCGGGGCCGGTCTGGACGCCGCTCAATCCGGCCGACAGGCCGGCGCAAGCAGCGTGGCGAAGTTCGGCAGCGAGACCCCGATGAAGCGGGCCGGCCCAGCCCGAGGAGATCGCGCCGGCCTTCGTCTTCCTCGCCGCGCCGAGCTGCTCCAGCTACATCACCGGCGAGGTCCTGCCGATCATCGGCGGCTATTCCGGCGGCTGATGGCGGCTGTTCGTCCTCCGCCGTTGCGGATAAGGTGCGCCGCTTTCCTTCGGAAAGATGCCGAATTCGTGCGGCAGCGGGGCAGTTTTGCAATGACGGCTTATCCGAAATACGCCACCACGGTCATCGGCGCGTACAGCGTGCCGGACTGGTACGAGTCGCTCGACCGGCTGGTCGCGGTCGGCCAGCTTTCCATGGGTGCGATGGCGGACGCCCAGTTCCGCGCCAGCGCAGGCGGCGATCCTCGATCAGGAAATCGCCGGCATCGACGTGATCACCGGCGGCGAGATGCATCGGCGCACCCACAACCGCCATTCGCCGCCCAACGCGATGCTGAATTATTTCTGGCAGAAGATTCCGGCCTTCCAGGGCAGCACGCGGCCGCAAGCCGATCACCCCGCACGATCCCGACGTGTTTCATCCCGCCGCCACCTGCCGCGACCGGATCGCCGAAACGATCGATCTCGGCCTGGTCGATGAATTCCGCACGGTGTCGGCGCTGACGCAGCAAGCCGGTCAAGATCACCATGACCGGCCCGCACATGCTGGCCAAGGTCGCCTATGACGAGCACTACAACGACCTCGCCCAGGATGATGGCCGATCTGGCCAAGCTGCTGCGCCACAATTTCAGCATGCTGGCCGAGGCCGGCTGCAAGCACATCCAGATCGACGAGCCGCTGTTCACGATGTCCGACGATGCCGAGGTTGCGGCCGCGGTCGACGCCATCAATCACGGCGATCGAGGGGCTGCCGGAACGACGTCCACGTTTCGACGCATATCTGCCAGGGCAATTACGCGGTCGGCAAGGAATACGACGCGCAGATCGGCCATCGCTATTTCGACACCGGCCGCTACAAGGCCGATCTCGTCTGCAAGATCGAATGCTCGTCCTATCTGATCGAGCACGACATGGCGCATCATTACGAAGGGTTCTCGGCGACAGGCAGCTCGGCGTCGGCGCCGTCGACGTGCAGGATCCCAAGGTCGAGACCGGCGAAACGGTCGCGGCGCGCATCCGGGCGCAGGATGGCTGGCGCCGGAGCAGACCATCGTGACCAGCTCGTGCGGCTTCAACCATCTGCCGCGCGCAGTGGCGCTCGGCAAGCTGCAGGCGATGGCCGAGGCCAGGCGGATATTGGGCGGCTAAGCGGATGCCTGCGTCACGCAGACCCGGCGAAAGCGAAGAACTCCTGGATCTCGCCCAGGAGGCGGGCCGCGTCGGCATCTTCGAGTGGCAGGTGCCCGCGGCGACGTTGCGGCTCTCGCCGAACTTCCTGTCGCTCTACGGGCTGGCGGAGTTCGACGGGCACTACGAGAGCTGGCGCGACTGCGTCTTCCGCGAGGACCAGCCGCGCGTCGACGATCTGATCGATACCGCCTTCGCCGACCAGCAGCGCGAGTTCCAGGTCGATTTCCGCATCGTACGCCGGAGCGACGGATGCGCTACGCTGGATCGAGGCGCGCAGCCTCATCTTCTACGACGCGGCGCACGCCCATACCGCGTCGTCGGCGTCAACGTCGACATCACCGAGCGCAAGCGCGCGCTGGCGCAGCTTCGCGCCTTCGCCGAGACCCTGGAGGAGGCGGTCAGGGAACGCACGCGCGAGCTCGAGGCCGAGAACGAGGCGCGCAAGAAGACCGAGGAGTTGCTGCGCCAATCGCAGAAGATGGAGGCGGTCGGCCAGCTCACCGGCGGCGTCGCGCATGATTTCAACAATCTGCTGACCGTCGTCCTGGGCGGCCTCGAGATGATCGGCCGGCAGCTGCCCGCGCTCGGCGACCTACGCGGCGCCGCGCGCATATCGCGCGGCACGGACATGGCGCTGCAGGGCGCGCAGCGCGCCGCGACGCTGACCAGCCGGCTGCTCGCCTTCTCGCGCCAGCAGCCGCTCGAGCCCAAGCCGATCGATGCCAACAAGCTGGTCGTCCGGCATGTGCGAACTGCTGCGGCGCACGCTGGGCGAAGCGGTGTCGCTCGAGACCGTGCTGGCCGGCGGCCTCTGGCGAGCCCTTGCCGATCGCCAACCAGCTCGAGAACGCGCTGCTCAATCTCGGCCGTCAACGCCCGCGACGCCATGCCGGACGGCGGCAAGCTGACCATCGAGACCGCCAACTGCTATCTCGACGACGCCTATGTCGGCGCGCTGTCCGAGCCGGTCGACGCCGGGCAATACGTCATGATCGCGGTCACCGACACCGGCGCCGGCATGGACCGGCCGACGCTGGCAGCGCGCCTTCGAGCCGTTCTTCACCACCAAGGAGGTCGGCAAGGGCACCGGCCTCGGCCTGAGCCAGGTCTATGGCTTCGTGCAGCCAGTCGGCGGGCATGTGCGGATCTACAGCGAGCTCGGCGAGGGCACGACCGTGAAGCTCTATCTGCCGCGCCATTCCGGCGCCGAGGATCACGCCGAGCCGGCCGGCCGGGTCGCGCACGGCGACCGGCGCGATCGGCGCCGAGATGCATCCTGGTCGTCGAGGACGACGATGCGCTGCGCGGCTTCACCGTCGAGATCCTGACGCGAGCTCGGCTACAGCGTCGTCCAGGCCGCCGACGGCGCTGACGCGCGCTCGAGATGCTCGAGCGCGAACCCGGCATCGATCTTCTGTTCACCGACATCGTGATGCCGGGCGGCATGAACGGCCGCCAGCTCGCCGACGAGGCGGTGCGGCGCCGGCCCGGCCTCAAGGTGCTGTTCACCACCGGCTACACCCGCAATGCCATCGTCCATCACGGCCGGCTCGACCCCGGCGTGGAGATGATCGGCAAGCCCTTCACCTTCGACGAACTGGCGATACGCATCCGCGAGCTGCTGGATCGCGGCTGAACCGGCCGGCTGACCGGCGAATTCCGAAGGTGCGGGGCTCGGGTACCGGACCAATTGGTTTTACAATGGTGCCGGCTGAGGGACTTGAACCCCCGACCCCCTGATTACAAATCAGGTGCTCTACCAGCTGAGCTAAGCCGGCCCGGGGCCGCTGCATTCGCGGCGTTCGGCCCGCGATCCTCATAGGTCCTGGCGGCCCCGAGATCAATGCGATGCGTGAAGCCGCGATGACCGGCCGGGGCGGGAATGCGCGCAATCCTTCGCCCTTGAATTAATGTTACCGGGCAATTTCGCATTTCATGGCTGAACCGCAGGGGCCGATCCCGGTTCAGAAACATCGGCGACCATGGGGCATGAGATGGCGTGGGCGAACCACCTGTTGCGCGGCGCGGCGGTCTCCGCCGGATTGCTTGCCGGGCTTGGCCTCGCGGACGCCGCCGACACCGGTCCGGTGATCGCCATCCCCGGCCATTCCGACGTACCCGTGATCATCGACGGCCGTGACGCGAGCTATCGCGTCGTGGTCGGCGACTGGGGCCTCGCCCGCCCCGGCGCGGTGCCGGTGGTCGTCTATGGCCCGCCAGCGATGTTGCCGCCCGACGGGCGCGGGTATTTTCCTTCCGCCGGCCGGCGCCCGCGCTATGGCCGCCAGGAAGTTCCAACCATTCGCCGCGTGATGCCGCGGCCAGCGCCGAGATATCATCGCTCGTGGTCGGCCGGAGCCGGGCCGGAGCCGGCCACGATCCCTTCGTCCTATCCGGCACCGGAGGTCTCGGTCGCGCCCCGCGCCGGGCGCAGGTAGAACTGTCACCGTTCCGCCTGCCGATGCGGCGGGAGGTCGGAGCAAACTGGGCGAAAGCTCTCATCCTCGGCTTCCGCGCCTGGAAGCCCGAGCCAGTCGCGTAAGGAAATGTGCCATGCCTGGACGGATCGTCCACTTCGCCGCCGCCATCGCCGTCACCATCGCCGGGGTCTCGGCCGCCAGAGCCGGCGGTGCGCCCAATTGCTGTGCGCCGGTGATCGCGAGCTGCGGAAACTGCGGCAGCAATCCGCCGACCATCATCTATGGCCCGACCGGCTATTACGCCCCGGAGCCGATCTACCGGGTCAACCAGGGACCGGTCTACAATTCGCCGGTGCTGCCATATGGCGAACCGGAATGGGCGCCGCAGAGCGATGCTGGACCTTATCCTTACGTCGCGCCCTATGGCTACGGCTTCCCGTTCTCTTATCCTGGCTATGGCCGCCGCGGCTTTCATCATCATCACGGCGTGAACGTCTACCGCCATGCCGGCATTCCGCCGCGCGGACCTTATGTGCACGGCTTCGGCCCGCCACGCATGCGTACGGGGTTCGCACCGGCCCGCTTCGTCGGCCATCGGCCGATGGTGCGCGGACCGATGGTTCGGCGCGTGCCCGCGCATCGTCCGCGCTGATATCGCGTCAGGAGAGGGGTTGAGCGGCGGGCGAGAGCCCGCCGTTTTGCGTCTCACGGGAGGCGAGTCCGGGTCGTCGCGATATAGAGCGCGAGCGCGGCGGCGTTCGACACATTCAGGCTCTTGATCGCCCCCGGCATGTCGAGCCGCGCGACCACATCGCAGGTCTCGCGCGTGAGCTGGCGCAGGCCCTTGCCTTCCGCGCCCAGCACCAGCGCAAGCGGCGCGGACAGTTCCGCTGCACCGAGATCGACGGCGCCCTCGCTGTCGAGGCCGACGACGCAGAAGCCGGCATCCTTGAGCGCGGAGAGGCCGCGGGCCAGGTTGGTCACGGTCACCAGCGGCACGTGCTCCAGCGCGCCTGAGGCCGACTTGGCCAGCACCCCGGTCGCCTCCGGGCTATGGCGCGCCGTGGTGATGATCGCCTTGACGGCGAACGCCGCGGCGGAGCGCATGATCGCGCCGACATTATGCGGGTCGGTGATCTGGTCCAGCACCAGCACCACGCCGTCCGGCGAAAGCTCCGCGATGTCGGGCGAGGGCAGGGGATCGGCTTCCGCCAGCAGTCCCTGGTGCACGGCATCTGCCGGCAGCCGCGCCGCGATGGCGTCCGGCTTTACGACCGTGGGCTCGAACGCGGGGTGAAGGCCCTCGTCCGCGAGCCGCCGGATCGCATTCTCGGTCGCGACCAGGCTGCGGATGTGGCGTGTCGGATTCCCGAGCGCTGCCGCGACCGTGTGCCAGCCGTAAAGGATCACGGGTGCGTCACCGTTGTCGCGCTTGCGCTCCCATGGGTGGCCGCCGGTACGGGCCGGGCCCTGGGATCGCCGCGGACGTTCGTTGCCGAACCGGTGAGGGCGTGACGGCTCCCTCACATCCGGTCCGCCCAGAACGGAATGCCGGTACGGGTCGGCTTGCGCAGCCGGGTGGCGACGCGGTTGGCGAAGAACCACGCCGCGATCCGCGGGGAGTTCGATGCACCCGGCTTCACCGCGATGTCGGGACAGGTGCCGACGTACCGGAGCTCGATGCTGGAGCGGCCTTTGCTCATGTCGGCGGTGCGATGGCTGCCGTGGACGATCCAGTTCGATGCGATGATGACGTCGCCCGGTTTCATCGCCGGCCGGAGCAGGCAGTCGCCACCGAAATCCCGCCGCAGCCGGTCGATGCTCAGCGCGTCGCTTGGGAAGTACTGCGAGTTCTCGGTGTCGTCGCGGACCGGATGCACCGGCTGGCGCGAAAAGCCCGCATAGCGCCGCGTATCGCGATAGTTGATCGGCAGGAGCTGCAGCCCCGGCGCGTCGACGCCGCAATCGTCGAACGGAATCCAGAAGTTCACCGTGAACCAGAACTCGTGGAAGAAGCTGTCGACATGCAGCTCGAGCGGCGGCTGCCAGTCGAGCTGCGCCTTGCCGCCCATGATCCGGCGTGCCGTCGCGTCCTCGCGCCGGTAGCGCTGGCCGACCAACACGAGGTCGAGGAAACGCCTCAGCGTCGGATGGGCGACAAGATCAAAGCCGGAGACCTCGCCGCCCGTCGCCTCGGTGATCTGGCGGTCGTGGACGTGGGTTTCGGCGGCGCGGTCGTAGATTTCCGCGGTCACCGTGCGCAGGCGAGCGATCAGCCCGAGGTCGATCGCCCCGCGGACCACCGCGCAGCCGTGCCGGACATAGGCCGCCCGCAGCGTCTCGGGTGTCCAGGCTGCGACGCCGCGGTCGATGTCGCGAAACACCGCCGGCCAGTCGGTGGCCGATGCGTGGTCAAGGCTCATGGGCGGAGTGTTACCGCACCGGCGTTGGCCGGCCAAGCGGGCATGCCACGCCCGACTTTGGCGCGGTTGATTCACGCCGGTCGCTGGGGCAAGAGGCTGCATGGCTCTCGCTCGCGCCTTCCTGGAAGATCTGATCTCACTCAAGCGCTCCGGCGCCATCGACGGCTTCGATACCGTGGTCGAGATCGGCGCCCAGCAGCTCGCGGACGGCTTCCTGCGCTCCGGCGATCTTCTCGATGAGGTCTACGGCCTGTTCGGGCGGACGCGCCTGGATCTCGGCCAAGCCTCCGACAGCACCGACGAAGCCTTGCGGGACGACGCCCCGGCGTCCCGGGCGTTCTGGGAATCGCTCGGCTTCAGCTACGCCGCGGTCGAGTATGACGGTCACCGCCACAGCATCGCGCTCGACCTCAACCGCGACGCCGTGCCGGATGCCCTGAAAGGCAGGTTCCAACTCGTGGTGAACACCGGCACCACCGAGCACATCGCCAATCAGGACAACTGTTTTCGCGTCATCCACGATCTCGTCGGACGGGGAGGGGTGATGTATCACGAAGTTCCGGCCGGCGGGCATCTCAATCACGGGCTGTTCAGCTACAATCCAAAATTCTTCTGGGCGCTGTGCAACTCCAACGACTACGAGATGCTGTCGCTCAAGATGTGCTCCTGGGACGAAGTCCCGGTCCCGAAGGACATCGCCGCCGACAACCTCCGCTTCGGCGGCGGTGTCCAGCACATTACGGTCGACACCGTGACCCGGTTCTCGGCTCGTGCCGCGATCCGCAAGCGCAGCACGCGGGCGTTCGAATTCGCCGCTCGACCTTCCGCCAGAGCTCGTGCCGATGCGGCATAGGCACCCGTGGCGCCGAATTAGGCGGCTGTTCTCGTAGACCAGACTGGCGCCGGCAGCCGGACATCGCGGCGTCATCGGTCAAATTCGAGCACATCCCTCTTTCCTCAGTGCCAGCGGGAGACGGCGCCCGGCGCTGCCTGAACGGGCCGTGGCGCGGCCATTGCATGCCGGGCAGTGTTGCAGCTACGCCGCTGGGCGGCGCTTTCCGGGAGTTTTCAATGACGGACAGCTTTTCGGTTGGTCGCCGCCGCTTCATGCAGGGAGCGCTGGCGGGAGGCGCCGTCCTGGGCGCCGGCGCGGCTCCAATGTTCGCGCAAGGCCGGGGCGACACCCTGCTGGTCGTGCAGGAGCTGGGACCCAACAGCCTGGACATGCAGGGCGTCGGCTCCAACCAGACTGTCAACGGCATGTCGTGGAACTGCTACGACCGCCTGCTGACCTATGCGGCGAAGTCGCTGCCGGACGGCACGCCGTCCTATGATCGCGCGGCACTCGCGCCGGAACTGGCGGAGAGCTGGCAAGTCGCCTCCGACGGCATGTCGTGCACGTTCAACCTGCGCAAGGACGCGACTTTTCACGACGGCACGCCGGTGACCGCCAAGGACGTCAAGTGGTCGTTCGACCGCGCGGTGAAGGTCGGCGGCTTCCCGACCTTCCAGATGTCGGCCGGGCTCGCTGGAGAAGCCCGAACAGTTCGTGGTCGTCGACGACCACACCTTCCGCATCGACTACGTCCGCAAGGACAAGATGCTGCTGTTCAACGTCGCAGTCGTGGTGCCCTTCGTCATCAATTCCGAGCTCGCCAAGAAGCATGCGACGGCCGAGGACCCCTGGGCGATGACTTGGCTGCAGCACCAACGAGGCCGGTGGCGGCGCCTACAAGGTCGAGAGCTGGAAGCCGGGCACCGAGACGGTGTTCACCCGTTTCGACGACTGGAAGAGCGGGCCGCTGCCCAAGATCAGGCGCATCATCGCGCGCGACATCCCGTCCGCCGGGACGCGGCGCGCCATGCTCGAGAAGGGCGACGCGGATCTCTCGACCGGCTTTCCGCCGCAAGGATTTCGACCAGCTCATCAAGGAGGGCAAGGTCAAGGTCGTCGGCGTGCCGATCCCCAACGCGCTGTGGTACGTCGCGCTCAACACGTCGAAGCCGCCATTCGACAACGTCAAGCTGCGCCAGGCGCGTCGCCTGGGCGATGCCCTATGAGCAGATCCAGAGCGAGCGCCTTCTTCGGCCGCGCCGTGCCGATGTATGGCGGCCCGGCGAGCGTCGAGAAGGCGGTGTGGCCGCAGCCCTTCCCCTATGTCACCGATCTCGACAAGGCCAAGGCGCTGATGACGGAGGCGGGATTTGGCTCAGGTTTCGAGACGACATTATCGCTCGACGCCGGCACCGCGACGGTCGGCGAGCCGACGGTCGCTGCTGATCCAGGAGAGCTCTCGCCAAGATCGGCATCAAGGCGTCGATCGAGAAAATTCCCGGCGCCAACTGGCGCACGACGCTGAACAAGAAGGAGTTGCCGCTGGCGCTCAACCGCTTCAGCGGCTGGCTCGACTATCCCGAATATTATTTCTACTGGAATTTTCACGGCAACAACTCGATCTTCAACATCTCCGCCTACCAGAACCCGGAGATGGACGCGCTGATCGACAAGGCGCGCTTCACCGACGGATGCCGCCGAATACGACAAGGCGGTGAAGGACTTCATCGCGCTCTGCATGCGCGAGGTGCCGGTCGTTCCGCTCAACCAGCCGATTCACGACGTGGCGATGCAGAAGAGCCGTCAGCGGCTACCAGTTCTGGTTCCACCGCGAGCCCGACTACCGGCAATTCGCCAAGTCGTGATCGGCGGGGGAGGCTGCGAGGCGGCCTTGCCCACCGATGCCGAGCGGACGGGAAGTCCGCGTCCGGGCACATGGATGGCCCGGAGCCCTATTCGAGACCGCTCATGGCCTCGCCGGATGACGGCGGGGCCCGTCGGCAGCCGGGCTCGCCAGGACGAGGGCGAGGGTCCGCCGCGAAGCTGGCCGCGGTTGACACCGCGCCGAGCCGCCACCATAAACACCGGCCACGTCGGACCTTGCGGTCGCCGGGCGAGACTGCGTTGCCTGACGCAATGCGCTGATTTTTCAGGCACATGGGAGAGTGTCCCGAGCGGCAAAGGGGGCGGACTGTAAATCCGCTGGCTTAGCCTTCGTAGGTTCGAGTCCTACCTCTCCCACCATTCCGGAATCGGTTGACGGGTAACGACGAGAAAAAATCAACTCGTTTCCGTTCTGATTACCGGTTTGCGCTAGTGTTGCCTGGCGCGGGTGTAGCTCAATGGTAGAGCAGCAGCCTTCCAAGCTGAATACGAGGGTTCGATTCCCTCCACCCGCTCCATCAAGCGTCCAGCAGCTGGCATGCTTCAACCAGTCCGGTTGGTGGCAGAGTGCCTCGTGCGGTCAGCTCAACTCATGGCGCGCCGGAACGGCAATTGGCGGCGGCAAAACTTGCATTGGCTTGGTCGTTGATGCATATGCCACGGCGCTGGACCTTCAGGCCGCTTTGCGCCGAAGGAGTGTAGCTCAATTGGTAGAGCACCGGTCTCCAAAACCGGGGGTTGCAGGTTCAAGTCCTGCCACTCCTGCCAGCGAAATTGAAAAGCCATGGCAGGGGAATGTCATCCGGAAGCGTCGTGCTCGACGAGCGATGACCGAACTGATCCTCGCGCTGAAGCTGATACACCTGCTTGGCGCCGCCGTCCTGTTAGGTACCGGCGCTGGCATCGCGTTCCTCATGCTGATGGCGCATCGCACGCGCGATCCGGCATTCATTGCCGACACCGCAGGCATACATCGCTGACACGGTGTTCACGGCGTCGGCGGTGATTGTGCAGCCGGTGTAGGGCGCCGCTCGCCTGGACCGTCGGCTATTCGACGTCGGATTCCTGGATGCGGCGCCGTGCTCCATGTCCTGCTTGGTCTGTGTCGGTGACGTTGCCCCCAAGTTTTATCCAGGCGTCATTAGAGTCCTGGCGTTGGTGATGCCCTGTTGGGCTGGGGTAGAGGCGGTCCGCGGAGCGGAGCCGTCAGGTGAGCGCAGCGCAGCGGACCGCCGGGCCGCGGCGTAAGTTTCGGGGGTCATCCAGCCGAGCCGGGAGTGCGGGCGTGCTGTGTTGTAGTCGTCGCTCCAGGCGTCGAGCGCGGCACGCACGTGAGCCAGCGAGCGGAACAGGGTCTCATTGAGCAGCTCATCGCGCAGGCGGCCGTTGAACGACTCGATGAAGGCGTTCTGTACCGGCTTGCCGGGGGCGATGTAGTGCCAGCCGACCTTGCGATCGTCGGCCCAGCGCAGGATCGCGTTGGAGGTGAACTCGGTGCCGTTGTCGCTGACGATCGTGGCGGGCCTGCCGCGCTCGGCCAGCAGCCGATCGAGTTCGCGGGCAACCCGGTGGCCGGAGATCGAGGTATCGGCGACAAGGGTGAGACACTCGCGCGTGCAATCGTCGACCACGGCGAGGATGCGCATGCGGCGGCCGTCGATGAACTGGTCGGAGACGAAGTCGAGCGACCAACGCTCGTTCGCTCCCTGGGGCACGATCATCGGCGCCCGCGTGCCCAGAGCCCGCTTGCGCCCGCCACGGCGGCGAACCATCAGCCGCTCCTCGCGGTAGAGCCGGAACAGCCGCTTGTGGTTCACCACGAACCCCTCCCGCCGCAACAGCACGTGCAGCCGCCGATAGCCGAAGCGCCGGCGCTCATGGGCCAGTGACCTCAGCCGCGCCCGCAGGCCGGCATCGTCGCTCCGCTGCGGGCGGTACCGCACCGTCATCCTGGCGCAGTCGATCATCCTGCACGCCCGCCGCTCGCTCACCTCAAACCCCAAACGAAGGTGCGCGACAGCCTCTCGCTTGGCAGCGGGCGTCACCATTTTTTTGCCAGAAGATCCTTCAGCGCAGCGTTGTCCAGCATGCTGTCCGCCAGCAGCTTCTTCAGCCGCGCATTCTCGCTCTCCAGCGCCTTCAGCCGCTTGGCTTCCGACACTTCGAGCCCGCCATATTTAGCTTTCCAATTGTAGAAGGTCGCATCGCTGATCCCGTGCTTGCGGCACAAGTCGGCCGCCTTCATCCCGGCCTCGTGCTCCTTCAGGATCGATATGATCTGCTCTTCCGTGTGCTGCTTGCGCTTCATCGTCCGGTCCTTCCTTCAAGGCCGGACTCCACTTCAACCTGGATCAATCCACAGGGGCAACGTCATCGGCTACCTGTCAGATGGATTCGGATTCAATCGCGCGACCTTGCTGCTAAGGCGGTACGTAAGCGCAGCCGCTTCTGGCGCTGTATCACCGGCTGTTCCGCGTCTGATTACCCTCGGCTGGCCGGCCTTCCGGGGTGTTCTTGCGATGTTCATCCTGATTATTAGGAAGCCCGCACTTGGGGATGGAACTGCCGTCTGCGCCGCGAATTAGGCGGTCAGGCGGCGCCCGCCGCGAAGTCCCCAAGGGAGGAATGCAATGAAAAGGATCGTCTTGTTGGCTGCGGCCTGCGCGCTGTTTGCCGGACCGGCGCTGGCGCAGAGCGTCTCGACCGATGAGTTTGTCAAGAAGGTCGCGATCAGCGACATGTTCGAGATCGAGTCCAGCAAGCTCGCGCTGGACAAGAGTCCCGACCGCGATACCAAGCCTTTTGCCAAGCAGATGGTAAAGGACCACACCAAGACGACCAAGGAACTCACCGCCTTCGTGAAGAAAGGCAAAGTCAAGGCCGAGCTACCGACCGCGATGGATGCCGAACATCAGAAGACGCTGGACGATCTCAAGGGCAAGTCCGGCAAAGACTTCGACACCGCCTATGACCAGGCGCAGCTTAAGGGACACCAGGACGCCGTGGCGCTGTTCGATGGCTATTCCAAGAACGGCGACAATGCCGATCTGAAGAAGTGGGCGTCCAAAACCCTGCCGCACCTCAAGAAGCATCTCGCGATGGCGGAAAAGCTGAAGTAATCGCCGCGGTCATTGGCGCCCCGTCGTAATGGCCGGGCTTGTCCCGGCCATGTCTCTGGAGGTACGAACGGGTTGCTGCGCCTTGCCAGCGCTCGCGTCAAATCCGACTCTCTGTCTCGCGGGCGACCTCGTTCGACGTCCCGTCGATGCCTATGCCAGCCATCCGCAACCGATGGCGTGGTGTGCCTCCGAAAGGGCGCTCGGCGCCCGGCATTAAACGGCTGAAAATAAAAGGCTAAACGCCGGCCTTGCAGTACGCGCGGGGTAGCGCCGCGGGAAGCGCGGCGCTATATACGCAGCGTCATAGAATCGTTGCGGAATCAATCCATTGGCCGACGCTGAACATCCAGGACCGGGAGACCAAGGTCCCTCGGACATCCGTCCCGTTTCCATCGCCGATGAGATGAAGCGTTCGTACCTCGATTACGCCATGAGCGTGATCGTGGCCCGCGCGCTTCCCGACGTGCGCGACGGGCTCAAGCCGGTGCACCGGCGCATCCTGTACTCGATGTATGAGCAGGGTCATACGCCTGACAAGACATACGTGAAGTCCGCCCGCGTCGTCGGCGACGTGATGGGTAAATATCATCCGCACGGCGACCAGGCGATCTACGATGCGCTGGTGCGCATGGCGCAGGATTTCTCGCTGCGCCTGCCGCTGATCGACGGCCAGGGCAACTTCGGCTCGGTCGACGACGATCCGCCGGCTGCGATGCGGTACACCGAGTGCCGGCTCGCGAAGCCGGCGATGGCCCTGCTCGACGATCTCGACAAGGACACCGTCGACTTCCAGGCGAACTACGACGGCAACGAGAGGGAGCCGGCGGTCCTGCCGGCGCGTTTCCCGAACCTGCTGGTCAACGGGCAGGGCGGCATTGCCGTCGGCATGGCGACCAACATCCCGCCGCACAATCTCGGCGAGGTGGTGGATGCCTGCATCGCGCTCATCGACGATCCTGGCCTGAGCATCGAGGACCTCAACAAGATCATTCCTGGTCCGGATTTCCCGACCGGCGGCATCATCCTGGGCCGCGCCGGCATCCGCGCTGCGTACAACCTTGGTCGCGGGTCGATCATCATGCGCGGCAAGGTCGAGATCGAGACCCTGCGGGGCGACCGCGAGGCGATCATCGTCACCGAGATTCCCTATCAGATGAACAAAGCCTCAATGGTGGAGAAGATCGGGGAACTGGTCCGCGAGAAGCGGATCGAGGGCATCTCGGCTTTGCGCGACGAGTTCGACCGCGACGGCTTCCGTGTCGTGGTCGAGATCAAGCGCGATGCGATGGCCGAGGTCGTACTGAACCAGCTCTACCGCTTCACGCCGCTGCAGACGAGCTTTGGTGCCAACATGGTGGCGCTGGACGGCGGCCGTCCGCTGGTGATGACTCTGAAGGACATGCTGCGGGCCTTCGTCGCGTTCCGCGAGGAGGTCGTGTCCCGGCGCACGAAGTACCTGCTCAACAAGGCGCGCGACCGCGCCCATATCCTCGTCGGGCTCGCGATCGCGGTGGCCAATATCGACGAGATGATCCGCCTCATCCGCGCGGCGCCGGACCCCAATTCCGCCCGCGAGGCGCTGATGGAGCGCGACTGGCCGGCGGGCGACGTCGCGCCGCTAATGGCGCTGATCGACGATCCGCGCCACCGCATCGCCGAGGACGGCACGACGCGGCTTTCCGGCGAGCAGGCGAGGGCGATCCTCGACCTGCGCTTGCAGCGCCTCACGGCCTTGGGCCGCGACGAGATCGCCGAGGAGCTCGACAAGCTCGCCGCTGAGATCGCCGATTATCTCGATATCCTGCGTTCGCGCGCGCGCATCCTGACCATCGTCAAGGACGAGCTGGCCAAGGTGCGCGCCGATTTCGCGACGCCGCGCCGCACCGTCATCATCGATCAGGAGGGCGAGCTCGAAGACGAGGATCTGATCCAGCGCGAGGACATGGTCGTCACCGTGTCGCACGCCGGCTATGTCAAGCGCGTGCCGCTCTCGACCTATCGGGCACAACGCCGCGGCGGCAAGGGCCGCTCCGGCATGCAGACCCGCGATGAGGATTTCGTCACTCGCCTGTTCGTCGCGAACACCCATACGCCGGTGCTGTTCTTCTCTTCGCGCGGCCAAGTCTACAAGGAGAAGGTCTGGCGTCTGCCGCTCGCGGCGCCGCAGGCGAGGGGCAAGGCGCTCATCAACATCCTGCCGCTGGCGCAAGACGAACGCATCACCACCATCATGCCGCTGCCCGAGGACGAGGCGTCGTGGGCGAACCTCGACGTGATGTTCGCGACCACGCGCGGCACGGTGCGACGTAACAAGCTGTCTGACTTCTCGATGTGCGCCGGTCCGGCATCATCGCCATGAAGCTTGACGAGGGCGAGGCGATCGTCGACGTGCAGATCGCTGCGGAGACCGATGACGTGCTGCTCACCACCGCGGCGGGACAGTGCATCCGTTTCCCCGTCACCGACGTGCGGGTGTTCCAGGGCCGCACGTCGATGGGCGTGCGCGGCATCGGCGTGGAGAATGGCGACAAGGTCATCTCGCTGTCGATTTTGCACCACTTCGACGCCGCGCCGGCCGAGCGTGCCGCCTATCTCAAGCAGTCCGGTGCGATCCGCCGTGCCGCAACCGGCGAGGACATTGAGCCCGCCGAGCCGACGGTGGAAGCCGTGGAGGCTGAGGAGGCCGACGTCGACGCGTCGCTGTCGTCGGAACGCTACGCCGACATGGGCGGCGCCGAGCAGTTCGTGCTCACCGTCACCGAATTCGGCTACGGGAAGCTGTCGTCGTCGTACGAGTTCCGCATCTCGGGCCGCGGCGGCAAGGGCATCCGCGCCACCGATATCAGCAAGCTCGGCGAAATCGGTCATCTGATCGCGGCGTTCCCGGTCGACATGTCGGACCAGATCATGCTTGTCAGCAATGGCGGCCAGCTCATCCGCGTGCCCGGTCGAAGGCATCCGCATCACCAGCCGCGCGTCGAAGGGCGTGCGCGTGTTTTCCACCAGCGACGGCGAGCGCGTGGTGTCGGTCGAGCGGCTGGGCGAGGAGAGCGGCGAGAGCGAGCCGAGCACCGAGAGCGGGGACTAAGTGCTCGACCGGAGGACATACCGGTGAGCCTGGACGTCTATCTTGTCTTCGTCGGCGCCTCGGTGCTGCTCGTGCTGTTCCCGGGCCCCAATGTGGCGCTTATCGTCGGCACCAGCCTGCGCCATGGCGCGCACACCGGGTTGATCACGGTCGCCGGGGTTGGTGCCGGCATCATCCTGCAACTCGCCGCCGTGGCGGCGGGCCTGTCCTGGATCGTCGACGTGTTCTCCCGGCACTTCGATCTCATCCGTTATCTCGGCGCCGCGTATCTCATCATCCTCGGACTTCAGCAGCTTGTGACGGCGCGTGCCGACCCGACGGCACCACCGGTTCCGCTGTCGCGCGAGCGGGCGCTGGCGCGCGGCTTCGCGGTCGCCTTCGCCAATCCGAAGACCCTGATCTTCCACGCCGCCTTCCTGCCGCAGTTCCTGCCGCTCGGCCACGGCAGCACGTCAGCGCTGTGGCTGCTGGCGGCGACTTATGCGGTTCTCGCGATCTGCGGCGATGCGCTCTGGGCCTTGAGCGCGGCCCGGGTCCGCGCCGTCTTGGGCGGACCCGCGCGGCGCGTCGCCGACAAGGCATCCGGCGCCATCCTGCTCGGCGGCGCCGTGGCGCTGCTGGTTGCCGCGCGGCGCTGATTATTTCGCGCCCGCGTCCTCCAGGAGTTTGATGATCTCGGCGTAATGCCGTGCCTTGGCCTGGTCGAGCGGCGTGCGGCCCTGGCGGTCGGCAATGTCGAGCTTGGCGCCGGCCTTCACCAGCGCTTCGACGCAGGCGATGTGGTTTTTGCCGCCGTCGCCGAGGATCACCGCCTCCATCAGGGCGGTCCAGCCGAGGTTGTTGACATGATCCAGCGGCGCCTTGGCGGCTACCAGCGTGCGCACGACCTCGGCATGGCCAAGATGGGCGGCGGCGATCAGCGCCGTGCCGTCATAGGGGCTGGTCGTCGCGCCTGCTTTGCCGCCGCTTTCGAGCGCGAGCTTCAGCATCTGCACATTGTTTTGCACAGACGCGATCGTGACGATGTCATAGCGCTGGGCATCAAGCGCGTTGGCGTCGGCGCGCAGACGCAGCAGCGCGCTCGCTGCAGCCTGCTTTCCGCCGAAGGCCGCAACATGCAGCGGCGTGCGGCTGTTCGCGTCCCGCGCCTCGGTGTTGCCTCCCGCAGCGACCAGCCGTTCGATCTCCGCGACATCGTCACGCGCGGCGGCCGCGTGCAGGCCGGCATAGGCTTGAAGCTCGCTCGCGCTCGGCGGCGCCTGCGCCAACGCGGAATAATTGGCTGCGAGCGCGAGTGCAAGGCTGAGTAAAATGGTGCCGGAATATCGATTCATGAAACGCCATTCCACAGCGAGATGAGATACGCGATCTTAGCAAGAAATATTGAGCCGGGCTGCGGGGTTTTCTATAAGTTGCAGCCGCGGGCGCCGGGACAGCATGTTCGAAACAGGCTGTGTGTCTCGCGAAACAGAACGGCGCCGAGCCCCGGCACGGCGAAACATCCATCGGGAGGATTACGTCTCATGCGAAAGATTGTCTTGAAATCGTTGATGATTGCCGCCGTGCTGGCCGCGGGCTCCGCCGCGTCCGCGCAGACGCCGCCGGCCCCGCCGCCGGCTGGCGGCACGCCTGATGTCATGCCCTTCAACATTCCCTACGGCACTGACATCACCGCCGACCGCGCCAAGCAGCTCATCATGGCGGCCGAGGCCGAGAGCAAGCGGCGCAACTGGCCGATGAACATCGCTGTCGTCGACACGCATGGCGATCTGGTGGCCTTCCTGCGCACGGATGGGGCGCAGCTTGCCTCGATCAACATCTCGCAGGGCAAGGCGCGGACGGCGGTGCGCTTCCGTCGTGAATCGCGCGCCTTCTACAA
The DNA here is from genome assembly GCA_963776455.1 of uncultured Alphaproteobacteria bacterium. Classification (GTDB taxonomy): domain Bacteria; phylum Pseudomonadota; class Alphaproteobacteria; order Rhizobiales; family Xanthobacteraceae; genus CAVZMU01. The sequence goes on from CAVZMU010000006.1 coordinate 196,576, forward strand.
TGCGTTTGAGACCGGCCACTCCTACGTGTCCACGCTCGACCCGACGCTCGTCGCGTCGCCCGGCGGCTTCCCGCTGGTCGAAGGCGGCAAGATCATTGGCGCGATCGGCTGCTCCGGCGGCACCGGCGACCAGGATGCCGCGATCTGCAAGACTGGCGCCGACTTGGTGAAGTAACGCCGATTTGGTGAAATGACGGCGACGCCGTCTTGATGTTGGATGTGCCTCGCGTCGACCATGCTCCGCTCATTCCCGCGCAAGCGGGAATCCGGTCCAGCGAATGTTGTCCTGGGTCTCCATTTGCGTGGGGAAGAGCGGAGCGTGGCGTTTGCGGAGCAGTTAGACCGGGCTTTCGCCTTGCTGCCATGAGTTGTCTCGGGCTAGACCGCCGCCATGCCTCGCGTCGCGCTCTATGCCGGGTCGTTCGATCCGGTCACCAACGGCCATCTCGACGTGGTGCGCCAGGCGGTCCGGCTCGCCGACCGCTTGGTGCTCGCGGTCGGTGTGCATCCCGGCAAGGCGCCGATGTTCACGGCCGATGAGCGCCTGGCCATGCTGGAAGAAACCTGCCGACCTCTGGTCCGGGAGGCGGGGATGCGAACTTGCTGCATCACCTTCGCCGACCTCGTCGTCACGGCGGCCCGACGCGCCGGCGCAGGCATGCTGATCCGGGGCCTGCGCGACGGCACCGATCTCGATTACGAGATGCAGATGGCGGGCATGAACGGCACCATGGCGCCGGACGTGACCACCGTTTTCTTCCGGCCTCGCCGCTGGTCCGCCCGATCACCGCCACACTGGTCCGGCAGATCGCGGCCATGGGCGGCGATGTCGCCGCCTTCGTACCGGCCAGCGTGTCGCAGCGGCTGCGCCAGAAAGCCGCCGGCAAGCCCGGCACCTGACAGAATCCGAAACTCCAGGGAGAGCCATGACAATCCGCCTTACGACCGCCGTCCTCGCGGCCTGCCTTCGTTCGCCGTGGCCTTCGCCGCGCCGGCCTCGGCCCAGAGCGCCGCGCTCTCCAATCCGGCGGCGCTGACCGAGAAGGCGCCGGCCACCTACAAGGTGCGTTTCGACACCAGCAAGGGCGCGGTCGTCATCGAGGTGAACCGCGACTGGGCGCCGAACGGCGCCGACCGCTTCTACAACCTCGTCAAGAACGGCTTCTACGACGACGCTCGGTTCTTCCGCGTCATCCCGCGCTTCATGGTGCAGTTCGGCATCCATGGCGATCCCGCGCTGTCGCCGGCGTGGCGCGTCGCCACCATCACGGATGATCCGGTCAAGCAGAGCAACAAGCGTGGCTTCGTGCACGTTTGCGACGTCGGGCCCGAACTCCCGCACCACGCAGGTGTTCATCAATTTCGGCGACAATACCGGCCTCGACAACCAGGGCTTCGCGCCGTTCGGCCAGATCGTCTCGGGGATGGACGTGGTCGACCAGCTTTTCGGCGGCTACGGCGAAGGCGCGCCATCGGGCCGCGGTCCCGACCAGACCCGCGTGCAGCGCGAAGGCAATGCCTATCTGATGAAGGACTTTCCGAAGATGGACTACATCAAGAAGGCGATCCATCGAGAAGTAACGGCTCCGGCAGATCGTTCGTCATGGCAACAGGTTTTCATTGCATGCTGCCTGCGGTGCTCGGTGTCGGCGCCATTGCGATGGCGGGACCGGCCGTGGCGCAGTGCAGCGTGCTCGATAGCCGGCCCTGCGCGCCGAGCTTCTGCAGCGTGTTCGATCCGGAGCCGTGCATCCCGGATCTGCCGTTCCCGTTCGGCGAGGGCTTGCGCCTGACGATCCAGGCAAAATCGGATGGTGCCCAGGCGGAGCCGCCGAACGGCAAGCTCAACACGATCCAGGACGTCTTCGCGGCGCTGCGCGCCTGCTACGTACCGCCGCCCGCAGGCGAATCGAAGCAGGGCACGCAGATGACGGTTGTCTTCAGCTTCAAGCGCGATGGCGAAATCTTCGGCGAGCCGCGCTTTACCTTCGCGACGCCCGGCATATCTACCGACGTCAAGGCGGCCTACCAGCGGGCCGTGGCGGCGGCGCTCAAGCGCTGCAACCGGCTTTCGTTTACCGACAAGCTCGGCGGCGCATTGGCCGGCCGGCCGTTCGCGATCCAATTCATCGACAGCAGAGACTTCCGCAGACCGGAGAAGGCGACATGAGCGAAAACACACTGGTTCTCGATACCACCAAGGGCAAGGTAGTGATCGAGATGCGCCCCGACCTCGCCCCTGGCCACGTCGCGCGCATCAAGGAACTCGTCAAGGAGGGTTTCTACGACGGCATCGTGTTCCACCGCGTGATCGACGGCTTCATGGCGCAGACCGGTTACCCGCAGGGCACCGGCACTGGCGGCTCCGGCAAGAAGCTCAAGGCCGAGTTCAACCGCGAACCGCACATGCGCGGCACGGTGTCGATGGCGCGCGCCCAGAACCCGGATTCCGGCGACAGCCAGTTCTTCATCTGTCTTCGACGACTCCCGCTTCCTCGACAACCAGTACACCGTGTGGGGCAAGGTGACGGAGGGCATGGAGAACGTCGACAAGATCAAGCGCGGCGAGCCGGTGCGCGATCCGGACAAGATCGTCTCGGCGAAGATGGGCGGCGGGACGGGCGTAGGCGGCGGCTGAGGCTTCCGCTCGTTCCCGGGGCACCGGGACCGTCTGGATTCCTCCGTTCGCGGGAATGAGCGGGGCGTCAGCGCGCTCGACGCAATTTACGACAGCGCGTTCTCGCGTTCCTGACGCCCGGGCTCGCCGTCGCAGACCCATGCATCCTGCGCGAACCATTCATGCTCGCTCTTGCAGGCCGGGCAATACGAGCGCGCGAAGAACACGGGTGTCGCGCGGAAGGCGTCGCGCTCCGTCTGCATCCCAGTGGAGACCTCGCGTCCCGTTTCAGGGCACCTGATCATCACCATACCCATCAGTGCCTCCTGCGGCGGTAACATGCGATTGGAAAATCAAAGACTGGAAGCGAACGCAACATCTCTGAACGTGCGCATGCATAGCCGGGCCATGTGAACCGACTTTGACATGAGCGCGGCCATATCGCGGCAAGGCATTCGCGCTGGCCCAGCTTACGAGCTCGCGGATTGAAGATTGAAAAATTCCAAACGCACTTTCATACGCTCGTTGCGGCTTGGCGCCGTTCGCGAACGCGCGGAACATGGAGCGCACGCACACGGTTCGTACGAGACCCATGGTCCGCCGGGTATGTGAGAACCGTTTGCAGCCGGTCTCGATGTGCTATGAGTGCCAAATCAACCGACGGGAGGAGGCCAATGGCTCACGCTCGGTACTACATCGTCCAGCAGGACGATACCTGGATGATCAAGTTCGACGACGAAGAATACGGTCCCTACAAAAGCAAATCCGAGGCGATGCTGTTCGCGATCGACGCCGCGCAGAAGCTCGGCGAGACAGGCGGCGAGGCGCAGGTTCTGCTGATGGGCGAAAACAACCACGTGCGTCCGGAATGGACCTACGGGCGCGATCCCTATCCGCCGCGGTTGTGAGGGCGTCTCGCAGCCTGATTATCCTCGCCTCGCCGGAGGCGGACCCCTCATTCCCGCGCCAGGGGCAATCCCGACAGCCAGCATGCCGTCTCTCTGATTTCCGCGTTAGCAGCAGCAGGCACCGAGGCGATCCGATTTCACCACCAGCCCCGCCATTTGAACCACACGGCGGGCAGAATGGCGCCGAGCGCGATGGCGATCAGCGCGGCAGGATAGCCCCATTCCCAGTTGAGCTCCGGCATGTTCTTGAAGTTCATGCCGTAGATGCTGGCGATCATCACCGGCGGGATGCCGATCACCGACACGACGGTGAGGACGCGGAAGATGTCGTTTTGCTCGGTGCTAATGAAGCCAAGCACCGCATCGAGCAGGAACTGCACCTTGCCGTAAAGGTGCATCTCGTAATCGGCGAGCGAGGCGAGGTCGTTGCGGGCAGTGAGCACGCGGCCGTGAATCTCCTGCGGAAACCAGTCCAGGCCGCGGTCGCACACGAACAGCACGATGCGCTGGAGGCCGAGCAGCGTGTCGCGGATTTGCGACAAGCGTTCGCCGGTCTCGCCAACATCGATGAGCGTGTTGCGCAAGCGCGCGCTGGTCCGTTGCACGCGCTGTCGCCGCCGGCCTCTACGGAACACAGAGCGGGAGATGCGGTCGAGCTGCGCGGCCAATCCTTCAAGCAGGTCGGCGCCGTAATCGACCACGGCCTCGACCAGCCGCATGAACAACTCGACGCTGCTGACTTGTTCTTTTTTTCTATGTAATTTTTCAGACATGTGCTCGATGGAATGGAGGTGTGCGTATCGGATGGTCACCAGCACATCCGGCGAGAGGATCAAGCCGAGCGGCGAGGGCATCTGATCGTTGTCGGTCTCGCGGGTCATCACCGGCATGCTGAAATACAGCACGCCATCGTCGATGCTGGCACGGCTGGAGGATTTCGACTTCGCTCAACTGCTCGCGGGAGGGCAGCTTGAGGCCCGTCGTCGCCTCGACGCTCGCGCGCTCCGCGTCGGTCGGATCGAGGAGGTCGATCCAGACCAGCTTTGCGCCTTGCTTCGGCTGCGATTCAAGGTCTACGGGGTAGGTTGCCAGCATGTCCGGTCCTGTTTCCGCGACCATGCGGTGCCATCGTCATCCGCGTCAATCCGTCGCGTCGTTCACGGTTCCATGCGCACCGACCTGTTCGATTTCGAGCTTCCGCCCGAGCGCATCGCGTTGCGGCCCGCGAACCCGCGCGACGCGGCGCGGCTGCTGGTCGTGCGGCCCGGCGCCGCACCGGAATGGGATGACTGCGCCGTACGCGATCTGCCGGACCTGCTAAGCCCCGGCGATGCCCTGGTGCTCAACGACACCAAGGTGATCCCGGCGCAGCTTCACGGCCGCCGCATCAGCCGGGGCCCGGAAACGGAGATTGAGGCGACCCTGCTCCGCCGCCTCGACGGCTCGCGCTGGCGCGCCCTGGCGCGTCCGGCCAAGCGGCTGCAGCCGGGCGACGTCGTCCGGTTCGGCGAGGAGGGACGGGTCTGCTTCCTCGGCCAGCTCGACGCCACGGTGGAGGAAAAGGGCGAAGGCGGCGAGGTTACGCTCTCCTTTGCGTTCCACGGCGCCGTGCTGGACCAGGCGATCGAGGAGCGTGGCACAATGCCGTTGCCGCCGTATATCGCGGCGCGCCGGCCGGCCGACGATCGCGACCGCGCCGACTATCAGACCCTGTTCGCGCGCGAGGAGGGCTCGGTCGCCGCGCCGACCGCTGGGCTGCATTTCACCGATGATCTCGTTGCGCGGCTCAAGGCGCGCGGCGTCGGCCTGCACTTCGTCACGCTGCATGTCGGGCCGGGCACCTTCCTGCCGGTCAAGGCGGATGACACGTCGGACCATCGCATGCAGGCGGAGTGGGGCACGGTCAGCGCGCAAACAGCCGCCGCGCTGAACGCATGCCGCCGCAGCGGCGGCCGGATCGTCGCGGTCGGCTCCACCTCGATGCGGCTTCTCGAAAGCGCGGCGGTCGACAATGGCATCGTCGCATGCCTGGAGCCGGCGATACCGCTTTGTTCGTCACGCCCGGCTACCGGTTTCAAGGCGGTCGACGCGATGATGACCAATTTCCACCTGCCGCGCTCGACGCTGTTCATGCTGGTCTCGGCCTTTGCCGGGCTCGACACGATGCAGCGCGCCTATGCCCACGCGATCGCGGACGGCTATCGGTTCTATTCGTATGGCGATGCATGTCTGTTGTTCCGATGACGCGCATGACAGCTTCTCGTTCCGCCTGATGGCGACCGACGGCGCCGCGCGCCTCGGCGAGATCGACACGCCGCACGGCGTGATCCGCACGCCGGCCTTCATGCCGGTCGGCACGCAGGCGACGGTGAAGGGAATGCATCCGCGAGCAGGTGCGCGCAACTCGGCGCCGACATCGTCCTCGGCAACACCTATCACCTGATGCTGCGGCCGGGCGCGGAGCGCATCGCGGCACTCGGCGGCCTGCACAGCTTCATGAACTGGCCGGCGCCGATCCTGACCGATTCCGGCGGCTTCCAGGTGATGTCGCTGTCGCAGCTGCGCAAGATCGACGAGCACGGCGTCACCTTCCGCTCCCATCTCGACGGCGCCATGTTCGAGCTGACGCCGGAGCGCGCCATCGAGATCCAGACGCTGCTCGGCTCCGACATCGTCATGCAGCTCGACGAATGCGTCCGGCTGCCGGCGACGCGCGCCAGGACCTTGAGCGCGCGATGCGGCTTTCGCTCGCCTGGGCGGAGCGCTGCAAGCGCGCCTTCGAGGCCGCACGCGCCGGGCCGCGCACTGTTCGGCATCGTGCAGGGCGGCGACGACCGCGGCCTGCGGCTTGCAAGCGCACAGGGCGCTCGTCGACATCGGCTTCCACGGCTATGCCATCGGCGGCCTCGCGGTCGGCGAGCCGCAGGATGTGATGCTGCGGATGCTCGACGAGGTCGTGCCGGCACTGCCGGCCGACCGGCCGCGCTACCTGATGGGCGTCGGCACGCCCGACGACATTGTGGAGGCGGTCGCGCGCGGCATCGACATGTTCGACTGCGTGATGCCGACCCGCAATGGCCGCCACGGCCTCGCCTTCACCCGTTTCGGCCCGGTCAACCTGCAAGAACGCGCGTCATGCCGACGACCCGCGTCCGCTCGACGCGGCGAGCACGCTGTCCGGCGGCGCGCGATTACTCCCGCGCCTATCTGCATCACCTGATCAAGGCCAACGAGATGCTCGGCGCGATGCTGCTGAGCGCCGTCAACCTCGCCTATTACCAGGACCTGATGGGCGGGCATGCGCGCGGCCATCGGCGGAGGCCGGTTGGCCAGCTTTATTGCCGAGACCAGGGCTGGCTGGGCGGGCGGCGACATCACCGCGGCCGTGACAACCCCTGGCTGGACCGGCGCACGTCCTGCGGGGCACAATGGATTCGCTATAAAGAACATCGTCGGCGCCATCGAAGCGCCGTCCGGAGGACAGTCTATGACGTGACACTAAAGGTGAACGGAACGAGCCGGTCGGTGCCGGCGGAGCCGGATACGCCGCTGCTCTATGTGCTGCGCAACGATCTCGAACTCAACGGCGCCAAGTTCGGCTGCGGGCTCGCGCAATGCGGCGCCTGCACGGTGCTTGGTCGACGGGCGGCCGGTGCGCTCCTGCGTCACCGAGATCGGCTCGCTCGGCGAGTGCCGAGATCACCACGATCGAGGGCCTCGGCACGATCGAAAAGCCGCATCCGCTGCAGCGCGCCTTCATGGACGAGCAGGCGGCGCAGTGCGGCTACTGCATCAACGGCATGATCATGACCGCCAAGGGGCTGCTCGACGCCATTCCGCATCCCACCGAGCAGCAGGTGCGCGACGGCCTCGCCGGCAATCTCTGCCGCTGCGGCACGCATAACCGCATCGTCCGCGCCGTGCTGCGCGCATCGCAAGCCAACGGGAGGACGTGACATGAACGCCATTGTTTCACGCCGCGCCTTCACCGCCGGATTGGGCGGCATCGTCCTCGCTTTCTCGCTTGGCCCGAAGCTGACGCTAGCCGCAGGCGGCGAAGCTGCCCGGCAGCCTCGACACCAACCGGATGCTGGACGCCTGGATCCGCATCGACGCCGACGGCACAGCGACGGTGTTCACCGGCAAGGTCGAACTTGGGCCAGGGCATCGTCACGGCGCTGGCGCAGATCGCCGCCGAGGAGCTCGATCTTCCGCTCGCCGCGCGTGCACATGATCTCGGGCGATACCGGGCGCACGCCCGACGAAGGCGTCACCTCGGGCAGCCAGTCGATCGAGTACAGCGGCACGGCGCTGCGGCTGGCCGGTGCCGAGGTGCGCGCGATCCTGCTCGAACTGGCGGCCAAGCGTTTCGGCATCGCGGCCGACAACCTTCGCGTCATGGACGGCGTGATCAGCGGCGTCCGACGGACGCAAGGTCGGCTATGGCGAGCTTGCCGCGCGAGGTCGACCTGAATCGCGAGGCGACCGGCAAGGTCGCGCCGAAGCCGGCTTCGGCGCACACGCATCGTCGGCAAGTCGATCCCGCGCCTGGATATCCCGCGCAAGGTGACCGGCGGCCCGGCCTACGTGCAGGACATGCGGCTGCCGGGCATGCTGCACGGCCGCGTGGTGCGGCCGCCGCGCTACGGCGCGATGCTCGCGAAGGTGGACGAAGCCAGAGGCGAGGGCCATGTCCGGCGTGGTCGCCGTGGTGCGCGACGGCAGCTTCCTCGGCGTCGTGGCGGAGCGCGAGGAGCAGGCCATCAAGGCGCGCGCGGCCCTTGCCGCGGGTGCCACATGGACCGGCGGGCGCCGCTGCCGGACCCGGCCAAACTCTACGATCACCTGCGTCGCTGCCGACCGAGGACAAGGTCGTCAGCGAGAAGCAGGCGGCGCCCTGCCGGAGCGGTGCGACGGTCGTCGAGGCGACCTACACGCAAGCCCTACATGGCGCACGGCTCGATCGGGCCGTCCTGCGCGCTCGCGCAGTTCGAGGGCGGCAAGCTGACGGTCTGGACCATTCGCAGGGCGTGTTCCCGCTGCGCAACGATCTGCGCATGGCGCTGAAGATGCAGCCGGCCGAGATCCAGCTGCATCCATGTCGAGGGCTCCGGCTGCTACGGCCACAACGGCGCCGACGATGTGGCGCTCGATGCCGCGCTGCTGGCACGAGCCGTCGACGGACGGCCGGTGCGGCTGCAATGGATGCGCGACGACGAGTTCGCCTGGGAGCCGTATGGTCCGGCCATGGTGATGAAGGCCAAGGCGCGCTGTCGCCGGTGGCCGCATCGTCGACTGGAACTACGAGGTGTGGAGCAACACCCACTCGACGCGGCCGAGCGAGCCGGGCGGCGTCAACCTGCTGGCCGCTTGGCATCTCGCCGAGCCGTTCAAGCCGGCGCCGCCGCGCGGTATTCCGCAGCCGGCCGGCGCGCAGCGACCGCAATGCGGTGCCGCTTTACGACTTCCCACGCCAGCGCGTCACCAACCATCTCATCAAGGAGATGCCGCTGCGCGTCTCGGCGCTGCGCACGCTCGGCGCCTATGCCAACGTGTTCGCGTCGGAATCCTTCATGGACGAACTCGCGGCGGCGGCGGGCGCCGACCCGGTGGCATTCCGCCTCGCGCACCTCAAGGACCTTCGCGCCAAGGCGGTCATCGAAGCGGTGGCAAAGAAGGCGGGCTGGAAGGATGGTGCAAAAGCTGGCGAGGGCAGGGCTCTCGGCATCGGCTTCGCCAAGTACAAGAACCTGTCCTCCTACGTGGCGGTGATCGCCGAGGTGGAGGTCGATCGCGCAACTGGCGTGGTGCGCGTTCCGCGCGCTTACGCGGCGGTGGATTCGGGACTCGTGATCAGTCCGGACGGCCTGACCAACCAGATGGAGGGCGGCATCATCCAGTCGACGAGCTGGACGTTGCATGAGGAGGTTCTGTTTGACCAGTCGGGGATCAAATCGACCGATTGGATGAGCTATCCGATCCTCACCATGCCGGATGTGCCCAAGGTCGAGGTCGAATTGATAAACCGGCCTGATGAAAAGCCGCTTGGCTCCGGCGAAGGCTCGCAGGGCCCGACGGTCGCAGCGATCGCCAATGCCTTCGCACGGGCAACAGGAAAGCGCCTGCGCGACCTGCCCTTCACGCCGGACCGTGTTAAAGCGGCGCTGGCATAAGGCGTCACGTGAGGCCGGAGAAGGCGGATAGCGGCGCGTATTCCGCCGGTCCGGGCTGAAATTCCGTGGCGCAACATGCTTGCGCTATTGCCCCGGCGGACCCTTTGGACGGGCCAGCCCCTAGGCTCGGGCTATGATAAGGATGGTGGGGCGCTGCGCGGTCGATTATTTCCGCGATGTCAAACCGCCAGGAGATTGTTTCACGATCAGCGATCTTATTGTGGTCAAGGCCGCTTTCGATTCGGACGCTGCTGTCTGGTTCGTCGAGACAGCGACCTCCACGGCTTGAATGCGGAAGACGATACGCTGGAAGGCCTCCACGAAAAGCTACCGGCCGTGGCGGCTGACTTGCTGATCGCCAACGGACTGGATGCCGACGCCGTAGGTGATATTCCAATCGAGCTGGTTGCACATGCCTGCATCCGCGTTCGCTTGGGAAAAGCCGCGTGAGAGGTTTCGGCAACGTTGTCCGCGACAGATTGAGCGAAGCCGGGTGCCGCAAACAAAATCATGGAGGACTCGGGTTTGAGAAAGGCCTTTTAATCGGGAAACGGCCATTGATACCTCGCCGAACAGTCAGGTCTTATCCGGCGTCGTGAAGCTCGGCTCGGTCGGCTCCTTCACCGAGACGTCGCGTTCCCAGCCTTCGTTCTGCAGCGTGATGTGCTCGATGATGACCGCATTGGCGTTGGCATCGAGATCGGGAAGCGCCTGATATTCCGACACCCAGCAGCGGTGGACGTTGTAGGCCATCACCAGCTGGCCGGCCTCGTTGTAGATTTCGATCACGACGTCCTTGCGGAAATCCTTGAGGGACACCTCCGTGCCGAGTGAGGCGCCGAGGTTCCAAACCTTGTTGGCCCATTGCTCGAAATCGACGTCATGAGTGATGCCGCGCTCCAGGGTGAACGGCTCGTATTTGGTAAGGCCGGGTGATTTGCGTGTCGTGCTCGCGTCGCCGCCCTCGCGATGCTCGACGACGACGGTCGAGCGTTTCAGAGCGCTCACCTTGGTAACGCCGGCCACGTATCGGCCATCCCACTTCACCCGGAACTTGAACCTCTTGTACGGGTCGAAGCGCTGCGGATTGACGGTGAATTGAGTCATGGTTTCTTCCCCTCGAATTCCACGGCTACGTGCGGATTGCGCCTGAAAGTCTCCCGGACTTGTGTCGCGGATACGCTTCATCCACCGTCATAAAGCCAGGCAATGCCCTCGAAGGAATCTTCCGGCGTGCGCGCGCGCAGCATCTGGTTGCGCAGCTCCGCGGTGACCCCGCGGGCGTGATAGAACTCGCCATAGACCCGCGCCATGAGTTGCACGCGGCCGGTGCGCAGATAGCGGCTCTCCTGATAGGCCCTGAACGCCGCCGGCAGGTCGTCGGGTTGCGCGGCGGCTCTATCCGCAAGCTCCACCGCATCCTCGGTTGCCTGGCAGGCGCCTTGGGCGAGGTATTGCAGCATCGGATGCGCGGCGTCGCCAAGCAGCGCGACGTGACCGCGCGACCAGTCCTTCACCGGCTCGCGATCGCACAGCACCCACATGCGCCATGTCTCGATGCGTTCCAGCAGGCGCAGCACCTCGGGCCGCTGGCCCTTGAAGCGCTTGAACAGCTCGTCCTTGTCGGCCTCGGCGTTCCAGCCTTCGACATAGGTGTCGGAGTGGAACACGGCGACGAGGTTGAACAATTCGCCGCGCCGCAGCGGATAATGCACGAAATGTGTCCGCGGGCCCGCCCACAGCACGATGTCCGGCCGCCACAGGTCGTCTGGCACGTCCTCACGCTTGAGCACGGCGCGGTAGGCGATGTGGCCGGAAACCCGCGGCTTGCCGTCGCCGACGATCTTCTCGCGGATCGCCGACCACATGCCGTCGCAGCCGAGGAGGGCGCAGCCCTGGACGCGCTCGCCGCCGCCGAGCGTCACCGTGACGCCGCCGTCCCCGTCCTCGTAATCGGCGACCTTCCGGTTGTTCTCCAGTGTCACGAGATGGCTGGCGCGGCAGGCATTCAGAAACACGGCGTGCAGGTCGGCGCGATGCGTCACCGCATAGGGCTGCTTGAAGCGCTGGAACGAGGCGTCGCCAAGCGGCATCCGGGTGATGAGCTCGCCGGTCAGCGCGTCGCGCATCTCCTGGCCCGGCGGCTGATGGGCATCGGCCAGCACGGCATCCTTGAGACCGATCTTTTGCAGCGAGCGGAAGATGTTCGGCCCGAGCTGGATGCCGGCGCCGACTTCCTTGAATTCCGGCGATTGCTCGATGACGCGGACCGCAAAGCCCTTGAGCGACAGCGCATAGGCCGCCGCCAGCCCGCCGATGCCGCCACCCGCCACGATGATCGGTAGATCGCCGCCGTTTCCTTGTCCCATTTGGCTTGCCTCTCTTGGACATCTCGCTATCGCAACTGCGGCGATCCGCGTCCTATGAAAATTGCACCCGGGCCGGCATCCGAGATTGACGCGCCGGGCGCCGGATGCTTCCCTTTTAATGCGTCGCAGCAAGCGCCGCCAAGGCCCCTTCAAGCGGGCGCGGGACATCACTTGACGCAGGGAGACGCCCGTGGCCAGCCACATCGCCATGAAACGCGCGGATCGCGTGCGCGCTGCCATCCATTGGTTGCGCTCGTGCCTTGCCGGGCGCCGAAACTCGTGACAGAGGCTCTTGCCTGACAGCAGTATCGCGTATCGATCAAGGGCACGTGGAGCGTATGGACAGCGACGTCATTCTGGAAACCGAGGGGCTGACCAAGGAATTCCGCGGGTTCGTCGCGGTCAACGACGTGAACCTCAAGGTACGGCGCGGCACCATCCACGCGTTGATCGGGCCCAACGGCGCCGGCAAGACAACGTGCTTCAACCTGCTGACCAAGTTCCTCAATCCGACGCGCGGGCGCATCGTCTATAACGGCCAGGACATCACCAGCGCCAAGCCGGCGGCGGTCGCCCGGCTCGGCCTCGTGCGGTCATTCCAGATCTCCGCGATCTTTCCGCACCTGACGTTGCTGGAGAACGTGCGCATCGCATTGCAGCGCAAGCGCGGGGCGTCGTTCGACTTCTGGAACTCCACCAAGGCTCTGGATGGCCTGAACGCCCGCGCCATGACGCTACTCGGCGACGTCGGGCTGGCGTCGCTTGCGCACGCCACAGCGGTCGATCTGCCATATGGCCGCAAGCGTGCGCTGGAGATCGCGACCACGCTGGCGCTCGATCCCGAGATGATGCTGCTTGACGAGCCGACCGCGGGCATGGGCCATGAGGACATCGGCCGCATCTCCGCGCTGATCAAGACGGTTGCGGCCAACCGCACGGTTCTGATGGTCGAGCACAATCTCAGCGTCGTCGCTGATCTGTGCGATACCATCACCGTGCTCACGCGCGGCCGGGTGCTGACCGAAGGCGATTACGAGACGGTTTCCGCCGATCCCAATGTGCGCGAGGCCTATATGGGGACCGGCCATGGCTGAACGCGCGGATGCATCCCTGCTCGCGGTGAAGGACCTGCAGGCGTGGTACGGCGAATCCCACATCCTCCACGGCGTCACCTTCGAGGTGCCCGCGGGCGAGGTGGTGACGCTGCTCGGCCGCAACGGCGCCGGCAAGACCACGACGCTGAAATCGGTCATGGGCATCGTCGGCAAGCGCTCAGGCTCGGTGCGCTTCAAGGGCAACGAGCTGATCGGCCGGATGTCGAACGAGATCGCGCGGCTGGGGTTGGCATTCTGCCCGGAGGAACGCGGAATCTTCTCCAGCCTGAGCGTGGAGGAGAACCTGCTTCTGCCGCCGGTGGTGCAGCCCGGGGGCCTGTCGCTCGACCGCATCTTCGAGCTGTTTCCCAACCTTAAGGAGCGCCTGTCGAGCCAAGGCACCAAGCTGTCCGGTGGCGAGCAGCAGATGCTGGCGATCGGCCGCATCCTGCGCACCGGAGCACGCCTCCTGCTGCTCGACGAGCCGACCGAGGGGCTCGCTCCGGTGATCATCCAGCAGATCGGCAAGACGATCCGCACGCTCAAGGAGCAGGGCTTCACCATCCTGCTGGTGGAGCAGAACTTCCGTTTCGCTTCGACGGTCGCAGACCGCTACTACGTCATGGAGCACGGCCGCATCGTCGATCGCTTCGCCAATGCGGAATTGGACGCCAACGTGGAAAAAATCCACGAATACCTGGGTGTATGATAGCGGGGGTGTGATACTAAGGTCTTTGAATTGCCGGGTCTTTTAACTTGTCCGGAAGGCTACGCCGGCATTCAGGATAAAATCGAAAGACGTGCCGGGCGGCGGCACGACAACATGGGAGAACGTCACATGAAACGAACTATCGGGCTCGCCGGCCTCGCGGTCGCGCTGGCCTGCGGCACCGCGCTGGCGGACGATGTCACCAAGATCGGCATCCTGACCGACATGTCGAGTCTCTATGCCGACGTTGGCGGACCGGGCTCGGTGATCGCTGCCAAGCTGGCGGTCGAGGACTTCAATGCCCAGAACAAGGGGGCGCCCATCAAAGTCGAGATCGTCTCGGGCGACCACCAGAACAAGCCGGATGTCGGTTCCGGCATAGCGCGCCAATGGATCGACGTCGACAAGGTCGACGTGATCGTCGACGTGCCCAATTCCGGGGTCGCGCTCGCGATCAACGAGGTCACGCGCGACAAGAACAAGGTGTTCCTGGCGTCCGGCCCCGCATCGTCCGATCTCACCGGCCCGAAATGCTCTCCGAACACCGTGCACTGGCCCTACGACACCTGGGCGCTCGCCAACGGCACCGGCAAGGCGATCGTGAAGACCGGCGGCGATAGCTGGTTCTTCCTCACCGCCGACTATGCCTTCGGCCATGCGCTTGAGAGGGATACGGCCGCGGTCGTCAAGGCCAATGGCGGCAAGGTGCTCGGCCAGGTTCGCCACCCGCTGAACACGTCGGATTTCTCGTCGTTCCTGCTGCAGGCCCAGGCCTCCAAGGCCAAGGTCATCGGGCTCGCCAACGCCGGCGGCGACACCTCGAACTCCATCAAGCAGGCGTCCGAGTTCGGCATCACCAAGGGCGGCCAGAGCCTTGCAGGCCTGCTGGTCTTCATCAGCGACGTGCACGCGCTCGGCCTGCCGACGGCGCAGGGCCTGATCTTCACCGGCTCGTTTTACTGGGACATGAACGACAACACCCGCGCCTGGACAAAGCGCTTCGTCGCGCAGAGCGGCGGCAAGTACCCGACGATGGTACATTCCGGCGTCTATGCGTCGGTGCTGCACTATCTGAAGGCCGTCGCCGAGCTCAAGAGCGACGAGGACGGCAAGGCGGTCGTCGCCAAGATGAAGGATATGCCGACAGAGGATACCCTTTACGGCAAGGGCAACATCCGCCCCGACGGCCGGCACATGCATGACATGTACCTCCTCGAGGTGAAGAAGCCAGACGAGTCCAAGGCGCCATGGGACTACCTCAAGGTCCGCGCGACCATCCCGGCGGCGGAAGCGTTCCGTCCGCTCAAAGACGGCAACTGCCCGCTGGTCAGCGGCTAACACAGGTTGGACAAGGTCGCCTCTCACCCTGAGGATCCGGCAAGGCCGGCGTGTCGAAGGGCGAGGCGGCCGGCTCCATCCGTCGAGACGCGCCCTTTCGGGCGCTCCCCGGGATGAGACCGCAGCTTCGGCAAACAAATCATGTTCGAAATCTTCGGCATTCCATCGCAGGCGTTGTTTGGGCAGCTGCTGCTGGGCCTGATCAATGGCTCGTTCTATGCGCTGCTGAGCCTGGGCCTCGCCGTCATCTTCGGCATGCTCAACATCATCAACTTCAGCCACGGCGCCCAATACATGATGGGCGCCTTCGCGGCATTCCTGCTGCTGCAATATACCGGCCTCAACTATTGGGGCGCGCTGATTGTCGCGCCGATCGTCGTCGGGGCGACCGGCATCGTGATCGAGCGTTTTCTGCTCAAGTGGCTCTATCAACTCGACCATCTCTACGGCCTGCTGCTGACTTTCGGTCTCGCGCTTATCATCCAGGGCGTGTTCCGCGACCGCTACGGTTCCTCCGGACTCCCATACCGCGTGCCTGACCTGCTGCAGGGCGGGCAGAATCTCGGCTTCATGTTCCTGCCGAACTATCGTGCCTGGGTGATTGTGTTCTCGCTGGTGATCTGCTTCGCGACTTGGTTCATCATCGAGCGCACGCGGCTTGGCGCCTATCTGCGCGCAGCGACCGAGAACCCCACGCTGGTGCGTGCCTTCGGCATCAACGTGCCGCGCATGATCACCTTGACCTACGGCTTCGGCGTGGCGCTCGCCGCGCTCGCGGGCGTGATGGCGGCGCCGATCTACAACGTCAACCCGCTGATGGGAGCGAACCTCATCATCATCGTGTTCGCGGTGGTGGTGATCGGCGGCATGGGGTCCATCATGGGTGCAATCGTCACCGGCTTCGGCCTCGGCGTCATCGAAGGGCTGACCAAGGTCTTCTTCCCCGAGGCGTCGAACACGGTGATCTTCGTCATCATGGCGATCGTGCTGCTGTTCCGTCCCGCGGGTCTGTTCGGAAGGACTGCTTGACATGGCCGACACTGCCGCACCCATCGCCCATCTCGACGCGCGCGGCGGCAGCCATCTGTCGCGGAGCGAAGCCGTCGCATTCGCGGCGATGCTCGCGTTCTTCGTGATCGCGCCCACGTTCCTGTATCCGGTCTTCCTGATGAAGGTGCTGTGCTTCGCGTTGTTCGCCTGCGCCTTCAACCTGCTCATCGGCTATGTCGGGCTGCTGTCGTTCGGCCATGCGCTGTATTTCGGCTGGGCGAGCTATGTCACGGCCTATGGCGCCAAGGTCTGGGGCCTCAGTCCGGAACTCGCCATTCTCGCCGGCACGGCGACAGGTGCGGTGCTCGGCCTCGTCGCGGGAATGATCGCGATCCGGCGCCAGGGTATCTATTTCGCCATGATCACGCTGGCACTGGCGCAGATGATGTTCTTCTTCGCGGTGCAGGCACCGTTCACCGGCGGCGAGGACGGCATCCAGTCGGTGCCGCGTGGCAAGCTGTTCGGGCTGATCAATCTCGGCGACACGATGCACATGTACATTCTGGTGCTGGCGATCTTCCTCGCCTGCTTCCTGTTGATCTACCGCGTCATCCATTCGCCGTTCGGTGAGGTGCTCAAGGCGATCCGCGAGAATGAGGCACGCGCCATCTCGCTCGGCTATCAGGTGGAACGCTACAAGCTAATCGCGTTCGTGCTGTCGGCGACGCTGACGGGAGCGGCGGGCGCCACCAAGGCGCTGGTGTTCCAACTCGCCTCGCTCACCGATGTCGACTGGCCGATGTCCGGCGAGGTCGTGCTGATGACGCTGGTCGGCGGGCTCGGCACGGTGTTCGGGCCGGTCGCGGGTGCATTCGTGATCGTCGGGATGGAGAATTACTTCGCGCAGTTCGGCCAGTGGGTGACGGTCATCCAGGGCGTGATCTTCGTCGCCTGCGTGCTGCTGTTCCGGCGCGGTATCGTCGGCGAGATCGCCAACGCGTTGAAGATCAGGCTCTGAGCGCCAGGAAGCCGGGTCGGGGTCGACCGGCGAGCGTCCTACGAAACAATTGCCTTGGAAGCGGCAGTGACGGAAATCACCATACCGGGTCTGCCGTCAATCTGACATTGGTCTCAAACGCTTGGCCGCACGACTCGCATGACCACACATGACGGACGTTGCCGTCGCCGACGAACTCCGAGGCCTCCGGCGCAATCACAAGGCCGGAGCAGTGAGGGCAGGAGCGCATCCGGGAGGGGCGTGACGTCAGCGCGTGCGCGGCGGTCTGGAGCGTCATGGCAAGCGTCCTCAAGTGAATTCCCGTTGTGTCCTTCGCAGCGTCGCCTCACTCCGTGGCGACGATGCGACCCTTTCTTGAATTTTGCGTGGAGTACCGGCCGACCATTTGAGCGACCTTTTCGCTACAAAATGTCGCCTGTTTGGCGACTCACGCCGGAACGCCTTCGTTGCTTCATGCGTTTTTCACCGCGACAAGGATGCGAGGTGTCCCTATGCGCGCGCATTTTTCGCACCGTGCCGATTGGCATCGCCATGACCCTGCGGTCATGTGGACAATGGTTCTGGGCATTCTCGCAGGTGCCGTGCTCGCGACCGCATTTTGATCACTTAGCGTTGCCAGCCAGGACCGGCTGGTCTTTCGGCGTTCGGTGTCGCACACGACCTTAACGCAAAGCCCGCCGGCTCCGAGGCCGGCGGGCTTTTTAGCGTGTGGAAGCGCTTAACCGGTCCGGTCAATAGCAGACGTAGATGCGACGGAAGCGCCAGCCGTAGGGCGTCCAGACCCGGCGAAGGCGGTAGCAGCCGTCGTCGTAGCCCTGGTAGTACGCATAAGGTGCGCCATAGACGCCGAAGCCGGGACCAAAGCCACGGCCGCGGAAACCGCGTCCGGCAAATCCACGATTGCCGGCGAAGCCCCGGTTACCGACGAAGCCGCGGTTACCCGCGAAGCCCCGGTTCCCGACAAATCCGCGATTGCCCGCGAACCCGCCGCGTCCGGCGAAGCCCGCTCCGCCGCCGCCCTTCGCGCCGGCACGCTGCGCCATGGACTCGGTGGGAATAAACGCGATGCCGACGGCAAGCGCCGCGATCGTGGCGATGACAGCTTTCCGAAACATTGTTTGATTCTCCTCCAGGCAGGTGGATGCAATTCGCATCCCGTCGATCGGTTCGTGTTTTGCGGCCCGATGCCGCCCTTGATCGTTAAACCGGGTCGGCGCCGAAATCCTGCGCTAGTCGCCCATCAACTTTTCGGGAACCTAGACGCTGCGCTGTTCGTCCGGATGCGGGGGCTGTTGCGGCCATTTTTAGGTGTCAAAAAAAACTTCACAACTAATCGTTATGCCGTTAACCTCACATAACGTCGGAGAAGGGAGGGACGGGTCATGACTGTTTCACGCAGGAATATCTTGTTGCAGGGATGCGTGATCGGGGTAGGCGTCATTGCCGCCAACACCCCCGGGATTGTCGCGCTGGCGCAGGCTCAGGTGCCTCTCCGCCGGTCGTTGGAGGGCATGGCCTGGAACGATCCGATCATCTCGGCATATCGCGACGCCGTTGGCCAGATGAAACAAAAGCCTGTGGGCGACAAGTTCAACTGGGTGACGCTCGCCCGGATTCACGGTTTCGATCCCAACAATTATCACTTCTGTCCCCACGGGAACTGGTACTTCCTGCCGTGGCATCGCGCCTACACGCTGATGTATGAGCGCATCGTGAGGCAGCTCACCGGCTTCAACGCATTCGCGATGCCCTATTGGGATTGGACCGCCAACCCCCTGATGCCCGAGGTTTTCCTCCAGGCGAAGACACCGGACGGAAAGGCCAATCCGCTGTTCGTTTCCGACCCCGGCTTTATGCGGACCTGGCCGGCGAATACGCCCATGCCGTCAGACCAGGTCGGCCCCGGCGTGCTGCAACAGATTCTCGACGCCACGCCCTACGAAGCGTTCGGCACCAGCCGCCCGCAGGGCCAGAATTCCCTGGATCAGTCGTGGATCGTCGACCAGAACGGCGGCGTCCAGGGTGTTCTCGAGGGCAACTCCCATAACAACGTGCACAACAACATCGGCGGATGGATGCCAAGCGCGATCTCGCCGCGCGATCCGATCTTCTTCATGCATCACGGCAACATCGACCGCATCTGGGCTTTGTGGAACGTGCACAACCAGAATTCGAACGACCCGCTGTGGACGGACATGCCGTTCACCAACAATTTCTACAATGTCGACGGGACGCCCTATTCGCCGAAGGTCTCCGACCTCTTCGTTCCCGAAACGCTCGGATACACCTACGGGCTGACGTCGGCCGTGGCGGGCGCCAACCCGGCGGTCGTGGCGCTCGGAGAGAAGCTCAAGACGATCTACGGCATGCCGCGCCTGGAGAACGTCTCCGGCGTGAAGACCTATATGGCGCAAAACGACAAGCAGCAAAAAGCGACGCCGGAGAAATTCCTTGAACTTCCGGTCGAGGTGGATGCCGCCATGATGACGGCTGTCGCCCGGCGGAAGCCGCTCGATTCCGGGCTGGAACTGCTCGATTATGCCAAGACGCGGGAACAGGCGGCATCGGGGCCGCGTGCGCTTGCATTCGTCCGCGAAGTCACGACGACGCAGGCGCGCGATACCGCCTACCGGGTGTTCATCGATTGCAATTATCTCTCGGCAGGGACATCGACATCCGACCCGCACTACGTCGGCACCTTTGCAATCCTTGACCATGGTGGCCACGATGGCAAGCACGGCAAGCCGTCATTCGCGCTGGATTTGACGCGTGCGATCCAGCGAATCCACGGCGGCGCGGAGGCGCCCCCAAGCCGCGTTCGCCTCCAGATTCTGCCGATCTCCAACAAGCCGAAAGGCAAGGCCGGCACCGCGTCGCCCAGCCGCGTGGAGGTTGCCTTCGTTACGACCTGAACACATATGAGGCAGGGCGCAGGGTCCGAGGACGGCATGGGACGTGTTATCGGGTCATGGCTTGTGCGTACATGGGGCGTCGTCGCCATCGTGCTCGGCGGCTTGGGCTGTGCCGTGACTGAAGATGCCCGCATCGTTGCCACCATCGATCATCCGGCGGCCGTCACGGCGGTCGCCCGCCCCAATGCAGAAGAACGCCCGCGGACCCAGGCTCCCCGCGCAATCGTCAAGGTGACGGCGTTTCAGCCGCCGCGCGAGGGAGCGGTCGAAGCCGTGGTCAAGGCGATGCGCGAGAACGGCGTCGAAGAGGTGATCGGTCGTTTTGGCATCACGCCGCACAGGCCGTTCCGGGCCGAACCCGGCAGGGCGCAGCGCTTCGGGGTGTCGATGCCGCTTGACCTGTCCCGAGGCCCGGCGGCGCTGAAGATCTATCTTCAACCTGTCAGCGGCGACGGACAGGGAGCGTCGATCGAGTTTGCAGGCGTCGATATCGAATAGCGCAACGCCGTTGCCAGCCCGGTCCCTGTGGGCCGCGTTCCGGTGACCTTGGGAGGGGAACATGGCGGATCATACGACGAGCGGAATCGCGGTTTCGGATGTGGCGCTTGCCGGGGCATGGACGTATCGCAGCTTCGTCAACTCGACCGATCTCGTGAACGGCGATGCGACCGCCGCGGTCAATCTCATCTTCGGGGAGGGCATCTTCACCTTCGCGACGCCGTCGAGCACGGAGCTGATCGGCATCGTTGATTTCGGCGGCGGCTATGTCCTGGACCTGCGCGGCACCGTCACTCCGGCAGGGGCGTCCGCGCCGTTGACCGTGGCGATTGTCGGGACCGGACGCGACAACACCCCGACTAAAGGATGGGAATACGATTACCATGCATTCCTCGGTTTCCTTTGGCCAAACGGCGTCAATCAGGTGCCATCGCTCGTCGGCACGGTGGTGCGCGCGAAGCCGCACGGCGCCTCGCCGGCGGGCTATGTCGCCTCGTTCATCGCCGTCAAGTCGACCGGCGTATAGACCGGCCGGCCGGTCTCGATCGGGACTTTCTGCGGCGTCACGTTGGGTATCGAGGCGGGGGAGCGATGGTGAGCGCGCTGGGACTCGAACCCAGGACCACATGATTAAAAGTCAAGTGCTCTACCAACTGAGCTACGCGCTCCTGAAGCGGGTGTGTAGGGATGGCGCCGGACGCGGTCAATAGGCGCCGGCGCGCCGGCTCAGGCTGCGCGCGGCTCTAGATGCGCCCTTCCTCCACCGCGTGACACGCCACGAAAGAAGCGCCAGCAGGCAGCAGCAGCGGCCGCTCGATGCGGCAGCGCTCGTTGGCGAACGGGCAGCGCGGATGGAAGGCGCAGCCCGGCGGCGGGCTCGATCGGGTTCGGGATCTCGCCCTCGACCGCCTTGCGCTGGCGCCCGGTCAGGTCGAGGTCCGGCACGGCGTCGAGCAGCATGCGCGTGTAGGGATGCGTGGGCGGCGGAACAGCTCGCGTCGCCGGCGCGATCTCGACCATGCGGCCGAGATACATCACGCCGATGCGGCGTCGCCATGTGGCGCACGACGGCGAGGTTGTGGCTGATGAACAGGTAGGTCAGGCCGAGCCGGTCCTGCAGGTCGCGCATCAGGTTGAGGATCTGCGCCTGCACCGAGACGTCGAGCGCCGAGGTCGGCTCGTCGCAGACGATGAATTCGGGCTTGGAGGCGAGCGCGCGCGCGATCGCGATGCGCTGGCGCTGGCCGCCGGAGAATTCGTGCGGATATTTGCGCGCCGTCGGCCGGATCGAGCCCGACCAGGCGCAGCAGCTCGCCGACGCGCGCGACGATCTCGGCGCCGCTCTGCGACGATGCCGAAGGCGCGGATCGGCTCGGCGATGATGTCGAGCACGCGCCAGCGCGGATTGAGGCTGGCGTAGGGGTCCTGGAAGATCATCTGGATGCGCCGGCGCAGGCGGCGGCGCTGCGCGTGCCTGCCTGGCGATCGATCATCGACACGCCGTCGATCGATCACGTCGCCGGCGCGTCGGCGGCATCAGGCCGACCACCATCTTGGCGACGGTCGATTTGCCGGAGCCGGATTCGCCGACCAGCGCGAAGGTCTCGCGCTTGCGCGATCGCGAAGGACACGTCGGCGACCGCGATCAGCAGGCTGGCGCGGCACGCGCTCGATCACGCGGTTGAGCCACGGTTTCGAGACATCGAAGATGCGCCCGAGGCTCGTCACCTCGACCAGCGGTCGGCACGCGCGCGGCCGGCACGTCGCGTCGAGCACCGCGCTCATGACGCGATCCCGGCGGTCACCGGGAACGGCTGATAGAGCCAGCACGCGACCTGCGAGCGCTGCTTCGGGCTGCAGTTCCGGCCGGAACGTCGGGCAGGGGACGAAAGCAGCGCGGACAGCGCGGATGGAACGCGCAGCCGGCGGGAATCGCGGTCAGCCGCGGCATCGAGCCGGGGATCTGCACCAGCCGGTCGGCTTCGGCAGTCGAGCGTCGGGATCGAGCCCATCAGGCCCTTCGTATAGGGGTGGAGCGGCGCCTTGATCACGTCGCGCACCGGGCCGATCTCGACGATGCGGCCGGCATACATCACCGCGACGCGGTCGGCGGTCTCGGCGATCACGCCCATGTCGTGGGTGATCAGCATCACGGCGGCGCCGTGCTGGCGGCACAGCCGCTTGAGCAGCGCGATGATCTGCGCCTGCACCGAGACGTCGAGCGCGGTCGTCGGCTCGTCGGCGATGACGAGCTCCGGGCTCGGCCGCAGAGCGCGAGCGCCAGCACCACGCGCTGGCGCATGCCGCCGGAGAACTGATGCGGATAGGCGTCGATGCGCGCCTCCGGCGCCGGGATGCCGACTTCGGCGAGCAGCGCGATGCGCCTTGCGTGCGCGCCGCGGCGTCGACCAAGCGTCGTATGGGTGGCGATCGTCTCGATCAGCTGGTCGCCGATGCGATAGAGCGGATTGAGGCTGGTCAGCGGGTCCTGGAACACCATGCCGATGCGCTTGCCGCGAATGCGGCGCATCGCGCTCGGGCGGCAATTGTCGATGCGCCGCCCGCGCAGCCAGACTTCGCCGCCGGCGATGCGCCCCGGCGGCTCGATCAGGCCGATCACCGCGCGTGCCGGTCAGTCGACTTGCCGGCGCCGGATTCGCCGACGACGCCGAGCACCTCGCCCGGCGCGATGTCGAACGACACGTCGTCGACCGCGACGAGCGTGCCGCGCCGGGTCGGAAATTCGACCCGCAGATCGCGGACGCTGAGGACGGGTGACGGTCTTGTCATCGCAGTTTCGGATTGAGCGCGTCGCGCAGCCAGTCGCCGAGCAGGTTGACGGCGAGCACCAGCGCGGCGAGCGTGATGCCGGGGAAGATCGCGATCCACCATTCGCCGGAGAACAGGAAATTGTTGCCGATGCGGATCAGCGTGCCGAGCGAGGGCTGCGTCGGCGGCAGGCCGACGCCGAGGAACGAGAGCGTCGCCTCGGTGATGATCGCGAGCGCGAGGTTGATGGTGGCGATCACCAGCACCGGGCCGATCACGTTCGGCAGCACATGGCGGAACAGGATCAGCGCCGGGTGGATGCCGATCAGCCGCGCGGCCAGCACATAGTCCTTGTTCTTCTCCACCAGGGTCGAGCCGCGCACGGTGCGGGCATATTGCACCCAGAACGACAGGCCGATCGACAGCACCAGCACCCAGAACACCGACTGCTCGTTGCGCTGCTCGCCGAACGAGCGCGCGCACGGTGCCGTCGATCAGCAGCGCGATCAGGATCGCCGGAAAGGTGAGCTGCACGTCGGCGACGCGCATGATGACGGCGTCGACCGCGCCGCCGGCATAGCCGGCGATCAGGCCAAGCGCGATGCCGAGCGTCGGCCGCGAAGGCGACCGACAGCACGCCGATCGCGAGCGACAGCCGCGAGCCGTAGAGGATGGTCGAGAACACGTCGCGGCCCTGGTCGTCGGTGCCGAGCAGGAAGCGCGCGGTCGCCGCCTTCCTGCCAGGCCGGCGGCATGATGCGAGTCGATGCAGGTTGAGCTGAGCCGCAGATCGAACGGATCGTGCGGCGCGATCCACGGCGCGAGCAGCCGCGGCGAGCACGATGATCAGCGTCACGACGGCGGCCGCCATCGTCACTTTGCGAGCGGCGGAACGAATAGAGCGATGTCGCTGTCGAGGAACGCGGCGAGCGCGGCGGCTCTGCGGCGCGCGTCCGATGGCGGTGCGGTTGTCTCGGCCATGCCGTCAGCGCCGGCCGCGCCGTCGACGCGGATGCGCGGATCGACCACCACGTAGAGCAGGTCGACGATCAGGTTGATGATCACGAAGATGAAGGCGACCAGCAGCAGATAGGCCGACATGATCGGGATATCGACGTTCTGCACCGCCTTGAGGAACAGCAGGCCCATGCCGGGCCACTGGAACACGCGTCTCGGTGATGATCGCGAAGGCGATGATCGAGCCGAGCTGCAGGCCCGGCGATGGTGATCACCGGCACCAGCGTGTTCTTCAGCGCATGGCCGAAATTGACCGCGCGGTTGGACAGGCCGCGCGCGCGCGCGAACTTGATGTAGTCGGTGCGCAGCACCTCCAGCATCTCGCGCGCGCACCAGCCGCATGATCAGGGTCATCTGGAACAGGCCGAGCGTGATCGCCGGCAGGATCAGCGCCTTCAGGCCGGACGCGGTGAGCAAGCCCGGTGGTCCAGAAGCCGAGCCGCACGACGTCGCCGCGCCCGAACGACGGCAGCAGCCGCAGCGTCACCGGAAACAGGAAGATCAGCAGGATGCCGATCAGGAAGGTCGGCAGCGAGATGCCGACCAGCGAGACGGTCAGGAACACGTTCGACAGACAGCGAGTGGCGGTGCAGCGCCGTGTAGACGCCCATCGGGATGCCGACCAGCAGCGCGAACAGCGCCGAGACGAGCGCCAGCTCCATCGTCGCCGGGAAGCGGTCGGCGATCAGGTCGATCACCGGCTGCTTGAACTGATAGGACATGCCGAAATCGAACTGCACGCGCGTTGCCGACGAAGCGGCACGAACTGGATCAGCACCGGATCGTTGAGCCCGAGCGTCCTGGCGCAGCTGCGCGCGCTCCTGCGGCGCTGGTCTCGATGCCGACCATCTGGTTGATCGGATCGCCGACGAAGCGGAACAGCGTGAACGCGATCAGCGCCACCACGAGCATGACCAGGATGGCTTGCAGCAGGCGGCGGATGATGAAGGCGAGCATCGCTCGTCGGGATGTCCGTTGCGGAATATCCTCCGCCTATCAGGCCATAGGACCGGGAATTGAGCAAATGGTCCAAGCCGGCCTGTCCTCGCAAGACGCGAGGTAAAATCACGGGCCGTACGTGAATTTACCGACCAGCACCGCGCTGGAACCGCTCTTGTTGACAATGATGATGTCGACGGGTTCGAGCCGATCCCGCCGTGACCGTGCTAATTCGTGTAGGTGACGGCTTCCCGCGGCTGAGCCTGCCCTTGACGCGAAACCGGCGAATCGATCCGAATGGCGGTCGCGGCGCTCCGCGCTGCTTTGTCGGCAGGAACCGCGAGGCGAACGTTGACAGAAAATCGAAGAACGCGCGGTCCTGCGTTCCGAAGATGAAGGCGACGCCATACAGGACGAGCGGCGAAAGCTTTTCCGGTGACACCACGAGCATGAACAGCACCGCGGTGATCAGTCCCGCGATGGCGCCGCTAAGCGGCCGGCCGATATGCCAGAGATTGTAGGCGTCGGACCACGGATTGCTTGGGCTGCCATGGTCGTAGACGCCCTTCAGGCTGATCGTGACGCCTCCGATCGCGCCCATCCACATGCAATTGAAGAAAACATGATAATCAGTCCGGGATCTCGAGGTAGGAACCCAGGACCGGAAGGTTGCCGAAGTAATCCGACTGCAGGTAAACGAAGCCGACCACCAACAGGAATACCATCACGAAGATGTCGTAGAAAAACACCATCCGGCGGCGAGATCGGCGGACGATATGCCACAACGTGGACATCTGTATTCCCCCGCAAGTTGCGAATTATTGACGCTTATTCTCAGGTTTAATGTCAAGCCGCATCAAAGAGGCCGCATTCAGGTGCAGCCCATCGTTTTCAGATTTTGACGGCGCCGGCTGCCACGCCGGAGCAGGACGTCACTCCTTGCGGAACCAATAGAACAGGATCTGGTTGTCGGCGCGCTGCACGACCTTCACCTTCTTCGACACGCCCCAGGCGAGCGCCTGCTGGTGCAGCGGGATGTAGCCCCAGTCCTGGTTCTGGCCGATCTCGTAGGCCTCCTTGATCAGCTCGTCGCGCTTGGCGGTGTCGGTTTCGACCAGGACCTGCTTGGCCAGATTCCTCGATCTTCGGATTGCAGTAGTTGCCGACATTGTTGTTGC
This sequence comes from uncultured Alphaproteobacteria bacterium, assembly GCA_963776455.1. Lineage (GTDB taxonomy): Bacteria > Pseudomonadota > Alphaproteobacteria > Rhizobiales > Xanthobacteraceae > CAVZMU01. The sequence continues at coordinate 223,105 of CAVZMU010000006.1, forward strand.
CGCCGTTGCCCTTCTCGTCGCGGCAGCGATACATGTTGGCGAGGATGTTCCAGGAATCGAACGAGCCGGGCGTCCAGCCGAGCAGATAGAACGACGTGTCGTAGCCGCCGCGACACCAGCATCTTGGCGAAGTACTTCGCCTTCGGCTGCGCGAGCAGGTTGATCTTGACGCCGACGCGCGCCAGCATCGAGACGACCGCCTGGCAGATCGCCTCGTCGTTGACGTAGCGGTCGTTCGGGCAATCCATCGTCACCTCGAAGCCGTTCGGATAGCCGGCTTCGGCGAGCAGCTTCTTGGCCTGCGTCCGGGTCGTACGGTCGGCCGCGCGAAGTCGCTTGCGACGCGCAGAACAGCAGCGGCGAGATCATCAGCGCGGACGGCGTCGCGGCGCCGCGCATGACCTTCGCGGCGATCGCCTCCTCGTCGATCGCGAGATAGAACGCCTTGCGCACGCGCACGTCCTTGAACGGGTTCTTGCCCTTGACGTTGGAGTATTTCAGCTCGTCGCGATACTGGTCGAAGCCGAGAAAGATGGTGCGCAGCTCCGGGCCCTGCAGCACCTGCGCGGTTGCCGCTGGCGTTGACGCGCTGCGACGTCCTGCAGCGGGATCGGATCGACCCAGTCGACGTCGCCGGAGAGCAGCGCGGCGACGCGGGTCGCGTCGTTGGAGATGGTGGTGAAGATCACCTCGTCGAAATTGTGCTCCGGCTTGCCCCACCAGTTCGGGTTCGGCTTGAACACGGTCCGCACGCCGGCCTGATGCTCGGTGATGATGAAGGGCCCGGTGCCGTTGGCGTGCAGCGCCGCGTAGCTCATCTGCTGGCCGGCCTGGCGGCTGCGCGGTCAGCGAGTTGTTCGCCTCGGCCCATTTCTTCGACAGGATGTACCAGGTGTCCCATTCGCAGTGCAGGATGGGGTTTGGGCTCGGCAAGCACGAAATCGACCGTGTAGTCGTCGACCTTGACGGCCTTGGCGCCGGCCGGTGAGCCTGCGTCTTGACGTCGGAGGCCGGGCCGAGCGCGCGCGTTCGGCCGAAAACACGACGTCGTCGGCGGTGAAGTCCTCGCCGTTGTGGAACTTGACGCCCTTGCGCAGATAGAAGCGCCAGCGCGTCGGCTCGACGCATCTCCCAGCGCTCGGCGAGGCCGGGCATGATCTTGAGGTCCTTGTCGCGCTTGGTGAGGCCCTCGTAGACGTTGCCCAGCACGCCATGGGTGAAGGTCTCGTTGAGCGAATAGGGATCGAGCGACTTCAGGTCGCCCTGGAATGCAAAGCGGAACGTCGCGGCGGAGGCGGGAACGGCGAGGCAGACGACAAGCCCGAATGCGGCAAGCGCGGTTCTGAATTTCATTGTTGATTCCCCGTGGGGCCGGGCGGGCTGGCCAAACCCGCGGGTCGTGGCGCATCGCAATACCTTAATCGCCCTTCGCTCGGGTGGTCCAGCCCGCCGAATGCGTGAATTCGCAGCAGTCGACCACGGGTTGCTTCAGCTACGGTTGACCTCGGCCAAAGCCTTCGCTTTGGTACCGGACCGTCCGTTCGACCGTGCGGGCCTACTCGCCGCGTGAGGAGACCTCGATGCCCGTCGTCAATCGCGTCGCCGACCTTCACGAAGAAATCACCGCTTGGCGCAGGGATATTCACGCCCATCCCGAGTTGCTCTACGACGTGCACCGCACGGCGGCGACGGTTGCCGAGAAGCTGACGGCCTTCGGTTGCGACGAGGTCGTGCAGGGCATCGGGCGCACCGGCGTGGTGGGCGTCATCCGCGGGCGCCGGGAGCCCGCGACCGGCAAGGTGATCGGACTGCGAGCGGACATGGACGCCCTGCCGCTCGATGAGGCGACGGACCTGCCCTATAAGTCCACAATCGCCGGTAAGATGCATGCCTGCGGCCATGATGGGCACACGGCCATGTTGCTCGGCGCGGCCAAATATCTCGCCGAGACGCGCAACTTCAGCGGCACGGCTATCATGATCTTTCAGCCCGCGGAGGAGGGCGGGGCGGGCGCCCACGCCATGATCCAGGACGGGCTGATGGAGCGGTTCGGTATCCAGGAGGTCTATGGCATGCACAACATGCCGGGCATCCCCGTCGGCACCTTCGCGATCAGGCCGGGCCCGCTGATGGCGGCCGCCGACCGCGTCTCGATTGATATCGAGGGCGTGGGCGGGCACGGGGCGAGGCCGCATCTGGCGATCGACCCGGTCCTGGTGGGGGCTCAGATCGTCAACAACATCCAGTCGATCGTGGCGCGCAGCGTCAACCCGCTCGAGTCCGCGGTTATCTCCATCACGATGTTCCAGGCCGGCCACACCGACAACGTGATCCCGCAGCATGTCCATCTGCAGGGGACCGCGCGCAGCTTCACGCCGCAGACCCAGGACATCGTCGAGAAGCGCCTGCACGAGATTGTCGAGGGCACGGCACGGGCCTACGGCGCCAAGGCGAAGCTTACCTACAAGCGCGACTACCCGGTCACCCGCAACCACGAACGCCAGACCGGTTTCGCGGCGGGGGTGGCCGGAGAGGTTGCCGGCGCCGAGCGCGTCAACCCCGATACGCCGCCAGTGATGGGGGCCGAGGACTTCTCGTTCATGCTCAACGCCCGGCCCGGCGCGTTCATCTTCGTGGGAAACGGCGCCAGCGCTGGCATCCATCACCCGTCATATGACTTCAACGACGAGGTAATCCCGTTCGGCACGTCCTACTGGGTGCGGCTGGTCGAAACCGGGCTGGCGGCCTGAGAGGGCGCTTGCACGCGCGCTGCGCCGTCTTACGGCGCGGTTTCGATGCGCTTCTCCACAGTAGCGGGCGCACGGGCTACTGGGGCGCGCTGGGGCAGCAGGTCGGCGAAACGGCCTTCCAGGCTTCGCCAGAACACAAACTCATTGGCTCGCGAGCGCTCCAGCGTGGCCATCCCGGCAGCGGCCAGGAACGGCAGGCTCTGGACTACCAGGACCAGTGCGAAGATGTTGATCTCGCGGACCCGCTCCCAGTTGGTCTCTACCAGGACGCCGGCACCGATCAGCAACATTACACCGATGACGGCTTCCCAGAATGCCGGAAAATCGGGGCCCTTGATGCCCGAGCCGCCCTTGGCGGTGACCTTGAAGGGCAGGTGTTCCTTGATCACGCCGTCCATGACGGCGCACGCCACGGTCCATTGCACCGACATCGCGGCGAAGACCGAGGTCGCCATCTGGCGAGGGGTAATGGCGACGCGCAGGCGGTAGAGTGCGACGAAATGGATCAGGGAGATCGCGAAGGTCGCGATGATCGGGATTGTGAGGATCTTGTCGGGCACAGCGATGCCGACGAACGCGACGACCGGAACCCAGACGAGATTCATCAGCGCCACCACGACGCCGAAGCTTTCCGCGCCGAGCCAATTGAGCCAGCCGAGCGTATAGTCATGCTTCTGCTCGCGCGTGAGCAGGCTCGCCCCGGGCAGGAACCGGCGCCAGTGCTTCTTGAGAATCTGCACGCCGCCATAGGCCCAGCGATGCCGCTGCTTCTTGAACGCCTCGTAGGTGTCGGGCAGCAGGCCATGGCCGTAGCGCCGGTTGGTGTAGAGGGCGCGCCAGCCGAGCTCTAGGATGGTGAGGCCGAGATCGGTGTCCTCGACGATGGTGTCGCTCGACCAGCTTCCCGCGGCTTCCAGCGCGGTGCGGCGGATCAGGCACATGGTGCCATGGACGATGATGGCGTTGGTCTCGTTGCGCTCGACCATGCCGATGTCGAAGAAGCCGGCATATTCGCCGTTCATCGCGTGATGGAGCACGCTGCGGTCGCCGTCGCGATGGTCTTGCGGTGCCTGGACAAGGCCGACATTAGGGTCGGCGAAGGCCGGCACCAGATCCTTGAGCCAGTCCGGCTGGACGACGTAGTCGGCGTCGATGATGCCGATGATGGCAGCATCCGCGGCGGTATGCTGGAGGGCGAGCCGCAGCGCGCCGGCCTTGAAGCCCGCGACCTTGTCTGCGCAAAGGAACTTGAAGCGCGCGCCCAGCGTGCGGCAATGCTCTTCGACCGGCTGCCAGAAAGCCGGGTCGGGCGTGTTGTTGATGATCACGACGCATTCGAAATTCGGATAGTCGAGCCCGGCAACGGCATCGAGCGTCGCCTTGAGCATCTCAGGCGGCTCTCGATAGGCCGGAATATGGATCGACACCATGGGGGCATCCGGGTGGCCCGCCGCAAGCGTCGGCGCGAGCAGCCGGCGCGCTTTCGTCCCAAAGGCGATCGCGGCGATCTCCTGCAGCCGCGACAAGGTGATGAATACCAGCGGAATGAGGAGCGCCACACCCAGCCCCAGCGCGAAGCCCGCGCCGAAAACGAAATAATGGTAGGTCCAGTAAGCAAATACGGCTGCGAACCATGCCCCCACGGCATGCGCCGAAATCGTCAGCAAGGCGGCTTCGCTCAGGGTGGGCCTCGTCAGCCGGAGCACGGGGAGCGAAACCAGGAACCCGAGCAGGAGCGCAAGGCCCGCGATCTTCCAGTAATCGGGGTTGGAGACCGGGCCGCTCCAGGCGAATTTCGGCTGCCGCGACGCGTCGAACATGCCCCAGTACGGGCCGACGCTGCCTTCGAAGGTCTTCCAGGGCTGGTCGACCGCCTCGATCACGTTGTAGTCGATGCCCAGCGCCTCGGCGCGAACGACGAAGTCGCGCATCACCGTGGCCTGGATCAGGCGGCCCGGATCGGCGCCACGGCGGTTGTAGCCAGCGCTCGGCCAGCCGAACTCGGCGATCACGATGCGCTTGCCGGGATAGAGCTGGCGCAGCTCGCTGTATTTCTGGATCGCCTGGTCGACGGCGCTGCTGTCGGGGATGCCTTCCCAGTAGGGCAGGATGTGGACCGCGATGTAGTCGACCGCCGAGACGAGCTCGGGATGATCCCGCCACACGCTCCAGATCTCGCCCGTCGTGACCGGGAGCTGGGTCTCGCGTTTCACCTTCTGGATAACGCGGATCAGGCGCGTGACATTGACGTCCTCCCGGGCGCGCTTGAGCTCATCCGAGCCCCGCGCGCGGTCGACCTTCTGGATTTCGTCCGGGAGAAGCTGGTCGTCGCCGGACAGCACCGTCTCGCCGCGATAGATCGTCTCGTTGCCGACTACGATCGAATTGACGTTGCGGTGCCTCTTGGCGAGATCGAGAGCAGTGCGCAGCTCGACCTCATTGCGCCGCGCGATGTCGGAGGCCGCGAACGGCAGACCGGAACGCGCCCGGGCCAATTCCTGGTCGAGCGTAGTGCCGTTGAGCCAGATGCCCTGCGTGACCTTCAACCCGAACTCGTCGGCAATGCCGGGGACGAGCTCGCTCCCCGACGTCGCGGAGTATGTGCGAATGGCCCGGGCCATCGGCGCGATGGACTTAAGGTCGGCGCGAACCTGTCCCGCCGTCGGCCGGTTGCCGGCTTCGGGATTCCCGGATGTCGCGTAGGGTGCATAGGACACGCTCGCGAGCTGACCGTCGAAATCTGGTGCCGTCGTCCGCTCTTGGAGCAAGGCCCACAAACCGGCATGCATACCGATTGCGAGCCCAACGACGAAAACGACGCGGCGCATGGAACTCACGATCATCGGGGCTGAAGGGGGAATTTTGAGCCCGTCCCCTGGACTCGACCTCTCCGCCGCAAGGCGGCCATCCAACATGGAAGCTGATTTAGCCTTGGCACATGGCGTTTTGTTGTCGGTTCACTGAACAAACATTCAGCCGCAACAAAAAACTCTTCAGTTCGCCCAACGCCGTTACTGGGGGTTGGTTCCTGCGGGCGGGGCGGCCTGTGCCTGCGGTGCGAGCGCAGGGTTGATCCAGCACGCGTGGACGCGCGCCGTCAGGCTTTCGGTCGCCTTCGGATCGATCGGCCCCTGCCGCACAACGCAGCGGAATGTCGCCTGAATATGGCCGCCGGGACAGCCGAAGCGGTCGTAGAGATCGAGGTGGCGGAAAGCGGTATCGAGATCGTCGCGCCATAACAGGTTCACCACGCGCCGCCCGAGCCAGACGCATTCCGGGTTCGCCGCAGGTCCTTGCAACACCCGTGCCGCCTCGGCGAATTCGTCGATCTTCTTCTGCCCCTCCTTGGCGCCGTCGCCCTGCGGGGGCGGCTTCTGGTCCTGCGTTTTTGGATCGGGATTCGATTGCGCCACTGCGGGATATATCGGCAGGAGGAGCAGGGCCGCGCCGAGAAGCGCTGCCAGCGGACGAATATTCATGGGGGGCATGGGTGCGGCGGGTTGCGTTGGGCCGTGATCGACCGGATCATTCAATATACACACTGGAATAGGTCCACAATGCGACGCCTTCGCACGCGCGTCCACCGGCGCCGGGCGGAAGCTTGGCGAGTTTGCCACCGTATCAACTGTTGCCAAATCCGCCAGCGCTTGTCACAGCGTAAGGCCGGTCACGCTAACATTTCCATCGTCGCAAAGCCGACCCATGCGTCTTGCCGCAGGCCTGTTCGTCGTCGTCAGCGCCGCGATTGTCGCGGCGTGGTGGTGGCTGGGCGCGCCGGTCGCCATGCCTCCCGCACCCGTCGCGCAGGGCGAGAAGCTCTATTGCATTTCGTACGCGCCGTTCCGCGACAATCAGAGCCCGCTCGATCCCACCTTCCGGATCGATGCCGGGCAGATCGAGGACGACATGGCGCGTCTCGCGCCGCTGACCAATTGCGTGCGCACCTACTCGACCGCGAACGGCCTCGACCAGGTGCCGGAGATCGCAGCGCGGCACGGCCTGAAGGTGATCCAGGGACTGTGGCTTGGCGGCGACCCGGTCTTCAACCGCCGTGATATCGACGCGACGATCGCGCTCGCCAAGCGATATCCGCAGGTGATCCAATCGATCGTCGTCGGCAACGAGGTTCTCCTGCGCGGCGAGATGGCGGCGCCCGACCTGATCGCTGTCATCCGGCGGGTGAAGGCCGAGGTCGCGCAGCCCGTCACCTACGCGGACGTCTGGGAATTTTGGCTGCGCAACCGGGAGATCGCCGCCGCGGTGGACTTCGTCACCGTCCATATCCTGCCTTACTGGGAGGACTGGCCGATCGCGGCCAAAGACGCGGCGGCCCACATCGCCGACAAGCACCGGCAGGTCGCGACTGCCTTTCCCGGCAAGGAGATCCTGATCGGCGAGACCGGATGGCCGAACGCCGGGCGCATGCGCGAAGGCGCGCTGCCCTCGCCGGCGAACCAGGCGCGCGTGCTGCATGACGTACTGGCGGTGGCCAAGGCCGAGAATTTCCGCGCCAACCTGATCGAAGCGTTCGACCAGCCGTGGAAGCGGCTGCTGGAAGGCACAGTCGGCGGCCATTGGGGCCTCCTTGATGCCGGTGCGCGCCAGCCGAAATTCGAATGGGGAAAACCGGTATCTGATCATCCAGGGTGGCAGTTGCAGGCCGCCGGCGGCATCGCGCTCGCGGCGTTGGTGTTCGGCGCGGCTTATACGGCGCGGCGGCGCGGCAGCGTAGAGCGGCCCGCCGCATGGCTCGGCGTCGCGGCGATTGCGCTGGGCGCCGGAACGCTGGTCGGCTGGACAATCGAGAACGCGGTGCTGGAAAGTCTCGGCCTCGCTGGCTGGATGCGGTCTGCCGCGCTGGCGGCAGTTGGCGTCGCGGCGCCCGTCGCAGGGGCGGCGGCGCTGATCCGTGGCGTCGCCACGCCGGGCTTTGCCGCGGTACTTGGCTCTCACCGCACGACGGATCCGCTCGAACGGCTTCTCGGCCTCGTCTTTATTGTGGTGTGTGTCGTCGCCGTCCAGGCGGCGCTCGGCTTCGTGTTCAATCCGCGCTACCGCGATTTCCCGTTCGCGCCGCTGACGGCCGCCGTGCTGCCTTTCCTGGCGCTGCTCCTCAATCGCCGGGATGGCGAGCGGCATACCGCGGAATATGTCACTGCGGCGTTGCTGGTGCTGGCGGCCGCCTACATCGCGCTCAACGAGAGCGTCGGCAACTGGCAGGCCCTATGGTTCTGCGCCGTGCTCGCAGTGCTCGCGCTTACTCTGACTCGGGTGCGCGGCGCGCCAGGCTAAGCAGCAATAACGCCAGCGCCAGCGCCGAGAGATCGACATTGTAGAGCACGATGCCCAGGCCGCCGGCCACCAGCGCCGCGGCGACAAGCACGGATGACGGCCGTAGCAGGTTGAGCGCCGCGATGGCGAGCGCGGCCCAGCCGAATACGTCGTTGCGAAACAGGGCAGTCGCCAGCGTCCGCGTCGTGCATAGCCAAGTCCGCAGCCCAGCTTCGCAGGCGAGCGCGACCGGCGGCTGCTCGATCACGAGGTAGCGTAGATACAGTGCATAACCGAGCGCCAGGAAGCCTACGATCAGCAGGGCATTGGTGGCGCGGGCGCTGGGCAGGAACAGGCGGGGCGCGGGCGGGGGCAAAGGCTGGATCATCGCCCCGCAGTCTATCCTGGGCCGCTACCTCAAGGCCAGCCGCTGGCCGTCGAACACCGTCGGCTGGCAAGCGAGGCCGGCGGCGGCGAGGCTGCCGCACAGCCGGGCGGCGGCGCCGGCATTGGCGAGCGGCCCGATCACCAACCGCAAATCCAGAGTTCCGGGCTTGCCGCCTTCTCGGATGGCGACGAGCGGGCGCAGGCCCTCGAACAGGGCGGCGTGCCTGCCGCCGCGCAGCGAGATCCATAGCGCACGCAGGGCATCGACCGTGCGGTCGCCGCCGACATCGATCCCGAACTCGGTGCGGGTCGCCGTCGAACTCGACGGCGGGGTTGGGAATGGCGCCCGGATTGGTCTGCTCGGCTGCAGGGATGGCGGCCGGCTGCGATGGGACCGTAGCGGGAGGCAGGTTGGCAGGGGCAGGGCGGGGGGCCGGGACCGGCGGGGCGTTCGCCATTACCGGTGGGATTACCGGTGGCGAAAATACCGGCGGCGAGGGGATGGATTGGACCGGGGGCGTTGCGGCGGCTTGCGGCGCCGGCACACTTGCGGGAGGCGCCGCGCTCGGCGTCGGAATTGGCGCGGATGGAGGCGCTGCACTGGGCGCAGGCGCACTCTCTCGGATCGAGGCTGTGACATCGATGTTGCGCTCGATCGCATCGAGGCGCGCCAGCATGCGCTCGCGATCGGAGGTCAGGTGCCGCACTGTCTCGGCGAGGCGATGGGATTCCGCTTCTGCTTCCGCGAGGCGGGCGGCCATCGGATTCGGTCTTTGTATCGACGCCGATTCCGCCGCCGCCGGTGCGGGACCGGACAGGATGCGGGCGAGCCGCTGGTTGCCGGTGTCGGTGCGCGCCACGAGCACGGCAAGAGCGATTGCGCTCGCGGCGATCCCGCCCCAGGCGACGAATTCTCAGGGCCGCACGCAACCCAGCCGTCTCCGGCTCGCTCCCCGCCATGCCGTCGAAATTCCCCACCATTTCCACGCTCCGGCGAATCAGATTGAAAACATTATCAGAATCCCACAATCGCTGGGCCGCGCTACGTTGGCCAATCGCGGTCGATATGCTTTCACCGGCGGCCCGGCCCCTTTATTGATTCTGATGACGCCATACGAGGAGAAGCTGATGCGCAACAGGACCTGCCTGTCGGTGGTGCTCGCCGCCGGCGAGGGCACGCGCATGCGCTCGGCTCTTCCGAAGGTGCTTCATCGGATCGGCGGCCGCACACTGATCGGGCACGTGCTCTCCAGCCTGCGGGACGTCGGTGGCAACATCGCCGTGGTGACAGGCCCCGGGCACGACGCCGTGACAGAGGAGGTCGCGCGCGCGATGCCGGCAGCCGAGATTTTCGTGCAGGCGGAGCGGCTCGGCACGGCCCACGCGGTACTGGCGGCTCGCGACGTGCTCATTCGCGGTGCTGACGACCTCCTGATCCTGTTCGGCGACACGCCGCTCATCACCGCGGAAACGCTTCTCCGGCTGCGCGAGGCGCTGGCAGACGGCGCCGCGGTGGCGGTGCTTGGATTTCGTCCGGCCGATCCTGCCGGTTACGGACGGCTCATCGTCGAGAAGGGAACGCTCGCCGCCATCCGAGAGGACAAGGATGCGAGCGAAGCTGAGCGCGCCATTACCCTGTGCAACGCCGGCGTGATGGCGCTCGCGGGCGAGAGTGCGCTCGCGATTCTTGACCGCATCAACGACCGCAACGCAAAGCGCGAATTCTACCTGACCGACGCGGTCCAGATCGCGCGCGATATGGAACTCGTCACGGTGGCGCTGGAAACCGCAGAGGACGAGGTGCGCGGCATCAACACCAAGGCGCAACTCGCGGAGGCCGAGGCCGTGCTGCAGCGCCGCCTGCGCCGGACATGGCTGGAGCCGGGCGTGACCATGACGGCGCCGGAGACCGTGTTCCTGTCGGCCGACACCCGGCTGGCGCGGGATGTGATTGTCGAGCCGAACGTCGTGTTCGGGCAGGGCGTCGTGGTGGAGGAGGGCGCGCTGATCCGCGCTTTCTCCCACCTTGAGGGCGCCCATGTCGGCCGCAATGCCCGGGTCGGGCCCTTCGCGCGGCTGCGCCCCGGCGCGCAGGCTCGGGACCGATGTCCATATCGGCAACTTCGTCGAGGTGAAGGCGGCGACATCGGGGCTGGCGCCAAGGCCAATCACCTCGCCTATATCGGTGACGCCCGGGTGGGCGAGGGCGCCAACATCGGTGCCGGCACCATCACCTGCAATTACGACGGCGTTGCCAAGCATCGTACCGACATCGGAAAGCGCGCTTTCACGGGGTCGAACTCCACCCTGGTCGCGCCGGTGACGATAGGGGACGGCGCCTATGTGGCGGCAGGATCGGTCATTACCGAAAACGTGCCCGCGGATGCGCTCGTGTTTGGGCGCGCCCGGCAGGTCACGAAAAGGCGAACTGATAAACAAGATTAACTAACATAAAATACAATTAAATCAATATTATATACGGCTAAGCAAACGTTATATGAGAGCGTTCGTCTTTTAAGAAGCTCATTTTGAGCCGTAACCCTCGTCACGTGGCGATACGTATTGTGACTTCCTCCGCCGGTTAGCCGCTTTTAAACGTGCATGAAGTAGACGACGGTTCGCAGGAGCAGCTTTAGTATGTGCGGCATCATCGGGATTCTCGGGCGCGAGCCGGTCGCCGGCCAGATCGTCGACGCGCTCAAGCGCCTGGAATACCGTGGCTATGATTCGGCCGGCGTCGCCACGCTGGAGAATGGCGGCACGATTACGCGCCGCCGCGCCGAAGGCAAGCTCAAGAATCTGGAAGAGCTCCTGGATCGCGCGCCGCTGGAGGGCAAGGCCGGCATCGGCCACACCCGCTGGGCCACGCATGGGCGCCCCAACGAGATCAATGCCCATCCGCATGCGACCGACCGTGTGGCGGTCGTGCACAACGGCATCATCGAGAACTTCCGCGAGCTGCGCGAGGAGCTTGAGGCCAAGGGCCATCATTTCGCGACCGAGACCGACACCGAGGTGGTGGCCCATCTGGTCACCGACGAACTGCAGCAAGGGCACTCGCCGGCCGAGGCTGTCGCGGCGTCGCTGCCGCGCCTGCGCGGGCGCCTTCGCGCTCGCCTTCCTGTTCAAGGGCGAAGACGACCTGCTGATCGGCGCGCGCAAGGGCTCGCCGCTCGCGGTCGGCTATGGCGACGGCGAGATGTATCTCGGCTCCGACGCCATCGCGCTCGCGCCCTTCACCGATACGCATCAGCTATCTCGAAGACGGCGACTGGGCGGTGCGTCCACCGCGACGGGCGTGCAGGTGCACGACGCAGGCCGGCCAGAACGTCGAGCGCGCCGTGCTCAAGTCCAACGCCTCGGCGTTCCTGGTCGACAAGGGCAACCACCGCCATTTCATGGCCAAGGAGATCCACGAGCAGCCGGAAGTGGTCGGCCATACGCTCGCGCACTATCTCGACATGGCGAACGAGCGGGTCGCTGCCGGACCCGCTGCCGTTCGATTTCGCCAAGCTCGATCGCATCTCGATTTCGGCCTGCGGCACCGCCTACTATGCCGGCCTGATCGGCGAAGTACTGGTTCGAACGCTTCGCGCGGCTCCCGGTCGAGATCGATGTCGCCTCGGAATTCCGCTACCGCGAGGCGCCGCTGACGGCCGGCGATCTCGCGATCTTCGTGTCGCAATCGGGCGAGACCGCCGACACGCTGGCCTCGCTGCGCTACGCCAAAGCCGCAGGGGCAGCACATGCTGTCGGTCGTCAATGTGCCGACCTCGACCATCGCGCGGGAAAGCCACGTGGTGATGCCGACCTTGGCCGGTCCCGAGATCGGCGTCGCCTCGACCAAGGCCTTCACCTGCCAGCTCGCGGCGCTTGCCTGCCTCGCCATCGCGGCCGGCAAGGCGCGCGGCGTGCTCTCGGACGAGGACGAGCGCAAGCTGGTCAAGGCGCTGATCGAAGTGCCGCGCCACATGGCGGAGGCGCTCAAGCTGGAGCCGGAGATCGAGCACCTCGCCCGCGATCTCGCGAAAAGCGCGGGACGTGCTCTATCTCGGCCGCGGCACCAGCTTCCCGATCGCGATGGAAGGCGCGCTCAAGCTCAAGGAAATCTCCTACATCCACGCCGAAGGCTACGCCGCCGGCGAACTCAAGCATGGCCCGATCGCGCTGATCGACGAGACCATGCCGGTGATCGTGATCGCGCCGTACGACCGGCGTTTTCGAGAAGACCGTCTCCAACATGCAGGAGGTCGCGGCGCGCGGCGGCAAGATCATTCTCGTCACCGATCCCAAGGGCGCGCGCGGAGGCGACCGTGGCTTCGCTCGTCACGCTGACGCTGCCGGAGATGCCGGCGACTGTGACGCCGCTGGTCTACGCGATCCCGGTGCAGCTCATCGCCTACCATACGGCGGTGGTGATGGGCACCGACGTCGACCAGCCGCGCAATCTCGCGAAATCGGTCACCGTCGAGTAGGCAGCCGCGACGGTCCAATGCGGCGCGCGTCACGGCCGTGACGCATTGGCCTAGTTTGCTGGCTGCGCATCCCGATATAATAGCCATGCCGGCTTCCGACAGCGCGAGATGAGCTTGACCGAATAGCCCGAGCGTCCCGTCGACGGTGCTCGAAGCGGCACATCCCGTCCGGCTCCCGGCATCGGCAGCCGCATCCGCACCTATTTCCTGACCGGCCTGGTGGTCGCCGGGCCCGTCGCCATCACCATCTGGCTGACTGGTCTTTCGTGACCTGGGTCGACGACCTCGTGCGGCCCTTCATCCCCAAGGCCTACTGGCCCGAGACCTACCTGCCGATCCGGCTGCCCGGCTTTGGGCTGATCATCGCGTTCGTGGCGCTGACATTGCTCGGCTTCCTGACCGCCAACCTGGTCGGCCGCAAGCTGGTCGAGATCGGCGAGATGGTTCCTGGAGCGCATGCCGATCGTGCGGCCGCTCTATCGCGGCCTCAAGCAGGTGTTCGAGACGCTGTTCTCGAAGTCCGGCGCGACCTTCCGCACGGTCGGGCTGGTGGAGTTTCCGGCGCCCGGCATGTGGTCGCTGGTGTTCCTGTCGACGCCGCCGGGACCGGACATCACGGCGCGGCTGCCGAATGCCGACGAGCACGTCTCGGTGTTCATGCCCTGCACGCCGAACCCGACCACGGGATTCTTCTTCTACCTGCCGGCGCGCCGAGTTGATCGAGCTCGACATTCCGGTGGAGGACGCCGCCAAGCTGCTCATGACCGCCGGCATGATCCAGCCCGGTGGCGGTCCAGACCAGCAGCGGAAGCTCGCGGCTCTCGCCGAAACCGCGCGGATCGCCAAGGTCGCCCGCGCCGCCGTGCCGGCGAAGTAGGGCGGCCGGTTCGAGCCCGCCGCACCATGGCGGGGCACGCGATGTTTGATCGTGGGGGCGCCCATCTGCTGCATGGCGCCGTAGAGCTCGAGCCGCAGCAGTTCCAGCACGCGCTCGACGCCGGCCTTCCGAAGGCGCCGAGGCCCCAGATATACGGCCGCCGACGCAGACCGCGCCCGCCAGCGGTCGGACCCTCGCTCGAAACGGCGGACATTCCCCTTGCAGCGAACAGTGGACTGGCGGCGAGGAATTGCAGAAATCGCGGCGGCTTGCGGCATGATCGAAGGGCATGAGCTCCTCCCCCAGGAGACGTCGCCGCGCCCATTGCCTGGGCGTCGGGGAAGGTTAGCCGACACCGGCGGCGGAATGACGCAAACGCGCGGCGCATTCGGCAGGAGACAGATATCTTCCGGTCCCACGCCGATGGCACGCTAAATCGACCAGGGTCGCCTACGGGCCGAACATCGCGTCGGCATAGATGCTCATATCGAACGTGCCGGGGGACTGGAATTCCGCCGCCAGCACCACCGAGGCGCATGTGATGATCAGCACGCATACAGTCAGCGTTGAAAACAGGTCCTGGCTCGATTTCCGCGTCGTCGTTCGTCTGGGTGGCAACGATGTCGGCATTGACGCGTCCCTTCGTTTGCGGCCCCCGACCCAGGCCACATGAAGCAAGACAAGTGCCTAACGAAAAGCCTTCATATTCAATCGGATAAAAGGAAATGGTGGGTTGCCTGCAATCGCAGCGTGTCCGGCTAGCCGGCCCGGAGCAGCCGGATCGCTTCGTCGCGCTCGAACATATAGAGAAGGTAGCGCAACGCCTCGCCGCGCGGAGTTTCGAGGTCGGGGTCGCGGGCGAGGACCAGAGCAGCGTCGTCCCGGGCCGCTTCGATCAAGTCGCGATGGGTTTCGACGCGCGCGATGCGGAAGCCGGGCGTGCCGCTCTGCCGGGTGCCGAGCAAGTCGCCCTCGCCGCGCAGCTTGAGGTCTTCCTCGGCGATGCGGAAACCGTCCTCGGTGTCGCGCAGCACGGCCAGCCGGGCCTTCGCGGTCTCCCCGAGCGGCGCCCGGTACAGCAGAAGGCAGGTCGAGCGTTCGCTGCCGCGCCCGATGCGGCCCCGGAGCTGATGGAGCTGCGACAGTCCGAACCGCTCCGCATGCTCGATCACCATCACGGTCGCCTCGGGCACGTCGACCCCGACCTCGATCACCGTGGTGGCAACGAGCAGGCGGGTCTGCCCGGATGCGAAGCGGGCCATGGCGGCGTCCTTATCGGTGCCTTTCAGCTTGCCATGAACCAGATCAACAACTCCACCGAACCTATTTTTAAGAAAAGAGAATCGATCCTCGGCAGCAGCGAGGTCGCTGACCTCGGATTCGCCCACCAGGGGGCAGACCCAGTAGACGCGCCGGCTCTCGTCGAGCGCGCGGCCGACCCCTTCGACGACTTCATCGAGGCGGTCGAGCGGAATGGTCCGGGTGTCGATCGGCTTGCGGCCCGCCGGCTTCTCGCGCAGCTCGGAGATGTCCATGTCGCCGAAATAGGTGAGCACCAGCGTGCGCGGGATGGGGGTCGCCGTCATCACCAGCACGTCCACCGCCTCGCCCTTGGCCGTCAGCGCGAGGCGCTGATGCACGCCGAAACGGTGCTGCTCGTCGACGATCGCCAGCGCGAGGTCGTGGAACGCGACCTCGTCCTGGAACAGTGCATGCGTGCCGATGAGCAGGTCGAGGTCGCCGGACGCGAGCCGTGCGAGGGTATCGGCGCGGTCGCGACCGCGTTCTCGGCCGGTGAGAATGGAGATCCGCATGCCGACGGCTTCGGCGAGCGGAGCGATGGTCGCGAGATGCTGGCGTGCCAGGATCTCGGTCGGCGCCATCAGGGCGGCCTGGCGGCCGGTTTCGATCACGGCTGCGGCGGCGAGCAGCGCCACGACCGTCTTGCCGGCGCCGACATCGCCTTGGAGCAGCCGCAACATGCGTTCCGGCGCCGCGAGGTCGGCCGCGATGGCGGCAAGCGCGCGCTCCTGCGAAGCCGTCAGCGTGTAGGGCAGGGCGGCGACGATGCGCTTGCGCAACGCGCCGTCGCCGGCGCTCGGCCGGCCCGCTTGGCGCCGCATGTGCTGACGCACCAGGGCAAGCGCGAGCTGTCCGGCCAGCAGTTCGTCGAAGGCGAGCCGCGACCATGCCGGGCCTTCGGGCGCGAGGTCCGTCATCTCATGGGGGCGATGCAGGCGAGATAGCGCATCGGCGAACAGCGGAAACCCGCGCGATTTCCGCCTCGCCTCGTCCTGCCATTCGGGAAGCGCTGGGATTTTTGCCAAGGCGGCGTCGGCGGCGCGTTGGACTGCGCCCTGGCTCAGGCCCTCGGTGAGCGGATAGACCGGGTCAAGCAGCGGCAGATCGGCGAAGCCCTTCTCGTCCACGACGCGGTCGGGATGGACCATCTGGAGCATGCCGTCGAACGTCGTGACGGTCCCGGAGACGTATCGTTCCTCGCCGACCGGCAGGAGCTTCTTGAGACGGTCAGCGCGCGCATGGAAATAGGCGAGCGTCAGCGTATTGGTGTCGTCCTCGGTGTCGATGCGATAGGGGTGGCGCGGACGGTTGGCGGGCGGCGGGCGGTGAGCCGTCACCATCACCTTGACCGTTACGACGGTGTCCGGAATGACATCGGTGAGCTTGGGCTGCAAGCGCCGGTCGATCGCGCCAGCCGGCAGGTGGAACAGCAGGTCGACGATGCGCGGCGGCTCCCGGCCGAAAAGGCGCGCGAACAGCTTCTCCAGCTTCGGCCCGATGCCGGGCAGGCTGGTGATCGCTCCGAACAGGGGATTGAGCAGGGCGGGGCGCATCGCCGCCATCAGTAGCCGATGGTTTCGCGGGCACAAAGACTACCCGACCGAATGATAAACTGGCCGGCCACCCCGCGGATTCGATGATAAGCTCCGAGCCGCTCCCAAGCCGCATGCCGATCCCGTGCTTCCTCGTTCAGAATAGCATCATGACCGAAATCGCCGAAGCGAAGGCCGCGACTCCGCCTGCCCTTGAACCGGTGGGCTTTCTTAAGAGCCTTGGGCCGGGCCTCGTGACGGGCGCCGCCGATGACGATCCGAGCGGCATCGCCACCTACAGCCAGGTCGGCGCCCAGTTCGGCTATGGCCTCGCCTGGACAATGCTGTTCAGCTTCCCGCTGATGGTCGTGATCCAGGAGGTCGCGCCCGTATCGGCTGCGTCACCGGCCGCGGCATCGCCCAGAACCTGCGCCGGCATTATTCGCCGTGGCTGCTGCGGGTCGTCGTCCTGCTGCTGCTCGTCGCCAATGTCATCAATCTCGGTGCCGATCTCGGCGCCATGGGGGCGGCGCTCGGCCTGCTGATCGGCGGCCCGGAGAAGCTCTACACCGTGATTTTCGGCGTCGTCTGCATCTTGCTCGAAACCTTCATGAGCTACGCGCGCTACGCCTCCGTACTGAAATGGACGACGCTCTCGCTGTTCGCCTATGTCGCGGTGGTGTTCGCCGCGAACGTGCCCTGGGGAACGGCGCTCTGCACGCACCTTCGTGCCGCATCTCGTGTTCGACGGGCCGCACGCCATGGCGCTGGTCGCGATCCTCGGCACCACGATCAGTCCCTACCTGTTCTTCTGGCAGGCCGGGCAGGAGGTCGAGGAGCAGCATCGCCGCCACGTCAAGCCGCTCTGCATCTCGCCGCGCACCGCCGGACCGGAACTCGCGCGTATCCGCACCGATACGGTCGTCGGCATGGGATTCTCCAACCTCATCGCGCTATGCATCATGATCGCCACGGCGGCGACGCTGCACGCCCACGGCGTCACCGATATCCAGACCTCGTCGCAGGCCGCCGAGGCCCTGCGGCCGATCGCCGGCGCATTCACCTTCGCCCTGTTCGCCGCCGGCATCATCGGCACCGGCATGCTGGCGGTGCCGGTGCTGGCCGGCTCCGCCGCCTATGCGGTGAGCGAGGTCTTCGACTGGACCGAAGGTCTCGAACGCAAGCCGCGCGAGGCGAAGGCGTTCTACGCAACGATCGCCGTCGCCACGATAGCTGGGGTGGCGTTGAACTTTACCCCCATCGACCCGATCAAGGCGCTGTACTGGAGCGCGGTCGTCAACGGCATGCTCGCCACGCCGCTGATGGCCGTCATGATGCTGATCGCGATGAATCCGCGGATCATGGGCCGGCTGACGCTGTCGCGCCCGATGGTCGTGGTCGGATGGGTCGCCACGGCGATCATGGCCCTGGTGACGGTCGGGTTTTTCACGCTCGGAACGTAAGCCGCTGACAAGCCGGCCTCGCTTCCCTATACCAAACGCCCACGCCCGGCTCTGCCGGGCTTTTGGCGTTGAGGGACGATGACCGGATCGACATTGTCGAGCGATGGATTGGACGAGCGGCGGCGCAAGCTGCTGTTCCGCTCCTGGCATCGCGGCACGCGCGAGATGGACCTTGTCATGGGCGGCTTCGCGGACGCATGGCTCTCCCGCTTAAGCGCTGCCGAACTTGGCGAGTTCGAGCGGATGATCGATATCCCGGACCCGCAGCTTTACGATTGGGTCTGCGGCGCTGCCGAGCCGCCCGCCGAACACGACAGTACGGTCCTTCGCAGGATGATGGCGTTCCACGACGCGCCGGATGCCCGCGCATGAAGACGCCTTTCAAATCCCCTGCCGAGCGGCTGACGCCCGGAAAGCCGCTGACGCTCTCCGGCGTCGCCGACGGCGCGGAAGGGCTGGTCGTCGCCGATCTTGCGCGCGCCGTGCTTGCGCGTCCGGCGGCGTCAGGCCTGCTGGTGATCTGCCGCGACGGCCCGCGCATGGCGGCCTTGGCGCAGGCGCTGAGCTTCTTCGTGCCGGAGCTGGACGTCATCGAGTTCCCGGCTTGGGACTGCCTGCCTTATGATCGCGTTTCGCCGCATGCCAGCGTGGTGGCGGAGCGCATGGCCGCGCTGTCCCGGCTGGCACGGCCCAAAGGCGGCCGTCCGCCGGTCGTGGTGACGACCGTCAACGCCGCGCTTCAGCGTGTACCACCGCGTGCGCTGATCGCGTCGCAGTCCCTGCATGCCGCGCCCGGCAACGTCATCGACATGGCGGCGATCGTGCGCTGGCTGGAGCTCAACGGCTTCATGCGCGCGTCGACGGTGCGCGAGCCCGGCGATTATGCCGTACGCGGCGGCATCCTCGACCTGTTCACCCCGGGGACGGAGCAACCGGTGCGTCTGGATTTCTTCGGCGACACACTGGAGTCGATCCGCTCATTCGATCCCGAGACCCAGCGCACGGTCGGACAATTGCGGGTGCTCGAACTGGTGCCGGTGGCGGAGTTCCAGCTTACCGCGGACACGATCGCGCGGTTCCGCAAGAATTACATCGCGACGTTCGGCGTCGCCCGTCCCGATGATGCGCTTTACGAGGCGGTAAGCGACGGCCGCCGCCACCCCGGCATGGAGCACTGGCTGCCGCTGTTCCATGAGCGCATGGACACGCTGTTCGACTACGTATCCGGCGCGGCCGTGGTGCTGGAGACGTTGACCGAAAATGCCGCGCACGAGCGGCTGGCCCAAATCACGGATTATTATGAGTCCCGCCGCGACGTGCCGCCCGGTGACACCGGCGTGATCTATCGGCCGCTCAAGCCGGATCGTCTCTATCTTGCCGAAACCGAATGGGCGGCACGGCTCAAGGACGCCCCGCTGGCCCGCCTGACGCCCTTCGGCGTGCCGGAAACCGGCACCGAGGTGGTAGAGATCGGCGCCCGGCAGGGCCGTAACTTCGCCGCCGAGCGCAATGCCGACGCTAACGTGTTCGATGCCGTCGCCGCCCACGTGCTGGCGCTGCAGGGCAAGGGCAAGCGCGTCGCCATCGCGATGTGGAGCGACGGTTCGCGCGACCGCATGCGCCATGTGCTCGCCGACCACAAGCTGATGAATCTCGCGCTGGTCGGCTCATGGGCCGATGCGCTGGCACGGCCCAAGCCCGAGGTCGTGCTGGCCGTGCTCGGCCTGGAAGCAGGCTTCGAGACCGACGCGGTCGCGGTTATCAGCGAGCAGGACATCCTCGGCGACCGCCTGGTGCGGCCGCGGCGGGCTGCGCGCCGGGCCGAGCATTTCATCGCCGAGGTCACGAGCCTGACGCCGGGCGATCTCGTGGTCCATGTCGACCACGGCATCGGGCGTTTCGTCGGCCTCAAGACCATCGAGGCGGCGGGCGCGCCGCATGACTGCCTGGAGCTGCATTACGCCGGCGGCGACAAGCTGTTTCTGCCGGTCGAGAATATCGAGCTGCTGTCGCGCTACGGCTCGGAGGAGACCGCGGTCGACCTCGACCGGCTTGGTGGCGCCGGATGGCAGAACCGCAAGGCGCGGATGAAGCAGCGCATCCGCGAGATCGCGGGCGAACTGATCCGCGTTGCCGCCGAGCGGCAGCTCCGTGATGCACCACGTCTGATCGGCGACGCCGGGCTCTACGATGAGTTCTCCGCCGGTTTCCCGTACACGGAAACGGAAGACCAGCGGGCCGCGATCGAGTCCGTGCTCGACGATCTTGCCTCCGGCAGGCCGATGGACCGGCTGGTGTGCGGCGACGTCGGCTTCGGCAAGACCGAGGTGGCGCTGCGCGCCGCATTTGTCACCGCGATGAATGGCAAGCAGGTCGCCGTCGTAGTACCGACCACGCTTCTGGCGCGCCAGCATGCGAAGAATTTTGCCGAGCGATTCCGCGGCTTCCCGCTCAAGGTCGCGCAGCTCTCGCGGTTGGTCTCCGCCGCCGACGTCAAGTTGGTGAAACAGGGCCTTGCCGACGGCACCACCGACATCGTGATCGGTACCCATGCGCTGCTCGGCAAGACCGTCGCGTTCAAGGATCTCGGGCTCGTCGTCGTCGACGAGGAGCAGCATTTCGGCGTCGCGCACAAGGAAAAGCTCAAGAACCTGCGCGCCGAGGTCCATGTGCTGACGCTGACCGCGACGCCGATCCCGCGCACGCTCCAACTCGCACTCTCCGGTGTGCGCGAACTCTCGATCATCGCCTCGCCGCCGGTCGACCGCCTCACGGTGCGCACCTTCGTCACGCCGTTCGATCCCATCGTGCTGCGCGAGGCGCTGCTGCGCGAGCGTTATCGCGGCGGCCAGGCCTTCTACGTTTGCCCGCGCATCGAGGACCTGCCGAAGGCCAAGGAATTCTTCGACAAGCACGTGCCGGAGGTGCGCGTCGCGGTCGCCCACGGCCAGATGCCGTCGGGCGTACTGGAGGACATCATGTCGGCCTTCTACGACGGCAAGTACGATGTGCTGCTGTCGACCACCATTATCGAGTCCGGCCTCGATATCCCGACCGCCAATACCCTGATCGTGCACCGTGCCGACCGCTTCGGCTTGGCGCAGCTCTATCAGTTGCGGGGCAGGGTAGGGCGCTCCAAGCTGCGCGCCTATGCGCTGTTCACGCTGCCGGAGAATCAGAAGATCACGCCGCAGGCCGAGCGCCGGCTGAAAGTGCTGCAGTCGCTCGATAGCCTCGGCGCCGGCTTCCAGCTTGCCTCGCACGACCTCGACATCCGCGGTGCCGGCAACCTGCTTGGCGACGAGCAATCCGGCCACATCAAGGAGGTCGGGTTCGAGCTCTATCAGCAGATGCTCGAAGAGGCGGTGATGAGCCTCAAGGCCGGCATCGCCGAGCCCGTTGCCGACAAATGGTCGCCGCAGATCACCATCGGCACTCCCGTGATGATCCCGGAGGATTACGTCGCCGATCTTTCGGTGCGGCTCGCGCTCTATCGCCGCCTCGCCGACCTGGAGGACGAGCGCGACATCGACGGCTTCGCCGCCGAGCTCGCCGACCGTTTCGGCTCGCCGCCGAAGGAGGTCGAGCATCTCATGCAGATCGTCGCCATCAAGGCGCTGTGCCGCCGCGCCAATGTCGAGAAGATCGATGCCGGGCCGAAGGGCGCGGTGCTGTCGTTCCGCGACAACTCCTTCGCCAACCCGGAGGCTCTGGTGCGCTTCATCCGCGACCAGGGACCGGCCGCGCGCGTGCGTCCCGACATGAAGGTCGTGCTGTTCGAGGATTGGGAGCGGCCGGAGTCCCGGCTCAAGGGCACTGCCGATATCCTGCGCAGCCTGGTGCGGCTGGCGGAGCCTGCAAAGGCGGCGTGAAAGTTGCATCACGGTGTTGTACTTTCGCCTCATACGACGAGGCGTTAGCAGACCCCGCTCATTCGCGCGTAGGCGGGAATCTCAGATGACTTATGCAAGTCATGGGTCCCCGCTTTCGCGGGGACGAGCGGAATTTGTCGCCGACGGCGGTGCGGGTATCAACGGCCATGCGGCATCCGGATCACCGGCTTGATCGTCGTGCCCGTGCTGGATTCCTGCGCGGCGCGGTTGATGTCGGCCAGATCATAGAACGTGATCATCCGCGTCGATCGGAAAGCGGCCGTCGCATCACCATGTCGACCAGTTGCGGGATGAACTCCTGCGGGATGCTGTCGCCCTGGATCACGCCGCGGATGACGCGGCCCTCCTGCAGGAACGTCATGTCGAACGAGACGTCGGTGCCGCCGCGCGCGCTGCCCAGGAGCACGCAGGTGCCGGCCGGCATCAGCACCTCGATCGCCTCGCGGAATACCGCCGGCAGGGCCGATGTCTCCAGCGAGAAGCGCACGCCACGTGCCCGTGAGCCTGCGGATTTCCGCCGACCACGTCGGTACGCCGGCGTGATTGATCACGTGCGTGGCGCCGAGCTCGCGCGCGAGGTCGAGGCGATGCTGGTGCACGTCGACGGCGATGATCGGGTCGCAGCCGGCGATCTTCGCCGCCATCAGCGCCGGAGAGGCCGACGGCACCGACGCCGAACACCGCGAAGCCTTCGCCGGCCTTCGGCCTTCATGACGTTGAGCACCGCGCCGGCACCGGTCTGGCCGCTGCAGGCGAGCGGCCCGAGAAGCTCGAGCGGCGCGTCGCTTGCGCACCTTCACGGCGAAACGCTCGTTGGCGATGGCGAAGGTACCGAACGACGATTGCTGGAAGAAGGCGCTGTAGACCGGCGCGCCGTCCTTGACCATCAGCGTCGAGCCGTCGGCGCGCGTGCCGCTCATCTTCAGGTCGAAGGCATGTACGCAATAGGCTCGGCTGGTGCTGCGCGGCAGTTCGGGCAGGTGCCGCACCACGGATACGACATGACCACATGGTCGCCCGGCGCGAAGCGCGTGCACGCTGCTGCCGACCGCATGCACCACGCCGGCGCCCTCATGCCCGAACACGGCGGGATAGGGCGTTCGATAGTAGCCGTCGCGGCCGTGCAGGTCGGTCTGGCACATGCCGCTCGCGACGACCTCGACGAGGAGTTCGTCGGCGCGCGGATCGGTCAGCTCGATCTGATCGATGACGAACGGGCCGGATCGTTCGCGCACGACCGCGGCAGTGATCTCCATGCGACTCTCTCAGTCCTCGTGAGCCGCCATGCTTCGACGATCACGCGCGATGTTCGTCGCTCTGTCTTACTTCGCGAACGGCTGCTTCCAGCGTCGCCGTCCTTGTACTCGGGCGGATAGAGGATCACCTGCCGGTGCCCGGTGAGATACTGCTCGAGTCCGTTGCCCTGCACGTTCTGGAACTGCACCATCAGCACGCGCGGCGTCGCCCATTCGCCCATCGGATCGAAGCGGATCTTGCCGACGATGGTGTCGAACGCGTTCTTGTGGATGTAGTCGGCGAGCTTGTCGTCGTCGAGGCTGCCGGTCTCCGTGACGGCCTGTTCCAGCACCTGCATCGCCGCATAGGCGAAAGGCGGCTGATAGAAGCCGAGCGGGTCGACGCCCGGCTCCTTGGCGCTGCGCCTGATACTTCTTCAGGAACTCCTCGATGCCCGGGAACTGTCATCTTCGCGCTCGGCACATAGAGGTGATAGTTCACCACGCCGTTGAGCTTGTCGCCGAGCTGCGTCATCAGCGACGCATATTGCATGCCGACCATGCGCGCCGCCGAACAGCTGCGTCTTCAGGCCGAGTTCCTTGCGCCGCGCGCACCATGCCGACCGAATCGACGGATAGGACGCAAGCAGGACGACGTCGGATTGGTCGCCTGGATGCGCGCGCACGATCGGCGTGTAGTCGACGGTCGCCGGCGGATAGGTGCGGTCGTAGACGATCTTCAGACCGTACTTTGTCGGCGTTGGCGCGCGCGCCGATCAGCACGTTGTTGGAGAACTCGGCATCGGCGCCGACCAGCGCGACGGTCTTCGGTGCGCGGGTTCGAGCGTCTTCGCGACCTCGAAGAACGCTTGCGACAGCACGCTCTTGCGCGTCCGGTCCGAACGGCGCAGTCTGGAAATAGCGCGGATACTTGAACTCGTCGTTGGAGCCGAGCGCGAGCAGCACCATCACCATCTTCTTGCGCTCCATGATCTGCGGCATCGCCGCCGACGATCAGGTTGGTCGCCGCGCCCATCAGGAGGTCGACCTTGTCGACGTCGATGAGCTTGGCGTAGATGCCCGGCACCGTGCTCGCATTGGTCTGGTCGTCGTAATAGACGAGCTGCACCGGCCGGCCGAGCAGGCCGCCTCTGGCGTTGATCTCCTCGGCCCAGATTTGCTTGGAGAGCAGATGCGCCTTGCCGGAGGAGGCCAGCCCGCCGGTGAGCGAGACGCTGAACCCGATCTTGATCGGATCGGCCGCTTGCGCGTTAGCCAGAGCACCCAACACGAGCGGAACAGCCGCCAAAAGGACGCGTCCGATATATCGCAGGCGCAAGGCGAGCGTCGTCATCTGGAGCATTGTATCCCCCCTGTGATATCGCACGATCGGCCTGCGCCGATTTTCGTCGAGGGTAGCGACTTGGAGGAGCGCCCGCTACCGCATGCAGGTGGTACGATTGGGGAATGACGCTCGGCCCGCCGTTCTCCGCCGTGCATTCTTCGCGGCCCGCGCTTTACGCGGGCGCCTCGCGATGACGGTTCGCTTATCCGGCGCGACGGCTTGAGCTTGTCCTACCGCCCCAACAGGCGCTTGCCCCACCAGCCGGTGCGGCGCGGCTGGGCCGCATCCTCTTTCGGCTCGGTAGAGGCTTGCGCCTCCGTCGGGGAGGGCGGGGCCTCGGCCACGGTAGCCAGGGCAGGCTCGACCGGCGGCGCGGATGGCGTCGCGGGGACGATACCCGTCCCGGCCAGGAAAGGAGCCGGTTCGCGTACCGTCGAGCGGCGCCGCGGGGCGGATGATTCCGCTGCGGGCGGTTCGGCCGCCGGCGCCGGCTGTGCGGCCGGCTCCTCGCGGGCGACTAGCGTTTCAGCATCCTCGGCAGCGGCAGCCTGATGCTCGGGGGCTGGCGCGTCCGGTTCGCCGGACGATTCGGATACATGCGGCTCGGACGGTTCGGCATGGAGCGTCGTGTCGCCGTTCTCAGGCGAAGATGGCGCCTCGCCGTCGCGGCGATTGCGGCGTCCGCCGCGACGTCCGCGGCGCCGGCGGCGCCCGTTCTCGTCGCGAGGCTCCCCGCCATTGGCTGCTGCTGCGTCGTGTTCGCTGCTCGCTCGCGGCTTCCCCGGCATCGGCATGCGCTTCGGCGTTGTCCTGCGGGGCCGGCGCATGCTCCTCGCCGCCTGCCGCATGGTCCGCGCCGTTCTCGCGGGGCTCCCCGCGGCGTCCGCGGCGGCGACGCCGGCGCCGGCGCACGCCGCCCTCGGTCTCGTCCTCCCCATGCCGTTCACCGTCGGCGTGCCGTTCGCCGTCGTCCGGATGCTCGTCTTCGGCCGCGTGCTCGTGCGCGGCGGCCGGCTCCTCGGCGGCATGTTCAAGCTCGGCGTCATCCTCGACGTCGTCCTCGACCTCTTCCTCCTCCGGCTCGGCCGGCGCGCTTTCGGTCTGCGCTAGGCGCGCCCTGGCGGCCTCGAGCGTCTGCACCTGCTCGCCGCGGTCGATCACGAAGGGAAGCTGCCCGGCGACGGTGGCATCGGCCTGGACCATGATCGAGACGCCGAAGCGGGATTCAAGTTCCTGCAGCAGCGCGCGCTTGTGATTGAGCACGTAAAGCGCGGCTTCCGCCTTGGTGCGCACGGTCAGGTTATGGGTCGCGCCCTTGATCAGCATTTCCTCGAGCGAGCGCACGAGCTGCAATGCCACCGACGACACTGAGCGCACGTGGCCGGTGCCGCCGCACTGCACGCAGATTTCCGTCGAGCTTTCGAGCACGCTGGAGCGGATGCGCTGGCGCGACATCTCCATGAGGCCGAAATGCGAGATGCGGCCGACCTGGATGCGGGCGCGGTCGTTCTTCAGCGCCTCCTTGAGCCGCCGCTCGACCGTGCGGTTGTTGCGCTTCTCGTCCATGTCGATGAAGTCGATGACGATCAGCCCCGCAAGGTCGCGCAGACGGAGCTGCCGCGCGACCTCGTCGGCACGCCTCGCAGTTGGTCTTGAGCGCGGTATCCTCGATGTGGTGCTCGCGCGTCGCCCGGCCCGAGTTGACGTCGATCGCGACCAGCGCCTCGGTCTGGTTGATGCACGATGTAGCCGCCGGACTTGCAGCTGCACGGTCGGCGAGAACATCGCATCGAGCTGGCTCTCGACGCCGTAGCGGGTAAGCAGCGGCTGGCTGTCCTTGTAGGGCTTCACGTTCTTGGCATGGCTCGGCTCGAGCATGCGCATGAAGTCCTTGGCCTCGCGATAGGCGTCGTCGCCCGCGACCACGACCTCGTCGATGTCCTTGCTGTAGAGGTCGCGGATGGACGCGCTTGATCAGCGAGCCTTCCTCGTAGACGAGCTTCGGCGCGCTCGACTTCAGCGTCACGTCGCGAACCGTCTCCCACAGCCGCATCAGGTATTCGAAGTCGCGCTTGACCTCGGTCTTGGTGCGGTTGGCGCCGGCGGTGCGCAGGATCACGCCCATGCCTTCCGGCACCTCGAGATCCTCGGCGATCTCCTTGAGCCGCTTGCGGTCGTCGGACTCGGTGATCTTGCGCGAGATGCCGCCGCCGCGCGCGGTATTCGGCATCAGCACCGAATAGCGGCCGGCGAGCGAGAGGTAGGTCGTCAGCGCGGCGCCCTTGGTGCCGCGCTCTTCCTTGACCACCTGCACCAGCATGATCTGCCGGCGCTTGATGACTTCCTGGATCTTGTACTGGCGGCGGTAGCGCGGCGTGCGGTCGGAGGCTTCTTCCATCGGGTCGTCGCCGCCGACGGATTCGACGATGTCCTCCTCCTCAGTTTCGCCGTGCTCGCCATGGCCGTTGTCGCCGCCATGTGCGTCATGAGGATGCGGAATCGGGATCGTGATCGTCGGTCCCGGCCTCATGGTCGTGGTCGTCGCCTTGGGCATGGGCCTCGTGATCGTGCGACGCATGATCGTCCCGGCCATGGGCGTGCTCGCCGTCATCCGGGTCTTCCGCGGCCACGGGTTCGGCGGCGTCCTTGGCCTCCACGGCCGCGTCGTCTTCGGCCGCGGCGGCCGGATTGGTCTCGGCGGCATATGCCGGCGGCGTTCCCGATCGGCGCCTTCGGTGAGTTCGCCATGGCTTTCCGCGGCAGTCTCGGTGACCGCGGGTACTTCCGAGTGCAGCTCATGGGCGTGTTCGGCGGGCGTGTCGCCAGCCGGGATCCCGGTCGCCTCGCGGGGCTGTTCCTCGCCCGCGTGCTCGTCGCTGCGCACCACTTGATCGCGCCGCGAATGGCTGCGCTCGCGCGGACCGCGTCCACGGCCGCGCCCACGGCCTCCGGCGCGCCGGTCGACCTCGGCATCGGCAGCGCGCTCGGCGCGCTCCTCCTCCTCGATCAGCGCCTGCCGGTCGGCGACCGGAATCTGGTAATAATCGGGATGGATTTCACTGAAGGCGAGGAAGCCGTGACGGTTGCCGCCGTATTCGATGAAAGCGGCCTGAAGCGACGGCTCGACCCGCGTTACCTTCGCGAGGTAGATATTGCCGCGGAGCTGGCGGCGGGTGGCGGACTCGAAGTCGAATTCCTCGACCCGGCTGCCGCGCACCACCACGACCCGGGTCTCCTCCGGGTGGGTGGAGTCGATGAGCATCTTATTGGCCATTGATAAATCTCTTTGACGGAATCCGGATGAGGCCCGCGCGACCACAATACGTGAGTCGTGGCAGGCGGCGCCAAGAGCGCGCCGGATCTATGGTTGAGGGGGCAGACCATGGCGTGCCGGATAGCGACGGCAGGCGAGGGAGCGATCACGCCCGCGGAT
The DNA here is from genome assembly GCA_963776455.1 of uncultured Alphaproteobacteria bacterium. Classification (GTDB taxonomy): domain Bacteria; phylum Pseudomonadota; class Alphaproteobacteria; order Rhizobiales; family Xanthobacteraceae; genus CAVZMU01. The sequence goes on from CAVZMU010000006.1 coordinate 251,068, forward strand.
ATTCCGCGGGAGCGTCCGATCCCAACCTGGCCCTGCGCCTGAGGCATCCTTTTGATCCGAAGCGGCCACGCCGATTGCGCTGCCGCAATTTCTCTTCGCTGCCGGACGACGCGCGATCGGCGCGTCGAATTCCCGTCGTCCTTTTCAGGGGCATCCGCTGGCTTGGCCGCCGGCTGGCGCATACGCGCGACAGGGCGGCTGCCACTGACCGCCGGTGACGCTCCGTTTTTGATGAAAGGAGCATGTCTGGGCGGGCGTGCCGGATGCCCGAACATGGCAAAACCGGAAAACACGAAAAACCGTCAGCACACCTTCATAGGTGCCCGGCTCGGCGTTGGCAAGGGAAGATGCTGAGAATTCAGGCAAATGTTAAACGCAGGCAGCCGCTGGCGATCATCCATTGACGATCTCCGGCTGGGAAAATCCGGTATACGATCCGCCGGCCACTTCGATGCAGGCTTTGACCGGCGCTCGGCGACGCCGATTCCGGATCACCAGCCAGGGGACATTCACATGCTCACGCGACGCGCCTTTGCGGCCGGGACGGCATCGGCATTTCTGACCGCCGATGCCGGACCGGCCCGCTCGCAAACGGGCTATCCCGACCATCCCATTCGCATCCTGGTCGGCTATCCGGCCGGCGGCGGTGTCGACATCGTCGCGCGGCTGCTCGGCGACCCGGTGAAGACGGCGCTCGGCCAGCCTCTGGTGGTGGAGAATCGCACCGGCGCCGCGGCAATGATCGCCGCCCAGTCGGTCGCCCGCTCCCGGGCCGACGGCTACACCCTCCTGATGGCGGCGTCCGGCGAGGTGGCGGTCAACCAGCACGTCTTCAAGGACAAGATGACCTACGATCCCGGCCGCGAACTGACGCCGGTGGCGCTGGCCGGCATCGTGCCCTGCGTCGTCGTCGTGGCAGGTTCGTCGCCGATCAAAACGCCGGCCGATCTGGTCGCCCAGGCCAAGGCCAATCCGGGCAAGCTGTCGTTTTCATCCTCCGGCGTCGGCAACCCGCAGCATCTTGCCGGCGAATTGATGAACGCCATGGCGGGCATCGACGTGCTGCATGTACCCTATCGCGGCTCTGCTCCGGCGGTGACCGACGTCGCGGTCGGCGCGGTGACCATGAGCTTCTCCAGTCTGGCTGCGGCGCTGCCGCTGATGCAGGACGGCAAGATCCGCGCGGTCGCGGTGACCTCGCGCGAGCGCATGCCACAACTGCCGGACGTCGCGCCGATGAGCGAAGGCGCGCCATCGCTTGCCGGTTACGAGCTTCTCAACTGGTTTGCCATGTTCGCGCCCGCGGGGACGCCGGAAGCGATCCTGGAACGGCTGCACGACATTGCCGGAACCGCCTTCCGGAGCAAGGGCATCGCCGAAAAGCTCGATGTGCAGGGCATCGTGGGGCGGGAGATGACGCTTCCCCAACTTCGCGATTTCGTGCGCAGCGAGGCCGACAAGTTCGGCAAGGTCGTCACCGCCGCCAACATCAAGATCGAATGACCGCTGCTGGTCGGCGCCCGTGAAAGTGATTGTGTAACAGCCGCTTATGCTCCACATCGCTGGGATGGCACACGATCATTCCGGGCACGATCACTCTGCGCAAAATCACACTCAGCACGATCACGCCGGTCACGACCATGGCCATTCTCATTCGCACGCGCCGACCGATTTCGGCTTCGCGTTCGCGGTCGCGACTGCTCTGAATTTCGCGCTGGTCGTCGCCCAGGTCATCTATGGCCTGTCGGCCAATTCGATCGCGCTGCTGGCGGATGCCGGGCACAATTTCGGCGATGCTCTTGGCTTGGTCCTGGCATGGGCGGCGCATGTCGTGGCGCGGTGGGCGCCGACCCATCGCTACACCTACGGCTTCCGTTCGGCCTCGATCCTGTCGGCCCTGCTCAATGCCGTGATGCTGCTCGTCGCCACGGGGGCCATCGCCTGGGAGGCCATTCGCCGATTCGCGGATCCGGGCGACGTCGCCGGGATGACCGTCATGGTGGTCGCGGCCCTCGGCATCGTCGTCAACGGTGCGTCCGCATGGTTGCTCATGGCGGGCCGCAAGGACGATCTCAACGTGCGCGGCGCATTCCTGCATCTGCTGACCGATGCCGGGGTCTCGGCCGGGGTCGTCGCGGCAGGCGCGGCGATCCTGCTTACGGGCTGGGACTGGCTCGACCCCGCCATCAGCCTTGCCATCTGCGTCGTGATCATCTGGGGAACATGGGGGCTGCTGCGGGAATCCGTTCAGCTTGCGATGGGTGCCGTCCCGCGTGAGATCGACCCGTCGGCGGTCCGCGCCCATCTCGAAAAGATGCCCGGCGTGGCCGGCATCCACGACCTCCACATCTGGGCGATGAGCACGACGGAAAATGCGCTCACCGTCCATCTCGTGATGCCGAACGGCCACCCCGGCGACGATTTCCTGGCCGCCGTGTGCCGCGATCTGGAGCAACGGTTCCGCATCAACCACGCGACGCTGCAGATCGAGATGGCCGACGCCGGGGTATGCCGGCTGCAGCCGGATCACGTGGTGTAGGGGCTCTTGCTAGCGCGTCAGCCGCCTCGCATCACGTCGCGGGATTGTGCGATCGTCGCGCCGCTTGCGCTTGATGGTCGTTCGCGCTGCCTTTATGGCATCGCATCATGGCCGCCGAAACACCCATTCCGGACTTGTCGTTGCGCGTCGCGCGTCGGGAGGAGATCGCGCGCGACATCCATCTGTTCGAGTTGCGCCATATGGACGGGCGGCCGTTGCCGGAATTCACCGCCGGCGCGCATCTCGTCGTGCGGGTGCCGAATGGACTGATCCGCAAATACTCGCTGTCCGGCGATCCCGCCGACCGCGACCGCTATGTGATCGCGGCGAAGCGGGAGGTGCCGGGACGCGGCGGGTCGGCGAGCCTGATCGCGGACGCCGCGGCCGGCAGCGAGTTGCTGGTCTCAGCGCCGGTCAACGACTTCGCGCTGGCGCGCAACGCGCAGAATTTCGTGTTCATCGCCGGCGGCATCGGCATCACGCCGATCATGGCAATGATCCGGCAGTTGCGCGTGGCAGCGGGCAAGTCGTTCGAACTCTATTACTGTACCCGCTCTCCGGAGGACACCGCGTTCCGGCAGGAGCTAAGCGCGCCGGAGTTCGGGCGCAAGGTGATGTTTCACCACGATGGCGGCGATCCGGCGAAGGCGCTCGATATCTGGCCGATCGTCGCGGAGCGCAAGAACCGCGCGCATCTGTATTGCTGCGGGCCGCGCGGGCTGATGCAAGCGGTGCGCGACATGACGGCGCACTGGTCATCCACTGCCGTACATATGGAGGCGTTCTCCGAACCGGTGCGCCAGAAGACCGACGACAGGCCCTTCCGGGTGCGCCTTGCACGCTCGGGCGAGACCATCGTGGTGCCGGTCGGCACGACGATCTTGGAGGCGATGCGTGCGGCCGGCCATGTGGTGCCGAGCTCGTGCGAGACAGGAACCTGCGGCACCTGCCGCACGACGCTCATCTCCGGCGAGGCGGATCACCGCGATCTGATGCTGACGGGGAATGACCGCGCCATCAGCATCATGATCTGCGTGTCGCGCGCGAAGTCCGACGAGCTTGTGCTCGATCGATAGAGTTCAGCCAACATTCACAGCCAACGTTTGCGCCGCCGGAAGCTCTTGAGATTCTTGAAGCTCTTGCGTTGCTCGCCGGCGCCGCCGAGGTAGAATTCCTTGACGTCCTCGTTGTCGCGCAACTCGTCGGCGGTGCCGTCGAGCACCACCTTGCCCTGCTCCATGATGTAGCCGTAGCTCGCGACCGAGAGCGCAGCGCGCGCGTTCTGCTCCACCAGCAGCACGGTGACGCCGAGGTCGGCGTTGATGCGGCGGATGATCGCAAACACCTCCTTCACCAGCATCGGCGACAGGCCCATGGACGGCTCGTCCAACAGGATCATCTTGGGTCGAGCCATAAGCGCGCGGCCGATCGCCAGCATCTGCTGCTCGCCACCGGAGAGATAGCCGGCGAGTCCGGTTCGCTCTTTCAGGCGTGGGAAATAGCCAAATACGCGGTCGAGGTCGGCGCCGATCTCGTTGTCCTTGCGCGTGAAGGCGCCGAGCTTGAGGTTCTCCAACGATGTCATGTCGGCGATGATGCGGCGGCCCTCCATCACCTGGAAGATGCCGCGGCGCACGATCTTGTCGGGATCGATGCCGTTGATGCGCTCGCCGTCGAAGACGATTTCGCCGCGCGTGACTTCGCCGTCCTCGTTCTTGAGCAGTCCGGAGATGGCCTTGAGCGTGGTCGACTTGCCGGCGCCATTGGCGCCAAGCAGCGCGACGATAGACCCCTTCGGCACGTCGAGCGAGAGGCCGCGCAGCACGAGGATCACCTCGTCATACACGACCTCGATGTTGCGCACCGCGAGCAAGGGCGCGACGGCGGGGGTAGTGGAGGGCCCGGAAATTAGCCCGACGGCGGGTTCAATCGACATGCGCGCCTATCCGCGTGGTGGTGCGGGCACTGACGACGACCGACACGCGGTTTCCACCTCGCTGACCGGCCGATGTCGATCGCCAAGCGCAGCGAAGGTGGCGGGTGAGGGGTTACGCCCGCTCGTCACGCATGTTCCTCCTCACCTGGATTGCTTAGCAATCCGACCTCTCCGCACCGGGGAGGGGTGGTAGCCTTCCGCACCGGCGACTTGCAACGCCGGTGCGAAGCAAGCTGCAATGCATTACCAACCGCGCCATTCGTCCTTGCGCGGCAGGTTGATGGTGGTGACCTTCTCCAGCTTGATGGTGCCGTTCTTCATCAGGTCGTTGAGCGGCCCGTCGGTCGCGCCGGACACCTTGGCGCGATAGAGCGCCACCGACATCACCGAACGGTGATCGGTCTCGGTCCAGGTCGCAGGCGTGCAGACGCCCTCCATGCCGGCCGGCACCCAATCTTTCTTCTGATAGAAGCCCTTTTTGATGTTCGGGCCGGTGACGCCGCCGTTCTTGGCGGCCCATTCGATCGCTTCCTTCATGTAGAGCGCCGTGCACACGCCGGCGACGTAATGTACCGGCCGGTAGGTCTGGCCGGAGGCATCCGACATCTTGGAGGCGTCCATGACGGTCTTCATGCCCGGCGCATCGGCGCCCCAGGTCACGGCCGTGCGCAGCGGGAACACCACGCCGTTCGCGGCGTCGCCGGCGGCCTTGGCGGCGTTCTCGTCCATGCCCCACACGTTGCCGAGGAACTGCACGTCGGTGCCGGCGGTCTTGCAGGCCTTGAGGACGGAAATGTTGGAACCGGCGGTGTTGCCGAGATAGGCGTAGTTGGCGCCGGAGTTCTTCAGCGTAAGGCATTGCGCGGTGTAATCACCGGGCGTCAATGCGAATTGCAAGGCCGGCAGCACGTCGAAACCGAGATCCTTGGCTAGCGTCTCGCCGGCTTCCTTGGGCGCGTTGGGGTAGGGGTGGTTGGCGCCCATGTGAACGTATTTCGGCTTGCCCGGCTTACCCTTAGTCTTCCAGTCGTCCGCCGCCCAGGTCAGCATCGCCCGCAGCGAATCCGAATAGCTCGGGCCATAGATGAAGTTGTAGGGCGCGGGCTTGGCCTTGCCGCCGGCGCCAGTCGGGTCGGTCAGCGCCGCCGCATAGGAGCCGGAGATGTCGGGAATCTGGTCCTGCGCGACGAAGCCGGTCAGCGCCTCGGTGTCCGCGGTGCCCCAGCCGAGCAAGGCGACGATCTTCTCGCCTACCCATTTCTTGTACTGCGTTATGGCGCGCGGCACCTGGTAGCCGTAGTCGACGGTATCGACGTTGATCTTCTGGCCGTTGACGCCCCCGTTCTTGTTGGCGAGCGCCATTGCGTCCGCCTCGCCCTGGCCGAACGGCACGCCGACATCGGCGGTGGCGCCGGAGAAATCGGTGAGATGGCCGATCGCAATCTGGGCGTGGCTGGTCGCGACCGTGGTGGCGAGCAGCGCGACGGCTGCCGCGCTCCGCAGGAGCACCGTCCTCAGGGCTGTCGTTTTCATGGGTATTCCCTCGATTATTTGGCTGACGTTTTGTTGGATCGGCACCGCTCAATACGAGAACGGGTAGAGCTTCCAGTAAGCCTTGACCCTTCGCCAGCGGTGCGCAAGCCCATCCGGCTCGAAAACGAGAAATAGCACAATCACGACGCCGATCGCGATCTCCCGCAGGAATGCGATGTTGTTACGCAGCGCCAGTGCCTGATCGATGGCCCCGCCGCGCAGAAGGCCGCTGATCCAGTCCATCACCTCGGGCAGGAGAACGATGAAGATCGTCCCCATCAGCGTGCCCATCACGGAGCCCAGGCCGCCGATGATGACCATGGCGAGGAACAGGATCGAGCGGTCGATGGTGAAGCCTTCGTTGGAGACGACCTCCTGGTAATGCGCGTAGAGCGCGCCGCCGATGCCGGCGAAGAAAGCCGCCAGGCCGAAGGAGAGGGTGCGGTATTTGGTCAGGTTGATGCCCATCATCTCGGCGGAGAGATAATGGTCACGCACCGCGACCAGCGCACGGCCATCGCGGGTGCGCATCAGGTTGGCGACCAGCAGATAGCAGATCACCAGATAGGCAAGCACGACGTAGAAATAATTGCGGTCGCCACGGATTGTATAGCCGAAAACCGTGAACGGCGAGGCGATCGCCGGCACCGAGCCCCCGGTGAACCATTCGGCGCGGGAGAAGAAGTCGAGCAGGATGTACTGCGCGGCAAGGGTGGCGATGACGAGATAGAGTCCCTTCAGCCGCGCCGCCGGCAGCCCGAAGATCAATCCGACCGCCGCCGTCACGACGGCCGCCAGCGGGATCGCAAAAAATACCGGGATCGGAAACCTCGACGACAGATAGGCCGAGGTGAAAGCGCCGAGGCCGAAGAACGCCGCGTGGCCGATCGATATCTGGCCGGTGAAGCCGACCAGGATGTTGAGGCCGAGCGCGGCGATCGCCAGATAGCCGATCTGGATCATGAGGCTCAGCCAGTACCGGCTCAGCACCATCGGCGCGAAGCATAGCACAACGACCGCGGCGATCGCGGCATAGCGGCCGGCGCGGGTCGGGAAGATGATGGTGTCGGCCGCATAGGTGGTGCGGAAATCGCCGGCGGGGAGGAGGCTTTGCGCCATGATCTACGCTTTGGCCACTTTGTCGGAATGTATCGGCGTCGTCATGGCCGGGCCTGTCCCGGCCATCCACGCCTTGCGTGCGGGGGGCGATTTGAAGGAAGACGCGGATGGCCGGGACAAGCCCGGCCATGACGCGGAGAGAGTGATCGGAATTCCTTAAGGTCATTGCTTGCTGAGAAAACAATTGGGCGCATCTCACACCCGCTCGATGTCTTTGGTGCCGAACAGGCCATATGGCTTGATCATCAGGATGATGATGAGGACGTAGAAGGGAGCGACTTCGTAGAGGTTGCCCCAGTGCAGATATTCGCTGTCCACGAAGTGCGCGAAATTTTCCAGCAGCCCGATGATGATCCCGCCGAGCACGGCGCCGCCGATCGAGTCGAGCCCGCCGAGGATCACCGCCGGGAACACCTTGATGCCATAGATCGACAGGCCCGCCGACACGCCGTTGACCACCGCGACGACGACCCCGGCGACCGCGGAGACGATCGCCGAGATCGCCCAGGCCATTGCGAAGACGCTCTTGACCGAGATGCCGAGCGATTGTGCGACCTGTTGGTTGAACGCCGTCGCGCGCATCGCGAGGCCATGCTTGGACGAATGGAAGAACCACGCCATCGCGCCCATCATGACGATCGAGACCACGAGGCTCATGATATAAACGGTCTGTATCTGCAGGCCGAGCACGTCGACGCTCTGCGAGGTGAAGATCGGCGGAAACGGCTGCAGGTTAGTGCCGAATATCCACTTGCAGGCCGCCTGGAACACCGTGGAGAGCCCGATCGTCACCATGATGACGGAGATCACCGGTTCCCCGATCATCGGGCGCAGCACGATGACCTGTAGCGCGACGCCGAAGATCAGCATGAAGACGAGCGTGATCGGCATGCCGACATAGAATGGAAGTTGATATTTGGTCAGCAGCCACCAGCACACCCACGCGCCGATGAGCAGGAATTCGCCCTGCGCGAAGTTCACTACCTGCGTCGCCTTGTAGATCAGCACGAAGGACATCGCGACGACGCCATAGAGCGTGCCGACGATGAGGCCGTTGGCGAGAAGCTGGATAAGGAGCTGGGTGTTCATGAGGCGGGCTCGCGCAGCAGGAGCGGACCGCAGCACACATGTCGCAAGCGTATTGATCCGCGCGTGACGCGGGCTCCCACCTCTCCCAAGGGGAGAGGTGGGCCACGTGAAACGCGGTCGGGTGAGGGGGTACGGACTATCGTGGAAAAGTGCCCGCGGATCGCTGGCGCGATCCCGCCTCTCCCCATCGGGGAGAGGCGAAGCAAGCGTCGCGTGCGGACCGCGATCTCGAAGACCGACATATTCATTCCGCCGCCACGGCGGTGAGTGCGTCGGCTGCCGGCTGAAGGTCTACGACAGCGAGAGTGGTGCGGATGCGTTGCGTCGTGCCGTCCTGGAAGCGGATCACGGTGTCGACGTCGATGTCAGGGCGGCTCGAGTAAATCGCATCGATGATATCGGCGTATTTTTCTCCGATCACGCTGCGGCGGACCTTCCGGGTGCGCGTGAGTTCGCCGTCGTCGGCGTCAAGTTCCTTGTAGAGGAGAATGAACTTGGCGATGCGCTGGCCCGGCGGGAGTGTCGCGTTCACCGCTTCCACTTCCTGGCGCAACAGCGCATAGATTTCGGACCGTGACGCTAAGTCGGTGTAAGTGGTGAACGAGATGCGCTTCTTCTCCGCCCATTTCGACACGATGGAATAGCGGATGCAGATCATCGCCGCGAGATAGCCGCGGCCCGCGCCGAGGATCACCGCTTCCGCCACGTAGGGCGAGAACTTGAGCTTGTTTTCGATATATTGAGGCGAGAGCCGCGTGCCGTGCGCGGTGACCGCAAGGTCCTTGATGCGATCGATGATGACGAGGCGGCCTTGCGGATCGAAGAAGCCGGCGTCGCCGGTTTGGAGCCAGCCGTCGCGGAGATCGGCGGCGGTTTCGGCCGGTTGCTTGTAATAGCCGAGGAACATGTTGGGATGGCGCGTGACCACCTCGCCGACGCCATTGGCGTCCGCGTTCTCTACATGCATCTCGATCCCGGAATCGAATGCAACGCCGACGGAATCGAAATCCACAGCGTCGGCCTTATGCAGCGTGTAGGCGCCGATCAGTTCGGTCTGGCCGTAAAGCTGGCGCAGTGGCACGCCGAGGGCGCGGAAAAAGCGGAAGGTGTCCGGCCCCAGCGCGGCGCCGCCGGTGGTCGCCGAGCGCAGCCGCGTGAAGCCGAGCCGGTCGCGCAGAGCCCGAAACAGCAGCATCTCGGCCACGGCCGAACGGCCATTCTGCGAAAGCGCCGCGAGCCCGGCTTTCATGCCGAGCCCATAGAGGCGCTGCTTCACGGGAGAGGAATCCATGATGCGCGCCCGCACGTCGGCGGCGACCGCCTCCCAGATGCGCGGCGCGAACAGCACAAAGGTCGGGGCGATCTCCCGGAAATCGTGCATCATCGTGTCCGGCTCTTCGACGAAATTCACCTTCATCCGGCAGAGCAGCGATTTCCCGAGTGCGTAGACCTGCTCCATGATCCACGGCAGCGGCAGCACGGAAACGTATTCGTCGTCCGGCCCCTTGGGATCGAAGGTGAGATAGGACGCACAGTGGCGCAGCACACGCCCGGACGACAGCATCGCGAGCTTGGGATGCGCCGTGGTGCCGGAGGTCGTGCACAGGATCGAGACCGCCTCGCCGTCGGTGAAGTCGACGATCTTGTCATACAGACCGGTTTCGCTTTTGTTCCGCTGGTGACCCAATGCCGCGAGGGTGTCCGCCGACATCAGCCGGGCGTCCTCGTATTTTCGCAAGCCCCGAGTGTCCGAATAGACGATGTGTTTCACGCTCGGTATGCGGTCGCTTAAGCCCAACAGCTTCTCGACCTGTTCCTCGTCCTCGGCGAACACTACCACCGCCTCACCTTGATTGATGAGGTAGGCGACCTCCTCGTCGAGCGCGTCGCGATAGATGCCAAGCGTCATCGCGCCGATGGCATGAGCCGCGACCTCGCCAGCGATCCAGTCCGGCCGGTTGTCGCCGATCAGCGCCACGACCTCGCCTTTCACGACCTTGAGGCTGTCGAGGCCGAGCGCGAAGTCGCGGACGCGGTTTTGATAGTCGGTCCAGGTGAAGGCGCGCCACAGGCCGAGATCCTTTTCGCGGAACGCGATCTCGCCGGCGTGCTCCCTGGCATTCAGTCGCAGCAGCTTCGGGAAGGTGTCGGCCGCCGCGGCGCGGGCGTGATAGTCCATCATGCCGATGCCTCCGCCGGCTCGCGGATGTCGTCTGGGTCCACCAGTACGTCGTCCTCCTCGCCGAGATAGGCGCGGCGGACATGCGGGTCGGCGAGCACGGCAGCGGGCTCGCCCTCCGCGATCTTGCGGCCGAAATCGAGCACCATGATGCGGTGGGAGATGTCCATCACCACGCCCATGTCGTGCTCGATCATCACCACCGTCATCCCGAACTCCTCATTCAGGTCGACGATGTAGCGCGCCATGTCTTCCTTCTCTTCGAGATTCATGCCGGCCATCGGCTCGTCGAGCAGGATGAGCTTGGGTTCCAGCGCCATGGCGCGCGCGAGTTCGACGCGCTTGCGCAAGCCGTAGGGCAGGGTGCCTGCCGTGGCCTTCCGCACCGGTTGGAGGTCGAGGAAGTCGATGATCTCTTCGACCTTGCGGCGATGCTCGAGTTCCTCGCGCCGCGCGCCGGTGAGCCAGTAGAGCGACCCGCTGAGAAAGTTGTTGCGCAGCAAGTGGTGGCGGCCGACCATGATGTTGTCGAGCACGCTCATGTGGTGGAACAGGGCGAGATTCTGGAACGTGCGACCGATGCCGAGATTTGCCCGCGCGTTCGGCTTCGTCCGGGTGATGTCCACGCCGCGGTAGAGAATACGGCCCTCGGTCGGCCGGTAGCGGCCGGAGATGCAGTTCACCATCGAGGTCTTGCCGGCGCCGTTGGGCCCGATGATCGAGTACAGTTCGCCGTCCTTGATCGCAAAGCTGATATCGGTGAGGGCTGTCACGCCGCCGAATCGCAGCGTCACCTGGCGCGCTTCGAACAGCGGGACTGACGTCATCCGTTCGCCGCCCGACCCGAAACGGACCAGGAGAGGGTGGAATCGTGGGCGCGCTGCGTGCGCCAAGGCGGCCGCATGCCGTCGCAAGCATTGAAGACGGGATCGCGGGTCACCGTTGAGCGTCTCCCGATCTTTCGGCCGATGCCGACTGTTCTTGCTTAACCTTCATATATCAGGCCTTCGGCGGCGGGAAAATCGAATTCGGGTTGCGGGTTATCAGCAATTCGATGTAGCGCCTGTCCTGCCGTTCAATTGCAATTAGGTCCCCCCCACGATACCAGTCTTGCAACAAACAATTGCGTGGGGCCGGTTCTATGTGGGCGATCGATTTCCCAACACTTGTGCTGATTATCGTTGGCAGTCTGCTGATCGGGGTTCATGGGATTTTCGGTGTCGATTTACTCGGTCAATATCTAGGCAGGATCAGCGGAGTTATCGAAATCGCCATCGGATTTGCGGGCGTCTGGCAGCTTACGCGCCAGCGATTCCATTAATTCCGCTCGTTAACGGCCGCTCGACTAGATCGCCTATCTCGATTCGCCGTTCGGCGCGGTACTCTTGCGATGTCGCGATCGGCTTGGCCGCCTTGTTCAGGCAAGTCGGCGCACCCGCCGAAAGCTCGTGGCATTTGCGCCATAATATCGGATCGCTGCCGCATCGGGCCATGAGCCAACATTGTCGCTTACAGGCTGGCTTATCGGGGGCGCGGCGTACGGCCTGTACCTGGGATCAGCCATGCAAATTCCACGGGAATAAATTAGGGACCTTGGTCATCATCCTTTGGTCACCGCGCCCAGGTCCCCACCCTCCCTAAGTCCCCCTTGGCGCGTCGGCCCACCCCTCGGGAGTCCCCCCCGACCCCGAATGGGGTGGGCCGCCATATTTCATAGGGGACATGACTTCATACGGACATGACGGCCCGCCGCCGTCTGCTTTTAATCCCCAGTTAACCACGGGTCCCCTATCCCTGAAGTCACGGTGACGGGGCGAGGGCCTTCCCTGATGGTTCGGGCATGGCGCGTGAGGTTGGCCGTGCTCGCGGCGGCGGCGGTCGCGGCCGGAACCGGCTCCGCGTCGGCGGCCGATAGGCCCGCCATCGCCGCCGACCGCTCGGCCACAATGCGGCCTGCACCCGACTTGGTTCCGACCGCAAGCGATGCCAGGCTGGGGGGTGACGAGACCCGCACCCGGTTCATCGTCGACCTGTCGAAGACCCTCGACGTTACGGCCTTCACGCTTGCCGATCCTTACCGGGTCATCATCGATCTGCCGCAGGTCGCGTTCCACATGGCTCCCAAGACCGGGGAAAACGGGCGTGGGCTGATCAAGGCGTTCCGTTTCGGCCTCGTCATGCCGGGCGGGTCGCGGATCGTGATCGACACCGCCAAGCCGGTGCGCATCGACAAGTCGTTCGTCCTCGATTCTATCGACGGGCAGCCTGCCCGGCTGGTGCTCGACCTTACGCCGGTCGACCGCGATACCTTCATGCGCAACCTTGCGTTGGAAAGCCGTCCGAGGCGGCCGCCGGACGCCGCCAGGAAGGCCGACCGCGATGCGAGTGCGAAGCCCGTCGACACCCGGCCGCTTATCATGCTCGATCCCGGCCACGGCGGGCTCGACAACGGAACGGTCGCCGCGAGCGGGGAGATGGAGAAGGCGATCGTCCTCGATTTTGCCCGGGAGCTGCGGGAGAAGCTGGAGAAAAGCGGCAAGTATCGCGTCGCCATGACTCGCGACGACGACCGCTTCGTAGCTCTCGGCGAGCGGGTGCGCCTGGCCCGGGCGCAAGCGGCGGCGCTGTTCATCTCGATCCATGCGGATTCGCTGCCGCATCGCGACAACGACACCCGCGGCGCAACCGTCTACACGCTCTCCGAGACGGCTTCGGACGCAGAGGCCGCGCATCTTGCGGAATCCGAGAACAAGGCGGATCTCCATCGGCGGCGTCGACCTCTCGTCGGAGCCGGATGACCTCGCCGGCATCCTGATCGACCTCGCTCAGCGCGAGACTAAGACCTTCTCGCACCTGTTCGCCCGCACCGTGGTAGGCGAACTTCGCAATTCGGCACGGATGCACAAGAAACCGATGAAATCCGCCGGCTTCCGGGTGCTCAAAGCCCCCGATGTGCCTTCGGTGCTGATCGAACTCGGCTATGTCACCAGCCGCGACGATCTCAAACTGCTGATGTCGAATGCCTGGCGCGCCAAGGCGACCGATTCGATGGTCCAGGCGGTCCAGACCTTTTTCACGACGCGGCTTGCCGGTGCAGCGACGGCGGGCCCGCCGGACTGAGGGTTGTGGCGGGCGTGAATCCACGGCCCCCCGGCCTCAGTTTGACCACAAAACCGGGCGACCAGAGCATGTTCTCCACGGCGCCGCCGATAAGGCATGAGCCCCAAGCTTCAGTCGTGATAAGCTTGCGTGTCGTTTGAGCGGGAACCTGCAAGGAATGCTTGGCCGGCGCGTGGGGACGGCCGCCAAGGGAAGGACCTAGATGAAGCTGCTGCTGCGCTTCTTCGGCTGGATTTTCGCCGTTGGGACGGTCGTGTTCATCGTCGGAGTTGCCGGCGCCGCTGGCGCGATCTGGCACTTCAACAAGGACCTGCCGGACTATTCCGCGCTCCAGGACTATGAGCCGCCGGTGATGACGCGCGTCCACGCGGCGGACGGCTCGCTGGTGGCCGAGTATGCCAGCCAGCGGCGGCTTTACGTCCCGATCCAGGCGGTGCCCAAGCTGGTCATCAATGCCTTCATCTCGGCCGAGGACAAGAATTTCTACGAGCATGGCGGCCTCGATTTCGGCGGTATCATCCGCGCCGGTCTCGTCTACATCCAGAATATCGGCTCCAATAAACGGCCGCAGGGCGCCTCGACGATCACCCAGCAGGTCGCCAAGAACATGCTCCTGTCGCCGGAGCAGAGCTTCGATCGCAAGATCAAGGAAGCGCTGCTCGCGATGAAAATCGAGCGCACCTATTCCAAGGAGAAGATTCTCGAGCTCTATCTCAACGAGATTTTCCTCGGTTTCAGTTCGTATGGCGTCGCCGGCGGCATCGCTGCTCTATTTCGACAAGTCGGTGCATGAGTTGTCGATCGCCGAGGCGGCCTATCTCGCGGCCTTGCCGAAGGGGCCCAACAACTATCACCCGTTCCGCTTCCGGGAACGCGCGATCGAGCGGCGCAACTGGGTGATCGACCGCATGGTCGAGACCGGCACGATCACCGCGCCACAGGCAGAGGCCGCTAAGAAGGAGCCGCTCAACGTCACGCCGCGGCCGACCGGCGCGCATATCTTTGCCGCCGAATATTTCGCCGAGGAAGTCCGCCGCGAGATTCTACGAGAAGTACGGCGAGAAGAAACTCTATGAAGGCGGCCTGTCGGTGCGCACGACCCTCGACCCAAAGGTCCAGGTGCAAGCGCGCAAGGCGCTGGTTGACGGCCTCGTGCGCTTTGACGAGGCGCAGGGCTATCGCGGGGCGGTCACCAAGATCGATTACACCAACGACTGGGCCGGCAAGCTTGCCGAGGTCAAGGCACTGGGCGACATCGCACCATGGCGGCTTGCCGTCGTGCTCCAGGTCACCGACCAGTCGGCGCAAATCGGCCTCCAGCCGGCACGCGAGCCGGGCGGCGCCGTGTCGAAGGATCGCGTGACCGGCACCCTGGCGCTCGACGGCGTCAAATGGGCCCGTCCCGCCGCCGGCAGCGAGCGCTTCAAGGCGATCTCCAAGGTCTCCCAGGTGCTGGCTCCCGGCGACGTGATCTATGTCGAGCCGCTCAACAGGGACCAGAACACGTTCCGCATGCGGCAACCGCCAGAGGTGTCGGGCGCGATGGTGGTGATGGACCCGTCGACCGGCCGCGTGCTCGCTCTGGTCGGCGGCTTCTCCTACGACCAGAGCCAGTTCAACCGCGCGACGCAGGCGTTGCGCCAGCCCGGTTCCTCGTTCAAGCCCTTCGTCTACGCCGCCGCGCTCGACAACGGCTACACGCCGTCCACCGTGGTAATGGACGCGCCGATCGAGGTCGATACCGGCTCGGGCGGAGTGTGGTCGCCGGAGAACTATTCCAAGAAATTCTATGGGCCGCAGACGCTGCGATTCGGCATCGAGCAGTCGCGCAACGTCATGACGGTGCGGCTGGCGCAGGACATCGGGATGCCGCTGATCGGCGAATACGCCAAGCGCTTCGGCGTCTACGACAATCTGCCGAACTACCTGTCCTATGCGCTGGGCGCCGGCGAGACGACCGTGTTCAAGATGACGACGGCCTATTCCATGTTCGCCAATGGCGGCCGCAAGATCACGCCGACGCTGATCGACCGCATCCAGGACCGCTACGGCCGTACTGTATTCAAGCACGACCAGCGCGAATGCCGCGGCTGCGACGCCGAGAAATGGGCCAACCAGCCCGAACCCGGCATGGTCGACAAGCGCGAACAGGTGCTCGACGCCATGACCGCTTACCAGGTCACGTCGATGCTGGAAGGCGTAGTCCAGCGTGGCACCGCGACCGTGGTCAAGGAGGTCGGCAAGCCGATCGCCGGCAAGACCGGAACCACCAACGACGAGAAGGATGCGTGGTTCATGGGCTATTCGCCCGATCTCGCGGTCGGTGTCTATATCGGTTACGACAAGCCGCGCCATCTCGGCCGCGGCGCGACGGGCGGCCATCTCGCGGCGCCGATCGTGAGGGACTTCTTCAAGATGGCGCTCGCTGACAAGCCGCCGGTGCCGTTCCGCGTGCCTCCCGGCATCAAGCTCATCCGCATCGACCCCAAGTCCGGCCTGCGTGCCGGCCCCGGTTCCGAGCGCACCATCATGGAGGCGTTCAAGCCCGGTACCGCGCCGCCCGATTCGTCGTCCGTCATCGGGGTAAGCAACGTCGATCCGAATTACGGCGTCTCTCCGGATGCCGATCGCGCGATCCGCGACGGCCGCGGCCTTTACTGAGAGCCATACGCCTCTCGGCACAATTTTTAACGGACGGCAGTCGCCGTCGCGTGCCGGCAATTCGACCGTAAATCATTACTCATTATCAACAAATTAGCATGACACTGCGGCTCCTGAACAGAGATCGTATCATGTCAACAACAAATCGCGGCCTGCGCCTCAAGAGGTTCCTCGTGCGCAATCGAGTAAAAATCCAGGACCTCGCTCTCCTGGCTGGCGCGCTTCTCGTCACTACTTACGTACTTCTTGAAGTCGATGTATTCGTGACCAACGGACTGCCCCTTCGAGGAGTCATTGAGCCGGATGAGATGCCGATCATTGGCGCGGTGCTCTGCCTGGGCCTTCTCATCTTCGCTTGGCGGCGATCCAATGAACAGCGGCGCGAGACGGCAAGGCGAATCGCCGCCGAGCAGCGGTCACGCGAACTGGCCTTGCAGGACCCGCTCACGGGCCTGCCCAACCGCCGCCGATTCGACGAGGCGCTGCGGGCGGCGATCGGCGCCCCTCCCGGCGGCGGTGGAGCCCACGCGCTCCTGCTGCTCGACCTCAACGGTTTCAAGCAGGTCAACGACGTTTACGGGCATGGCTCCGGCGACGAAGCGCTGATCATCATCGGCGAACGTCTGTGCCGTTCGGTACGCGAGGGAGACCTTGTCGCGCGGCTCGGTGGAGACGAATTCGGCATCCTTGCGCAGCATCTTACCGGACCGGAGGCCGCGACCGGAATCGCGCTGCGGGCGATCGACGCGATATCGGCGCCCATCAGTATCGCGAATGTCCGCCACCGGCTCGGCACTGGCGTCGGCATCTGCTTGTTTCCCTTCGACCAGAGCACTCCACAGGAGATAATGCGGCGCGCCGACGTGGCGCTCTACAAGGCGAAGTCCGACCACAAATCGTCGCTACGGTTCTTCGATGCGGAAATGGACCGTCATGTCCGCGAGCGGGAATTCATGGAGCGCGAACTGCGGGAGGCCATCGCGCGCCAGGACGTGCGGCCGTTCTTTCAGCCCCTGATCGACCTCAAGACCCAGAAGATTGTTGGCTTCGAGGCGTTGGCCAGGTGGACGCATAAGGATCTCGGCGACATCCCGCCGGAGCGTTTTATCCCGATCGCAGAGGACTCGGGCTGATTTATGAACTGAGCGATCATCTCCTGCGCGCGGCTTGTCTGGTCGCGCATACCTGGCCGCCGAACGTCATCCTGTCTTTCAACATTTCGCCGCTGCAACTCAAGGACCGCACATTCGGTCTGCGCGTCCTCACGATTCTCGGCGAAACCAAACTATTGCCCTGCCGGCTCGAGATCGAGATCACCGAAAGCGCGCTGGTGCGCGACCTCGAAGCGGCGAAGGAGATCCTGGGCGTCGTTGCGCGCGGCCGGCGTGAGGATCGCGCTCGACGACTTCGGCACCGGCTATTCCAGCCTTTATCACTTGCGGAACTTCAAGCTCGACAAGATCAAGATCGACCGCAGCTTCGTCGCCAACATGGGGGCCGAGCGCGAGAGCGCGGAGATCGTCAGCGCACTGATCGGTCTTGGCCACGGCCTCGGTCTCACCGTTACGGCGGAGGGAATCGAGGATGCGGGGCAGCAATCCGAGCTTTTCGCCAAGGGATGCCAGCAAGGGCAGGGATATCTGTTCGGACGGGCGATCGCCGGAGATGATACGGAGGCGCTGTTTGCCATCGAACCGGCGGTGCAGGCGGCGGCCTCCTGAAGCGGGTTGCGCATCGGCGATACGGCGGCTACACGCGGTGTGACTGCGGCCAACGCCTTTTCCCGGATTTGCCATGCGCGCCGAGATTCTGTCCATCGTCGAAGAGATCAAGCAGTCGGTCGGGCTGCTGAGGAGGCATCTTTGACTTCGACCAGGCCAAGATCCGCCTCGCGGAATTGAACCATCAGGCCGAGGACCCGAGCCTCTGGAACGACCAGGCGCGCGCGCAACGCGTGATGCAGGAGCGCACTGCGCTCGAAGACCAACTCAACGCCATCGGCCGTATCGAGCAGGACCTCGACGATCAGACCATGCTTATCGAGCTTGGCGAGGCCGAGGGCGACGACAAGGTTGTCGCCGATGCCGAGGAGTTGCTCCAGAAGCTACAGGCCGAAGTGGCGAGGCGGCAGCTCGAGGCATTGCTCTCCGGCGAGGCTGACGCCATGGACAGCTATCTCGAGGTGCATGCCGGTGCCGGCGGCACCGAGAGCCAGGACTGGGCCAACATGCTCATGCGCATGTACACGCGCTGGGCGGAAAAGCATCGCTTCAAGGTCGAATATCTGGAGGAGACCCCGGGCGAGGAGGCTGGCCTCAAGTCGGCGACTATCCAGATCAAAGGCCATAACGCCTTCGGTTGGCTGAAGTCCGAGGACGGCGTGCACCGCCTCGTGCGCATTTCGCCGTTCGATTCCAATGCGCGGCGCCATACCTCATTCGCGAGCGTGAAGATCTATCCGGTGATCGACGATCGCATCGTCGTCGACATCAAGGAATCCGACGTCAAGGTCGACACCATGCGGGCGAGCGGCGCCGGCGGCCAGCATGTCAACAAGACGGACTCGGCCGTGCGCCTCACGCACCTGCCCACCAATACCGTCGTGTTTTGCCAGAACGACCGCTCGCAGCACCGCAACCGCGCGCAGGCCTGGGATATGCTGCGCGCCAAGCTCTACGAGGCGGAGCTCAAGAAGCGCGAGGAGGCCGCCGCGGCTGCCAATGCTGCCAAGACCGATATCGGCTGGGGCCACCAGATCCGCTCCTACGTGCTTCAGCCCTATCAGATGGTCAAGGACCTGCGCACCGGCGTGCAGACCTCCGACACCGGCGGCGTGCTCGACGGCGAGCTCGATCCGTTCATGGAGGCGACGCTGGCGCAGAAGGCGTTCGGCACCGGGCCGGAGAGCGTGGAGGATGTGGAGTGACAGGCCGCCGTTGGAGCGCATGAACGCCAACCGACCGGGGAACTGGACTGTCTCGGATGTCGACGCACTATGCCGGGAGTACGGCGTACAGTGCCTTCCGCAGAGCGGTGGCTCGCATTACAAGGTAGCCCACGCATCGCAGCGTGATATCCTGACGATACCGCGCCACCCGCCGTTGAAGCCGATCTATGTGCGGAAGCTCGTACGCTTCATCGATGCGGTGATCGGAGAACAGGATGGCCAAGCTTGATTACCCTGTGATCATTGAACCACTCGACGCGGACCAAGGCGGCGGGTTCGTGGCGCTCGTGCCTGATCTGCCGGGCTGCATGTCGGATGGCGAAAGTCCGGAGGACGCTCTGGCTAACGTGCAAGATGTCATCGGAGAATGGATCGAGGCGGCCGGCACTCTGGGCCGCACCGTTCCTGCGCCGACGCGACGTCACGCCGCTGCGGAATAAGCGCCGCTGGTCATAAGACGGCGGTAAAACATAGGGAGGGATTTATGAGGCGTTTGGCTCGCTTGCCGGCTGTTATCCTGACGTTGCTGGCACTCAGCATCATGCCCGCCGCCGCTGAATATCCCGACCGCCCAATTCGTTGGATCGTCGGCTTCCTGGCCGGCGGGCCGACCGATCTGGTTGCCCGCATCATGGGACAGTATCTGTCGGACCGGCTCGGCCAGCAGGTGGTGATCGAGAATGTCGGTGGGGCAGGTGGCAATCTGGCGGCGCGCAACGCCATCGCGGCGCCGCCGGATGGTTACACCCTGTTGTTCGTCGCCCCTAACAACGCCATCAACACCACGCTCTACAAGAACCTTCAGTTCACGTTTCTGAAGGACATCGCGCCGGTCGCCGGCATGATGCGCGTGCCGAACCTCATGGAGGTGAATCCGGACGTGCCGGCCAACACCATCGCGGAGTTCATCGCTCACGCGAAGGCCAACCCGGGCAAGGTGAACATGGCCTCGTCGGGCACCGGCACTTCGGTCCATATGGCGGGCGAACTATTCCAGGCGATGACCGGCGTGAAGCTCACGCATGTACCCTACCGCGGCTCCTCCGCGGCCTTCGGCGATCTCTTCACCAACCGCGTGCAGGTGATCTTCGACAATATGCCGGCGTCGCTCGAGCACGTCCGCGCCGGCAAGCTGCGGCCGCTCGGCGTCACAACGGCGATGCGCTCGAAGGCGCTGCCGGACGTGCCCGCTGTTGCCGAGGTCGTGCCGAATTACGAGGCGAGCTCATGGTACGGCATCGGCGCGCCCGCCGGCACGCCGCCGGAAATCATCGCCAAGCTCAACGGTCTCGTGAACGAGGCGCTCGCCGACCCCAAGATGAAAACGCGGCTGGAAGACCTCGGCGGCATTCTCATGCCGGGGACGCCCGCCGACTTTGGTGCCTTTCTCCAGGCCGAGACCACGAAATGGGCCAAGGTGGTGGAATTCTCCGGCGCCAAGGCGGAGTGACGCCAGGCAAGCGGCTCATGATTCCGGGTGCATCCGATCGATGCGCCATCTAAAATACCACGCAAGGTTATGGCGACGAGCCGTGCCGATGGGTGCGGGCCAGATCGTCAGGCCACAAAAATTGGAGGAAGCACGTGAAGCTCTTGCGTCATCTCGCCCTCGCGGCGGCCGTTCTGTCCCTCGCGCCCGACTTGGCCGCGGCGGCTGACGATTACCCCAACAAGCCGGTGCGCTGGGTGGTCGGCTATCCTGCGGGCGGCACCACCGACATCCTGGCCCGTATCGTCGGACAGTATCTGTCGGAGAAGCTCGGCCAGCAGTTCGTCATCGAGAACAAGCCGGGCGCCGGCAATAACATCGGCACCGAAACCGTCGTCAACGCCGCACCGGACGGCTACACGATCCTGCTCGTCAATCCCGCGAACGGCATCAACGCCTCGCTCTACAAGAAGCTGTCCTTCAACTTCATCCGCGACATCGCGCCGGTCGCCGGCATCATCCGCGTCGCCAACGTGATGGAGGTCAATCCGGAGGTTCCAGCCAAGACGGTCGCCGAGTTCATCACCTATGCCAAGGCCAACCCCGGTAAGGTCAACATGGCGTCGTCCGGCAATGGCACCTCGGTGCACCTGTCGGGTGAATTGTTCATGGCGATGACAGGCGTGAAGATGACGCACGTTCCGTATCGCGGAGCGGGTCCGGCGCTCAACGACATGATCGGCGGCCAAGTCCAGGTGCTGTTCGACAACCTGCCGTCCTCGATCGGCCACATCAAGGGCGGCAAGCTCCGCGCGCTCGCCGTCACGACAACCACACGCAACGAGGCGCTGCCCGACGTGCCGACCCTGGCCGAGACGGTGCCCGGATACGAGGCGAGCGCGTGGTTCGGCATCGGCGCGCCGAAGGGCACGCCGCCGGAGATCATCGCCAAAATCAACAAGACGGTGAACGAGGCGCTTGCCGATCCCAAGATGAAGGCGCGGCTCGCCGACCTTGGCGGCTCGCCGATGGGCGGCACACCGGAAGACTTCGGCAAGATCATCGCAGTCGGAAACCGACAAGTGGGAAAAGGTCGTCAAGTTCGCCGGCGTGAGCGTGGATTGACGGTTATCCCGGCAGGAATGCCGCTGCGCCGGTCGCAGGATCCGTGAGGGTCTCGACCGGCGCTTGGTACACCGCCTCAAGCTGCGCCTTTGTCAGCACGTCGCCGACGGGTCCTTCTGCGATCCGTACTCCATCGCGCAACAGGTAGGCGCGATCGGCGGCACGCAACGCATGATTTGGGTCGTGGGTGGTGAAGAGCACGCCGTGGCCGCCCGCCGCGAGCGCCTTGATCTCGCGCATCACCTTGCCCTGGTTGCCGAAGTCGAGGCTCGCAGTCGGCTCGTCCAGGACGACGAACTGTGGCTCCTGTGCCAGCGCGCGCGCAAGGAGGGCAAGCTGGCGTTCGCCGCCTGAGATTTCGGTATAAGGCCGCTCGGCGAGATGCGCGATTCCGAAGCGTTCAAGCATTGCTCTTGCGATAGCGCGATCTGCGGCGCTCGGCCTCGTGAACAGGCTGCCATGGGCGGTGCGCCCCATCAGCACCACGGTCTCGACTGTGAAGGCAAAGGTCGCGATGTGGGTCTGCGGCACATAGGCGACGAGCTTCGCGCGCTCCGGGGCGGGTAGGGCATGCAGCGCCTTGCCGCCGATCCGCACCTCGCCGGCCTTCGGGGCCAGCAGCCCGAGCAGGGTCTTGAGCAGCGTCGTCTTGCCGCCACCATTGGGCCCGAGCAGCGCCAGCACCTCGCCGGTGGCGAGCGTGACGTCGAGACCGGCCCCGACCACGCGGTCGGCGTAACCGATGGCGAGGTTTCGTCCTTCGAGCGTCTTGGCCGTCTCGCTCACGACCATGTCTTCTGGCACGCCCGCAAGCAGCCAGATGAAGAACGGCGTGCCCACCGCGGCCGTTAGGATTCCAAGCGGAATCTCGATCGGCGCGACGTTGCGCGCCAGCGTGTCGATGAGGAGGAGATAACCCCCGCCGAGGATTGCTGAGGCGGGCAGCAGGCGGGCGAAGTCCGGCCCGACTAGCGTGCGCGCCAGATGCGGCACCACGAGCCCGACCCAGCCGATGATGCCGGCGGTGGCCACGCTCGCAGACGTCACCAGCGTGGCGGCGGCGACGATCGCTACGCGCAGCGGTCCGGTTGATACGCCAAGCGCGCGCGCTTCTTCGTCGGGCAGCGACATCACGTTCATGCGCCAGCGCAGCGCCAGCAGCACCAGCGTGCCGAGCGCTACCGGACCGAACAGCGGCCAGAGATCGGACACGGTCGTGGCGGCAAGGCTGCCAAGCAGCCAGAAGGTCATTGCCGGGAGCTGGTTGTAGGGATCGGCGAGGTACTTCACGAGGCCGACGCCGGCGCCGAGCAGCGAACCGACGACCACGCCGGTAAGCACCAGAACCAGGACGGGATCGCGTGACCGCACCACGGAACCGATCGCATAGACCGCTGCGACCGCTACGATGCCACCGGCGAAGGCGAGGGCCTGGATGCCGATGACGCCGAGCGAGAGATAGATGCCGACGACGGCGCCAAGCGCCGCGCCCGACGACGCGCCGAGAATGTCCGGTGAGACCAGCGGATTGCGGAACAGCCCCTGGAACGCGGTGCCGGCGACCGCGAGCGCCGCGCCGACCAGCACCGCAGAGAGCACGCGCGGTCCGCGCACCTGCAGGACAACGTTTTCGATGGCCGGTGACGTGCCGGACGGATGCCCCGTCAGCTTTGCGGCAAGCACGTTCAGCACATCCGCGAGGCCGATCGGATAGCGGCCAATTGTGAACGCCAGCGCCAGCCCGAAAAGGAGGATTCCGAGAGCGATCAGAAAGCCGGGGGCGGCGGTGCGAGGCATTGGCCGAGTGCTCTGACTCGTCATGGCCGAGCTTGCCCCGGCCGTCCAAGCCTTCTTGTTATCGTTGTCGCTTCAAAGCAAGGCATGGATGCGTATGAGCCCGGCCAAGACAGCGCGTGAGGCAGATCGGCAACGTCTCAATCGCGTCCCGCCAGAACGCGGTCGAGTTGCGCGTCGCTGATGCTCACATGATAGAAGCGCTGGTAGAAGTCCTTGGCGATCGGACGCAGGTCTTCCGGAAACAAATCCGGATAGAGGATCTTCGCCAGCCACCACAGCCCGATGATGCGGTTCACCGACGGCGGGAAGTCGATCCAGCCGAACGGCAGCTTCGGCGACAGGTGTATGTGGCCCCCGCCCACGGCAGCGACGCCGGCCCATGTCGGGTCCTGCCGTACGGCACCGGCGAATTCCTGGTCGATGGTGACGATGACATCGGGGTTCCACAGCAGCACCTGCTCGATGGAGACGCGCGCCAGCCCGCCCTTGGCGTCCGCCGCGACGTTGCGTGCCAGCAGCTCAAGCGTCTCGACGTTGATCGAGCCGCCGAGGCCTGTCTCCAGCCCGCGTGGCCCGCGCGCGAAGTACACGGCGGGACGCTTGTCCTGCGGCACGTGCGCGATGCGTCCGGCGATCGTGGCGAGCGTGTGCTGGCAATAGTCGGCGAGGGCATCCCCTTCGGCCTGCCGCCCGGTCAGCGCACCAAGCGTACGGTAGGTCGAGGCGGTTGCCGAGAAACGTCCGTCTAGCAACGCATAGGGGATGCCCGTCTGCTCCTGCGTCCGCTCGGCCAGCGACACGTAGGTCGCATTGATCGAACCGACGTCGAGGATGAGGTCGGGCTTGAGCGCCAGAACCGCTTCGAGATTGGCGGTGTTGCCGCGTCCCGTGAGGCGCCCGATCTCGGGCCGCCCACCGATGTCGGGCAGGAGGAATTCGCGCTCTTCCGGCCGGTTGGCGCGCGGCCAGCCGACCAGCAGATCCGGCGCCAGCGTGTAAAGCAAAATCGCCGCCGGCGGGCCAGCGGGAAACACGCGCTCGACACGGCCGGGCAACGTCACCGCGCGTCCGGCAGAGTCGGTGACGGCGGCAGCACTCGCGAAACGCGGCGCCATCAATGTGCCGGCGACGCCGGCGATGAATCCGCGGCGCCCGATCATCAGACGTACTCGCGAAAATTACGGCGCAACTAATCCACTCCGATCATCACATCGCTCGCCTTGATGATGGCGTAGGCGGCTTGGCCCTTGGCGAGCTTCAACTCGTCGACCGCCTCATTGGTGATCGCCGAGGTGATGATCTGGCCCCCGATGTCGATGCGCACATGCGCTGTCGTCGTGCCCTTCTTCACCTCAAGGATTGTCCCCTTGAGCTTGTTGCGTGCGCTGATCTTCATGGCGGTCTCCTCATTGAGGACGATTGGGTGCGGCAAATCCATGGCTGGCGAGAATGCGCTGCCCTTCCACAGATAGGACGAACAAGGCGAAGCGATAAGCCCCCGGCGCGGCGTCCGCGATGACGGTGAGGCCATAATCGGCGACGACCGCAAGCGCCTCGGGGAGCGCGACGACCTGCTGGCCGGCATTCTCCTTGTGCGCCGCGGTCGCATTGGTGCAGTAGGTGAGGAAGATGTCGGCCCGTCCGTCCGCAATCAGCGCGCCATAGATGCTGCGGTCCGGGGGCGGGGCAGGGCTCGCCGGCCCGCCGGTGAGCTGAAGCGCCTTCATTTCCAGGGTCGCCTGCGCGCCCGCCTTGAGGGCTTCGGCCTTGCGGAAGACCTCGAACGCATAATCGCCGGACGGGTCAGCTTTCGGCGTCGATGTGGCGAGCTTGATGGCGGGACCGAGCATGAGGTCGAGCAGGCCGGATGCCGTTACCGCAATTCCAGGCCGCACCAGTGCGCACAGCCTGTTGCGCGCGAACAGCGCGACCGGCCCGCTGCGCTTCGCGGACGCCAGTGCCTGCGGATGCTCCATGTTGGCGGAGGCGAACACCTCCGCCTTGGCGCCGGCGGCGATTTCATCCTTCAGCAGGCCGGACGGGCCGTATTTCGCCGTTATGACGATGCCGGTCGAAGCTTCGAAAGCTCGGCTCACATCCGTCAGCGCTACCCTCAGACTGCCTGCGGCGTACAGGATGATGGGCTCAGAGGTCATGGCCGCTCCGGATAGGATGGACACGATTGCGGTGGCCGCAAGGAGCGACTTTCCCATCACGCGCCGGGCACGCCGGCAGAATCGCCGACGGTATGATCTTAGAGCGGTGCGTCCAGCCGGCGCTCTGCCCGGAGAAATTTTTGCGGATCGACGGCGTCGCCATCCACCCGGGTCTCGTAGTGCAGGTGGGGACCGGTAGTTCGTCCGGTCATGCCGATGCGGCCGACCACCTGGCCGATACGGATGGTCTGCCCTTCGACCACGTCGACAGACGACAGGTGGCCGTAGCGCGTGGAGAAGCCGTTGCCGTGATCGACCTCCACCATCTTGCCGTAGCCGCCGTTGAAGCCTGCCTGGGTCACGGTGCCGGCGGCGGTAGCGTGGACCGGATCGCCGACGTTGCCGCGCAGGTCGACGCCGGTGTGCATCGCCGGCGCACGGATGAAGGGGTCGAGCCGGACACCGAAACCGGAGGTCAATTCGAGGTCGCCTGGGATCGGCTTGCGGATCGGTACGGTCACCAGCGCCTGATGCAGCCGCTCGAGCTGCGAGCGGGCGATATTGATGCGGTGGAGCTGGAGCTCGAACGTGTCGGCATTCGGCAGCGGTGCCGTGACGGGCACGAAGGGACCGCCCGTTGCGGCAGCCGGCGGGACCTTGGCGAGGTCCATGCCGAGATCGGCGAGAACGCCGCGCACGCGCCGCGCCCGGGTGTCGTAGATGTCCGCAAGCGCATTCAGGGCGGCGCCTTGATACCCCTCGACGCGATCGAGCGACGCCTGGAGGTTGCGTAGCGTGGTCTCGATGACGGATGCCCGACGGAAGACCGCGGCCTGATTGGCTTCCGGTCCCGCGGGCCGCGGCTGGAGCCAGACTCCCCGGCCGGAGGACGGCGCGAGATCCCGCGTGTCGCTGATGGGGGACGGCTTCGGCACGGCCGGGGGCGTTTCGGACATCCCGGCGGCGCCCGGCGGCTTCGGCGATTTGGTGGGGTTGAGGTCCGGCACGTTGGACAGGGCGGACGCGCGCAATTCAAGCTTCGCCTGGCGGCGGACAATCTGATCCAGCTTGTACTCGAACTGCTCCTGGTCGAGGATCTGCTTGCTGGTGAGGCGATCGACCTCGCCCTTCATGTCGGTGATGCGGTTCTCGTAGGTGTATTGCATCTCCGCCTGGCGCGCGATCAGGCCCGCCAGGATCTCGTCGCGGAATGCGAAATAGGTCGCGGTCACCGCCGACCACGTGGCCATCACGGCAAGCAGGCCGACAAGGCTCCAGAACGCCACCGGCCGCACCTGCCACTGCCGGGTCGCGAGACGGAACGTGTATGCGGTGGCGCCGATTCGACGTCCCGCATCCGCGGGCAGCATGGCCGGATGGGCCGTGCCGTCATGGTCGATGCGGCGTTTGAAATTGCTTTGGTATGACATCGGCACTCCAGCGCCGCTCCCTCATCGCCGGGCCGACGCACGCGAAATAAGCCGGGATCTGACCAAGTCATGGTTAATTTTTCGAAAAGGCCGATGTGCTAAGAGTCTGACATCGCTAACCATATTGACCGGATTGGACTTTCATGGCGTCACAGCGCTTGGGCGGCGGCCAGTACGTCCTCGGCGTGGCCGTCGACCTTCACCTTGGGCCATACCCGGGCGATGCGCCCGCGGGAATCGATCAGGACCGTCATGCGGACGACCCCCATGAAGAACCGCCCGTAGAGGGATTTCTTGTCCCAGGCGCCGTAGGCTTCGATCATGCCGTGCGTCTCGTCGGACGCCAGGGGAACGGAAAGCTTGTGCTTGGCTTTGAATGCTTCCTGCTTGCGGACCGGATCGGCCGAGACGCCGAGCACCCCCGTGTTGGCCTTGGCGAATGCCGGCTCCAGCGCGGAAAATGCGATCGATTCCCGCGTGCAGCCCGGCGTGTCGGCGCGCGGATAGAAAAACACGACGAGATTGCGGCCCTTGAAGTCGGCGAGCGACACGCTGCCGCCACCATCGCGGAGCAGTGTGAAATCGGGAGCCATCTCGCCCGGAGCCGGAGCCATGCGCCTTCCTTTCGTCGTTTTCCCCGGGTCATTCTAAGCGCAAACAGAACAAGTCGAGCGGGTATTCGGCGGAGTGCTTCGGGGATCGAGCCGACTGGTCGGATTGCCCTGCCGCTAGCGGCGCGTCAATTCGTATTTGGGTCAAAGGGGCTGCCCGGCGAGGCATGAACGAACGCCACATCAAGTCAGGATCATCGACGGCGAGCCGGACGTGGGCGGCGTTGCACATCCATTGGCGTGCGCTGACGGCGGCGCGGGCCGGAAAAGGGCACGACTCCAACGAGCCCAGCCACGGCATCGCATGCCTGATGACGCGGCCGTCGCGTCCG
This sequence comes from uncultured Alphaproteobacteria bacterium, assembly GCA_963776455.1. GTDB lineage: Bacteria > Pseudomonadota > Alphaproteobacteria > Rhizobiales > Xanthobacteraceae > CAVZMU01. The sequence goes on from CAVZMU010000006.1 coordinate 279,071, forward strand.
TGGCTGCGCCGTCTCATGGCAACGGGCGGGGTGCTGGCCGGACTGGCTATTCTGGGCAGCGGTCTCCTGTGGTGGCGGCTGGCGAGCGGTCCTCTTGCCTTGGACTTGGCGACGCCTTGGCTGATCTCCGCGGTCGAGGAGCGCTTCGGCGGCAGCCATCACGTCGAGGTCGGCGGCACCCAGCTCGAACGCGACGATGACGGCCGCACCGCGTTGCGCCTTCGCGACGTCGTGGTGCGCGGCGCCAACGGCGCCGTGGTGGCGAGCGCGCCGAAAGCCGAAGTCGGAATCTCCGGCGCCAATCTGTTCCGCGGCCAGCTTCAGGCGGTCCGGCTGAGCCTGATCGGCGCCACCATGGCGCTGCGGGTCGATGCCGACGGCCAAGTGTCCATATCGGCGGGCGCCGAGAAGTCCGCCGGCGCCGATTCCTCGTTCGTGGTCGGCTCGGTTGCGCCGGCGCCGGGACACGCGCCTGCCGCCCCGCTGGGACCAAGCAACGGCGTCCAGCCCGCTCCCGCCGGTCAGGACGTCTTCGCGGCGCTGCTCGGCTGGCTCGACGGCCTCAATGCGCTCGGGCTCGACGGCCATGACCTCACCGAGATCGGCCTCAAGAACGGCAGCGTGGTGGTCGACGATCGCCGCAGCGGCAAGAATTGGAGCTTCGAGAATATCAACCTGAGTTTCACGCGCCCTAAGGAGGGCGGTGTCGCCTTCACCTTGACGTCGAGCGGGACCGACGGGCCGTGGTCGGTGACGGCGACGGTGACGCCGCGTGAAGACGGCCGGCGCGCCGTCGAGGCGGTCGTGCGCGACGTCTCGCCCAAGGACATCCTGCTCGCGCTGCGGTCCAATAGCGGTTTCGAGGCAGATATGCCTCTCTCCGCCATCCTGCGCGCGGAGATCGCGCCGGACGGCAGCATGCTGACTGGCGAGGGACGGATCGTGGTCGGTGCCGGTTTCGTCGGCGACGGCGACCCCAAGACCCGATTTCTCGTCGATGAAGCCCAGCTCCAGTGGCGGTGGGACAGCACGAACAGGGTGCTCCAGATGCCCGTCGAGGTGCAGTCCGGGGGCAACCAGATCAAGCTGCTGGCGCAACTCGAAATGCCGCGCGAACCCGGCGGCGCCTGGCCGCTGAGCGTGACGCGCGGCGTGATCGTGCTGGGCACGGCGGATCGCGCCCGGGAGACGCCGCTGGTCCTGGATCGCAATTAGCCTGCGGGCCCGGATCGACCCCGCCAAGCGTCGCATCGACATCGATCAGGGCGACCTCAACGGCATGAGCGCCGGCTTGGCGTTTTCCGGAGGCGTCGATTATTCGGGCATCGATCCGCGGCTGACCTTCGGGGTCGCCGCCACCCGCATGTCGATCGCTGCGTTCAAGCGGATCTGGCCCGTCTTCCTTGCGACCGACGCCCGCAACTGGGTCGTCGAGCATGTGCCGACCGGCACCGTTGAGCGCGTCGTGATCGCCGCCAATGCGACGTGGCCGGAGTTCAGCCCGAAAGGGCCGCCCATGCCGGAGGATGGCCTGTCTGTTGAGATCGTCGCCAACGCGACGCTGAAACCGGTCGAGACACTGCCCGCCATCCGCGACGCCGATATCGCAGTCCGCGTCACCGGCAAGACCGCGAAGGTCACGGTCGGCCGCGCCACGATCGACCTGCAGTCGGGCAAGAAGCTCTTGCTTTCGAACGGCACGTTCGAGGTGGCCGATACCAGCCTCAAGCCGTCGGCGGCGCGCATCAGAATGCGGGTCGACGGCGGGGTCGACGCCGCCGTCGAGCTCATGGGGATGGAGCCCCTGAACAGCGCAGCCTCCGTGCCGATCGATCCGTCGACCATGCGGGGCGCCATGGCGGCGCAGGTAAGTCTCGCCTGGCCGCTGATGCCCGAGCCGCCCAAGGGTGCGTTCGTCTATCAGGTCGATGCGGACGTCACGAATTTCTCGGCCGAAAAGGTCGTGCGCGGCCTCAAGGGCGGAGGCGGCGACGCTGAAATTCGTCGCCAACCCGCAAGGATTCCAAGTCAAGGGCGACGTCAAGATCGGCAACGCGATGGTCGCCACCGATTATCGCAAGCCGCGCGGCGACGGCGATGCGGAAGTGCGCGCCCAGACCGTTCTCGACGACGCCGCCCGCGCCCGCATGGGCTTCGACCTCGGCAGCACGCTGACCGGGGCGGTGCCGATGAAGATCAGCGGGCGCATCGGCAACGGCGAGCGCGACAACCGCTACGCCATTGATGCCGACCTGAGGGAAGCCAAGGTCGCCGACCTCCTGCCGGGCTGGAGCAAGCCCGCCGGCCGTGCGGCGCGCGCCACGTTCGTGCTGACCGAGAAGCAGAACTCCCGCCGCTTCGATGACATCGTGGTTGAAGGCGCGGGCGCGCTGGTGAAGGGCAACCTCGAGATCGAGCCAGACGGCGATGTGATCGCGGTCAATTTCTCGACCTTCGCGCTGTCGGACGGCGACAAGGCGTCGCTCAAGGCGGACCGCGCACCCGACGGCACGCTGCGCGTGACGATGCGCGGCGACGTCTATGACGGCCGCGGCTTCATCAAGGCTTTGACCAGCGGCGCCTCGGACCAGAAACCCAAGAAGTCCACCTATGATTTCGACCTCGACATCAAGCTCGGCGCGGTCGTCGGTTTCCATGGCGAGACGCTGCGCAGTCTCGACCTTCGGCTTTCGCGGCGCGCCGGCCAAATCCGGACCCTGTCGCTCAATTCCAAACTCGGCCGCGACGCGCCTTTGACCGGCGATCTGCGCGGGCGCGGCGGGCGCCAGGTGGTCTATCTTGAAACCGCCGATGCCGGAGCGATGTTCCGCTTCACCGACATGTATCCGCGCATGGAAGGCGGGACGATGGCCGTCGAGATCGACCCGCCCACCGTCGATCACGCGCCGCAAAACGGCGTGGTATCGATCCGTGGATTCGCGGTGCGAGGGGAGGCCGCGCTGGATCGCGTCGCTTCGAGCACTCCCACCGGCGACGGCGCGACGCGCTCTTTCGCGCCACAGAGCGGGGGCGTGGAATTTGCCCGCGCGCGTCTCGACTTCACGCGGTCGCCGGGAAAATTGACCATCCGCGAGGGCGTGGTGTCGGGACCGGCGGTCGGCGCGACGTTCGATGGCCAAGTGGACTTTCAGCGCGATGACGTGCGCCTGCGCGGCACCTTCGTGCCGGCCTATGCGCTCAACAACATGGCGGCGCAAGTGCTGCCGATCATCGGGCCCATCCTTTCCGGCGGCAAGAACGAGGGCTTGCTCGGCATCACGTTCGAGGTGGTCGGGCCACCCAGCAGCATGACGCTGCGGGTCAACCCGATGTCGGTGGTTGCGCCGGGATTTTTCCGCAAGATTTTCGAATTCCGTCGCACGGACGATGATCGTCTCGGCGGCGCGGCGTCGCGGTGAGCGGGCATTCTAACAGAGCGTGCTGACGGCGAGACGTGGCCTTGCCTCGGCCACGCCGGGATAAGGCAACAATCGCGCTGAATCAGATCGTGAAGCTGGTGCCGCAGCCGCAGGAGGCGGTGGCGTTGGGATTGTTGACCTTGAAGGCCTGGCCGATCAGGTCGTCGGTGAAGTCGATTTCCGCGCCGGCCAGGAAATCCAGCGACACCGGATCGATCAGCACCTTGGCGCCGTCCTTCTCCACCACCAGGTCGTCGTCGGCTGGGTCGGTCGAGGGCGAAATTGTACTGGAAGCCGGAACAGCCGCCGCCGGTCACCGCCACCCGCAGCAGGCGCCCGGTCGGCTCGCCCTTGAGGATCTCGGCGATCCGCCGGGCGGCGCGGTCGGTGACGGTGACGGGTCGCCGTCATGGTCGCATCATGCGATTTGCCAGAATCCGCTGCCTCTATGTAGTGCCGGGTCGCCGAAACCAAATCACGATCCGCGGGCAGGCATGGCGATCGAAGCCGGGGCGCGCGCGGGCGGCCTATGCCGCGAGGCCCCGGGACAGCCGCGGGCGGCTCTTATCCCGAGCCGGAAAGCGCCACCCGCACCGCTGTTCCAGCCGCGACCGCGACCGCATCATCCATTCCACCGCCTTTCGCCGCCTCAAGCACAAGACCCAGGTCTTTGTGCAGCATGAGGGCGACTATTACCGCACCCGGCTGACCCATTCGCTGGAAGTGGCGCAGATCGCCCGCGCGCTGGCGCGCACGCTCGGCGCTCGACGAAGATCTGGCCGAGACGGTGGCGCTGGCCCATGACCTCGGCCATACGCCGTTCGGCCATGCCGGCGAGGAGGCGCTGGATGCCGTGCCCGCGGACATCGGCGGCTTCGACCACAATGCCCATGCGCTGCGGCTGGTGACCAAGCTGGAACATCGCTACGCCGATTTCGACGGGCTCAATCTCACCTGGGAGACGCTGGAAGGCCTGGTCAAGCATAACGGCCCGCTCACCGACCGCGCCGGTCGTCCCGTCGGACGCTACGCCGAGCAGGGCGTGCCGGCGGCGATCCGACTCTATGGCGAGGGCCAGGACCTCCAACTCTGGAGCTATCCGAGCGCGGAGGCGCAGGCGGCGGCGATCGCCGACGACATCGCCTACGACGCCCACGATATCGACGACGGCCTGCGCGCCGAGCTGTTCGGCCTCGGCGACCTTGGCGACGTGGCACTGGCCGGCGACATCCTGCGCGAGATTTCCGCGCGCTATCCCGGCTCTGGAGGCGGGCAGGGCGGCCCACGAACTGGTCCGCCGCCTCATCACCCGCATGATCGAGGACGCGATCGCGCAGTCCGCTGGCCGGCTCGCGGCGTCCGGTGCCCGCTCGGCCGACGATGTGCGCAACGCGGGGGAGCCGCTGATCGGCTTCTCGCCGGCGATGGTCGGCGCGCTGAGGCCGGCATAAAGGGCTTTCTCTATCCGCGCATGTACCGCCATCCCGCGCGTCGCCCGCGTCGTCGACGGAGGCGGAGGGGGTCGTGCGCGACCTGTTCGCCCATTATTCGGGCCCGACCCGGCCGACATGCCGGCGGAGTGGGCGCTGGGGCTCGACGTCGCCGATGCGGACGACCGGCGCGCGGCGCATCGCCGATTTCATCGCCGGCATGACCGACCGCTATGCGCTCGTCGAGCATGCCCGTTTCTTTGACTCGACCCCGGAACTGCGTTAGGGGCCGCCGCGCCTTGTGATGCCGTCGGCGCGTGTCTGAGATGGGCCGCTTGTTCCCGAGAAGGTGGAGACCTCCGGTCCACACGGCCGAATCTGAATATAAGCTACTGGATTCTGCTTTCGCGGGAATGAGCGGACGAGCCGAGAGTTCAAGACCCTCCCATGAACGTCTTCGCGACCTTCACCTCGCATGTCCGGTCCGCCGTGGAACGGGTTGCGGCGACGCATCAATTCAAGGTCTCCCCGGAGCTCTCCCGTATTCTCGTCGAGCTGCCGCGCGAGACCGGGCACGGCGACCTCGCCACCAATGCCGCGATGGCGCTTGCCAAGGACGCCGGGTTCAAGCCGCGCGACCTCGCCGAAAAAATAGCCGCTGAGCTCAGGACCTTGCCCGAGGTGACCGAGGTCGAGGTGGCCGGCCCGGGCTTCATCAACATGACCCTGGACCGGGCGGTGTGGCGGCAGGCGCTTGCCGCGGCGGTGCAGGCAGGCTCGGAGTACGGCCGCACGGCGCCGCGCGCTAACGACAAGGTCAATGTCGAATACGTCTCCGCCAATCCGACCGGGCCGATGCATGTCGGCCATTGCCGCGGCGCGGTGTTCGGCGACGCGCTCGCCAACCTGCTCGCCTTCGCGGGCCATGCCGTCACCCGGGAATATTACATCAACGACGCCGGTGCACAGGTCGACGTGCTCGCGCGCTCGGCGTTCCTGCGCTACCGCGAAGCCCTAGGGGAGAGTATCGGGCCGATGCCGGAAGGCCTTTATCCAGGCGACTACCTTAAGCCCGTCGGCGAAGCATTGGCGGCGGAGCACGGCGCTTCCTTGAAGGACAAGCCGGAGGCGGAATGGCTGCCGCTGGTTCGCGCCACGACCATCGACATGATGATGGTGCAGATCGGCCAGGACTTGGCGGCGCTGAACGTTAACCATGACCTCTTCTTCTCTGAGCGTTCGCTGATCGCGGGCAACGGCGGCGCCGTTGAGGAAACGATTCAGGAATTGCGCGCTAAGGGACTGATCTATCAGGGCCGGCTGGAGCCGCCGAAGGGCCAGCTTCCCGAGGATTGGGAGGACCGTGAGCAGACACTGTTCCGCGCCACGCAGTTCGGCGATGACGTCGACCGGCCGCTGATGAAATCAGACGGCAGCTATACCTATTTCGCCTCCGACATAGCCTACCACAAGTCGAAGTTCGATCGCGGCTTCAAGTCGATGATCGACGTGTGGGGCGCCGACCACGGCGGCTACGTCAAGCGCGTGCAGGCGGCGGTAAAGGCGATCACCGGCGGGGCTGCCGATCTCGACGTCAAGATCGTCCAGTTGGTCAAACTTCTGCGCGCTGGCGAGCCGGTGAAGATGTCCAAGCGCTCCGGTGATTTCGTCACTCTGCGGGAGGTCGTCGAGGAGGTCGGCCGCGACGCGGTGCGCTTCATGATGCTTTACCGGAAGAACGATGCTGTGCTTGATTTCGACCTTGCCAAGGTCATCGAGCAGTCGCGGGAAAATCCGGTCTTTTACGTACAATATGGCCACGCCCGCGGGCGTTCGATTTTCCGTAATGCGCGCGAGGTGTTTCCCGATCTTCCCGGCGATGCCGCCGGCCTTGTAGAATTTCTTGCGCCGGCTCCGCTGGAACGGCTCGACGACGAGGGGGAAATCGCGCTCATGAAGAAGATCGCGCTGTATCCGCGGCTCGTCGAATCGGCAGCGACGGCTCATGAGCCTCATCGCATCGCGTTTTACCTTTACGAATTGGCAAGCGAATTCCATTCGCAGTGGAGCCGCGCTAAAGATGCGCCATATTTACGCTTCATTATGTTTGATGATCCACAAATGACATTGGCACGACTTGCATTGGTGCAGGGCGTGATTGGTGTCCTTGCTTCCGGGCTCGTGTTGCTCGGTGTCGAGGCTCCTGAAGAGATGCGGTGATCCGCTCGGTGCCGTTTGACGTCATCAAAATCGCGATCGACGCCAACGTCCCCTTGAGTGCTATACCGGAACGGGTGGTAGTATGAGTATGGTAGACGACACCGATCGCCCCGTACGTTCCAGTGGAACAGGCTCCAGCATGAGCGGGCGCACGCCGAACGACGATCATCTCGCCGAGCTGGCCCGGCTCATCGGCCAGGATGTTCCATTCCGCGACCCACGGTCGGAAGGCGCGCGCCCGGCGCCGCGCCGTGACGCCGCGACCCCCTATGTCGAGGCGCCGCAGTCGGCGCCCGGCTGGCTTGCGCGGCAGCGCGGCGCGGGCAGCCAGGCCGTCGCGGCCAGCCCGGCACCGAGTCACGATGACGACGCCCATTACGAGGATGCCGCACGGTATAGCCCGCCTGTGTCGCAGGCCCGCCGCGAGGATGAGCCCCGTCACATCGACGCCCATTATGACGCCGTTTCGCATGATGGCATTCATTCCGGCGGCGCGGATGGCTATGCGGAGGCGCAGTACGACGCCTCCTACGATCCGGCGCATGCCGACGAGACCGGCCAGTATTACGACGACGCCCACCAGGCCGATGCTTACGCCGACGAGGTCCCTTCGCGGCGTCCGCGCGCCGTGGCGCTGGTCGCCGCAGTGGTCGGGCTCGCCGTGCTCGGCACCGGCGGCGTTTTCGCCTATCGCGCCATCTCCGGCCCGTCCTCGTCGTCTGCTCAGCCGCCGGTCATCAAGGCCCAAGATGCGCCGACCAAGGTCGTGCCGCCGCCTGCGACCGCCGACAACCAGCCGGTGAAGCAGATCTACGACCGCGTCAGCGACAAGGGCGGTGCCGAAAAGCTCGGCACCACGCCCGAGGAGCCCCTGGATGTGAAAGGCGCCAATCAGCGCGCCGGAATTCCGGGATTGCTGGGGACCGTTCCGCCTTCGGGCATCGCTCCGCAGACTGCGCCGCAGGCCGGTCCTGGCCCCGCCGGCGAGCCGAAGAAGGTGAAGACGGTTCCGATCCGTCCCGACCAGGCCACGGGCACGACCGCGCCCGCGACCCGTGCACCGGCTGCGGCGCCTCCGGCCAATGCACCGATGAGGGTCACCAGCAATCAGACCCAGACGCCGCCGGCGCGTAACGCCGCGGTCTCCGGCGGCTTCGTGGTCCAGGTCGCGTCGCAGCGCAGCGAGTTGGATGCGCAAGCGTCGTTCCGGTCGTTGCAGAGCAAGTATCCGACCGTGCTGGGAAGCCAGCAGGCGATGATCCGCAAGTTCGATTCCGGCGAGAAGGGCGTCTACTACCGCGCTCAGGTCGGCCCCTTCGCCACCATCGACCAGGCCAAGGAGATGTGCTCCAGCCTGCAGGCCGCCGGCGGCCAGTGCGTCGTCCAGAAGAATTAGCCGCCGTTGCTTGACCATGGAGATTTGCGCGGTCTAATCCGCGCGAATGAGTTGCGCCTTCATCACCGGCATTTTCGGACTGGAGCTGACCGCCGACGAGCGGGCGTTCCTGCGCGAAGCGGACCCCTGGGGTTTCATCCTCTTCAAACGCAACATTGATACGCCACAGCAAGTCGTTGCTCTGACGAGAGAACTACGCGACGTGGTTGGACGCGATGCCGCCATTCTGGTTGACCAGGAAGGCGGGCGGGTCCAGCGCCTGGGGCCACCGCACTGGCCGAAATATCCTCCCGGCGCTTTTTATCGTGCGATCTATGAGCGCCATTCGGACCGAGGCTTGGTCGCGGCGCAGCTTGGCGGCCGCCTCATTGCTGCCGATCTGGCCGCCGTCGGCATCGATGTCGACTGTCTGCCGCTTGCCGATGTCCCGGTCGCCGGCGCCGACAGCATCATCGGCGACCGCGCCTATGGCGAAACCCCGGATCAGGTGGCGGCGCTCGCCGGCGCCGTGGCGAAGGGTCTGTTGGCAGGCGGCGTGCTGCCGGTGCTCAAGCATATCCCGGGTCACGGCCGCGCCCCCGCCGACAGCCACCTGCGGCTTCCCGTGGTGGACGCCGACAGGAAAACTCTTGAGGCGAGCGACTTCGCGGCCTTCCGGCCGCTTGCGCACCTGCCCCTGGCGATGACGGCACATGTTGTGTTCAGCGCGATTGATGGGGAGCCCGCGACCACTTCGGCGATTATGATCCAGGACGTGATTCGTGATTCGATCGGGTTCGCCGGGGCGTTGATGAGCGACGATGTTTCCATGGGCGCGCTGTCCGGGACGATAGCTGAGCGCAGCCGCGCGGCGCTCGCGGCGGGCTGCGATCTCGTGCTCCACTGCAACGGCCGTCTCGACGAGATGCGCGAGGTCGCCGCCGAGACACCCTCGCTGCCAGGCGAGGCTGCCCGGCGCACCGCAGCGGCGCTCGCGGCGCGCCGTCCACCCGAAGACATCGATCTCGACGTCGCCCGCGCCGCGTTCGCGCGGTTGCTCGACGCGTGGCCACCGGCAGGCGTGGCGACATCATGAGCGACGAACTGGCCTTCGCCGCCGAAACCGACCTCGATCGCGGCGCCGACGAGCCGGCGCTCATCATCGATGTCGAAGGATTCGAAGGGCCCCTCGACCTGCTGCTCACGCTCGCGCGACAGCAGAAGGTGGACCTTGCGAAAATCTCCATTCTGGCGCTGGCGGAGCAGTATCTCGTGTTTATCGAGGCGGCCCGCCGGCTGCGGCTCGAACTCGCCGCCGACTACCTGGTGATGGCGGCCTGGCTCGCCTACCTGAAATCACGCCTGCTCCTGCCCGAGGCCGCCGACGGACCCGGCCCGAGCGCGGAGGACATGGCGTCCTCGCTTGCGTACCGCCTCAAGCGCCTGGAAGCGTTCCGCGCGCTGGCCGAACGGCTCCGCGAACGCCCGCAGCTCAATCGCGACGTGTTCGCCCGGGGCGACCCGGAGCAGATCGCCGACGTCAAGCGGCCGCAATATTCGGCGACCCTCTACGATCTGCTGTCGGCCTACGCGGTGCAGCGGGAGAAGCGGGCGCTGTCCCACGTCCGCTTCGCCAAGCGGACGGTGTGGTCGCTCGCGGAGGCCCGGGCCGCGATGGAGCGCCTGATCGGCGACGCGACGGATTGGAGCCGGCTCGACCAGTACCTGCTCGCTTATTTGGTCGAGCCCTCGCTGCTCCCGACCGTCCTGGCGTCGAGTTTTGCCGCCACCCTGGAAATGGTTCGCGAGGGGATGGTCGAGGTCCACCAGCATGCCGCGTTTGCACCGATCTATCTGCGCAGGCGGGCCGCCGCCGGTGAAGGACATGGTGCGGGCGATCAATACCCGCGCCCCGTCAACGCGTAACGGAAGGACACGTGCCCATGGGAGCCTTGGCTCGCAGCCATGCGATCGTTCGACATCCCGCCATGATCGACTCCCGGCCGGATGACCTCCGCCTGCTCGAGGCGCTGCTGTTCGCCTCCGCCGCGCCGCTGGACGAGAAGACGCTCGCAGCGCGCCTGCCGGACGGCGTCGACCTCGCGGCCGCCCTGGGCACGCTGCAGGAGGACTATGCGAACCGGGGCGTCAACCTGGTGCGGATTGCCGGAAAATGGACGTTCCGCACCGCCAACGACCTCGCCTGGCTGATGGCTCGCGACGTCGTCGAACCGCGCAAGCTCTCGCGCGCCGCGATGGAGACGCTCGCGATCATCGCCTACCACCAGCCGGTGACGCGTGCCGAGATCGAGGACATCCGCGGCGTCTCGATCTCCAAGGGCACGATCGACGTGCTCCTTGAAACCACTTGGATACGGCCGCGCGGGCGCCGCAAGGCGCCGGGTCGTCCGCTGACCTTCGGCACCACGGAGGCGTTCCTCGCCCATTTCGGTCTCGCGGCACTGGGCGACCTGCCGGGCCTGGAGGAACTGAAAGGCGCGGGTCTGTTCGATGGCCGGCTGCCCCCCGGGTTCACCGTGCCGGTGCCCTCCGACGAGCCGGCGCTGCGCGACGACGAGGAGCCGCTGGAGATCGGCGATCTCGACCTCGGCCTCGCGCCGCGGGTGGCCGACGATGACTAGGCGGCCCGTCTAACCGGCTGGTGCGCCCTCGGGGCGGGCGGCAGCGGGCATGTTGGGGGCCTGCTATGGGCCAGGGCCTGCGTCGAATTCGACGGCCAGAAGTTCTTGTTTTTGCCGCGCTCTAAGCCTAGGTTGCCGCCAACAAAGGGGCAGTGGGGGCTCGCGGCTTGCCGCGGTGGAGGTAGTGATGGGTTCATTGAGCATCTGGCACTGGATCATCGTGATCGGAGTGGTGCTGCTCGTCTTTGGACGAGGCAAGATTTCCGAACTGATGGGCGACGTCGCTCAGGGAATCAAGGCCTTCAAGAAGGGCATGCAGGAAGACGACAAGCCGGTCGCCGAGGCGGCCAAGCCCGAGCCGGTCCGTACCATCGACCATCAGGGGGCCGATACTACGGCGCCCGGCCTGAAGGCGCGGTCGGACACGGAACGGCGTTTCGAAGGCGGCACGGTCTAGGGTCGTTGACTGGTCGCGTTTTGTGTGGCGGACGGCTTTCCGCTGCGCCGGAAACGCTATAGCAATCCTCGCCACGCTTCCGGGAGATTGAGACCCGCAGGGCGCCGGCCGCGCAACGCGCGTCCCTCGGAGTTGACACGTCGATGTTCGATATCGGTTGGAGCGAATTCCTCGTCATCGGGGTCGTGGCGCTCATCGCGATCGGGCCCAAGGAGCTGCCGGGCGTGCTGCGCACCGTCGGCATGTGGATGGGCAAGGTCCGGCGCATGGCCGCCGAGTTCCAGGGCCAGTTCCAGGAGGCGATCCGCGAAGCCGAGATGGCCGACCTCAAGAAGGAGGTCGACGCCATTGGTGACAGCGCTCGCGACATCGTTTCCAGCGTTACGGCCGCGACGCGGATCGAGGATCCCACTCCGCCGCCGCCGGCTACCGAACCCATCCCGGCAGGGCCACCGCCGCCGCTGGTGACGGAGGATACCTCGGCGAGCGCCATGCCCCTGCCGGCCCCGGCCGAGCAGCAGGCGCTGCCGCCGCCGGTGGCTTCCGTGGCGCCTGCGCCGGTTGCCGACTTCCACGTCCCGCCGCCGGAGCCGCCGCTTCCGGTAGCTGCAAGTGATTTTGCCACGCCCGCTGCGCCACCCGTTCCGCCCGTCAAGGTCGGGGAGGGCGGGGCGTGAGGGACGAAAAGGACGAGAACGAGATCGAGGCCAGCAAGGCTCCGCTTATGGAGCACCTGATCGAGCTGCGGTCGCGGCTCATCAAGGCGCTGCTCGCCTTCGGCGTGATGTTCGCGCTGTGCTTCTTCTTCGCCAAGCAGGTCTACAATGTGCTCACCTGGCCCTACATCTGGGTCGCGGGGCCGGATTCGAAATTCATCTTCACGGGCCTGCTCGACTATTTCCTCGTGCAGCTCAAGCTCGCGATGTTCGGCGGGGCTTTCCTCGCCTTTCCGGTGATCGCGACGCAGATATATATGTTCGTCGCCCCGGGGCTCTACCGCAAGGAACGACAGGCATTCCTGCCTTATCTCGTGGCGACGCCGGTGTTTTTCGTGCTCGGTGCGCTGCTCGTCTACGGGCTGGTCTGGCCGATGCTGGCGCGCTTCTCAGTCGGCATGCAGCAGACCGGCGGCAACGGCCAGGCCGCGATCGAATTGCTGCCCAAGGTCGACGACTACCTGTCGCTGATGATGAAGCTGATCTTCGCCTTCGGGGTCGCGTTCCAGCTTCCGGTGATCCTCACGCTGCTTGGCCGCATCGGCATCCTGACCTCGCAGACGCTGCGGGAGAAGCGCCGCTACTTCATCGTCGGCGCCTTCGTCATCGCCGCGGTGCTAACTCCGCCGGATGTCCTGAGCCAGCTCTCGCTCGCACTGCCGCTGATGCTGCTCTACGAGGGCTCGATCTGGTCGGTGCGCTGGGTCGAGAAAAAGGCGGCTGCCGACATCGCCGCCAAGGCCGCCGCGCGGGCCGCGGGCGTCAAGCCGGCGGAGTGAGGCGCCGACGAGATTGCGGGTGGTTTTTTTGGCGGGTTGATAATAAGCCGGCGCTGTTCGCGCCGGAGGACATTTCAAAGAGCCGTCCGGACATCGGTCATGCACGACATCAAATGGATTCGCGATCACGCCGCGGACTTCGACGCCGGCCTCGCGCGGCGTGGGCTTGATGCGCTGTCGGCAACGCTGATCGGAATCGACGAGCGACGACGCAATGCGATCGCCAAGCTGGAAGCCGCGCAGGCGCGCCGCAATTCTGCGTCCAAGGAGATCGGCGCCGCTAAAAAGGCCAAGGATGAGGCGGCGGCGAACGCGCTGATGGCTGAGGTCGCCGCGCTCAAGGAGGCCATTCCGGCGCTGGAATCCGAGGAGAAGGCGGCGAGCGACGAGCTGCACCAGACGCTCGCTGAGATTCCCAACCTGCCGGCCGCCGATGTACCGGAAGGCCTCGACGAGACGGCCAATGTCGAGCGTCATCGATTCGGCGCCAAGCGCGACTATGCCTTCACGCCGAAGCAGCATTTTGAATTGGGCGAAGCGCTTGGGCAGATGGATTTCGAAAGCGCCGCGAAGCTGTCGGGTGCTCGCTTCGTCGTGCTGAAGAAGGGATTGGCACGGCTGGAGCGCGCACTCGGGCAGTTCATGCTCGACGTGCACACCGACCAGCACGGCTATACGGAAGTGGCGCCGCCATTGATGGTGCATAGGGACGCGATGTTCGGAACCGCGCAGCTTCCAAAATTTGTAGATGATCAGTTTTTTGCGTCTCGTCAGGCGTCACTAGACGAGATCATGAGCGATCGGCAGCATAAAAATCTTCATGAGGGCCGAGCGTTACACTGGCTCATCCCAACTGCCGAAGTTCCCCTCACCAATCTCGTACGCGAATCAATCTGCGATGAAGCAGAGCTACCGCTGCGCTTCACCGCCTGCACGCCGTGCTTCCGTGCCGAGGCTGGCGCGGCCGGGCGCGACACCCGCGGCATGATCCGCCAGCACCAGTTCACCAAGGTCGAGTTGGTTTCTATCACCACGCCCGAGCAGAGCGCCGACGAGCACGAGCGCATGCTCAGTTGCGCCGAGGAAGTGCTGCGCCGGCTCGGCCTGCATTACCGCGTGGTGACGCTGTCGGCGGGCGACATGGGATTCGCCGCCAACAAGACCTACGACATCGAGGTTTGGCTGCCGGGGCAGGGCGCCTATCGCGAGATCTCATCGTGCTCGAACACCGGCGAATTCCAGGCTCGCCGCATGCAAGCGCGCTATCGCACCAAGGAAGGCCGTCATACGCGGCATGTGCATACTCTCAATGGCTCCGGTGTCGCGGTTGGCCGTGCGCTGATCGCGGTGATGGAAACCTATCAGCAGGCGGATGGCTCGATCGCGGTGCCCGATGTGTTGCAGGGCTACATGGGTGGGCTTCAGAGAATTGAGCGATGATCGCAACCATTCTCCGTCGTGGTCGGCTTCGTGCCGGCCATCCACGTCTTCAGAATTATTCAGAAGCAACCCGTGGATGGCCGGGACAGCCCGGCCATGACGTGCTGAGAGTTCTAATATGCGCATCCTGCTCACCAACGACGATGGCATCCACGCGCCCGGCCTCGAAGCGCTGGAGCAGATCGCGCTGGCGCTCTCCGACGACCTGTGGGTGATCGCGCCGGAGACCGACCAGTCCGGCGTCGCGCATTCGCTGTCGCTCAACGATCCGCTGCGCCTGCGCGAGATCGGACCGAAGCGCTTTGCCGTGAAGGGCACCCCGACCGACTGCGTCATCATGGGTGCGCGCCACGTCATGATCGACCACCGGCCGGACCTCATCCTGTCCGGCGTCAATCGCGGCCGCAACGCCGCCGAGGACGTGACCTATTCCGGCACGGTTGCGGGCGCCATGGAGGGGACGGTGCTGGGCATTCCGTCCTTCGCGCTGTCGCAGGCCTATAGCTCGGCCACGCGCAAGAAGCCGCTGTGGGACACGGCAATCCGGCACGCGCCCAGCGTGATCCGCAAGGTGCTGGCCGAAGGCATGCCGCGCGACGTGCTGGTCAACATCAATTTTCCGGACTGTCCGCCGGACGAGGTGAAGGGCATCGCCGTCACCACCCAGGGCAAGCGCGACCAGGAGCTGTTGCGCATCGAGCCGCGCCACGATGGGCGCGGCAATCCATATTTCTGGATCGCATTCTCGCGCGGCGAGCTCGTCAACGTGCCGCAAGGCAGCGATCTCGCGGCGCTGGCCGAGAACCTCGTGTCGGTGACGCCGCTGCGCCTCGATCTCACGGATGAGCCGTTCATGACCCGCCTCGCCGAGGTGCTCGGTTGAGGCACGTCGTTATTTGGGTGCCATCGCCGCGCCGCCCCGCGGCCCGTCGAGTTGCTGTAACGTCTTCTCAAGCCCGTCAAGCTGAAACGGCTTCTGCAATGTCGGCCGCCCGCGATAGTTTTCCGGCATGCTGCGGTCGCCGTAGCCGGTTGAGAACGCAAAAGGCAGGCCGCGCGCCGCCAGCACCTCCGCAACGGGATAGACCAGCTCGCCATTGAGATTGACGTCGAGGATAGCGACGTCGAAATCACCGTCGCGTGCAAGCGCGATGGCCTCGTCGATCCGTCCGGCCGACGAGGCAACGGTATAGCCGAGGTCGAGGAGCATGTCCTCGAGCAGCATACGGATCATGACCTCGTCCTCGACGACCAACACGCGTCGCGGCGCTGCCTTTGGAGCTTCCAGCGGATCCATCTAGTCCTCGACGAAAAGGGGAATATCGAATTTACAAACCAGCCCGCCCGGCGCGTAATTCAGGTCGACGTGACCGGAGGTCTCGTGGGCAAGCCCGCGGATCAGGCGAGACCCGAAGCCCTTGCGGCTCGGCTCCGAAACCGGGGGGCCCCCGGCTTCGGTCCAGCATACGATAAGCCGTCGCGGCGTGCTGTCTTCCACCACGTTCCAGTCCACCTGGACATGGCCGGCACTATTGGAGAGCGCGCCATATTTCGCTGCGTTGGTGGCGAGCTCATGGAACGCCATCACCAGCGATACCGCCGTTTTCGGACCGACACTCACGTCCGCCTGAGACAGAGTATGGCGCGCGCCGTCGTGTCCGGCATAGGGCAAGAGGACGCGGTCGATGATGTCGCGCAACGACGCACCGCCCCAGTTGCTGTCGGTCAGGAGATTGTGGGCTTCCGCAAGCGCCATGACCCGGGCCTCGAACCCCGCCCGGAATGCCTCCGGCGAGCCTGAATGCCGCAGCGTCTGGGTCGCGATCGACTGCACGATCGCGAGCGTGTTCTTGACCCGGTGGTTGAGTTCCGCCAGCAGCAGCATGTGCCGCTTTTCGACATCGCGGCGTTCCTGGATCTCGTTCTGCGACGCCCGGAACAGATAGGCGTTGTCGATGGCGATAGCAGCCTGGGAGGCGATGCCGGCCACGGCGCGTTCCGCGCGCTCGGTGAACACCCCGGGGCGCTCGTGGCCGAAGAATAAGCCGCCGAGGACCTCGCCGGAGCGGGACACGACCGGCACGGCGAGATAGCTAGCCACCGGCAGGTGCCCTTCGGGCATCCCGAAGTGAGGCTCGCTCTTGCCGTAGCGCGGGTCCTTGCGGATGTCGTCGGACCGCACGATGGCCTCGCCGTTAAAGGTCAGCGCGAAAACCGCTGTGTTGCGGGGCATGGGAAACTTGGAGAAGGCCTCATGCGGCACGCCCGACAACGTGTAGAGCATGTAAGAGCCGCCCTTGTTGTCCGGTACGTTGTGGAAGAAGGCGCCGAACTGGGCTCCCGACAGTTCGGTGGCGGCATCGGTAACGGTCTGCACGACGCGTTCGAGGTCGAGGTCGCCGGCAAGCGCGGCGCCGGTGCGATTGAGGGTTTCGAGGGTGCGGGTTTCCTCGCGCAGTGACTCTTCGGTCTGCTTGCGATCCGTGACGTCGAGCGCGATGCCGGCCATGCGAAGTGGCCGGTCGTCGTCATCGTAGACGGCATTCCCGCGCACCCGGAGCCAGTGAATGCTGCGGTCGGGCCAGATCACGCGGTAATCGATATCGAGCGCGCCGCCTGTCTCGATCGCTTTCCGAACCGCAAGCTCGTGTTCGTCGCGATCGTCGGGATGAATCGATTCAAGGAGGTCTTTGTATGAAAAGTCGTCGGTTGGTGCACGGCCCCAATTGGCCTTGTAGATATCTGAGTTGAAGAAGGACTTGGTTTCGAGATCGATCTCCCAATAGCCAAGCCGCCCAGCCGTCAGCGCCAGAGTCAATCGTGCCTCGGCAGGGGAGTGGAAGTCCGAACTCGCCCGTCACGCTGGTATTTCGGATATCCAAGAGTTTCTCCCCCACGCAGAACGGCGTAAGACGGGTTTGGTTCCCGACGGTGCAATCGGGCGCGGAAATTTTGTGCAAGGCAGGTCGCGTTCGATCGGCGACGTGCCGGCCGCCGGCCCGGAACGAGGATTTACGTGCCGAAGCACCCACCTACCGATGATGGGGTCGGCCGCATGGAATTCCTGCTGGGCCTGCGCCGGCGCGGCATCAGCGATGCCGCCGTCTTGCGGGCCATGGACGAGGTTCCGCGCGAGCGTTTCGTGGACGAGGACTACACGGCCGCCGCCTATGCCGACCAAGCCCTGCCCATCGCCTGCGGCCAGACCATCAGCCAGCCATACGTGGTCGCTTACATGACCGAACTGCTTGGCTTGCGGCCGCACCATCGCGTGCTCGAAATCGGCACCGGCTCCGGCTATCAGGCCGCCGTGTTGTCACGGCTCGCCCGTGAGGTCATGTCCGTCGAACGCTACCGCACGCTGGCCGACGTTGCCCGTTCGCGGCTGGGCGCGCTCGGTTACGGCAACGTGACGGTCGTCAGCGGCGACGGATTTTCCGGGGTTCCCGAGCATGCCCCCTACGACCGGGTCATCGTCACCGCGGCGGCAGAGGAGATTCCCGACGTGCTGGTCGATCAGCTTGGCGACGACGGTGTGCTGGTGCTCCCGCTCGGTCCCCACACGGGAACTCAACGCATCATCAGGCTCACGAAGACCGGCGAGGGCGTGAGCCGGGAGGAGCTTATCAGCGTTCGCTTCGTCCCGCTGGTCAAGGGGCGGGCGAAGGAACTGTGATAATTCCGCCACGTCGCCATTAAGGTTGAGCGGGCGTTGCTAAGTTAAAGCCTTATTTACACCCAGTTGATTAACTCCGTCGCGTACCGGTTTTGTTGCGTACGAGTGAGTAAAAATCCATGCCGATCGTCGAGTCGTCTCGCTCGCGCCTAAGCGTGCGCGTCGCTGCGTTTACCCTGATCGCGGCCTCAGCCGCCGGCTGCAGCGCCGACACCACCCGCTTCAAGGACAATCCGTTCTCGAGTCCCATGGCCGCGCGCCAAGCCCCCCCGGCGCGCGATGTCACGGGCTCGGTTCCCGCCGCCCGCGTGGACGCGCAGCCGTTGCCGCCGCTCAGCAGGCCGATGGTTTCCTCCACCGGCGGCGGAACCGGCGCCTATACGCCGGCCCCGCGGCGGACGGACGTCACCGAGAACGTCGCACCGACATACGGACGGCATCCGCAATCCCTCCGCGCGCCCACGCGTATGGCCACCAACGTGCCGCCGCCGCACACGCCGGCCGGGCAGGGCCTGCACGCGCCGGCCGCCGTCCACGTCGTCACGCGTGGTCAGACCCTCGCGTCGATCGGCCGAATCTACGGCAAATCGGGCGCGGAAATCGCCCACGCCAACCGGCTGACCCTTGGGGTCAAACTCCATGCCGGCCAGCGCGTGACGATCCCCGGCGGCGCCAAGGGCGTGAAGACGGCATCGGCCGCGCCTGTCGCACCGGCGCCGGCTCAACCGCCCGCGAAGCCGGCGATCGCTGCCAAGGGTCCCCCGTCGCCCGCACCCGTCGTCACGCAGGCAGCCAAGCAACCGCCCGCCGCGCCGAACACCAAGGTCGCTTCGACCGAGCCGATGGCCACTGCGCGTCTTGCGACGCCGGCTACCGAAACGCCCGAAGCGGCGACGGAGACCACCGGTTCCAATCCAACCTTCCGCTGGCCCGTCCGCGGTCGCGTGATCGGTGCCTTCGGCGCCAAGATCAATGGCCAGCAGAATGACGGCATCAACCTGTCGGTGCCGGAAGGCACCTCGGTCAAGGCCGCCGAGGACGGCGTGGTCGCCTATTCGGGCAACGAGCTCAAGGGTTATGGCAACCTCGTGCTGGTGCGACATTCCAGCGGCTTCGTCACCGCCTATGCTCATGCCAGCGAAGTCATGGTAAAGCGCGGCGACAAGGTGAAGCGCGGCCAGATCATCGCCAAGGCCGGCCAGACCGGCGGCGTAACCTCGCCGCAGCTCCACTTCGAGATCCGCAAGGGCTCGACCCCGGTCGACCCGACGCAGTTCCTCAGCGCCGGCACCTGACCTCAGACGGATACGTTATCGATCACCACCGCGGCGACCTCCAGGTGCTGATCAGCGCGGGGCGGCCGGCTCCTCCAGAGCCGAGCCGCCCCTTTGCCGTTTCTTCAAGAGCCCCGCCGGCTCCTCCAGCGGCACGCCCCGCCGTCCCGCCAGGTCCTGCACATACTGCCAGGCGACTCGGCCGGACCGCGAGCCCCGCGTCGTCGCCCATTCCAGGGCCTCGCGGCGCAGGTCGTCCGCCTCGGTTGGCACGCCATAATATCGGACATAGCCCTCGACCATGGCGAGGTATTCGTCCTGGCTGCAGCGGTGAAAACCGAGCCACAGCCCGAAGCGGTCGGACAGCGACACCTTCTCCTCGACCGCTTCGCCGGGATTGATTCCGGTCGAACGCTCGTTCTCGATCATGTCGCGTGCCAGCAGGTGGCGGCGGTTCGACGTGGCATAGAAGATCACGTTCTCGGGCCGACCCTCGATGCCGCCTTCCAGCACCGCCTTGAGCGACTTGTAGGAGGTGTCGTCGTTGTCGAAGGAGAGATCGTCGCAGAACACGATGAAGCGATAAGGCGCGGCGCGCACCACCGCCATCAGGTCGGGCAGGCTCTCGATGTCCTCGCGATGGATCTCGACCAGCTTGAGGGTGCGGCCCGTGTCTGCGTTGACGGAAGCATGCGCGGCCTTCACCAGCGAGGATTTGCCCATGCCGCGGGCGCCCCAGAGGAGGGCATTGTTGGCCGGGAGGGCGCGGGCGAAACGCTCGGTATTCTCCACCAGCATGTCGCGCATCCGGTCGACGCCCTTGAGAAGCGACATGTCGACGCGGTTGACGCGGGCAACCGGCGCAAGGCGCCGTCCTTCCATATGCCAGACGAAGGCGTCGGCTGATGCAAGGTCCGGCGCCGCCGGCACCTGCGGCGCGAGGCGCTCCAGCGCCGCCGCGATGCGCGACAGCGTATCGGTCAGGAGCGGGAGGTCGATCGCGATATTGTCGTTCATGGCCACGTTTCTGTTCGTTGCCGGCGCTCCTTAGCGGCCGCTCTGCGGCGCGGCAAGCCGGGGGCGGCCGATCCGCCTCAATTGGGCCTTATCCGCCGTCTTGTCGCGGGTATGCGGCGTTGCAATTGGGCTCCCGGCCGTTATATTCCGCGCGAATTCGGCGCAGGGCCGCTTTGGCTGCCGAGACCCACCGGAAGAGGCCTCGATGTTCATTACGCCTGCGTTTGCCCAGGGCGCCGCCGCCCCGAGCACCGACATGCTGGTGTCGTTGCTGCCCTTCGTCCTGATTTTCGTGATCATGTATTTCCTGATCCTGCGGCCGCAGCAGAAGCGCGTGAAGCAGCACCAGGAACTGGTCAAGGCCGTGCGCCGGGGCGATACCGTCATCACGTCGGGCGGGCTCATCGCCAAGGTCACCAAGGTCATCGACGACGACAAAATCGAGATCGAGATCGCCGACGGCGTGCGGGCCACGCAACTCCGGTCGATGATCACGGACGTGCGCGCCAAGGGCGAGCCGGTCAAGGAAGACGCCGCCTGATCGCGGGCGACACGGCAGGACGGTCCAGCGCTCCAACGGTCGAGGCTCATGCTCTATTTTTCACCGTGGAAGGTGGCCGCCATTCTCCTCACGGCGCTTGTCGTGTGCCTGTGCGCCGTCCCGAATTTCTTCCCCGAAGCGACCGTGAAACGACTGCCGGTATGGGCGCAGCGTCACGTCGTGCTCGGTCTCGACCTGCAGGGCGGCTCGCACATCCTGCTCGAGGTCGACTCCGCGGCCGTGCGCAAGGAAAAGGTACAGACCCTGCTCGACGACGTCCGTCGCATCCTGCGGGAAGCGCGTATCGGCTATACCGGACTGGCGGCGCGCGGTGACGGCGTCGAGCTGCGCATCCGCGAGGGTCAGGACGCGCAGCAGGCGCTCACCAAGCTCCGCGAATTGTCGCAGCCGCTGGGCGGCCTGCTCAGCGCCACCGGCCAGCGCAACATCGACGTCACCGAAACCAGCGGTCTGATTCAGCTCAAGCTCACCGATGCCGGCATCGTCGAGCGCATGCGGCAAGCGGTCGAGCAGTCGATCCAGATCATCGAGCGGCGCGTCAACGAGATCGGCACCGTCGAGCCGCTGATCCAGCGCCAGGGCATCGACCGCATCCTCGTCCAGGTGCCCGGCTTGCAGGACCCGCAGCGGCTCAAGGATATCCTCGGCAAGACCGCGAAGCTTACCTTCCGGATGGTCGACCAAACCATTCCGGTCGACCAGGCGCTGCAAGGCCGCGCGCCGCCGGAATCGGAAATTCTCTACGGCTCGACGGACAAGCAGCCCTACCTGATCGAGAAACGGATCGTGGTGTCGGGCGAGGACCTTACCGACGCCCAGCCGGGCTTCGATCAGCGCATCGGCCGAGCCGATCGTCAGCTTCCGGTTCAACACCAACGGCGCGCGGCGCTTCGCGCAGGCCACGCAGGAGAATGTCGGACGGCCGTTCGCGATCGTGCTCGACAACCAGGTGATCTCGGCGCCGGTCATCCGCGAGCCGATTCTCGGCGGGTCGGGCCAGATTTCCGGCAGCTTCACGGTGCAGGGCGCCAACGATCTCGCGATCCTGCTGCGCGCAGGCGCGCTGCCGGCGCCGCTGACGATCATCGAGGAACGTACCGTCGGCGCCGGTCTCGGCCAGGATTCGATCGAGAAGGGCAAGCTCGCGTCCTATGTCGGCGCTGTTCTCGTCATCGTGTTCATGTGCGTGACCTACGGGCTGTTCGGCCTGTTCGCCAACGTCGCGGTGGCGATCAACGTCGCGATGATCTTCGGCGTGCTGTCGTTGCTCAACGCGACACTGACGCTGCCCGGCATCGCCGGCATCGTGCTTACCGTCGGCATCGCGGTGGATTCCAACGTGCTGATCTACGAGCGCATTCGCGAGGAGCTCCGCGCCGGCCGAACTCCGATCATGGCGATCGACGCCGGCTTCAGCCGCGCGCTCGCGACGATCCTGGATTCCAACATCACGACCTTCATCGCAGCCGCGGTGCTGTTCTTCATCGGTACCGGACCGGTGCGCGGCTTCGCCGTCACGCTCGGCATCGGCATCCTCACCACGCTCTTTACCGCTTTCACCATGACGCGCCTGATCGTGTCCTGGTGGGTGCGCTATAAGCGCCCCCAGACCGTACCGATCTGAGGTTTTCATGACGACCCAGATCATCATGGCGGTCATCGGCCTCGCGCTATTCGTGCTGTGTGCGCTGGTGGTCGCCGGCTACATTCCGCATCTGCGGCTGGTGCCGGACGACACCAAGTTCGATTTCATGCAGTTCCGGCGGATCAGCTTTCCGGTGTCGGCGCTGCTGTCGTTTATCGCGCTCGGGCTGTTCTTCTTCCACGGCCTGAATTTCGGCATCGACTTCCGCGGCGGCACGCTGATGGAGGTGCAGGCGAAGTCCGGCCAGGCCGATCTCGCCCAGATGCGCGCGACGCTCGGTGGGCTCAATCTCGGCGAATTCCAGCTTCAGCAGTTCGGCGGGCCGGCCGACGTGCTGATCCGCATCGCGCAGCAGCCCGGCGGCGATGCCGCCCAGCAGGCCGCGGTCGCGAAGGTGCGTGGCGCATTTGGCGATCAGGTCGACTATCGCCGTGTCGAGGTGGTCGGCCCGCGCGTATCCGGCGAGTTGTTGTCCTATGGCGTGATCGGCCTGTTTGTCGCGATCCTCGGCATCCTGGTCTATCTGTGGTTCCGGTTCGAATGGCAGTTTGCGCTCGGCGCGATGATCGCCAACATCCACGATATCGTGCTGACCATCGGCTTCATGTCGGTGACGCAGATCGATTTCGATCTGACAAGCATTGCCGCGCTGCTCACCATCCTGGGCTATTCGCTCAACGATACCGTCGTCATCTACGACCGTATCCGCGAGATGCTGCGACGCTACAAGAAGCTGTCGATGCCTGAGCTTCTCAACATCTCGATCAATTCGACGCTGACGCGCTCGATCATCACCCACGTCACGGTGTCGCTGGCGCTGCTTGCGCTGCTGCTGTTCGGGGGATCGGCGATCCACAGCTTCACCGCCACGATGATGTTCGGCGTCGTGCTTGTCGGCACCTACACTTCGGTTTTCATCGCGTCGCCGATCCTGATCTATCTCGGCGTCGGCACGGGTCGCACCGAGCACGAGGTCCGTCCCGACGCGAAACCCGAGCCGGTGACGAAGGTCCCGGCCAAGCCGAAGGCCAAGGCGAAATCGTGAGTTCGGAAGCGGGTGCGGAATACGCTGCGCCCAACCTGCCATATCCCGCGCAAATCGAATCCTACGGCAACGGCGGTTTCCGCTTTTCCGGAATGTCGCATCGCGGCTCCCTGCTGTGCCTGCCGACCGGCATCTGGGCATGGCCGCCGACTGTGCCGCAGGAGATCAACGAGGCATCGCTGGCGGCGCTGTTCGCGGTTTCCGACCTCAAATTGGCGCTCATCGGGACCGGCCGCAATCCGTGGGACATGCCGGGGGAGTTGCGTCGGCGGTTCCGCGACAACGGCATCACGGTCGAAGTGATGACGACCCGGCCGGCAGTGCGGACCTACAACATCCTGCTTGGCGAGAGCCGTAGCGTTGCCGCCGCGATGATCGCGGTGGAGTAGGCCGCGCGAGTTGGTTCGTGCGGTGCCGCGCGTTAGTGTCCGCCGATGTTGGACAATGCCTATTGCGAAAATCTCGTGCGCGAGGGCGATAAGGACCGTTTCCTTGCGACCTTGTTCGCACCAGCGGACCGGCGCGGTGCGCTGTTCGCGCTCTATGCCTTCAACATCGAAATAGCCCGGGTGCGCGACAGTATCCGCGAAGCAATGGCCGGTGAGATTCGGCTGCAATGGTGGCGCGACGCGATCGAAAGCGGTGCCGGCGAGGCCGGCGCAAATCCCGTCGCCGCGGCTCTTCGGAACGCCATCGAGCAATTTCGACTCCCGATCGCCCCGCTGCTCGATCTCATCGAAGCGCGCAGCTTCGATCTCTACGACGATCCGATGCCGACTCTCGATGCGCTCGAAGCCTACGCGGTCAAAACGTCCTCGACGTTGATTGAAATCGCGATGGCCGTCCTCAACGGATCGCGCCCCGACTTTGCCGGCGCGACCCGGTCGGCCGGGATTGCCTATGCGGTGACCGGACTGCTGCGGGCCTTTCCGATTCATGCGGCCCGCGGCCAGCTTTATGTTCCGCTGGAGATGCTGACGCGCCACGGAGCCACTACTGACGACGTGTTGGCCGGCCATGACACGCCGCAGCTTCGGTCTGCGTTGTCCGATTTGCGCCAATACGCGGGCGCGCACTTCGATGCCTATGTCCGCGTCGCTGACGCGATCCCTTCGGCCCAAGCGCCGGCGTTTCTTCCCGTCGCGCTGGTGCCGCTGTATCTCGACCGGCTGGAACGGACGAAGGACGAGCCCTTTGTGGTGACCGAGGTTTCGCAATGGCGGCGCCAATGGACGCTGTGGCGCGCGTCCCGCCGTCAGTAATTATTCCGCCGCGATCGGTTGGGCCTCGCCGGACATCCATCGCTCCAGATCGACAAGCGCGCGGGTGGTGAGCGCGCGCTTATTGGCCTGCGCCTTTTCCGGACCGCGCAACCGTTTGCCGTCGACGGCTTTTGGCGCATGCGCGATCGGCGGGAACAAGCCGAAGTTCACGTTCATCGGCTGGAAAGAACGTGGTCCTGCATCGATCGTCTCGATGTGACCGCCGGTGATGTGGCCGAGCAGGGCGCCGTGAGCAGTGGTCGGCGGGGGCGGCGTGATCAATTCGCCAAGCCGTTCGGCAGCGGCGAAGCGCGCCGCGAGAAGCCCGATCGCGGCGGATTCCACATAGCCTTCGCAGCCGGTAATCTGCCCCGCGAAGCGCAGGCGCGGCTCGCGTTCCAGCCGCAGCGTGGCGTCGAGCAGTTTCGGCGAATTGAGGAAGGTGTTGCGGTGCAGGCCGCCGAGGCGCGCGAATTCGGCGTTCTCCAGCCCCGGAATAGAGCGGAGGATGCGGACTTGGTCGGCGTGTTTCAGCTTGGTCTGGAAACCCACCATGTTGAACAGCGTGCCGAGCTTGTTGTCCTGGCGAAGCTGGACTACCGCATAAGCCTTCACTTGGGGATCGTGCGGATTGGTGAGGCCAAACGGCTTCATCGGGCCGTGGCGCAAGGTTTCGCGGCCGCGCTCCGCCATCACTTCGATCGGTAGGCAGCCGTCGAAATAGGGTGTCGTCGCCTCCCAGTCCTTGAACGATACCTTGTCACCCGCGATCAGCGCGTCGATGAAGGCGCCGTATTGTTCACGCGTCAGCGGGCAGTTGACGTAGTCGGCGCCGGTGCCGCCGGGACCCGCCTTGTCGTAGCGCGACTGCAGCCAGGCCACCGACATGTCGATCGTGTCGCGATGCACGATCGGCGCGAGCGCATCGAAGAAAGCGAGCGCGTCCTCGCCGGTCAGCGCACGGATTTGCTTGGCAAGTGAGGGAGAGGTGAGGGGGCCAGTCGCGACGATCACGCTGTCCCAATCGTCGGGCGGAAAGTCGATCTCCTCGCGGCGGATGGTGATGAGCGGATGTCCTTCGAGCGCCGCGGTGACCGCGGCGGAAAATCCCTCGCGATCGACCGCGAGCGCGCCGCCGGCCGGGACCTGGTTGGCGTCGCCCGCCTGCATAACCAGGGATCCCAGACGCCGCATCTCCTCATGCAGGAGGCCGACCGCGTTGGTCTCGCGGTCATCCGAGCGGAACGAGTTGGAACAGACGAGTTCGGCGAGGCCGTCTGTCTTGTGGGCGTCCGTCGTGAGCACCGGGCGCATCTCGTGCAGCACCACCGTGATGCCGCGCTGGGCGATCTGCCAAGCCGATTCGCTTCCGGCAAGGCCGCCGCCGATGACATGGATGGGTCGCCCGGTCATGGCCGCAGTGGTAGGCCCCCAAGCCGCAACGGGCAACTGCGCTGCGGCTGCCGTGCGGGTGCCAGCGGTTCGACGATCGGCTAGAGTACCTCGTCAGACCGGGAGAACGTCATGAATGCGAAAGCTTTGCTGGTTGCCGGGACGCTGCTTGCAGTCAGTGCCTTCGGGCCGGCCGCTCCCGCGGCCGAGATCAAGGTGCTCACCGCGGGCGCCTTCAAGCAGGTGCTGCTCGAAGCCATTCCGGCCTTCGAAAAGGAAACCGGCCATAAGGTCGTCCTCGACAACGATACGGTCGGTGCCTTGGTCAAGCGCATCGACGGCGGCGAGACGTTCGACGTGCTCGTGGTGTCACCTGCCGCGATCGCGGATCTGATCAAAAAGGACAAGATCGTCACCGGCAGCGGCGTCAACCTGGCTCGGGTCGGCGTTGGCGTGATGGTGAGGGAAGGCGCGGCCAAGCCGGATATCGCCTCGGTCGAAACATTCAAGCAGGCCCTGCTGCAGGCGAAATCGGTGGCGTATATCGACCCGGCGAGCGGCGGGTCCAGCGGCGTCTACGTCGAGCAGCTCTTGGCTAAGCTCGGTGTCGCCGACCAAATCAAGCCGAAGGCAAAGCTCAAGAAGGGCGGCTATGTGGCCGACCTGATCGTCAGTGGCGAGGCCGAGCTCGGCGTCCATCAGATCAGCGAAATCGCGCCGGCGAAGGGCGTGACGCTGGTCGGCCCGTTGCCGGCCGAAATCCAGAACTACACAACGTACGCGGCGGGCCTCGGGACCGCCGCCAGGAACCGCGATGCCGCCGTGGCCTTGATCAAGGCTCTATCCGGCTCCGCCGTGGTTTCCATCCTCAAGGCGAAAGGCATGGAGCCTCTGTCCTGACCCGAAACGAAAGAGGCCGGAGCGGGGAATGGCTCGGGCGCCGGACTTGGTGCTCCATCTTAGCTGTGGGCGTTCTGCCACGCGATAGCCGGGATTTCCGAGCGCGCAATGCCGATATCGGCAAGCTCGCGGTCGCCCAGGCCGGACAATTCGCGTACGCTCTCGTTGTAGCGCCACCAAGCGCGCAAAAGCTGAACAATCTTCGAGAGGTACATGGCCTTATCCTTTGAATGCTGCAGTGCGTCTCAGCAACGCTTGAAAGATAGATAAGACATTGGTCGGGTTGGGATAACTACATATGTTGCGCCGCACACATGCAAGAAATGCATGGCGTTAGCAACGATTTAATCATCGTTTTGAAATCTGTTCGGCGATCGACCAACATCCCCGTGTTTGGACGTGCTCGGCTCGCACGCCTACGCCGACAAGTCTGGCTGGAATGCGCTGCAGGATCTGGCATTTGC
Source organism: uncultured Alphaproteobacteria bacterium (assembly GCA_963776455.1). GTDB lineage: Bacteria > Pseudomonadota > Alphaproteobacteria > Rhizobiales > Xanthobacteraceae > CAVZMU01. The sequence goes on from CAVZMU010000006.1 coordinate 306,786, forward strand.
CGAGAAGCCTGACGGGCCAAGGCGGCTGGAGCCTGCCGGTGCTCTTCAGGATCGCGCTGATCAGCCGGCTCTGGATCGTAAGCTGCAGCCATTGCGTCACCTTGGTGGGAAAGGCGCGCCGCGTCTGCACTGCCTGAAGGTCGGAGACCGCGACCCGGCGGGCCGCCAGGGGCTTGGCCAGGATGTTGGCCGCCGCGACGGCGTCCTGAACGGCGAGGTTGATACCAACGCCGCCGATCGGCGACATCGCGTGGGCGGCATCGCCGATGCATAGCAGTCCGGGCCGTCCACTGCCGCAGCCTCTCGACCGTGACGGTGAGCAGCTTGACGTCGTCCCAACTCCGCAGTTCCGCCGTCCGGCTCGACGGCAGGCGTGCGGCCTCCGCCACCAGTTCGCGGAACGCATCAAAGCCCCTGCGCAGGATGTCTTCGTAGCCGCCCTTCGGGATCACCATCGCGCACTGCCAATAGTCGCCGCGATTGAGCATCACGAACATTCGCCCGGGCTCGATGCGGCCGAATGTCTCGGCGGAATCCTCCGGGCGGCGAGGCAGCCGCATCCACAGCACGTCCATCGGCGCGCCGAGGTCGTCAACGGCGAGGCCAGCGTGCTGCCGGATCGTCGAATGCCGTCCGTCGGCGCCGACGACGAGATCGGCCCGGATGTCGAACGGCCCATCCGGTCCCTGGGCTCGCACGCCGATGATAGTACCGGCTTCCTCAATCAGCTCCGTTGCGACGGTCAGCATGATCCACCTTTTGGTGCGGCCGCTTAAGGAAGTCCTCAAGCAGGCCGAGCTCATGCATCAGCTCAAGCGTGGACGGATGAATGGTGTCGCCGCGAAAGTCGCGCAGGAAATCGGCGTGCTTCTCCAGCACGACGACGTCGATGCCGGCTCGCGCCAGCAGGAGTCCCAGCATCATGCCGGCGGGCCCGCCTCCTGCAATGCAGCATCGCGTCGTAAGCTGTTCGGCACCTGTCATATGCGGAATGTTAGCGGCCGTGATGGTGCGGCCGTGGCGCTCGCCCTCGCTTTCACAATGTGATCGTGGTTAAATACGTCCATGGCGCGTTTCGACTATGCCGCTCCGGCAGAGCTTTTTCCAAGCCGGAGCAAGAAGGGAAATCGGCCCGCGGGTTACCGGCGCTTTGATAGCGCTGCTGAAGCGATACGCTTCGCCATCGAAGACATGCCAACCGTGTTCCTGCTTGGCACGGTCCTCGAGGTCGACGAGGAGAGAATCGACGGCGAGGGAATCCGCAGCCTTTATGACAGCGCCGATTATCCCTTGCCGCGCAAGCAAGCGGACGCCACACCAAGCTGAATCCGCAGCGCTCGGCGACGGTGCAATCTGTCTTGCAACAAATCCGCGTTCGTACTACGTCACCGCCCGCAAACCGAGCGCGGCAAGCAGGCCGCCTCGAACATCCAGAACGCCTGACCGTGCTCGACCGAACGTTACGCTTTTTGTTTGTAAGGGCCGCCGTCATCCCCGCCCGACGAACGGCATCTTGGTCGCCATCACGGTCATGAACAGCACGTTGGCGTCGAGCGGCAGGCTCGCCATGTAGACGACCGCGTTGCCGACATGCTCGACGTCCATGCGCGGCTCCGGCATCATCTTGCCGTCGGGCTGCAGCACGCCGTCGACCATGCGCTCGGTCATCGGGGTCGCGGCATTGCCGATGTCGATCTGCCCGCAGGCGATGTCGTAGTGCGCGGCCGTCGAGCGAGGTCGATTTGGTCAGCCCGGTGATGGCGTGCTTGGTCGACGTATAGGCGACGGAGTAGGGCCGCGGCGTGTGCGCCGAGATCGAGCCGTTGTTGATGATGCGCCCGCCGCGCGGCGTCTGCGCCTTCATGATCTTGATGGCCTCCTGCGTGCACAGGAACGCCGCCGGTCAGGTTGATGTCGACCACCTGCCTTCCATTTCTCAACGGCAGGTCTTCGAGCGGCACCGGCGGCGCGCCCATGCCGGCATTGTTGAACAGCACGTCGAGCCGGCCGAACGTCTCCTTGGTCTTGGCGAACAGCGCCTTGATCGAGGCCGGATCGCCGACGTCGGTCGGCACGACGAGCGATTCGCCGCCGCCTGCCGCTTCGACGGTCTCCTCCAGCGGCTCCTTGCGCCGCCCGGCCAGCACCACCGCATAGCCGGCCTTCATCAGCGCGCAGCGCGGCGGCGCGGCCGACGCCGGTGCCGGCACCGGTGACGAGGGCGACTTTTTTTGCACTCGGCCATCCTGAAAATCCTCCCGTCATTGTCCGCGTCGTGGCGAATGCGGCCCGCGGGACAATTGAAATGACAATCGCGCCGTCGCAGCGGGCGGCACCTCTCAATGCCTCAATCCGAGGGAGAAGGAAACCGGCGAAACGCTGGCTACCAGGGCGCGGCCGGCGGTCAACTCGCCCTCGCCACCAATCTATTGGGCGTGCCGCATCGGGCCTCCTGATCGCTCAGGCGCTGCGCGATTTCGCCGGTCGTCTCCGGCCGCCCGAAGCGGAAACCCTGCATGAAATGCACGCCGGCGGCGCGCAGGAACAGGTGCTGCTCGGCGGTCTCGACACCCTCGGCCGTCACCTTCATGCCGAGCCCGCGGCCGAGGCTGACGATGGCATGCACGATCGGCGCGGCTTCGGCGGCGCTCTCGATCGCGCGCACGAAGCTGCGGTCGATCTTGAGCTTGTCGAACGGAAAGCGGCGCAGATAGAGCAGGCTCGAATAGCCGGTGCCGAAATCGTCGAGCGCGAGGCGCACGCCGAGCGCCTTGAGCCGCCGCATCGCCGCCTCCGCGCCCTCGACATTGCCGAGCAGCGTGCTTCGGTGATCTCGAGCTCGAGCCGGGCCGCGTCATAACCCGGTTTCCTCGAGGATGCGTTCGACCATCTCGACGAAGTCCGGGCGGCGGAACTGCAACGGCGAGACGTTGACGGCGAGTCGAGATCGGCCAGTCGACCGCGTCGAGGCAGGCGCGCCGCAGCACCCATTCGCCGAGCGCGATGATCAGGCCGCTATGCTCGGCGATCGGGATGAACTCGGCCGGCGGAATCGCGCCGCGGGTCGGATGGTTCCAACGCGCGAGCGCTTCCGACGCCGATGACGGTCTTGCCGTCCGCGGTGAATGATCGGCTGATAGAGGAGGTGCAGGCCATCGTCCTCGATGGCGTCGCGCAGATCGGATTCGAGCTGCTTGCGCTGCATCAGGTCGGCGTTCATGGCATCGTCGTAGATGCAGGCCCGGCGCCGTCCTTCGTTCTTGGCGCGGTAGAGCGCCATGTCGGCGTACCGCATGATGTCGGCCGCGACGGGCCGATGGGCGGTCCGCGATCGCGATGCCGACGCTGGCGCCGATCACGATGGTGTGGCCCGCGATCGAGTAAGGGGCGCAGAGCGACGGCGATGATGCGGTTGGCGATGGTGGACAGCGTCGCAGAATCGGTGGCGCCGGGCGTGATCACGGCGAATTCGTCGCCGCCGAGGCGGGCGACCAGGGCCTCGTCGCGCACGATGTGCCTGAGCCGCTTGGTGACGGCGCCGATCAGCTCGTCGCCGATGTGGTGGCCGAGCGTGTCGTTGACGTCCTTGAAGTGATCGAGATCGATACAGAGAACGGCGCCGGCTGATCCGCCGCGGTTCACCCTCGTCGATCATCTCCTCCAGCCGCTCGGCGAAATAGGCGCGGTTCGGCAGGCCCGACAGGGCGTCATGCAGCGCGAGATGGCGCAGCCGATCCTCGCCCTGGGTGATCGCGGCCGCGGTGCGGCGCATATGCCGTATGATAAGGCCGGCGAGCACGGCCAGCCCCGCCAAAGCCAGAGCCAGGAACGGAACCGTGCGGCTGACGATCTCGGCGCCGGGCTGCGTCAGCGTCCAGGCGAAACGGCCGACCGGCTGCCCGCGGCTGTCGAGCAGATCCATCGCGTAGTCCCCGGCGGGCGCCCCGCCTTCGATCTCCCGCAAATGGGGAAGCTTGAGCCGGACGCCGACTTGCTCCAGGAATCGTTCATCGATCACTTCGACGGTGACGACCAGCGGTGTGGGGCCGTGCGGCACGGCCGCGGAATCGTCGTCGGGCATGATCGCAACGGCCGCGATGATGGCGGGCTGGCCCATGAATTTCTGCAGCCGAGAGGCGCGCGTCGGCCGCTTCACGCCCGTCGTGGGATCGGTCGCTGCCTTCTCGAATTCGACCGATTCAGCCGCGCCGCGTCCGCGCACCGCGTCGATGACCGAAGACAGGTCCCCCAATGCGTTGCCGAACAGCCCGGGATCGATGCTCTTGCTACCGAGGAGTCCATAGACGAAGCGATCCGCAGGATCGACGACGAAGACATAGTCATGCTCGAAATAGGTCTTGAGCCGCAGTCCGATCCGGGCATGGATCCAGGCCCGGTCGAAACTCGACGCCAGACACGTTGCGGCATCCGGTGTCCGAGGCGACCACGTTTTCGAGTTCGCGGATGACCTGCGCCCGGCGGTCGGCGATCGCGTTGACGATGAGCCTCTGCTCGTGGTCGATCGCGACTTCGTCGGCCCGATTCGCCGAAGTCAGCACCGCGACGACGATCGCGATGATGGCTGCGGCAACGATAAGCCCGATCGGTGCCACCGCGCTTGCGCGCGCGCGTTCCCAGATCGCCCGCGTTCGCATTGCTGCGAGCCGCATCCAGGAGGACTCCCGTGCCCACGGAAATCGGGCTGTCGGCCATGTAGGATGAGAGGTTGTTGGAAACGCTTGCGAGGTGGGCTGCGGACACGACCTGCCGGTTTTCGCGCCGTGCCGTTAACGAAGCGTTGACGCCGGCGCCCGTCAGGCGGAGTTGCCGTAGGGTGGCCGCGGGATCGCCATGTGGCGCCGCCCGCAGCGCCGCCGACCAGCGCTCCCTCAGGTCGTGGAAATAGGGCTCGCCCGGCTCGATCCGATGATCGGTCTCGGCGGTGAAGGTATCGCGGCGCACCACCAGGATGTCGATCGGCAAGCCCGACTCCCAGGTTCGAGCGCATGGTCGAATCCATGGAAATGAGGCCGATCTTGAGCGAGTCGTAGAGGTCGGTTGGTAGTTGATGGCGCGGTCGAGGACCGGCTTGCCGTATTTGTGCTCGCCGATCTGGAGATAGGGCGTGTCGTCGGTGCATTCGATGAAATTGCCGGCGGCATAGACCATGAACAGCCGCAGCGGCCCGCCCAGGATCTGACCGCCGAACAGGAACGACACGTCGAACTTGACCTCGGCCTCCTCCAGCGCCGGCCCCTCGGTGTGGAGCACCTGCCGCACGGCGCGGCCGATGCGCTGCGCCGCCTGGAACATGGTCGGCGCATTCATCAGGGTTTCGGTCTCGCCGGTCGCCGGGTTCTCGATGCCCTCGCCGAGCATGCTCACCACGGACTGCGCCGATCGACAGATTGCCCGCCGTCGCGATCGCGACGACGCGCTCTCCGGGCTTGGTCGAAGACGTGGAGCTTGCGAAAGGTCGAGATGTTGTCGAGACCCGCATTGGTGCGGGTGTCGGCAATCATCACGAGGCCGTCGCGCAGCCGAATTCCGCAGCAATAGGTCATGACGGTTCTTTCATGCCGGCCGCGGCCGTTATAGCGAGGCCCGGGCAGCGAACGGCAAACCGGGTCGCCGGACCGGCGCAAAGCAGTGGGACAAGGCATCGCGATCAGCCCTGCACCTGCCGTGCTGCCTGCGTCCACGCGAACCGAGACCGCCATCGTCTCGCCCTGGCCGCCATAGGTCATGCCGCGCACCGGCGCGGCGCCCAGGTAGTCGAGCCCCGCCGCGACGCGCACATAGGCGTCCGGTGGCGCAGATGTCGTTGGCCGGGTCGAACGCGACCCAGCCGAGATCGGGGACATGGGCCTCCGCCCAGGCGTGCCCGGCCTCTTGCTGTTCGACGCCGTCGTTGCGGTGGAGATAGCCCCCGACATAGCGCGCCGGAATGCCGAGGCTGCGCGCCGCGGCTATGAAGATATGGGTGAGGTCCTGGCAGACGCCGCGCTTGAGCCCGAAAGCCGCCGCCGCCGTGGTCCCGCTGTCGGTCGGTTTGAGGTCGTAGGCGACTTCGTCATGGATGCGGTTGAGCAGACCGTGCAGGACGGCCAGCGTGTCCGCGCCGGCACCGGCGCGCGTCTCCCGGGCGAAGGCCCCGATCGCCGGGTCGGCGCGGCTCAGAGGAGTCTCGCGCAGATAAAGGCTCGGCGGAAAGCGCTCGACCGCCCCGCGCACGATGCCGTCCGCGGATAAGGTCTCGACCTCGCCCTCGACGAGGAGCCGCAATTCGGTCAGGGGCCCTTCGGCGCTGAAGGCATGGGCGATGTTGCCGAAGGCGTCCTCGTGCTCCTCGAGGCGGCAGTTTTCGGACACGTCGATTCGCCAATCGACCACGTATTGTCCGGTGTGGTTGCGCGGGGTCAGGCGGAGCGTCTGGATGACGCCATTCGCCGCGACGTCGTAGCGGTACCGGGTTTCGTGGCAGATACGGATGCGCATGGCGCGGCCATGTTACGATCCCCGCGCGCGTCACACCAGATATTGCTCGATGATCGAGTTGCCGAGCTGGCCGGTATCCCCGATGAAATCGCTGATGAACTCGTGCAGGCCGCTCTGGAAAATCTCGTCCATGCGGCGGTTGGCGAGCCGCGTGCGGATCTCGCGCGCCAGCCGTTGCGCTGGCCCCTGGCGGCCGTAGACACGTGCGATATTGTCGAGGTGCTCGACCAGGCTGACGTAGCAGCTCGCCAGCGAGCGCGGCATCTCGGTGTTGAGGATTAGGAGGTCGGCGACCAGCCACGGCTTCAGGCTCTGGCGGTAGACCCAATGATAGGCGGTCAGCGCCGAAACCGAGCGCAGGATGGCCGCCCATTGGAAATAGTCGAGCGGTCCCCCCACCGGTTCGTCGGCCGGAAGCAGCACGTGGTATTTCACGTCGAGGATGCGGGCGGTGTTGTCGGCCCGTTCGATGAATACGCCCAGCCGCGAAAACCAGTAGGCATCGTTGCGCAGCATGGTGCGGTAGGCGGAGCCGTCGAAACGAAGTGACGATTCCTGCACCCAGCGCAGGTATTGGGACATCTCTTCCCGGGTCGCGGCGCCGCCGCCGTAGCGTTTGAGTTCGAGCCAGCTTCCGTTGATCGCGTCCCACATCTCCATCGTGAGCGCGGTGCGGACCGCGCGGGCATTGGCGCGCGCGATTTCGAAGCAATTGCGGATCGACGACGGATTGGCGGTCGCGAAGGCGAGGAAATCGGTCACGGTATGCTCGTTCGCCTCGTCATGGACCTTGAAGAAGGCTGCGGTGCACCCCGCGGTCGCGACCGCCGATTCCCATTCGTTGGTCACGCCGGTATAGGCGAGGGGAAGCGCGGTCAGGCGCTGCGTCGCCTCGAGGATGCGCGCGAGATATTCGGCCCGCTCCACATAGCGGGCGAGCCAGTACATGTTGTCGGCGGTGCGTGAGAGCATGGGCTAGGATTCGGGCCGATTGAACTGGCGGACTCGCTGTTGATGACAGCGGAAATGGAAATCCATGACGGCGTGCGTCGCGGTTGGGCCTTCGCTGTCGCGCGAAGGGGCGAAACGCGGAGCTGATTCGGTAGTGATCATACGGCTGTTCCGGCTTTAACCTTGGCTTTGGCTTTGGTTTTGGCTCTGACTCTGGCCTTGGCTTTGACCCTGGCTTTGGCTTTGACTCTGGGACGAGACAGGCCCCGGCTGGGGCGAGCCGCCGCCGTCGTCGCCCAGCACCCAGGTGTCCTTGATCCCGCCGCCCTGGCTGGAATTGACGACCAGGGACCCCTCGCGCATCGCCACACGCGTCAGGCCGCCCGGCACGATCCGGATCTTGTCGCGACCGGTCAGCACGAAGGGCCGCAGGTCGACGTGCCGCGGGGCGACACCCTGCTCGACGCAGGTCGGACAGGTGGACAGCGCGAGCGTCGGCTGTGCGATGAAATTGCGCGGATCGGCCTTGAGCTTGTCGCGGAAGGCGGCGATCGTGGTCTTGTCGGCGGTCGGCCCGATGAGCATGCCGTAGCCGCCTGATCCGTGGACCTCCTTGACCACGACTTCCTCGATGTGATCGAGCACATAGGAGAGGGCGTCGGGCTCGCGGCAGCGCCAGGTCGGGACGTTCTTCAGGATCGGCTCCTCGCCGAGATAGAACTTCACGATGTCCGGCATATAGCTATAGACGGCTTTGTCGTCGGCGACCCCGGTGCCGACCGCATTGGCGAGAGTCACGTTGCCGGCCTGGTACGCCGACATCAGCCCGGGCACGCCGAGCGCGGAATCGGGACGGAAGGCGAGGGGATCGAGGAAGTCATCGTCGATCCGCCGGTAGATCACGTCCACGCGCTTGAGGCCTTCGGTCGTCCGCATGAAGACGACGTCGCCCCTGATCACTAGATCACGGCCCTCGACGAGCTCGACGCCCAGCTTGTCGGCCAGGAAGGAATGCTCGTAATAGGCCGAGTTGTAGACGCCGGGGGTCAGCAGGACCACGGTCGGCTCGTCGGACGCGCTCAGCGGGGCGACCGAACGCAGGGTCGCGAGCAGCTCATCGGGATAATTCTCCACCGGTGCCACACGGTGGCGGGCGAACAGGTCCGGGAACAGCCGCAGCATGATCTCGCGGTTTTCCAGCATGTAGGACACGCCGGACGGGGTGCGCGTATTGTCTTCCAGGACGTAGAAGGTCTCCGAATCGACCCGCACGATGTCGATGCCGGCGATGTGGACATAGATGTCGTGCGGCACCTTCTGTCCGTTCATCTCGGGGCGGAAGACGGGGTTTTGAAAGACGAGCTCCTCCGGGACGATGCCGGCTCGCAGGATGTCACGACGGCCGTAGACGTCGTTGATGTAGAGGTTGATCGCCTTGACCCGCTGCTCCAGCCCGGCCTGGAGGATCGTCCATTCCCGGGACGACAGCACGCGCGGGATCACATCGAAGGGGATCAGTCGCTCGGTGGCCTCCGCCTCGCCGTAGACCGCGAAGGTGATGCCGATGCGGCGGAAAACCAGCTCGGCCTCACGGCGCCGGCGGTCCAGGATTTCCGGCGGGACCTCCCTGAGCCACCCCGCAATCTCGGTGTAGGCTGGACGGATCCCGCCGTCCGTCCCGGTCATCTCGTCAAAGGCTGCCGCCATTCACCCCTCGCGTCCTTCCGCCTGCCTGATTGCAAGGCCCGCGCCAGGAAAACGCAAGAGAGAAGACGCCGCATTGGTTCCCATTGCCCAGGAATTGGGCGGCCGTGATGAACCCCGGCGCATAACGAAAGCGACGCCACCGTTGCCGATGGCGCCGATCCAAGTCGCTCCCGTAATGTCAGTGGTGATGATGCGCGGAATGATCGGGAGCCGGTTGATCGTGCGCCGAGTGGTCGTGGGATGACGCCGGCGCGTCCCCCGTCTCACTGATGCGGGCGGTCTGCACCGCCAGATACGCGATCAGGTCCTTGGTGTCATCGTCGGTCATGCCCAGGTTCGGCATGTGCACGCCCGAGAACTTCTCGGCGAGAGCGACGGCGATCGGGTCCTTGTCAGCCCGCATCTTGGCCGGGTTCTTGATGAAGCTTGCAAGCCAGGCCGGATCGCGCCGCTCGCCGACGCCGCGAAGGTCGGGGCCGACGCGGTCGCCGACGCCGACGGTGTGGCAGGGCGCGCAGAGCTTCTTGAAGAGGGCTTGGCCGGGCTCATGGCTCAGCGCGGTCGGTGCGTCGGTCGTGATACGGACGCCGGCATTGTCGGGACGTTCCGGCGTTCGCACCTGGTCGCGATATTTCGGGTCCATGGAGCGGATCGTCAGCACCACGCGGTCGAGGTCGCTGAAGATCGAATCACGCTGCCACTCGCCGGTGACATCGTTGCCGAGCACGATCTCGTTGCGGTGGTCGCTCAATCTGCCGGCGCTGCGATCGCCGAACTTGTAATTGATGGCGCGGACGTCCTCGGGCTTGCCGGTGACGAACGTCCAGCCCGGACCGGCATCGATAGGCCTTGGCATAGGCCTTGAGCCTTTCGGGGGTATCGCGTTCAGGATCGACGGTCATCGAGACGAAGAAGATGTCACGGCCCATCTGCTTGCCGAGCTTCTCCTCGATCTGCGCCATGCGCGCGGTGTTCAGCGGACATACATCGGGGCAGTTCGTATAGATGAAGCTGATCGACGACGATCTTGCCCTTGATCAGGTCGTCGTAGAAGTTCAGCGACTTTCCGTCTTGCGTGAGAACGGGAAGGTTGGGGACGTAGCCCTCGTGCCAGTTGGCGCTCTGTGCCCCACGCAGGCCCCAGGCTGAGCCGGCAGCGAGTGCGAGCGCCGCGACGGCCGCCAAGAATATCCGTTGCTTCTGCATCGTGTATCTCCAGGGCCCCCTGATTTTTGATTATGCCGAAGGGCGGCTCGACGAGAGCCGCCCTTCGGTTGTTCGTGACAGATCGTTTGCTGCGCGGCGGCCCTTACTGCTGGGCTGTCGTGTAGAGCTGCCTGTTCGGATCGTAGGTGAACGGCTCTTCGCTGCCGAACTCCTCTGGGGTCCCCGTCTGCGCGGCCTTGATGGCACGTGCCTCGGACCGCTGAAGCGCCTCGTTGATCATGTCGGCGGTCGTCCGGCTCGGGGACGCAGAGGGTGCGGCGCCGGGTCCGGGGACGCGGCGGCCGGCTCCGGATCCCCGGTCAGCGAGTTCATTGTCTGCGCTGACGCCGGGAAACCGGCGACGGCAACGGCCGCCGCCACGAGCAGAGCCGGACATCGCCATCTTCGATGGATACCTGTTTCATCATTTTCTCCCGTGTCTCTTCGCTGTTCGAAGACGTTCGGATCAGGTCCGCGGGATCGCCTTCGGGCAGGATTTCCGGCGTCGTGAAGATCACGCCGTCGGGCGTCGGGTTCGGCGTCGGCGTGACCGCGGTCTGCGGCGATCCGGGCACTGCCGGTCAGGAGCTGGATGCGCATCAGCATGGCGAAGTCCTCGTGCACCGTGTTGTGGCAGTGGTTCACGTAGGAGCCGCCGTATTCGCCGAACTGGACCTGGAACTGTGACGCTGCCCGCCGGGCCGCAGCCGCCACACGTCCTTGCGGACCAGCTTCTCGGTGGCCGGGATCGGCGTCGCTGCCGCGGTTCATGGTGATGCCTTCCTCGAAGTGGAGGTGGATCGGATGATCCCAGCCGCCGCCGCCGTTGACGTAGGTCCAGTGCTCGATCTCGCCCGGCTTCGGGATCAGCAGCGAGATCCGGTTGGCATTCATCGAGTGCGCCTGCCTGGCCGTTGACCTTGACGGTCCACGGGAACTGCGCGGTCTCCGGGCAGTCGGGAATGCACTGGCCGTTGCGGCTGGCGCGAGTCGCCGTCGCCGGCGCGGCCGAACTCGACGACCCGGTCGCGGACCGGCGTGACGATCGGGATCTGCTGCGGTCAGCACGGCCGGCACCTGGCTCGGGTCGGGCGTCGGTCGAGCGTACAGGGTGACGCCCGGGACGTCGACGCTCTGGACCGAGCTGACGACGCGGAACTCCAGGATCGGCCCGACCACCGGATCGTTCGGCATCGCCGCGCGAGCGCGTCTGCCAGCGACACGCTGCCTGTCGGGCTGCGCCCGTCGGTCTGCTGCAGCGTGTTGACCAGCTGCACCGTGTCGCCGACCGCGGAAGCTGGAGAAGTCGACGACGATGTCGTAGCGCTCGGCCGATGCCCTGCTCGTCGAGCGCTGGTCAGCGGGATCGGATTGACGACCAGGTTGCCGTCGTTGGCGATGAACTGGAACGGCACCGCCGTGCCGTTCGGTCCGGCGAGCTGCGAGCTGCGAGAAGCGCGACATGCAGGCGTTGAGGATGCGGAAGCGGTACTTCCGCGGCAGCACCTCCAAGAACGGCGCGTAGGCGAAGTTGACCAGCGGCACGTCGCCGAGGAAGCCGTCGGTGTCGAAGATGTCGAAGAACAGCTGGCCGTTCGGGTCGATGCGCGCAGTCCGACACGATCAGGTTGACGTCGAAGTCGATGTTGCCCTAGTCGAGCAGGCTGCCGCTCGGCAGCCGCAGGTTGACGCCGTCGTCGAGCGCCTCGTTGCCGCGATCGGGGCCGCTGTAATAGTTCACCATGCCGAGATTGCCCTTGTAGACATTCTCGGCGGTGAAGAAGAAGCGGTGATCGTGGGCCCACAGCGTGCCCTGCAGTTCGCGGAAGTCGCCGGCGCACCTTGATCGAGGCCGCCATTGCCGTCCGGGCCCGAGGCGCGCGGGTCGGTCGCCGCCGGTGTTGATCTTGTCGCGGCGGGCCAGCGTCGTGCTCCAGCGGTAGTCGTAGAACGTGCCGGGGAAGTGATGGACGTTGGCGGCGCCGTCGCTCTCCGCGCCGTTATGCGCGTTGTGGAAATGCAGCTGCGTCTCGTTGCGGCCGAAGCCGTTGTTCTGCGTGCGGTCGACCGGCATGTTGTTGTAGATGCGCGTGAGGATCGGCTCGCCGTAGCGGCCCTTGATCAGGGACGGCGGCAGCGTGCCCTGCGTGAAGCGTGCCGGTGCCGTAGGTCCAGACGCTGTTCGGGCTCCTGGGCCGGGAAGTTCGGGATGGAACTTGCTGTCCGGCGCGACCTGGCCGATCGACATGACGTAGCCGACCTTGGGGAAGAACTCGTCCCAGCGCTGATGCGCGAAGACTTCGCCCGGCGGACGGCCTTCGATCGGGCCGCGGCCGGTGACCGGATTGCTGAACGTGGCGTGGTCGCCGGCGGGGTTCGGGCGGTGAAGTCGGTGTGATAGGACAGCCGCTTGGCCGGGCAGTTCGCTCGAGCAGCGGTCGGAACACTGCCGTCGTTGTCGGTTGCCGTCGATCGCTTGGATCAGCGGCGATCGGCGTCTGCAGCGCCAGCCGCGGCATCGGCTGCGTGAACTTCTGCGCGCCGAACAGCGGGCTGCGCGGCGTGCCGGTCGGCACGTGCCGCGAAGGCGCTCTGGGCGAACGGGCTGAGGCCGTTCTTCAGGGCAAGCGCGCCGGTCACGGTGAAGATGCCCCACTTGAACAGATCGCGCCGCGTGATCTGGCCGTGCGACAGCGCCTTGACGATTTCCGCCCGGTTGTCGCGCGCCTTCTGCGCTTCGCGCTGGCGAGCACCCGATTCTTTGTCAGACAAGTAGTACATTCAGCCCTCCCTGAGCCAATTCCAATGAAAGGTGTGGCCAGACGTCTGTCGGCACACCGGGACCCCCACGCAAACAAACTCCCATCTCGCGGGTGGATACCCGCGAGCCCACCACGCCGATGGAATCGACGTAGCCTCGTTGTCAGCTAGGTATCGGATGAAACAGAAGGAGACCGCCCAGGTTCGAACCGGAAATCGCCCCTATTTGTCCCCCAACCCCCCAACCCTCTGCCGCGACGTACGTCGCCCCCCGGCGACTTTGTGTGTACGTGGCGCTCGCGTCGGCCAATCGACGGCCTCGCACTTATAAATAGAACATAAATGGATTCGTGAATCAACTGTTAGATGCGTGTCTTAATCACGCAATCACCGTGTAATTTCGGCCGGGACTTTGCCCGGCGGCCAGGGGCTATAGAAATGCCGGGACAATAAGCGTGACTGGTGACGATCGGCGGAACGCCGAGGTGCGCGGAACTGCGGTTTTCGATCTCGGGAGATGAACGTCACTGGCGGGGCTGGCGGTGACGTCTTCGAGATCCGAAACACCGCGTCCGGCGCGTGCGCCGCGCGCGCGTCGCGCTCGATGGCGCGTCTCATGCCTGAGGACACGCGTGAGAGCTCGCCGCCGATGCAGATTGTTTGTCCGCGAAGCAATCCGGACATTGGCACAGCACACACGTCGAGCATGCAATCGGAAGCGGGGGAAAGAGCCAGAATCGGGCCGTCCGCTTCTTCGTGCGGGAGGAACACGTTTAACAACCCGTTAACCTCTTCGTTAATAGGTTAGGCATCGCTCCTCTGGCACCGAGAAACGATCATGGCAGCCCTCCAGCTTACTCCGCCGTCTCTCGCCGCGTGGAATGACGATTCCGTCGTTCCCGACGAGCTTGTCGGCCGCTTGTATCGGGCCGGCGAAAACGCCGTCCTCGAACTGACGTCTGCGTTTCCGCCGCGTCAACGCGCTAACCTCGCCGCCTACTGCTATCGCAAGTCCCACCTGCATCGCATTGGTCTGGCGATCGCGGCGACCTGCGAGCTGTCCACGCTGATCCAGGTGTTCGGCACCGCGGTCGGCCAGACTCTCTTCAATCAATCGCGAGATCGCGCCGCGGTGCCTGATCGCGTTCCGGGCGCGCATCGGCCGAAGATCACGCTCGCGCGCCTTGCGCCAATCGCGCCGATGATGGCGGACGACGAGCCGGACGAGATGGTGGCCGACGTCGAGGCCGAGAAAGAGCTCGTCGTCGCATAGCCGCCGCGATTGCCGTCGGTCAGTCCACGACGATCACGCCGGCATCAGTTCCGGCCGCGAACAGCCGCTCGACATCCGCGCTCCGCCGCTCGAGCGCGAGGCGCTGGTTGACATAGCCCTTGTCGGTGATCTCGTTGGCGTCGATCGACGGCATGTCCGGCAGCAGCAGGACGCGGCCGACGTGCTGCGAAGTGCCGCCCTGGCCGGCGTTCCAGCGCCGGAGCGCGGCCTTCACGTGATCCCGTATGACGGGGTGGCGCGCAAGGTCCGCATGCGAGCCGGCGGCATCGGCTCCGACCAGTTTGTTGCAGCCTGCCGCGTTGAGCCACACCAGCAAGCCGACGAAGCCGCGGTTCATGCCGCAGACGACCGCATCCTGAAGCGCCGGCGACGCGGCGGCGAGCACGCCGACGCGCAGCGCGCCCACGCTCACCCACGTGCCGGTGGTCAACTTGAAGTCTTCCGCGGTGCGGCCGTCGAAGATGAGCCCGCGCGCTGGATCGCCGGGATCGGCGAAGCGTACGGCGTCGCCGGGCCGATAGAAGCCTTCGTCGTCGAAGGAGGCCGCGGTGAGATCGGCGCGCTTCCAGTATCCGGGCGTCACGTTCGGCCCGCGCACGCGCAGTTCGAGCTTTCCGCCCTCCGGCACCAGCTTCAATTCGACGCCCGGCGCAGGTACGCCGACGATTGCCGGCGCGCTCGATGAGGAAATGAGCCGCCGTCGCGAGCGGCGCCGTCTCGGTGGTTCCCCAGGACGAGGTCATTGGGATGCGTCCTCCCGTCGCGCCTATTGATACGGCTTCGAGGCGATCCCACAGGTCCTGGGGCAGGGCGGCGCCGGCATAAAAGATCAGGCGGAGCTTCGCGAAGAACGTCCGCGCCAGCGCCTCGTCCCTTTCGAGGTAAGGAAGCAGGGCCGCGTAGCCGGCCGGAACGTTGAAATAGATGGTCGGCGATATCTCGCCGAGGTTGCGAACGGTCTGCTCGACGAGGCCGGGCATCGGCTTGCCGCCATCGATGTAAAGCGTGCCGGCGTGGCGCAGGACCATGTTGAAGTTATGATTGCCGCCGAACGTGTGGTTCCACGGCAGCCAGTCCACGAGCACGAGCGGCTGCTCGGCGAGAAAGGGCCACACCTGCACGATCTGCTGCTGATTGGCTGTCAGCATGCCATGGGTATTGACGACGCCCTTGGGCAAGCTCGTGGAGCCTGACGTGAACAGGAATCTTTGCGATCGTATCCGAGGTGATCGCGGCCACGGCATCGTCGAGAGCCGGTCGTGGCCGCGCCGTCTTCAGGTCGTCCAGCAGCGTGACACTCTGCAGGTTCGCGCCGTTGCGGCTCGCGACGACTTCGACATCGGCGAGGTCGAGTGCCGCCAGCGCCTTCGCGAACGGCGCGGTATCGTCGACATAGACGAGGCTAGGATCGAGCAGCGCCGCGATGTGCTTGAGCTTGGCGTGGTCCCGGCTCTGCAGCGAATACGCGACCGATATCGGCGCGACCGGAATTCCCACCGTATAGCCGGCAAGCATCAGCAATGCATGGTCCACCGTGTTGCCCGACATGATCATCGCCGGACGTTCGGCGGAGAGGCCACGGTCGAGGAGGGACTGCGCCAGCGCATCGACGGCCACCCGGACCGCTTCGTATGTCACGCCCTGCCAATGTCCGCCGGCATTGCGCTCCGCCAGGAAAAGGCGGGCAGGGTGCGCCTCGACGGCGGACCGGAACAGGCGCGCGAGGCTCGGATCGCAGGGCGCAAGCGGAGTCCGCGAGCGCATGTGCATCGTGCCGCCGGGTTCCGTCGCGCACGAGATCGCCGGTACGGCGTATCCGATCCGGCGAACGGGTGGCCCGGCCACCGGCCTGTCGACGGTATCGTTCACCTCGGCGTTCCCCAGCCTGAAGTTTCTCTTTGCCGGCACTTTACGGCATCGGCTGACGCTTGGCACGATGGTTGGCGCGGCGGGGACATTGCGTTAGAGCTTGGCCGTTATCCAGGAGCTTGCATGTCGACCGCCGAAACGCCGCGAGAGATCGTCACCGCCGCCATCCTGGTGATCGGCGACGAGATCCTGTCCGGCCGCACCAAGGACAAGAACATCGGCTACATCGCCGAGTACCTGACCAATCTCGGCGTCGACCTGCGCGAGGTGCGCGTCGTGCCGGACATCGAGGACGAGATCGTCGCGGCCCTGAACGTGCTGCGCCATCGCTACGACTACGTGTTCACGACCGGCGGCATCGGCCCGACCCATGACGACATCACGGCCGACGCGGTCGCCAAGGCGTTCGGTGTTGCGATCGACGTCGATCCTCGCGCGGTCGCGCTGATGCAGGAGCGCTACGCCGCTTTGGGCACCGAGATGAACGAAGCGCGCCTGCGCATGGCGCGTATCCCGGCCGGCGCCGAACTGGTGCTCAACAAGATATCCGCGGCACCCGGCTTCCGCATCGGCAACGTCATCGTGATGGCGGGCGTGCCATCGATCATGCAGGCCATGCTCGACGCCGCATCGCCGGGGCTCAAGACCGGCGCCAGGATGCTGTCGGAGAGCGTCCGCGCCGACGCCCGCGAGGGCGACATCGGGACCGAGCTCGGCGCCGTCGCCAAGGCCCACCCCGACGTGATGATCGGCAGCTATCCGTTCCAGGACGACAAGGGCGGCCCGAACACCAACATCGTCGTGCGCGCGCGCGATCCGGACAAGCTTGCGGCTGCAAAGCGGGCCGTTGAGGACATGCTGAAGACGGTGCGCCAGCAGATGCAGACCTGAGAGGGCGTCCATCCCGTCGATCAAGGAGCCCACCATGCCGCCTTCCGATCCCTCGCGACGCGCAATCCTCACGGCCGCGTTTGCCACCGGCTTCGGGCTCCGCGCCGCCGATGCGGCCCGAGCGCAGGAGCTTCCGCCGACGCCCGCCTGCCACGACGGCGACGAACCCACGGTGAAGCAGACCGAAGGCCCTTATTTCAAGCCGCGCTCGCCCGAACGCGCCGACCTGCGCGAGGCCGGCATCAAGGGCCGCGCGTGCGAGTTGGGTGGGCTTGTCCTGACCCGCAACTGCAGGCCGGTAGCCCGGGTGCTGGTCGACCTGTGGCACGCCGACGGCAACGGCGAATACGACAATTCCGGATTCCGGTTGCGCGGCCACGTCTTCACCGACGCCGATGGCCGCTACGGTTTCCGCACTGTCATGCCGGGCGTCTACGAGGGGCGCACGCGACACTATCACGTCAAGGTGCAAGCGCCCAATCGCTCCATCCTGACGACGCAGTTCTACTTTCCCGGCGAGGCGACGAACCGCCGCGACCCGCTGTATCGCCGCGACCTGCTCCTGCGCGTCGCCGAAGCTGGGGATGACCTGCATGCCCGGTTCGACGTGGTGCTCGACATCAGGTAGGTCTTCCCGGCCGGCTTGAGGCGGGGAGACAGGATGGCGCAGCCCGAGACACGCGCGCTCGACAAGGCGTTTCCGGTGTCGTGGGACCAGTTCCACCGCGACGCGCGGGCGCTCGCGTGGCGGCTCAACGGCTCGGGTCCGTTCGACGCCATCGTCTGCGTCACGCGCGGCGGCCTCGTCGCTGCCGCCATCGTGGCGCGCGAGCTCAACGTCCGCGTCATCGAGACGATCTGCGTGTCGAGCTATCAGAATTACACGACCCAAGGCGAGCTGCGGGTGCTCAAGGGCGTGGCGCCCGACATCATCAGCGGCCACAACGGCGGCAAGAGCGTGCTGATCGTCGACGACCTCGTCGACACCGGGAAGACCGCGCGCGTGGTGCGCGACCTCCTGCCCAACGCCCATTTCGCTACCGTCTATGCGAAGCCGATGGGCCGCCCGCTGGTCGACACCTTCATCACCGAGGTGTCGCAGGACACCTGGATATTCTTTCCGTGGGATACCGGGCTCGCCTTCCAGCCGCCGATCCGCGAAGGCGGCGGCTGACCGCGGCCGGTGGCGTAAGCTGCATTAGGTCCGGACGACCTCGATCCGGATAAAGTCTTCCGGGCTCATGAGGCGCAGCAAGGTACGGTGGTGCTCCTCGAAGAAGCGATACGCCGCGGTGAAGTCGTCGCCGATCACGTTCCACTGCGAGATGAGGTCGCGCTCTTGCCGCGACTTCACCAGCACGGCAGACGTCCGCAGTTTGCGCACGATGCCGCATCCGAAGTCCGTGTCCACGGTGTAATAGGAGATATCGTCCCGGCCAGTGACAAAGTCCACAAAGGCCTTGTAGGTGACGCCACACCACGCTCCATCGATGTAATGTGGAACGGTCGTGGCTTCGTTCGGCGGCAGACAGTCGTGGACCACCATCGTGCCGCCAGGCGCGAGCAACGAGAACCCCGTTTCGATGTCACGCCGCGAGTGCTCGTATTCATGCCACGGATCAACGAGCGCGACGTCGTAGGGCAGGCCCCCGTCCTTGATCTGCTCGATGCACGCTGAGATGTCGAGATTCGGGCTTCGGTAGTCGATGTTGAACCCGTCGGAATAGTCGTCGGGGCAGAGATACATCAGGCGGTCGCATGTCAGCCTGGACCGGTCGAGTTCCGCGAAATGCCCGCCCGTGCTGATCGAGCAGAGCTCCAGGTATCTCCGATATCCATGGGCTGCCGCCAAATGATTGATGATCTGGGCTTTGGTGACTGCTTCTGGCAAGGCGCCTCCTGACTGACGTACGAATTCTCGAGAATGCCGCCCCGAATTACGGCAAGCCTAAGCAATTTTGGCGGCGATGGGGTCGGACGTTCCTCGGCTGCGGATCGTCCAGATCGCCATCGCCACCGCAAGCGTGATCAGCCCCGCGATCAGGACGCTGAGCGGCGTTGCCCCGAGGCGTTCGAACCACTGCGTATAGAAATGGATGGCACCGAACACCGCGACGATCGTCAGCACCCATCGCCGATTGGCGCGCACCGCCCAGGCACCAGTGCCGACGAGGACGATGGCCCACGCGATTCCGAACTGCCAGTCCTGGATGACCAGGCTCGCGGAGTTGCCAGTCGCCGGGTCGCCGAGCTTACGGAACCAGACGAAACGGTCGCCCCACAACGAGCCGATCCAGAAACCGAAATTGACCAGGAACACGCAGGTGCGCGCGGCCACCAGCGCCAGCCCTTCATAGTCGGCCCGCAGGTGCTTGGAGGGATGGTAGCTCGCGAGCGCGATGGCCGCGAAGACCACGATCGTGATCGTCGGTTCCTGGATGCCAAGGAAGTATCTCGCATGCAGGTAGCCGGTTCGCGCGCCGAGGCAGGACGATAGCGCCAGCACGGCGAAAGCGATCAACAGGCCACTTCGCGCGACGACACCGGCCGCCGCGAAGACGACGGCGACGATCAGGAACGATTCGATCGAGCCTACGCCGATCGCTACCGCGCCGCCGCCGAACATCAGCGCGCCGGCGAGCACCAGGATGTTCGCCAGCACCTCCCATTGCTTCCACCCGGAGAAAGAAAGGCCGACGCCGATCGCCATTGTGACAATGCCGATCACCGCGGCCGTCGCCGGTGTCGGGACGAGCGCGACGGCGCCGCCTGCGACAGCGACCACGCCGAGACCGATCAGGATGTTGATCGCGAGCGACCCGGTGTCGTGCGCGGCGAACTCCTTCAACCGGTCGGCTTCCGGCGCCGTGAGCTTTCCCTCTTCGACCAGTCTCGCGAGATCCAGAACGACCTTCATCTTTGAGCCCCTCGTGAAGCGCCATGACGGCACGAGCCGGCTCCCGCTCAGTTCGGGACCGGTTTCATGCGCAAGCAGGCATCAGTCGCTTTTGGACGATAAGAGGTTCACGGAAATTATTTTGCTCCGTCAAATTCCCCGCCGAGTTGCGGATATGTGCTGGAGCAAAAATGCAGCCGCCCTCATGTCCTGCCAGCGGAAATCGCGACGCTGCAAGGCGAGCGCATCGCGGCCCCAGAGATCGTGTTCCAGTCCTCGTCGACATGGGCGGCGGTCCATGCATCTTCGGTGGAGAGCGCACCAGCGGCGAGCGCGAGGGCCATCAGTGCCGAGCCGGTCAGCGTGGTGGCCACGTGGAGCGCGCCGAGGCGCCAGGGATCGGCGGGAATTGCGGCTCGGGCGCGGGTCAGGGCAGGCGCCGGCTGTTCCACGAAGGTCACACCCTGCGAGAGGATGAATCGCGCGCCGAGTGCGTCTCGCGCCCAGTCCAGAACGGGATCCCAATATTCCGCTTGTCTGGCGACGAGGCCGGGCGGCCCCTCGGCGCGATAGAACAGGAGATCGGAGCCGAGATATTTCGCGATTTCGTCCGCCACCGGGGCGGGCGCGACGGCCACGCCATCAAGGATCGAGTTGACCAGGCGCGTGAGAGGCATTTTGGCAGGATCGATAATCTCGTGCTGTGCCGCCCATTCTGTGGCGATCGCCTCGCCGAGATGCAGCGTTGGCGCGGCGAGGGGCTTCCGCGCCGGAGTCCAGGCCGGCTTGCCGTCGAGCAGAAGGCGGAAACCGCCGTCCCGCTCGGCGACCGACGTGTCTTTGTAGAACCGCCGCGGCAACGTCGTACGCAGGCCGCGCCGCGCCGACTCCGTCGGGTCGATCGGCTGGTCGGGGAAGATATCGTCAAAGATATTGCGCATCGCTTCGGCTTCCCGCCCGCTCCAGCGGCCCAGCACTTCGGCAGCCCTCTCGCGTCATCGGAGAGGGCCGCCCCATCGATCCGTCGCCGGCTCAATCCACCAACGTCGCGTCCAGCGTGATCTCGGCCTTGAGCAGCTTCGAGACCGGGCAGCCGGCCTTCGCCTTGGCGGCAAGCTCCTCGAACTTCGCCTTGTCGGCGCCGGGCACCTTCGCCTTCAGCGTCAGGTGGACGGCGGTGATGGCGAAGCCGTCGGCGACCTTGCTCGAGCGTGACCTCCGCGGTCGTCTCCATTTGCTCGGCCGTGCAGCCCGCCTCGCCGAGGATCAGCGACAGCGCCATCGTGAAGCAGCCGGCATGAGCGGCGCCGATCAGCTCCTCGGGATTGGTACCGGGCTTGCCTTCGAAGCGGCTGGCGAAGCCGTAGGGATAGTCCTTGAGCGCGCCGCTCTCGGTCGAGATCGCGCCCTTGCCGTCCTTGATGCCGCCTTGCCAGACGGCCGAACCCTGCGTCTTCATCTGCTGCTCCTCGTTGTGAATAATTGTCGAAGCCGGCTGCCGGTCGATCGGCGCCCGTGCGCTGCTTCATGTATGCCGAAGAGTTGGTTTGGGAATGCGTGAAATCGCTTTTGTCGCGCGCTGACCGTCATAAAGTCTATGTCCCAAGAGGCGGGCGCCTATCAGACAACGGCCTGCATTCTCGCGAGGCCGTTGGCCCCCGAGGCTTACGGGAATACCCCTCGCGATGGCGAGGGGAGCGGAGCGCCGCGAGGCGCCTGTCGCGCCTTGCGGTCGGCGCGACCTACTCCGCGCTTTGCGAAGCGCAGGCGCCCGTTGCGAGAGGGCGCACGCCTCGCGGCGCTCCACCGCGGCGATTTCGCACCCTGGGACCGCGCTTCCTGGGACGTGGCTGAAGACGGTTTCATCCGCCCCGCCTGTCCCAGTTCAGCGAGCTCCTCGCAGAAGGGTCCTGGTGCCCTCCGGGCGGAGCCCCAGGGCGTCCCGAGTGCGGGCTGATGAAACCCGCGCGCAGGCGCCGCCCCCGTTCCACCGTGCTGGCATCACCGGTCCGATGCCCCTCAGCGAACGAGGTGAATGTCTATATGCTTATATTCCTAAGAACGTCAAGAGCGAAATGCGATTGTCCTGCGGACGGCGTCATGTCGGCGTCGAGCATCCGCTTCGCGAAATAACCAGCGTCAATGGCTTGCGACTAATGTCTGCGCGGGCGGGATGGCATTCCACATTGTAGTCGTTTAAAAGAGCCGCGGACCGGGCGCTACAAGCCGGGCCAGGGATACGGAAACGTCACAAGACCTGCGTTGCGCGGCCGGCAGAGTCACGGTCGCGCGCACGAGGAGCGGATGAAGCTTACCGACATCGCCAACCCGAACTATTTCCATAAGGTCGTCGATTGCCAATGGGCGTGCCCGGCGCATACGCCGGTCCCCGAATACATCCGGTTGATCGCCGAAGGCCGCTACGGCGACGCCTACATGATCAACTGGAAGTCCAACGTGTTCCCGGGAATTCTCGGGCGCACCTGCGACCGTCCCTGCGAGCCCGCCTGCCGGCGCGTACGCGTTGAGGACGAGCCGGTCGCGATCTGCCGCCTCAAGCGCGTCGCCGCCGATTATAAGGAGGACATCCGCGCCCGCCTGCCGAAGATCTCCGTTGAACGGCAACGGCAAGCGCATCGCCCTCATCGGCGGCGGCCCGGCTTCGCTGACCGTGGCCCGCGACTTGGCTCCCAACGGCTACACCTGCGTGATCTTCGAGCAGGACCCCAAGGCCGGCGGGATGATGCGCTCGCAAATCCCGAAATTCCGCCTGCCGGACGCGGTGATCGACGAGGAATGCGGCTACATCCTCGATCTCGGCATCGAATTCCGCGGCGGCCGGCGCATCGACAGCCTGAAGGGCCTGCTGGCGGAGGGCTGGGATGCGGTGTTCGTCGGCTCCGGCGCGCCGCGCGGGCGCGACCTCGACATTCCCGGCCGCAAGGACGCCGCCGCCAACATCCATATCGGCATCGACTGGCTGTCGTCCGTCTCGTTCGGCCACGTCACCAAGATCGGCAAGCGCGTGATCGTGCTGGGGGGCGGCAACACCGCGATGGATTGCTGCCGTTCCTCGCGCCGACTCGGCGGCGAGCAGGTCACGGTGGTGGTGCGTTCCGGCTTTTCCGAGATGAAGGCGTCTCCTTGGGAAAAAGAGGACGCGATGCACGAGGATATCCCGATCCTCAATTTCATGGTGCCGAAGCTGTTCACCCACGAGGATGGCAAGCTGACCGGCGTGCTGTTCGAGAAGGTCGCAGCCAAGCGCGACGCCAAGGGCCGGCGCGATCTGGTGCCGACCGGCGAGCCTGATGTGCACATTCCCTGCGACGACGTGCTGGTCGCGGTCGGCCAGGAGAATGCCTTTCCGTGGATCGAGGGCGACGCCGGAATCGAGTTCGACAAATGGGGAATGCCCAAGGTCGATCCCGGCACGATGCAGTCGACCAACCGGCAGGTGTTCTTCGGCGGCAACTCGGCGTTCGGACCGAAGAACATCATCTGGGCCGTGGCGCATGGCCATGAGGCTGCGGTCTCGATCGACCGGTTCTGCAAGGGTGAGGACGTCGCCGAGCGGCCCGCCCCGGACGTCGACATGTCGAGCCAGAAGATGGGCCTGCACGAATGGTCCTACGACAACGAGATCGCGCTCGATCACCGCTACCGCGTGCCGCTGCGCGACAAGGTCATCGCGCTGCGCGACATCCGCGCCGAGGTCGAGCTCGGTTTCGACCCTCAGCTCGCGCTCAAGGAAGCCCATCGCTGCCTGAACTGCGATGTGCAGACCGTGTTCACCGGCCAGCTCTGCATCGAGTGCGACGCCTGCGTCGACATCTGCCCGATGGACTGCATCACCTTCACGGCCAACGGCACGGAGGAGGACCTGCGCACGCGGCTCACCGCACCGGCGCTCAACATCACCCAGGACCTCTATGTGGCGAACGACCTGCGCACCGGCCGCGTCATGGTGAAGGACGAGGACGTCTGCCTGCATTGCGGCCTGTGCGCAGAGCGGTGTCCGACCGGAGCGTGGGACATGCAGAAATTCCTGCTGAACATCACCCATGCCGGTAAGCCATGCCGATCACACGCGTAAACGATTTCGTCGTCCGCTTCGCCAACGTCAACGGCTCCGGATCGGCGAGCGCCAACGAGCTGTTCGCCCGCGCGGTGCTGCGCATGGGCGTGCCGGTCGCGCCGCGCAACATCTTCCCGTCCAACATCCAGGGCCTGCCGACGTGGTATGAGGTCCGCATCTCGGAAGCCGGCCATCTCGGCGCGCGGGGCGGCGTCGACCTCATGGTCGCGATAAATCCGCAGACCTGGGACAAGGACGTCGCGTCCATCGAGCCCGGCGGCTACCTGTTCTACGATTCCACCAAGCCGCTGCCGAAGTCGAAATTTCGTGACGACATCACGGTGGTCGGGGTGCCGCTGACCGCGATCTGCAATCGCGAATACATCGACCTGCGCCAGCGGCAGCTCTTCAAGAACATCATCTATCTCGGCGCGCTGTCGGCGCTGCTCGACATCGAGGCGATGGTGCTCGAAAATCTTCTCGCCGAGCAGTTCAAGGCCAAGGAAGCGCTGATCGAGCCGAACCTGCACGCCCTCCACCTCGGCCGCGACTACGTGATCCTCAACCTCGA
Organism: uncultured Alphaproteobacteria bacterium; assembly: GCA_963776455.1. Taxonomy (GTDB): domain Bacteria; phylum Pseudomonadota; class Alphaproteobacteria; order Rhizobiales; family Xanthobacteraceae; genus CAVZMU01. Next base: position 331,507 of record CAVZMU010000006.1, read on the forward strand.
TTGTCCGCTCGGCATCAAGCTGAAACGCTCGGAGGCGGTCGGCGACCGCATCTTCATCGAGGGCAACAACGCTGCGGCGCTCGGCGCGGTCTATGGCGGCGCTACCGTGTGCGCGTGGTACCCGATCACGCCGTCGTCTTCGGTCGCCGAGGCATTCTCGCGGCACTGCGCGCGCTATCGCGTCGATGCCAAGACCAAGCAAAACCGCTTCGCCATCATCCAGGCCGAGGACGAGCTCGCCTCCATCGGCATGGTGATCGGGGCCGGCTGGAACGGCGCGCGCGCCTTCACGGCGACGTCGGGCCCCGGTATCTCGCTGATGCAGGAATTCATCGGGCTTGCCTATTTCGCCGAGATTCCCTCGGTCATCATGGACGTGCAGCGCGCCGGGCCTTCTACCGGCATGCCTACGCGCACCCAGCAATGCGACATCCATGCCTGTGCCTACGCCTCCCATGGCGACACCAAGCACGTGCTGCTGCTGCCGGAGGACCCGGCGGAGGCCTTCGACTTCGCGGTGCTCTCCTTCGACCTCGCCGATCGGCTGCAGACGCCGATCTTCGTCATGCTCGATCTCGACATCGGCATGAACCACCATCTGTGCCGGCCGCTCGCCTGGGACGACGCGCGCAAGTTCGACCGCGGCAAGGTCATGACGGCGCAAGAGCTGGAGGCGGGCAGGGACTTCGGCCGCTACCTCGATGTCGACAGCGACGGCATTCCGTACCGCACGCTGCCCGGTACGCATCCGACCAAGGGCGCGTTCTTCACCCGCGGCACGTCGCGCGACCGCTATGCGCGCTATACGGAGGAGGGCGCGCCCTACGCCGACAACATGCAGCGCCTGCTGCGCAAGTTCGAGACCGCGCGGGAACTGGTGCCGCAGCCGGTGCGCCGCGACTGCGCGCAGCCGGCCCGCCATGGCGTCATCTATTACGGCTCGACGGCACCGGCGATGGACGAGGCGATCGGCCTGCTGGAAGCCGACGGCCATCGGCTCGACATGCTGCGCGTCCGCGCCTTTCCGTTCTCGCGCAAGGTCGCCGAGTTCGTCGCCCAGCACGATGCCGTGTTCGTGGTCGAGCAGAACCGCGACGCCCAGCTCCGCATGCTGCTGGTCAACGAACTGGCGATCGATCCGGCGCGGCTGCTGCCGGTGCTGCATTACGACGGCACGCCGATCACCGCGCGGTTCATCGCTGGTGCGATCGGTGGTCATCTTGACGCCCGCAAGATAACGCCGCTACGGCAAGGGGCGTGAAGGCGCTTTACGCGATGTATGCGGGCAGGAAGGGCTCCGGCGACGAGCCGGCCGCGAAACGCTTCTTCGAGCCGGGCCTCGTCAAGCTATGGCTCAACGCCGAAAGCATCGACGGAATTGGACGGCTGGCGGATCGCCGACGTCAAGCACGGCAAACAGACATTCAAGGCAATGCTGAAAGCAAGCTGATGACCTATCTCGCCAAGCCGAAATTCCACCATCCGGCGCTGCCGAAGAACACGCTCGGCTACACTCGCCGCGACTACGAGGGCACGGTCTCGACGCTCTGCGCCGGATGCGGTCACGATTCCATCACCGGCGCGATCATCCAGGCGTGCTTCGAACTGTCGATCGAGCCGCACAGGGTGGCGAAGATCTCCGGCATCGGCTGCTCGTCGAAGACGCCGACCTACTTCCTCGGCAACTCGCACGGCTTCAACTCGGTGCACGGCCGCATGCCGTCGGTGCTCACCGGCGCCAACCTCGCCAACCGCGACCTTATTTATTTGGGCGTCTCCGGCGACGGCGACTCGGCATCGATCGGCTTAGGCCAGTTCGCCCATGCGCTGCGGCGCGGCGTGAACATGGTGTACATCGTCGAGAATAATGGGGTGTACGGTCTCACCAAAGGCCAGTTCTCGGCAACCGCCGACCGCGGCTCGAAATCCAAGCGCGGCGTGACCAACAACGATTCTTCCATCGATCTCGTGGCGATGGCGCTGCAACTCGGCGCGACCTTCGTGGCGCGCTCGTTCTCCGGGGACAAGATGCAACTGGTGCCGCTGATCAAGGCGGCTTTGGAGCACGAAGGCGCCGCTTTCATCGACGTGATCAGCCCTTGCGTCGCCTTCAACAATCACCTCGGCTCGACCAAGAGCTTCAATTACGTGCGCGAGCACAATGAGGCGGTGAACCGGCTCGATTTCATCACTGGCCGCGACGAGATCACGGTCGCAATATGAGCCGGGCACGGTCGAGATCGTCGAGCAACACGACGGCTCGCGGATCGCGCTACGCAAGCTCAACGCGGAATACGACATCCATAACCGATTGGCGGCGACGACCTTCCTGCAGCATCATGCGGCCGAAGGCGTGATCGTCACAGGCCTGCTTTATGTCGACAGCCGACCGGACGACCTGCACCGGCACCTCAATACGGTGGATACGCCGCTGAACGCGCTCGCGGAGATGGAGCTATGCCCCGGCGCCGGCGCGCTGGAGCGCATCAACGCCGGCTTACGCTGAGCCGCCTTCTGTTCAAGAAGGCTCACACCACCGTCTTGATCGCGTCCAGCATTTCCTTCGGAGGCGCCATCTTCACGACGATCGGCTTGCCGGTCTCCAGCAGGCTCTTGAGGCTCGACAGGATCAGCGGCCAGCCCATGCGCCCTCCCGTCAGGATCGTGTCCGGCACGTCCCAATCATAGGACTCTGTCAGCGTGAGCCGCACGGCGCCGTCGAGGGCGTCGATCTGATAGGTGACGAGGCATTGGGCAGCTTGCGCATGTCCTCATGCCACGTGACGAGCCACGTCATAGAGAGCTTGTGCGGCGGATCGCATTCGACGACCTTGCCCTGTACGTCGACGCGGCCATCCGGCATGCGCAGAATGAAATCGCCGCCGGGACGCGGGTCGATTTCAACGCTGCGGCCGAAGAAATATTGCGTCGTGAATTCTGCGGAGGTGAGAGCGGCCCATACCCTCTCGGGAGCTGCCGCGACGTAAGTCACGTACACCGTTTTTGGCAGGAACTTCGAGACCTCGGACATGCGATCTTCTCAGGCTTTCATTGCGGCATCTGTAAGCGCCAGAAATACCTTCTCCGTTGTCGATGCGATGTAGATCACGTAGACGAATTTTGGCTTACTCATCACGCCTCTCTAGCATCGTCTTTAGATCGCCGAGCGCCTGCATGCGGTGTCGCTCGAATTTTCCGATCCAGCGTTCGGCGATCTCGTGGATCGGCACCGGATTGAGGTAGTGCAGCTTCTCGCGGCCGCGTTTGATGGTCGCCACCAAGTTCGCGGCCTCCAGGATCGCTAAGTGCTTGCTGACCGCCTGCCGCGTCATGGCCAAACGCTCGCAAAGCTGCCCCAAGGTCTGGCCGTTATCGGCCCGAAGACGATCCAAAAGGTCCCTTCGGCTTTCGTCGGCAAGCGCCTTGAACACCGCATCCATGGCGACAATATGCAACCATTAGGTTGCCTGTCAAGTCCGCTGTTGACTGCGGAGGCGGGGCCGGAACCAACCAATAGCGCTTTTGGTTTTGTCTAATGGTGGGCTGGGCCAGCGGAGGTGGGCGTTATGCCGTCATCGGTGATCCGGCGACACGACTACGACGTGGCGACCCGCGTACTCGAGATTACTTTTGTAACGGGGCGCGTCTATGTCTATGCGGACGTGCCGCCGGACGTTTACGAGGATTTCAGAGCGGCGCGATCGAAGGGCGAGTTTTTCAACGCCTACCTTCGTGATGCCTACCCGTACCGCGAAATCACGGCGGCGGGATGAGCCTCAACCCTCCGGCGCATCGACGATCGGGTCGTAACGCGCGGCGTCGAACCCGAGCAGATTCCACGATTGCTGCATGTGAGGCGGTAAGGGCGCGGTGATGTCGATGATGCCGCCGCGCGGGTGCGGAACCGCGATGCGTCGCGCCAACAGATGCAGCTTGTTCTGCAGGCCACCTGGCAATTCCCAGTTCTCGATCTGGAAATATTTCGGGTCGCCGATGATCGGGTGCTCGATATGGGCCATGTGGGCGCGAAGCTGGTGTGTACGGCCCGTCACCGGCTTGAGTGAAATCCAGGCGAGCTGCTGCGCCGCCGTCTCGACCACCGCGTAATAGGTGACGGCGTGGCTCGCGCCGTCCTCGCCGTGCCTGGCGACACGCATGATGCTGTCGTCCTCGCGCTCTTCCTTGGCGAGGTAGGTCGAGATGCGCCCCTGGTGCGGCTTCGGCACGCCGATCACCAGCGCCCAGTAGGTCTTGCGCGCCGAGCGCGAGCGGAAGGTCTTGGCGAGGGCTGCGGCGGCGAAGCGCGTCTTGGCGACAAGCAGGCAGCCTGCCGTGTCCTTGTCGAGCCGGTGCACGAGGCGCGGACGCTGCCCGTCGATGCCCGGCTGGCGCAGCACCTCGAGCATGCCGTCGAGATGGCGGGTGGTTCCCGAGCCGCCCTGGACCGCGAGGCCCATCGGCTTGTTGAACACCAGCACGTCGTCGTCCTCGTGCAGCGTGATCGATTTCAGGAACGCCCGCGTCTCGTCCTGCTCGGCGGTGCGCGGCGAGACCGGCTTCGCCGGATCGAGCTTGAGCGGCGGGATGCGCACCGATTGCCCGGCTTCCAGCCGATCCTTCGGCTCGACGCGCTTGCCGTTCACGCGCAACTCACCTTTGCGGATGACACGCTGGATATGGCTGAACGACAGCCCCGGAAAACGGTGCTCGAGGAAGCGGTCGACGCGCATTCCGTTCTCGTCCGGCGTCACGGGCACGGTCTGGACGGCGGAGGGCAGGGGAACGGCCGGGGTCGGCGCGTTCTCGACTGCGACAGGCGGCGGGGTCGCGGCGTGATCGCGAAAGGTGCTTCCAGGCTTCGGCCGGGGCGGCCGACCGTTGACGGCCGGTCTCGGCTTATCGGCGGGCCTGGCCTGCTGGATGAAGCCTGCCGGCGAATGGGATCGGGACGATCTATTCGCCGCCGCAACCGCATTTTTCGGGTCGCCGCCGTGCTTGCGCTTGCCGGCTTCGACGACGGCTCTTTTGGCCTTCTTCGACGGCTGCGCGGGCGGCGCGTCGGGGTGGCGCCGCTCGAAGCGGCGGGTTTTGGTGTTCACTGGTTTTCCCGCTCGTTGCGCCGCTTCGCCCAATAGTCGAGCCGCTTGCGAATCTCGCGCTCGAAGCCGCGGTCGGGCGGATCATAGAATGTCTGGCGCCCGAGGGCGTCGGGGAAATAGTCCTGGCCGGAAAACGCTTCTTCCGCTTCGTGGTCGTATTCGTAGCCCGTGCCGTAGCCTTCCGATTTCATCAGCTTGGTCGGCGCATTGAGGATGTGCTTGGGCGGCAGCAGTGAGCCGCCCCGCTTGGCGGCGCGCATGGCGGCGCCGTAAGCCTTATAGCCGGCGTTCGATTTCGGTGCCGTGGCGAGATAGATCACCGCCTGCGCGATCGCGAGTTCTCCCTCGGGGCTGCCCAGGAAGTCGTAGGCGTCCTTGGCGGCGTTGCAGATTGCCAGCGCCTGGGGATCGGCGAGGCCGATATCCTCCACCGCCATCCGCACCACACGCCGCGCGATGTAGAGCGGGTTCTCGCCGGCATCGAGCATGCGGCAGAGATAGTAGAGCGAGGCGTCGGGGTCGGAGCCGCGCACCGATTTGTGCAAAGCCGAGATCAAGTTGTAATGGCCGTCCTGGGACTTGTCGTAGATCGGCGCCCGCCGCTGGACGACGGCCTGCAGCGCGGCGTCATCGAAGGTTTCTCCCGGACGCGCCGCGCGCCACAATTCTTCGGTCAGCGTCAGCGCGGCGCGTCCGTCGCCATCCGCCATGCGGATGAGAGAGGCCCGCGCGTCCGCGTCGAGCGGCAGCTTGCGGCCTTCGATCTCCTCTGCGCGCGCCAGCAGCTTGTCGAGGGCTGCTTCGTCAAGCGATTTGAACACCAGCACGCGCGCCCGCGACAACAGCGATGCGTTGAGCTCGAACGACGGATTTTCCGTGGTGGCGCCGACAAGGACCACGGTCCCGTCCTCCACCACCGGTAGGAAGGAATCCTGTTGCGCGCGGTTGAAGCGGTGAATCTCGTCGACGAACAGCAGCGTGCCGTTGCCGGTCTCGCGCCGGGCGCGGGCGGCGTCGAACACCTTCTTGAGATCGGCGACGCCGGAGAACACCGCGGAAATCTGCTCGAAATGCAGGTCCGTTTCGGTCGCCAGCAGCCGGGCGACCGTGGTCTTTCCGGTTCCGGGCGGCCCCCAGAAGATCAGCGAGCCGAGCGAACGCGCCTCCAGCATGCGGGTGAGCGCGCCGTCTGGGCCGAGCAGATGGTCCTGGCCGACGACCTCGGCGAGGCGCTGGGGGCGCAGCTTGTCAGCGAGCGGCCGCGGCGCGTCAAGTTCGAGGCCCGCGGCGGCGAACAGGTTCGGCGCTTCGCGGGCCGCGCGCGGGCTCATGACGAAAGGCTCCTGGGCGGCCGGAACGAGGCGCCGCTTATGCGAACGGGCCGCGCGGGCGGCCTACGTCTCAATATGGACTTTGACGTCCGGAGTACAACGACAGGGGTGCCCCACGGATAAAACCGCCGCCCCAAGACGTCATGTCTTGAGGCGGCGGCATGTTGCGCGGATAGCTTACTGGGTGCCGGTCGGTGCGCGGGGCGCCGGCGGAACCGGGCTCGCGGGAGGCGCCGTCCCCGTCGTCGAGGCCGGCGGATTGGCGGGAATCCTTGCAGCAGTACGGTCGTTGCCGCCCCAACTGAAGATCACGGCCAGCACCAGGAATGCGAAGACGGCGCCGGCGATCCACCCCCAAGGCGGCGAACCCCCTTCGGCAGCGTAACGGTCATCATAATCGGCTGCGCGCGCGTCGACATCGTTTGTGCGCGGATCAAAATTCGGCGCGTCGCGCACCCGCGGGTCAGGATTTTTATACTCGGTCATGGACGATCTCCATTCTCGACTATTGATGGGAAACCAACCCGAGGACCCGTGAATGGTTCCTCCGGAGCGCCCCGTGGGACATCCCCGCGCAAGCGGCCATTGGCGCGTTCCGCACGCAAAATATGAGCGTTTGCCCATATTCGACGACTCCCGTGAGAGGCGTCTTTTGGGTACAACGGCATGGGGAATGAACGGGGGATATCAATGTTCGGGATACCGCGCCGCGGCTTGGGAGGCCTTGCATGCGTTCTTTTCATGGCAGCCGGCACGTCGGCGGCGCGAGCAGAAGGCGACTGTCCGCCGCTGGTCCCATTGCCGGGCTATCGAGCCCCTGCCGCCGAAAGCGAAACGCGCGACTATATCGCGAATGACTTCAAGGTCGCAAAGAACGACACCAACGAGATTCGTTCCGTCGCGGGCCGCCGGTGCTTGCAGCATTACGCGCCCGAAGACGGCGCCCGCCCGCTGAGCGACGTTGAGATCCAGCGCAGTTACCGCGACCAGCTCAAGACGCTCGGCGCAACGGTCACCCATACCGACGCCAACAATACGTTCGCCAAGCTGGAGTCCGGCGGCGAGGAAACGTGGTTTCACGTCTACAGCCAGGCGATTGAGATCAATGTCGTCGTGCTCACCGCGCGCGGCCATCGCCAGAGATGGCACGCCGCGGCGCCCGGAGATTACGGCCTGCTCGGCCATATGCCGAACTACGTGGCCGGCACGCCGGAAAAGCGGGATTTCGGTGCCTACGCCTTCAAGTTCAAAGACGGCGACGAAACGCGGAGCGTGACGATCGAAGGCGCGTGGCACGCCGTTGCCTATTCGCTTAAGGCCGGCGTGGCGCCGAACAGCGACCTCGACATCCAGACGAGCTATCGCAACGCGCTCAGGACCCTGAGCGGGGAGATCATGTTCACCGACGAGAACAACACGTACGCGCGCTTCGAGAACATCGAAGGGGATGACAGCCTGACGTTCGGAGTGGCCGAAAGGCCTGTCTGGGTCCACGTCCACAGCCAGGAAACCTCGATCAAGGTCGCTATCGTCAAGGAACCGAAATTCCAGGCCGGCGCCCAGCCGACCGATGCGAATGCTCTCAAGTCATCCCTCAACAAAGATGGACGTGTCACCGTCCATCTCGATTTCGACTTCAATCGCGACGGCCTCAAGCCGGTATCCGATCCGGTGATGGCGCAGATCGCCAAGCTGCTGACGGACGATCCGGCCCTGACGCTCTCGGTTGAAGTCCATACCGACAATGTCGGCGACCACGGCTACAACATGCAGCTTTCGGCGGACCGTGCCGTGATGATCATCGAGGTGCTGGGGCGGCTGGGCATCGCCGAGGACCGCCTCAAGGGCGTGGGCTACGGTCCCGACCGGCCGGTCGGCGACAATTCCACCATGCAAGGCCGGGCGCGGAACCAGCGCGTCGAGCTGGTGAAGCTGTAGGGCGGACGATCATCGCCCATCGTTGAGGAACTTGAGCATCGTCTCGTTGAAGCGCTGCACGGCCTCCAGATGCACCAGGTGGCCGATGCCGTCGAAGACGTCGACGCGGGCATCGGGCATCGCCTTGGCGAGGTCCTGCGCCAGTTTTGCGTTCTGGCCCATCTGGGCACGCACCGCCTCCGGCGCGAATGGGCGGCCGGGCGCGTTACGGTCGTTGCCGCCCATGACGAACAGGGTCCGGTGCCGGATGAGCGGGATCTCGTGCACCACCGGCTCGCGATAGATCGTCTGGTAGGAATTCACGAAGGCGCGCAGCCAGCGCGGATACTCGGCGCTGCCCTTGATCCGGAAACGCGCATCGATGAAAGGCGTGATCGCCTCGGGCGGGAGGGTCAGCGAATAGTTGGTGACGAGCTGGCGCCGGTAGGCCTCCGGAGTGAGCTTGTCCTCCTGGTCGATCAGCCGTTCGGTGTCGACCGGCGGAACGTAGAATTTGTAATCCTCCAGCCCGATCGGTGCCGCGAGGAGAAGGCGGTCGACCTTGTCGGGATAGATGCGGGTAAAGCGCACGGCCAGCATGCCGCCCATGGAATGCGCGATGACATCGACCTTGGCGATCTGCAGATGCTCAAGCACGCTCGCGGTGCTGCGTGCGAGGATGTCGATGCTCAGGGCGGCCTGAGGCTTGGATGACTTCCCGAACCCCAGTTGGTCCGGCACCACGACGCGATAGCCGGCTCCGGCAAGCGCCTCGATGGTTGGCGCCCACGAACTCGACGGGAAATTCCGGCCGTGCAGCAGCAGGGCCGTCCGGCCATTCGGCGGGCCTGCCGGATGGACGTCCATGTAGGCCATTCGCTCCGGCTGCCCGTCGACCGTGAGCGGCAGCAGCGCCACCGGGTAGGGGTAAGGGAAGCCTTCGAGGCCGGCCCCGTACGGCTCCTCGGCATAGCTCGTGACCGGCGTGGCGCTCAGAGCCGCGAGGCCGAGCAAAAAGGCGATCCGCGTCATCACCATCTCCCTGCGTCCGGGTCACAAACAGGCCAGCGTCGGGGCGGTTCCCATTGTGTGTGAGCGAAGCGGACGCCTGAACATGCGTGACGGACATGTCGCACCTGTGGCGTCGCGGCAACAGATTGACAACATTTCCAAGCTGCACAGCGGGATGGCTGGCCACGCCGCTATTCCGCCATACAGGTCTACGAAGACCACGCCATTGAAGCCGCCGGGCTTTCCCGACCGAAAGAGACGGAATTCGCACGCGGCAGACACGCCGGTTTCGGCGTGAACATAAGGCCGGCCAACGGTTTGCGCCGCGTGGACGGCACGCGGTTTGAGTACGACGGAACGGGGCGGGCTAAGGGTATGGACGCCAAGATCAACATCAAGACCAGGCTTCCGAGCCGGCACGTGACCGAAGGCCCGGAACGGGCCCCTCATCGCTCCTATCTCTATGCGATGGGCCTGACGGCCAATCAGATTCACCAGCCCTTCGTCGGCGTCGCCTCGTGCTGGAACGAGGCCGCGCCCTGCAACATCTCGCTGATGCGCCAGGCCCAGGCGGTCAAGAAGGGCGTCGCATCCAACGGCGGCACGCCGCGCGAGTTCTGCACCATCACGGTCACCGACGGCATCGCCATGGGCCATGGCGGCATGAAGTCCAGCCTGCCGTCGCGCGAGGTGATCGCGGACTCGGTCGAGCTCACCATCCGCGGCCACGCCTATGACGCCCTGGTCGGGCTCGCCGGCTGCGACAAGTCGCTGCCCGGCATGATGATGGCGATGTGCCGCCTCAATGTGCCGTCGATCTTCATCTATGGCGGCTCGATCCTGCCGGGCAATTTCCGCGGCCAGGTGGTGACCGTGCAGGACATGTTCGAGGCGGTCGGCCGTCATTCGGTCGGCGACCTGTCCTCGGAAGACCTCGACGAGATGGAGCAGGTCGCCTGCCCCTCGGCCGGCGCCTGCGGCGCCCAGTTCACGGCCAACACCATGGCGACGGTGTCCGAGGCGATCGGCCTCGCGCTGCCCTATTCGGCCGGGGCGCCCGCGCCGTACGAGATCCGCGACAAGTTCTGCATGGCGGCCGGCGAGCAGATCATGGAACTGATCGCGCTCAATCTCCGGCCGCGCGATATCGTCACCCGCAAGGCGCTGGAGAACGCGGCCGCCGTGGTTGCCGCCTCGGGCGGCTCGACCAACGCGGCGCTGCACCTGCCGGCGATCGCTCACGAATGCGGCATCGAGTTCGACCTGTTCGACGTCGCCGAGGTGTTCAAGCGCACGCCGTACATCGCCGACCTCAAGCCGGGCGGCAAATACGTCGCCAAGGACATGTTCGAGGTCGGCGGCATCCCGCTGCTGATGAAGACGCTGCTCGACCACGGCTACCTGCATGGCGACTGCATGACGGTCACCGGCCGCACGATCGCCGAGAACCTGAAAAGCGTGAAGTGGAATCCCGACCAGGACGTGGTTCGCGCCGCCGACCAGCCGCTGTCGCCGACCGGCGGCGTGGTCGGCCTCAAGGGCAACCTGGCTCCCGAAGGCGCCATCGTGAAGGTCGCCGGCATGTCGAACCTCAAGTTCACCGGCCCGGCGCGCTGCTTCGACGGCGAGGAAGCCTGCTTCGAGGCGGTGAAGAACAAGACGTACAAGGAAGGCGACGTGCTCGTCATCCGCTACGAGGGCCCCAAGGGCGGCCCCGGCATGCGCGAGATGCTGTCGACCACGGCGGCGCTGTACGGCCAGGGCATGGGCGGCAAGGTCGCGCTGATCACCGACGGCCGCTTCTCCGGCGCGACGCGCGGCTTCTGCGTCGGCCATGTCGGCCCGGAGGCGGCGATCGGCGGGCCGATCGCGCTGCTGCGCGACGGCGACATCATCGAGCTCGACGCCGACAACGGGCACGCTCGACGTCAGGCTCTCCGACGCGGAATTCGCAGAGCGCAAGAAGGACTGGAAGCCGCGCGAAGACCGAGTTCAGCTCCGGCGCTATCTGGAAATACGCCCAGCAGGTGGGTTCGGCCGCTGACGGCGCCGTCACCCATCCGGGCGGGGCCGCCGAGAAGATGTGTTATGCGGACATCTAGCGCCGTCGCCATCGTCATCGCGACCGGGCTCGGATTGGGCTTTGCGCCCGGGCGCGCGTTCGAGGTCACGACAGGGCGGCGGCGCCGGTGCCGGTGCTCGGCCTGGATGCGCCGCGAGCGCTGGTGGCTCCGCCGTCTCCCATGCTGACCCTCGATTCGACGCGGGCACCGGCGCCTGCCGCGCCGTCGATCGGTGTCGTGCGGCCTCGCAGCCCGAGCCAGCCGGTCGCCACCGAAGAGCAACGGCTGCGGCGTCCTCAACATCAATGCGCGGGTCGCCGAGCGGCCCAAGGCGCTGAGTTCGCTGGAATACGCGGCCGAGCAGGGCATCCCGCCGCCCAATGGAAGCTCGGCCGCATGTACGCGGACGGCGACGGCGTGCCCCGCGACGACGTCAAGGCCTTCGACTATTTCAGCCGCATCGCCGACGACCACGCCGACGACACTCCCGGCACGCCGCAGGCGCGCTTCGTCGCCAACGCCTTCGTGGCGCTCGGCTGCTATTACCTGGACGGCATCCCGAACTCGAAGATCAAGGCCGATCCGGACGAGGCGCGCAACCTGTTCTTCTATGCGGCGTCCTATTTCGGCGACCCCGACGCGCAGTATCATCTCGCCCGCACCATGCTCGACGGCATCGGCGGCCCACGCATCCGCAGCAGGCGATCAAGTGGCTCGGCCTGTCGGCCACCAAGGGCCATTATCAGGCGCAGGCCGTGCTCGGCGGATGCTGTTCAAGGGCTCGGTCGTGCCGCGGCAGGCGGCGCGCGGCCTGATGTGGCTGACGCTCGCCCGCGACAGCGCGGCCCCCGACGAAGCCTGGATCGTCGAATCTGTAGGACGCCGCGTTCAAGCAGGCGAGCGACGACGAGCGCGCCATGGCGCTCAAGTATCTCGAGGAACGCCTGCACACGGGGCGCCGGTAGCCCCGCCGCCGTTGCGGTGGAACGCGGCGGCTACGCCGGCTGCACATCCAGCTCGATCCACACCGGCACGTGGTCCGACGGCTTCTCCCAGCGCGCGCACGTGCTTGTCGATGCCCGCCGCCGACGAGCCGGTCGGCGGCCTGCGGCGACAGCAGCAGGTGGTCGATGCGGATGCCGTTGTTCTTCTGCCAGGCGCCGGCCTGGTAGTCCCAGAACGTGTAGAGGCCGGGAGCGTCGCTGGTGGCCCGGATCGCATCGGTGAGGCCGAGATTGACGAGCGCGCGGAATTTGTCCCGCGTTTCCGGCAGGAACAGCGCGTCGCCGAGCCAGGCGTCCGGGTTCGGGACGTCGATCTCGCGTCGGGATCACGTTGTAGTCGCCGGCCAGGACCAGCGGCTCCTCCAGCGCCAGGCGTTCGCGCGCGTATTGAAGAAGCCGGTCCATCCATTTGAGCTTGTACGCGTATTTCTCGGTATCAGGCGGGTTGCCGTTGGGCAGATAGATCGAGGCAACGCGCATCACGCCGTCGGCGGTCGACACCACGGCCTCGATGAAGCGGGCGTGGTCGTCGCTCGTCGTCGCCGGGCAGCCGCGGCGTCACCTCGTCGAAGGGCAGCTTCGACAGGATCGCAACGCCGTTGAAGGTCTTCTGACCGTGGACGGCGACGTTGTAGCCCGAGCGCCTCGAACGGCTCGCGCGGGAAGGTCTCGTCGACGCACTTGGTCTCCTGCAGGCAGACGATGTCCGGCTGGCGCTCGGTCAGCCAGGCGGCGAGATTTTCGATCCGCTGCTTGATGGAATTGACGTTCCAGGTGGCGATCGCATGGGGAGCGAAGCTGCCGGTGGAAGGGCGGTCAACATGCCCGAGTTGAGCAGCCGGCGGAAGCCGAATCCCGGCTCCGGCGATAGCGGTTAACGCAACCTAAACGACAGGTGCGCGGCATCGTGCCGGATGTGCTACCAATGCGAGGGCGAGTGGCGGATCGCTATGTCGGTTCCGCGGCAAGAGGGGAGACCGGGCGACGTCAAACAATGCCCGGGCCGTGATTGAGCCATGAAAAAGGGCGCCTTGTTCGTTGGCGGTGATCGCCATCGCGGTGCCGCGGCAGCGGGCTACGGGTATGTCAAGAATTGGTGGGGACCCGGCGGCGCGACCGCGCAGGCCCCGCAATCCGGTACCGCGAAGCCGTGCCGGTCGAGGTCGCCAAGGCCGTCAAGAAAACCACGCCGGTGATCATCGAGGCGCTCGGCACCGTCACGCCGATCGCCAGCGTCGCGATCAAGCCCGCGTCGACACCGAAATCGTCGGCGTGCATTTCGCCGACGGCGCGCGGGTCAAGGCAGGGCGATGTGCTGTTCACGCTCGACAGCCGCGCGATCGAGGCGCAGATCCCGCAGGCCGAGGGCAACATCGCGCGCGACAAGGCGCAGCTCGAAGGCGCCGAGCGCGACGTGCGGCGCTACACCGAGCTGGTCGCGAAGAGCGCCACGCCGGTCACCAATCTCGACAACGCCAAGACCCAGGTCGGCGGTCTTCGCCGCCGCGATCAAGGCCGACGAGGCGGCGCTGCAGAACCTCAAGGTCCAGCTCAGCTACTGCACCATCCGCGCGCCGATCACCGGGCGCATCAGCAGCGCCGTCGGTCAAGGTCGGCAATTTCGTGCGCTCGGCCGACGCCGTGCCGATCGCGACCATCATCCAGACCGCGCCGATCTACGTCACCTTCCCGCTGCCGCAGACGCCGCTGCCGGCTCTGCGCCAGGCGCTTGGCGCGGAGACCGCGACCGTCGAGGCGATTATTCCCGGCGAGCCGCGCCCGCCGCTGGGCCGGTGACCATGATCGAGAACACCGTCGATGCCGACGACCGGCATGGTGATGGTGCGCGCCACCATGCCGAACGAGACGAATTGCTGTGGCCCGGCACGCTGGTGACCACCAGGCTCACGTTCCGCGAGGAGGAAGCGCGGTCGACGGTGCCCGTCGGCCGCCGTGCAGGTCAGCCAGACCGGCACGTTCGTCTTCGTCGTCAAGGACGACAAGCCGTCGTCGTCAGCCGGTCAAGGTTGCGCGCACGGTCGGCACGCGACACCGTGCTCGAGTCCGGCCTCGACGGCGGCGAGACCGTCGTGACCGACGGCCACCTGCAGCTGACGAACGGCGCGCGCGTCGACGATCCGCGAGCGCAAGACGGGGACCTGACATGAACATTTCCGAAGCCTGCATCCGCCGACCGGTGATGACGACGCTGATCACGGCGTCGCTGATCGTCTTCGGCGCCTTCGCCTACCGGCTGCTCGCGGTGTCGGCGCTGCCGGCGGTCGACTTCCCGACCATCTCGATCACCGCGACGCTGCCCGGCGCCAGCCCGGAGACGATGGCGGCCTCGGTCGCCGCGCCGATCGAGCGGCAGCTCTCGACCATCGCCGGCATCAGCGCGATGACGTCGACCTCGTCGCTCGGCATCACCACGATCACCATCCAGTTCGACCTCAACCGCAACATCGACGGCGCGGCGCTCGACGTGCAGACCGCGCTGACGGTCGCGGCGCGCCGGCTGCCGGTCGAGATGACGACGCCGCCGTTCTTCCGCAAGGTCAATCCGGGCGACTTCCCGGTGCTGTTCATCAGCCTGAACTCGCCGACCCTGCCGATGTCGACGGTCGACGAGTACGGCCAGATCGTGCTGGCGCAGCAGATTTCGCAGCTTCCCGGCGTCGCCCAGGTGCTGGTCTATGGCGGGCAGAAATTCGCCGTGCGCGTCCAGGTCGATCCGGTCGCCGCCGCGGCGCGCAACATTTCGCTCGACGACATCCGCAACGTCCTCGCCAAGACCAACTCCAACACGCCGGTCGGCACGATCACCGGCGACCGGCAGAACATCACGCTCGACCGCGTCCGGCGCGATCAGCAAGGCCGAGGACTACAGCAAGATCGTCGTCGCCTATCGCAACGGCGCGCCGGTCCAGCTCGAGGAGATCGCCAGCGTCATCGACGGCGTCGAGAACAACCAGATCGCCAGCTGGTTCAACGACAACCGCGCCATCGTGCTGGCGATCCAGCGCCAGCCGGACGCCAACACGGTCGCGGTGGTCGATTCGGTCAAGGAGCGGCTGCCGGCCTATCGCGCGCAGATGCCGGCCTCGATCAACATGGAGGTGCTGAACGACCGCTCGATCTCGATCCGCGAATCGGTCGCCGACGTGCAGGAGACGCTGCTGATCGCGATCGGGCTGGTCGATGCTGGTGATCTTCCTGTTCCTGCGCACGGTCTCGGCGACCATCATTCCGGCGCTGGCGGTGCCGATCTCGCTGATCGCGACCTGCGCGGTGATGTATGCGTTCAGTTTCTCGATCAACAACATGACGCTGCTGGCGCTGACGCTGTCGGTCGGCTTCGTGGTCGACGACGCCATCGTCATGCTGGAGAACATCGTGCGCCACATCGAGGGCGGCATGCGGCCGTTCGAGGCGGCGCTCAAGGGCGCGCGCGAGATCGGCTTCACCATCGTCTCGATCACGTTCTCGCTGATCGCGGTGTTCATTCCGGTGCTGCTGATGGGCGGCATGGTCGGGCGCGTGTTCCGCGAATTCGCCGTCACGATCGCGGTCGCCATCATCATGTCGGGCTTCGTCTCGCTGACGCTGACGCCGATGCTGTGCGCGCGCGTGCTGCGCACCCATCACGAGGGCGAGAAGCAGAACGTCGTGCTGCGCATCTTCGAGGCGATGTTCAATTCGTGGCTGCGCGGCTACGAGTGGACGCTCGACAAGGTGCTGAAATACAAATTCGATCACGCTGATGGTCACGCTCCTGCACCATGGTCGGCACGGTCTATCTCTACGTCGTCATCCCGAAGGGCTTCTTCCCGGTCGAGGACACCGGCTTCATCTCGGCGACGGTCGAAGGGCCGGCCGACATCTCGTTCCGCGCCATGCGGACGCGCCAGACGCGAGATCGCCGACATCATCCGCAAGGACAAGGCGGTCGACTACGTCAACTCGACGATCGGCGTCGGCGGCCCGAACTCGACCAACAATACCGGCCGCATCTTCGTCTGCGCTCAAGCCGAAGAACGAGCGCGGCGAGAACTCCGGCGTCGGTGGTCGCAGCGCCTGCGCGCGGCGGCCAACTCCGTCGTCGGCATGACGACCTATTTCCGCGAGATCCAGAACATCAATCTCGGCGGCCGCATCTCGAAGGGCGAGTTCCAGTACACGATGCAGTCGAGCGAGACCGAGACTGCTCTATCGCATCGCCGAGGAGATGCGCGAGAAGATCGGCGACGATCCCCGGCCTGCGCGACGTCAACACGCGACCTCTACATCAAGAATCCGCAGATCGACGATCGAGATCGACCGCGAGAAGGCCGCGGTCTACGGCATCTCGGTCGATCAGATCCGCCAGGAACTGTACGACGCCTTCGGCACGCGCCAGGTCGCGACGATCTACACGCCGATCAACGACTACCAGATCATCCTGGAGACGCAAGCCGGAGTTCCAGGCCGACACCGTCGGGCCTGTCGAAAATCTACCTGAAGACCAATCTCGGCAACGCGACGTCGGCCGCGATGCGCGGTCGGCGGCGGCATCACCGGCAACGGCAGCGCCGAGCGGCCAGGCCGATCCCGCTCAGCGCGGTGACCAAGCTGGTGCCGACGGTCGGCCCGCTGCAGGTCAACCACCAGGGCCAGCAGCCGTCGGTCACGATCTCGTTCAACCTCGCGCCCGGGCACCTCGCTCGGCGCAGGCGGTCGACGCGATCCAGCAAGATCGAGCGCGATTCCAACCTGCCGCGCTCGATCGTC
The DNA here is from genome assembly GCA_963776455.1 of uncultured Alphaproteobacteria bacterium. GTDB lineage: Bacteria > Pseudomonadota > Alphaproteobacteria > Rhizobiales > Xanthobacteraceae > CAVZMU01. Next base: position 348,702 of record CAVZMU010000006.1, read on the forward strand.
ACCGGCTTCCAGGGCAACGCGCAGGTGTTCCAGGAGTCGCTGAAGGGGCAGGGCATGCTCGTGCTCGCCGCGGTGTTCGCGGCCTACGTGGTGCTCGGCATCCTCTACGAGAGCTTCATCCACCCGATCACCATCATTTCCGGCCTGCCGTCGGCGGGCGTCGGCGCGCTGCTCGTGCTGATGGCGTTCAGGATGGACCTGTCGGTCATCGCCATGATCGGCATCGTCATGCTGGTCGGCATCGTGAAGAAGAACGCCATCATGATGATCGACTTCGCGCTCGAGCGCCGGCGCGTCGGCATCGGCGCCGAGGCGGCGATCCGCGAAGCCTGCCTGCTGCGCTTCCGCCCGATCATGATGACGACCTTCGCGGCGATCTTCGGCGCGCTGCCGATCGCGCTCGGCACCGGCGCCGGCGCCGAGCTGCGCCAGCCGCTCGGCGTCGCGGTCGTCGGCGGCCTGTGCGTGTCGCAGCTGCTGACGCTCTACATCACGCCGGTCATCTATCTCTATCTCGACCGCATCGACCGCATGCTCAAGCGCCGGCTCGAGCCGCAGCTCGAGGAGGTGCCGGCAGCCGCGAGACGCCGGCGGTCGCGGCGGAGTAGGGCCGCCGCGCTCGACACGGCATGCATCTTGCTGACTTTCCTCGATCATCAGCGGCAGGAGGATCTGTGATGCGTTCGCGTCGCTGGGTTCTGATCGTTGGTCGTGCTGCTGATGCGGCGCTCAGGCGCGCGCGCCGGGCCGAGACCTGGCCCGTCAAGCCGATCCGCGCGATCATTCCGTTCGGCGCCGGCAGCGCGACCGACATCATTCCGCGCATCGTGTTCGAGCAGCTTGTCGACCCAGCTCGGCCAGCCGATCATCGTCGAGAACCGCGGCGGCGCCGGCGGCACGATCGGCGCGGCGCGGTCGCCAAGGCCGATCCGGACGGCTACACGCTGCTGGCGACCTCGTCCGCCATACCATCACGCCGGCGATCTATCCGAACCTGACCTACGATCCGGCCGAGCGATTTCGCCGGCATCGGCGCGATCGGCAACGTGCCGAACGTGCTGATCATCTCGCCGTCGAAGGGCATCAAGACGCTCAAGGAGTTCGTCGCCGCCGCCAAGGCCAAGCCCGGCTCGTTCAACTTCGCCTCCGTCGGCGTCGGCTCGGCGGTGCATCTGAGCGCTGAGCGCTTCCGCGTCGAGCGCCGGCTACGAGGCCGTGCACATCCCGTTCAAGGGCGGAGCCGAGGCGCTGACCGAGGTGATCGCCGGGCCGCGTCGACTATTATTTCTGCCCGATCGCGACCGCGCTGCCGTTCATCCGCGACGGCACGCTGCTGGCGCTTGCGGTCAGCAGCCCGGCGCGCGCTGCCGAGCTGCCGGACGTGCCGACCACGCTCGAGGCGGGTTATGCCGATTCCGACTATACGTTCTGGGTCGGGGCCTTCGCGCCCGCCAAGACGCCCCGCGAGATCGTCGAGAAGCTGAACCGGGAGATGGCGAAGGCCGTCCAGGCGCCGGCCGTCCACGACAAGCTCGCCAAGCTCGGCGTCGAGCCGATGGCGATGACGCCGACGGAATTCGATGCGCGGGTGAAAGAAGGAGATCGCCGTCTATGGCGACTTCGCCAAGGCCGCCGGCCTGAAGACGAATTAGCCGGCACGCGATGAAGGGCGAGGCCCGGCGTTGCCGGTCACGAGGGCGCCCCGGGTTTCTGCTTTTGCGGGTGGCCGATGTTTACCACTCCCTCACGTTCAGATTGCGATTTGACATTAATTGAGCGCAGTTAAGCCGGTCGGATCAAGCGATACCGCGCTGCGGGCGATGCAATTCTCGATTGATTTGATGATCTTCCGACCGCGAACCGGCGTCCTTTGCCGACATGGCTTGGTCCCTTGAGGGCGGAAGCTCTCGACAAGCGGGAAGTGACGGATGCTGGACCGGATGACGATCGACCGCTGGCGCACCTGCCGGGACGATCTACCGCTCGATCATGACGGGCCGGCCGGCGTTGCCTTCGAGCCTTTCGAGGCGGCCTGGATCGAACGCCCGATCGCCGAAAGATTTGAGCGCATCGCCGTGCGCTATGCCGACAAGCTCGCCGTTGCCGATGACGTCACGCGCCTGACCTACCGCGAATTGCGCCGCACGGCCCATCATCTCGCCGGCCGGATCCAGGGCTTGGTGCCGGCGGGACGTCCGGTGGGCATCCTGCTTCCGAACAGCGCGCTGTTTCCGGCCGCGGCGCTGGCGTGCCTGGCCGCCGGGCGGCCCTACGTGCCGCTCGATCCCAGCTATCCGCCGGCGCGCATCGCGCACATCATCCGCGAAGCCGGCCTCGCCGCCCTGGTCATCGATCGCGTCGCCGGCAACGTCAATTATGCTGCCGGCTCACTGCCGTGCCTCGATATCGGCAGCTCGTTGGACGGCGACGATCCCGCCTTCGCGGCCTCGCCCGCCGACGGGCCGGCAGTCATCCTTTACACCTCTGGGAGCACCGGCCGGCCCAAGGGCATCTGCAACGACCAGCGCGCGATCCTGCAGCGCGTCGCGCAAGCGACCAACTCCTGCCACCTGAACGCGGAGGACCGCATCGTTTTGCTTAGTTCGCCGGGAACGATCGCGGGCGTGAGAGAGACCTTCGCGGCGCTGCTCAACGGCGCCACGCTCTATCCGGCCGATCCGGTCCATCTCGGGATCAACGGCGTGCTGGAGGCAATCGGCAACGCCCGCGTCACGGCGGGCTATGCGGTGCCGGTCCTGCTGCGCAAGTTGCTGGAGCAGCCGTCGGCCACGGGCGCGTTCCGTGACATGCGCGTGATCCGGGCCGGCGGCGACATCCCGACGGACGCCGACCTTGCCCTGTGCCGGGCGGTGCTGCCTGCCGCCTGCCACATCCTGATTGCGTTCAGCTCTACCGAGGTGCCGACGATCTTCCAATGGTTCGTGCCGCCGGGCTGGACGCCCGAAGGCGTGCGCCTTCCGATCGGATATGCGCGTCCGGACATGAGCTTCGCCGTCGTCGACGAGGACGGAACGCCGGTGCCGGCCGGGGAGGCGGGTGAACTGATCCTCAAGAGCCGCTACCTCGCGCTCGGCTATTGGCAGGACGGCCAGCTTCAGGCGGGACCGTTCCGCACCGACATGGACGATCCGTCCCAGCGGGTCTTGCATACCGGGGACGTGGTGAGCATCCGGCCCAATGGCCTCGCGGCCATGGTTGGCCGCAAGGACCGCCAGATCAAGGTCCGCGGCTCGCGCATCGATCTCGGCGAGGTGGAGGCGGCCTTGCGAGCCTGTCCGGGCGTCGCCGATGCCGCGGTGATCGGCAGGCGGCAAGGCGAGGAGGTCGTCAGCCTCGTCGCCTATGTGGTGGCTCGCGCTGGCGATAAGGATTCCTTCGCGGCGGAACTGAAGGCTGTACTTGCAGAGCGGCTGCCGTGGCGCATGCGCCCGGCCCACATCCATTTCCTCGATGCGATCCCGCAGCTACGGGGCTTCAAGCCCGACGTGGTGGCGTTGGAGAAGCTCGACCGTCACGGCACCGAGGGCCCGGCGCCCGCGACCGAAGAAGCCGAACCGGAGGCGTCCGGGGCGCTCGCGGAGACGCCCGAAGCCCGCCGCGTCCGCGAAGCGGTCGCGCACGCGTGGAGCACCGTCCTGGACCGGGCCTCGTTTCGGGCGAACGCGCCTTGGGACGAGGCTGGCGGCGATTTCCTGAACGCTCTGCATTTGTGGTGCCTGATCGAGGAAGAGCTCGGCCGGCGGCTGGCGATCGAGAGCCTGGAGGTCAACGCGACGCCTTCGGCGCTGATCGCCGCGATCCAGGAGCAACTCGCCGCCCCTCCGGCGCGCTTATCCTCGGACGCGACGCTCGCGGCGCCGCTGGTCTATTTCATGCCGCCGGCCGACGGCGACACGCCGGTGCAGGCGCAGTTCCGCGCCGCCTTCCACAACCAGATCCGGTTCGAGGTCGTCCAGTACCCGCAATGGCCGGAAATGATCGAGGCCGGCGGCGGCTTCGAGGTTTTGGTCGATGCGGCGGTGACGCAAATCCTGGCGACGGCCGGCGGCGACATCTTCCTCGCCGGCTACTCGTTCGGCGGCTTCGTGGCGTGGGAGGTCGCGCGGCGGCTGCTGGCCCTGAAGCGCCAAGTCGGATTCCTTGGCCTCATCGACTCCCAGCGCGTTGGCGATCCGCAACCCAGCCAAGGCAGGCTTGAGAGGCTGCGCAACCTCACGCGCAGCCTGACGTCGAATCCCGGAGACACCCTGACGACGGTGTTCCAGCGGCTGCTCGGGGCGCTGGTCAAGATGTCCGCGCTGGGCGTCCTGCGGCACGTCGGACGGCTGGCGAAAGTCCTGCCCGCCAACGCATCGTTCAGGCTGCAATACCACCTCAACTATCAGCTCCGCGTCCAGTCGCGCCATCGCTGGACGCCAGGCACTCAGGGTGCGGAGACCTATCTTTTCCGCACCGACGAGTTCTCACAGCAGGCGGTGAGGTCGAGCTGGGGCGGGCTGTCGTCGCGATTCACCATTGTGCCGGTGGGCGGCGAACACCTGTCGATCCTGCGGCCGCCGGCACGCGAGGTCCTGTGCCGGCAGTTCCTCAACGCGGTTAACCGCTGCCGCCCGTCCGCTCCAGCCCGGACATGATCCGCGCTTGCAGCGCGCCGCCCTCAACCGCTCGTTTACCGGGGCGATGCTATCATCGCTGCCATGACGGCCTATCGCAGCGTGGCCCAGGTCGAGGCGGAGTTGATTGCCCTGCGCGCCGCCGCGGAGCGGGCCGGCCTCGCACTCGCCTGCCTGTTTTCTTCGTCCGATGAATTCGAGGCCGCGATCATCAAGGAGCGGCGCGAAGCGGGTGCCTACGGTCCGCCGCAGCGCAAACGCCGCCGCGTGCTCAGCCTGGCGCTGACGGCACTCCTCGCGGCGCTCTTCCTGATGAGCTGATCCACGCGCAAGCGCGATTGCCGGCGCCGATCCGAGCAACAAAAAGGGGCACTTGCGCGCCCCTTGAAGTTTGCCGCGTCGCCGCGGCCTTGGGAGGATACTTCAGCCGCTGTAGTACATCTCGAATTCGACCGGATGCGGGGTATGCTCGAAGCGGATCACCTCGGTCATCTTCAGCTCGATATAGCTGTCGATGAAGTCGTCGTCGAAGACGCCGCCGGTCTTGAGGAAGTCGCGGTCCTTGTCGAGGCTCTGCAGCGCCTCGCGCAACGAGCCGCACACCGTCGGGATTTTCTTGAGCTCCTTCGGCGGCAGGTCGTAGAGGTCCTTGTCCATCGCCGGCGCCGGGATGGATCTTGTTCTCGATGCCGTCGAGGCCCGCCATCAGCATCGCGGCGAAGGCGAGATACGGGTTGGCGAGCGGATCGGGGAAGCGCACCTCGACGCGCTTGGCCTTCGGGTTGGTGGTGTAGGGAATGCGGCATGAGGCCGAACGGTTGCGCGCCGAATAGGCGAGCAGCACCGGGGCCTCGAAGCCCGGGACCAACCGCTTGTAGGAGTTGGTCGTCGGATTGGTGAAGGCGTTGATCGCCTTGGCGTGCTTGATGATGCCGCCGATGTAATGAAGGCAGGTGTCCGACAGGTCGGCATACTTGTTGCCGGCGAACAGCGGCTTGCCGCCCTTCCAGATCGACTGGTGGCAGTGCATGCCCGAACCGTTGTCGCCGTAGACCGGCTTCGGCATGAAGGTCGCGGTCTTGCCGTAGATGTTGGCGACCTGATGGATGCAGTATTTGTAGATCTGCATCATGTCGGCCATGTTGGTCAGCGGCGAGAACTTCAGGCCGAGCTCGTGCTGGGCGGAGGCCACTTCGTGGTGATGCTTCTCGACCTTGGCGCCCATGCGCGGCCATGGCGCCCAGCATCTCGGAGCGCATGTCCTGCGCGGAGTCGATCGGCGGGACCGGGAAGTAGCCGCCCTTGGTCGCGATGCGATGGCCAAGGTTGCCGCCCTCGTAGTCGGTGTCGCTGTTGATCGGCAGCTCGGAGGAGTCGACCTTGAAGCCGATGTTGTAGGGGTCGGCCTTGTAGCGCACGTCGTCGAACACGAAGAACTCGGCTTCCGGGCCGAAGATAGACCGTGTCGCCGACGCCGGAGGACTTGACATAGGCCTCGGCCTTCTTGGCGATGCCGCGCGGATCGCGGTTATAGGGCTCGCCGGTGGTGGGCTCGAGCACGTCGCAGATCAGCACCAGCGTGGTCTCGGCGAAGAACGGATCGATGCAGGCGGTGGCCGGGTCCGGCATCAGCGTCATGTCGGATTCGTTGATCGCCTTCCAGCCGGCGATCGAGGAGCCGTCGAACATCTGTGCCTTCGGCGAACGTGTCCTCCTCGATCATGCCGACGTCGAAGGTCACGTGCTGCCACTTGCCGCGCGGATCGGTGAAGCGCAGGTCGACGTATTTCACGTCGTTGTCCTTGATCATCTTCAGGACGTCTTTGGCGGTCGTCATCGGTGCGTTTCCCTTTATCGTGATATTCGGCGCGTGTCGTTAAGCCGGACCCGCGGTTTCAGCGGTGGAATCAGATGGCGTCCAATCCGGATTCTCCGGTGCGGATGCGGATCGCTTCCTCGATGTTGGAGACGAATATCTTGCCGTCGCCGATCCGCCCTGTTTGTGCCGCACGCCGGATCGCGTCGACGGCCTTTCAAGCATGTCTTCGCCGAGGACGATCTCGATCTTCACCTTGGGCAGAAAATCCACGACGTATTCCGCCCCCCGATAGAGCTCGGTGTGGCCCTTCTGGCGGCCGAAGCCCTTGGCCTCGGTGACGGTAATGCCCTGTAGTCCGACTTCCTGCAGCGCCTCCTTCACCTCGTCGAGTTTGAACGGCTTGATGATGGCTTCGATTTTCTTCATTCGCACATCTCCCGACTTCCGGCACACCGACGCGCCGAAAGCTGCGTCGTCGTTAGCAGGTCCTGTGCCACCGGCATTAAGGGCTAAAACTCTTCGTGGTCCAGCACGTTATCCTATGTATATCCGGCGTCGTTGCGAGCTGTCGAAAATGTCATGATTACGTATTAGGCAATATGCGTAACACGCAGGCAATAAAGCATGCCCCTTATTCAGGCACCTCAAAAGCGGCACGTTCGCGCTCGGTTCTGCGCACAATATAGGCCAAAATCGTCTCCGCGAGGAGCGGCAGAGAGCATGGAGAGCAGAGGACGGAGCGGTCGTGATTGAGCTTCTGACGCCATCCGAGATGGCGCAAGCCGATCGGCTGACGATCGCGCGCGGTATGCCGGGCATCGGCCTGATGGAGAAGGCCGGCATCGCGGTGGCTGATGCGCTGACGGCCGTCCATCCACTCGGCACCCGGGTCGTCGTGGTGGCCGGTCCCGGCAACAACGGCGGCGACGGCTTCGTGGCGGCGCGCGTGCTCATGGACCGGGGCTATCGGGTCCGGGTGCTGCTGGCCGGCGACCGCTCGCGGATCGCGGGCGACGCCGCCGAGGCAATTCGGCGCTGGACCGGCGATGTCGAGGCACCAGAGCCGGAGACCCTGAACGCGGCGGGCGTGATTGTCGACGCCCTGTTCGGGGCAGGGCTCGGCCGTGCGGTCGAGGGCATGCCCGCGGCGACCATCGAGGCCATGAACGCTTCGCCGGCGCCCATCATCGCGGTCGATCTGCCCAGCGGCATCAACGGGGCGACCGGCGCCGTGATGGGGGTGGCGGTGCGGGCGGCCGAAACGGTGACGTTCTTCCGGCGCAAGCCTGGCCATCTGCTGATGCCCGGGCGGGTCCACTGCGGCAAGGTGCGGGTGGCCGACATCGGCATCCGCGGCGACGTGCTGGAGCGCATCCGCCCACTCACGTTCCACAATACGCCCGCCCTGTGGCGCCACTTGTTTCCGGTGCCGCGTCTCGACGGCCACAAATATGGCCGCGGCCACGCCGTCGTCGGGTCGGGGGGCTTGTCCCTCACCGGTGCTGCCCGGCTCGCCGCCCGCGGCGCCCTGCGGGCCGGGGCCGGCCTCGTCACCATTGCCAGCCCGCGTGACGCGCTCGCCGTCCATGCGGCGGCGAATCTCGCCGTCATGGTGCGGCCGATCGACGGAGCCGCCGAACTGGCAGATTTCCTGAGCGACGACCGGCTCAACGCGGTCGTGCTCGGACCGGGCGGCGGGGTCGGGGAGGGCATGCGGGCCATGGTCGAGGTCGCGCTGGCCGGGAGTTGCGCGGTGGTCCTCGACGCAGACGCGCTTACGAGCTTCGCGGCTCGGCCTGGAGAGCTGGCCGCCGCCGTTGCGGCCCACAAGGGTTCTGCGGTGCTCACCCCGCACGACGGAGAGTTCGCTCGACTATTTAATGAGGCAGCAGAACTAAATGATATAACATCGAAATTGGAAAAGACACGCGCCGCGGCGCGGTACATGGCCGCGATTGTCCTGCTGAAAGGTCCCGACACGGTGATCGCGGCACCGGACGGGCGGGCGTCGATCTCCGACAATGCCCCGCCATGGCTTGCGACCGCTGGCGCCGGAGATGTCCTGGCCGGAATCATCGCCGGCCTCCTCGCCCAGGGCATGCCGCCGTTCGAAGCCGCCAGCGCCGCCGTCTGGCTGCATGGCGAGGCCGCAGCCGAGTTCGGACCGGGGCTGATCTCCGAAGACCTCTCGGAAGCCCTGCCGAGGGTCTATCGCCGGCTCCTTGCCGGCGAGTAGCGTCGACAGGCCTCATCCTCACACGACATCGAACCAGGCGACGCCGATGTCCGGGCGGCCGAGCATTCGGTGTTCCAGAAGCCATTTGCCCGGGTTATCGGCAACGAAGGCGATGCGCGTGGTGCGTTGCCCAGATGCCATGATGGTGTCGAGCCAGAACGGCTTCCAGCCGTCGTCGAGCGCGTCAAGAAGGCGGCTGCTGTGTCCGTGCACGTGCACGACGCACGGCATTTCCGCGGAGTTCGCCAAAGCGAGCGTCACCGTGCGGCCGCGCTTGACCGAGAACAGCGGCCGCGGTGCGGCGGGAGCAGCGGCGTTCAAGGGAATGTCGACCCGCAGTGCATTTCGGAGGTCGATGCGGCCGGGAAGCGGGCTCGCAGGCAGGGAGCCCGATGCTGGAAGAGGATCGGGGCGGACCGGCGGTCCGGCCGCATAGGCGAGGCGCGCGAGCGCAAGCTCGCTGTTCGCCTGCGCGCCCAGGATCGGGGCGCTGCTCCCCGGCGTGAGCGACATGTCCACAAAAAGGTCGATGCGGTTGCCGGGGCCGAGTGCGATCCGGCCGTCACGCGGGGCTGAACGGTTCGGCCGGCTGGCCGTCGATCGCCATGACCATCGCGCGATGCTGATCGACACGCAGGGCCAATACATCATCGGCAAAGGCGTTGATGACCCGCAGGCGCAGGCGCTCATTGGCGCGTACCTCGATCGCGCGGACCGGTTCGCCGGGCGCCGGCAGGCGATCGACCAGCAGGACTTCGTCGCGATCGGCGTCGACGGGTTCGCTTTCGGCGACGATCAGCGCACCGACCGGGCCGCGCAGCCGCTGCCCCGCAGCAGTGACGGACCCGCGATACCAGAACGTACCGGCGTCCGGCGGCGTGAAGCGGTAGTCGAAGCTCGCTCCCGGCTCGACCGCCGCCTGGGTGAGGCCCGGCACGCCATCCATGGCATTGGGGCCGCGCACGCCGTGCCAGTGGATCGCGGTCGGCTCGCTCATGTCGTTGACGAGCCTGACCCGCAGCTCCTCGCCGCGCTTTGTCCGCAGAACCGGACCCGGGACCGTTCGCCATTGCACGGATCACATGCCAGCCGCCGGCGGAGCCGGACTGTGCGTGTCCGGGCCGCGGCAACGCCAAGCCGCCGGCCATAGCGGCCGACACGCCGAGCACGGCTCGCCGCGTCCACAGCCCGCCTGACATCCCGCGCGACGATCGAAGCGCCATGCCGTTCGCCCTATTTTTGTGGTGCTTGTCCCGAACACCATGATATAAGCCGCGCCGCCCGACCATAGCGGGGCTACGCGAGCTCCGGGCGGGCGTGGCGGAATTGGTAGACGCGCGGGATTTAGGTTCCCGTGACGAAAGTCGTGGGGGTTCGAAGTCCCTCCGCCCGCACCACGCTGCCGTCCCTTTTGCCCGGGCAAGCCGCCCGATTTCGTAACCGCCTAGACAGGCCAAAACCGACAGAACGCGACCATGCAGGTAACGGAAACGCTGAATGACGGCTTACGGCGCGAGTTTCGCGTCGTGGTTCCAGCCGCCGATCTCGACGCCAAGGTGTCGGCACGGCTGGGCGAGCTCAAGGATCGCGTCAAGATCAACGGGTTCCGGCCCGGCAAGGTGCCGGTCGACCATCTCAAGCGGCTTTATGGCCGCTCCGTCATGGCCGAGACGATCGAGGCCGCGATGCAGGAGGTGAACTCCAAGATCGTCAGCGACAACGGCTACAAGCTCGCTTCCCAGCCCAAGGTGACGCTCCCGGAGCAGGAGGGCGAGGTCAAGGACGTGGTCGAAGGCAAGGCCGATCTCGCCTATTCGATCGCGATCGAGATCCTGCCCAACATCGAGCTGGCGGATTTCAAGGGGATCGCCCTGGAGAAGCTCACCGCCGAGGTTTCGGACGCGGAAATCGATGAGGGCATCCAGCGAATTGCCGAGCAGAACAGGCCGTTCGCCGCCAAGAGCGACGACGGCAAGGTCGACAACGGCGACAAGGTCGTCGTGTCCTTCGTCGGCACGATCGACGGAACGCCGTTCGAGGGCGGCTCAGCGGAGGACATCACCGTCGAGATCGGCTCCAAGACCTTTCTTCCGGGGTTCGAGGAGCAGCTCATCGGGATGGCGGCCGGCGAAAACCGCACCGTGAACCTGGATTTCCCCGAGAACTACCTGAACAAGGATCTGGCAGGGAAATCAGCCGTGTTCGAGGTCACGACCAAGTCCATCGAAACGCCGGGCACGGTGACCGTGGACGAAGACTTCGCCAAATCGCTGGGCATGGAGTCGCTCGGCAAGCTCCGGGATGCGGTCAAGGATCGCATCCAGCGCGAGCATGCGGCGGTGTCGCGGCGCCGGATCAAGCGCGCCCTGCTCGATGAGCTTGATACGCGCCACAAGTTCGATCTTCCGCCGAGCATGGTCGACGACGAATTCGAGAGCATCTGGAAGACCGTCCAGGGCGACCTCACGGAGCAGAAGCGGTCATTCGCGGACGAAGGTACCACCGAAGAGAAGGCACGGGCCGATTACCGCAACATCGCGGCGCGGCGGGTCCGGCTCGGCCTCGTGCTGGCCGAGATCGGCGAGCGCAACAGCATCAAGGTCACCGAGGACGAGGTCACGCGTGCCGTGGTGGAGCGTACACGCCAGTTCCCCGGGCAGGAGCAGATGGTCTGGGATTATTACCGCAAGAACCCGGAGGCGGTCGCCAGCCTGCGCGCGCCGATCTACGAGGAAAAGGTCGTCGATTTCCTGGTCGAGCTCGCCAAGGTCGAAGAGAAGACGGTCTCGCGCGACGAGCTCTACAAGGAAGACGAGGGCGCGCAGGTCGCCTGATCGCTTTGGCCCGAACCTCGCCGATCTCAAGGTCGCGCCGCCGGTGGGCGCTTGTTCCATGCGGGAGATCTTCCGTTCTTTGTCCAGAAAGTGGAGGCGTCGGCTCACACTGGGCCGGCGATAGCCGATGCCGGTCGATATCACGGCCCCGCCGTCCAATGACGTGACCACCGGCCCTGGATTGGCCGAAACCGGCGCCGGAACGATCAAAATATCGGGCAGCGGGAACACGCTTTCGATCGCTCCGCCTCTCCTGCCGTGCGTCGGGCTTTCGGCGACCTCGCAGGGGGCTCGGCGCTCTACATCGAGCCGGGCTGCGTCCTCAACGGTCTCAAGGTCTACGCGCGCGCCGGGGCGATCATTCGCATCGGTGCGTCGACGGGCTTCAACGGCAACGTCACCCTTTTGGCCCATGAACGGGCCGAGATCACCATCGGTGCGTTATGCCTGTTCGCCGCGCTGACCGTGGTGACGGTCAGCGACATGCACTCCATCAACGACGTGTCGACCGGCGAACGGGTCAATCCGGCAGCCTCGGTATCGATCGGCTATCACGTTTGGGTCGGGCGCGGCGTGATCCGGAGCGGGATCACCTGGAATCACGACTTGGTGTGAAATCCTGTGCCGCGCCTCGTTCGGGTCGCCTGCGGGTCGTGGTGGTGATTGGAAATTTCAAAACAGTGCATATTTGCGCCGGACAATTCGCGGGGTGCCCGGATCGGGCGCCGAGGAGAAGACATGAAGGATCCGGTTGATACCTACATGCAACTCGTTCCCATGGTGGTCGAGCAGACCAACCGCGGGGAACGAGCCTACGACATTTTCTCGCGCCTCCTGAAGGAGCGCATCATCTTCATTACGGGGCCGATCGAAGACCACATGGCGACGCTGATCGTCGCGCAGCTCCTGTTCCTGGAGGCTGAGAATCCGAAAAAGAGATCGCGATGTACATCAACTCGCCGGGCGGGGTGGTGACCTCCGGCATGGCGATCTACGACACCATGCAGTTCGTGCGTCCCCCGGTCTCGACCCTGTGCGTGGGGCAGGCGGCGTCCATGGGCTCGCTCCTGCTCGCCGCCGGCGAGAAGGACATGCGGTTCGCGCTTCCGAACGCCCGGATCATGCTCCATCAGCCGTCCGGGGGCTTCCAGGGCCAGGCGACCGACATCATGCTCCACGCCCAGGAAATCCTGAACCTCAAGAAGCGGTTGAACGAAATCTACGTCAAGCACACCGGCCAGCCCCTCAAGAAGATCGAGGACGCGCTGGAGCGCGACTACTTCCTCACGGCGGATACCGCGAAGGAGTGGGGCGTGATCGACAAGGTCGTCGAGCGGCGGGCCGAGGAGGTTGCCGCAAAACTGTAATGGTGCGCGGCGAGGCTTTCTTTACCGAAAACCAAATTGGCCGGGATTTCCCGCGAATCGCCGAGCCGGCTTCCGGGTGCCCGCGGCCGACCCCCGGACACAGATTCGCCAGAAAGCATGGGGCTTTTTATCGTTAATACATTCTTGATTGTCCCTGCCTTAGCGTGCTTCGCTATGATTTGGGCCGGGTTTCGGGGATGTCGTGCCGGGTGTATGACTTGAGCCACGCATGGGAACCGGCGCTGTGGCTGCTGCCGGCAAATGGTACAGCGGAGTTGAGCAAGCCGGCCCGCCGGCTCTTAAGGACGATCGTACGCGCGGCTGGTTCGGCCGGCTTTTGCGAGATACGGTCCATTTGATCGAGGTTTTGACATGAGCAAAGTCGGCAGCGATTCCAAGAACACCTTGTATTGCTCGTTCTGCGGCAAGAGCCAGCATGAGGTGCGCAAGCTCATTGCCGGGCCGACCGTGTTCATCTGCGACGAGTGTGTCGAGCTCTGCATGGACATCATCCGTGAGGAGAACAAATCCTCGCTGGTGAAGTCGCGCGACGGCATCCCGACGCCGAAGGAAATCCGCAAGGTCCTCGACGACTACGTGATCGGCCAGGACCATGCCAAGAAGGTGCTCTCGGTCGCCGTCCACAACCACTACAAGCGGCTCAACCACCAGACCAAGCACAACGACGTCGAGCTCGCGAAGTCCAACATCCTACTGATCGGGCCGACCGGTTCGGGCAAGACACTGCTGGCGCAGACGCTGGCGCGCATCCTCGACGTGCCGTTCACGATGGCGGACGCGACGACGCTGACCGAGGCCGGCTATGTCGGCGAGGACGTCGAGAACATCATCCTCAAGCTGCTGCAGTCTGCCGACTACAACGTCGAGCGCGCGCAGCGCGGCATCGTCTATATCGACGAGATCGACAAGATCTCGCGCAAGTCCGACAACCCGTCGATCACTCGCGACGTGTCGGGAGAGGGCGTGCAGCAGGCCTTGCTCAAGATCATGGAAGGCACCGTGGCCTCCGTGCCGCCCCAGGGCGGCCGCAAGCATCCGCAGCAGGAGTTCCTACAGGTCGACACGACCAACATCCTGTTCGTGTGCGGCGGCGCATTCTCCGGTCTCGACAAAATCATCTCCTCGCGCGGCCGGTCCACCTCGATCGGCTTCGCCGCGCGGGTCGCCGCCCCTGAGGACCGCAAGCAGGGCGAGATCTTCCGCGAGGTCGAGCCCGAAGACCTGCTCAAGTATGGGCTGATCCCGGAATTCGTCGGCCGCCTGCCGGTCGTCGCCACGCTCGAGGATCTCGACGAGATCGCGCTCAAGCGCATCCTCACCGAGCCGAAGAATGCGCTGGTGAAGCAGTACCAGCGGCTGTTCGAGATGGAGAGCGTGGACCTGACCTTCGCCGAGGAGGCGCTCGGCGCCATCTCCAAGAAGGCGATCGAGCGCAAGACCGGCGCCCGCGGCCTGAGGTCGATCATGGAGATGATCCTGCTCGACACCATGTTCGACCTGCCGGGCCTGGAAGGCGTCGAGGAGGTGGTGATCTCCAAGGAGGTCGTCGAAGCCACCGCCCGTCCGCTCTACATCTATACGGACCGCGCCAACGAAGTCGCCGGGAGCGCGAGCGCCTGAGCTGCGCCCGGCAAAAAGCCGCGAATTCGGCGCGAATCTCGGTGCCTACGCCAGAGCTGCGCCGTTCCGGCGGCCGAAAAAGCACCTTACTTGACACCTTGGTGGCCCGGGGCCACCTAATGGTGCGAACGGTTCCGTTCAACGATTCCGGGCAAGGGTGTCGGACCCCGGCCACGGCGCGTGGTTCTCGGCAAGGGCTCCGCGTTTCCTTCCCGGCCCACCTGCACTCTCCTGCGGCAGCGATCGTCGGGCCGCGGGAAAGGGGCACAACAATAGGAATTGGGCCATGACGTCTCCCAAGCCACGTCCAGTCTTGTCGCCCGGCGAAGTCCGGAGCTATCCTGTCCTGCCGCTCCGCGACATCGTGGTGTTTCCCCACATGATCGTGCCGCTCTTCGTCGGCCGCGAGAAGTCCATTCGCGCGCTCGAGGAGGTGATGCGCACCGACAGCTTCATCCTCCTGGCGACCCAGAAGAACGCCTCCGACGACGATCCGGCCCCCGATGCCATCTACGAGGTCGGGACGCTCGCGAGCGTCCTGCAGCTCCTCAAGCTTCCCGACGGCACCGTGAAGGTGCTGGTGGAGGGCGCGGAGCGCGCGAAGGTGAAGGCCTATTCCGACCGCGCCGAGTTCTACGAGGCGGAAGCCGTGGTGCTCCAGGACGTGTCCGGCGAACGCGTCGAGGCGGAAGCGCTCGCCCGTTCAGTCGTCAACGAGTTCGAAAATTACGTCAAGCTGAACAAGAAGGTTTCGCCGGAAGTCGTTGGCGTCGTTCAGCAGATCGAGGATTACGCCAAGCTCGGCGACACCATCGCCTCGCATCTCGCGGTCAAGATTCCCGAGAAGCAGGCGGTGCTCGAGACCATCATCATCGGGGAGCGCCTGGAAAAGGTGCTGAACCTGATGGAGAGCGAAATCTCGGTGCTGCAGGTCGAGAAGCGCATCCGCACGCGCGTCAAGCGGCAGATGGAGAAGACCCAGCGCGAATATTACCTCAACGAGCAGATGAAGGCGATTCAGAAGGAGCTCGGCGACGAGGAAGGCCGCGACGAGCTGGCCGAGCTGGAAGACCGCATCAAGAAGACCAAGCTGTCGAAGGAAGCGCGGGACAAGGCGACGCACGAGCTCAAGAAGCTGCGCCAGATGTCGCCGATGTCGGCGGAAGCCACCGTCGTGCGCAATTACCTCGACTGGCTGCTGTCGATCCCGTGGAACAAGAAGTCCAAGGTCAAGAAGGACCTCGCTCACGCGCAGCAGATCCTGGACCACGACCATTACGGCCTCGAGAAGGTCAAGGATCGCATCGTCGAGTATCTCGCCGTGCAGCAGCGCACCAACAAGCTGACCGGGCCGATCCTGTGCCTGGTCGGGCCTCCCGGCGTCGGCAAGACTTCGCTCGGCAAGTCGATCGCGAAGGCGACCGGCCGCGAATTCGTGCGCGTGTCGCTCGGCGGCGTGCGTGACGAGGCGGAGATCCGCGGCCACCGGCGGACCTATATCGGCTCGATGCCCGGCAAGATCATCCAGTCGATGCGCAAGGCCAAGACCTCGAACCCGCTTTTCCTGCTGGACGAGGTCGACAAGATGGGCGCCGATTTCCGTGGCGATCCGTCCTCGGCCTTGCTTGAGGTGCTCGACCCCGAGCAGAACGGCACCTTCAACGACCACTATTTGGAAGTCGACTACGACCTTTCGAACGTGATGTTCATCACCACGGCGAACACGCTCAACATCCCGCCGCCCCTGATGGACCGCATGGAGATCATCCGCATCGCCGGCTACACCGAGGACGAGAAGGTCGAGATCTCGCGCAAGCACCTGATCCCGAACGCCATCTCCAAGCACGGTGTCGACTCGAAGGAATGGTCGATCGACGACGAGGCCCTGCTCCTGCTGGTCCGCCGCTATACGCGGGAGGCCGGCGTCCGCAACCTTGAGCGCGAGCTGTCAACCCTGGTCCGCAAGGCGGTCAAGGAGTTGATGATGTCGAAGAAGACCAAGACCGTAAAGGTCACGGCCCAGAACCTCTCCGACTATGTCGGTGTGCCCAAGTACCGGTATGGCGAGGTCGAGAATGAGGACATGATCGGCGTCGTCACCGGTCTTGCCTGGACCGACGTCGGCGGCGAGCTGCTCACGATCGAGGGCGTCATGATGCCCGGCAAGGGCCGCATGACCGTCACCGGCAACCTTCGCGACGTCATGAAGGAATCGATCTCGGCGGCGGCGTCCTATGTCCGTTCGCGGGCGATCGCCTTCGGCATCGAGCCGCCGAAGTTCGACAAGCGCGACATCCACGTCCACGTGCCGGAGGGCGCGACGCCCAAGGACGGTCCTTCGGCCGGCGTCGCCATGGCGACGGCGATCGTGTCGGTGATGACCGGGATCGCGGTGCGCCGCGACCTCGCGATGACCGGCGAGATCACGCTGCGGGGCCGCATCCTGCCGATCGGCGGCTTGAAGGAGAAGCTGCTGGCGGCGCTGCGGGGCGGCATCAAAAAGGTGCTGATCCCGGAGGACAATGCGAAAGACCTGATCGAGATCCCGGAGAACGTGAAGAGCAACCTCGAGATCGTGCCGGTGTCGCGAATGGACGAGGTCCTGGCCCACGCGCTCGTGCGCAAGCCGGACCCCATCACCTGGGACGAGGAAAAGGAAGCCGCCAAGGCGGTGGTGAAGCCCGAGGCCGCGATCGAGGACGAATCCGATCCTCACCGCGCACTGATCCTCAGCTTCAACGATTATGGAAACAGCGGCCTTCGGGCCGCCGTTTTCATTTCGATTGTCGATGCAGGCGCCTTAACGGGGCGACCGCAGGGGCACGAGCGCCACGGGAGGAATTCCCCGTGGATGCTTGCTTGAGGTCGGGTCGAGGCGTTAAAGATACCGCCCGCATGCCTTTGATGCGGGCCCGCGTTGTGCGGAGCGCTCTCAGGGCGGTTAGCTCAGTTGGTAGAGCATCTCGTTTACACCGAGAGGGTCGGCGGTTCGAGCCCGTCACCGCCCACCATCCCCGCGCCCACTTAGGAAAAGGCCGTCCGGCACGCCGTGATGAGCCGGGCAGGGCGCCCGGCTCATGGCAGGCTGTCGAAGCGATCAGACGGATTCCTTGAGTTCCTTGGCGGCGCGGAAGGCAACCTTCTTGCTCGCCTTGATCTGGATCGGCTCGCCGGTCGCCGGATTGCGGCCCATGCGGGCAGCGCGCTTACGCACCTGGAGGATGCCCAGGCCGCCAAGGCGGAGACGGTCGCCCTTCTTGAGATGCTTGGTGACGAGGGTGACGAGATCGCTGAGGATCGCCTCGGTCTGCTTCTTGGAAAGTTCGTGGTCCTCCGAGAGCTTCGCCGCCAGATTCTTCATGGTGACGGTCGTCTGCTTTGCCGCTGCTGCTGCCTTGGCCATGGGCCGAACCTCCTGGTGCAGTGATTGAGGAATTGCGCTTAAGGCCTCTCGCATAGACGATTCGGGGCCGGTCTGACCATCAATTGTCGCGGAAATTAAGGGTTTTTTCGAGGTTGGACGCGGAATTTGGGGATTTCCAGAGGTGAACACGCAACAAACCCGCGTGGCACCTGCATTTCCGGGTTTCGCTCGGGCCATTTGGGCGCTCTGGCTGCGAACCGCCCGCCGGCGTGCCGTCACGCTGGCCGCCTCGATAGGATTCGAACCTACAACCCCCAGATTCGAAGTCTGGTGCTCTATCCGGTTGAGCTACGAGGCGTCACGGCGTGGCAGAATGGCGCGCGCAGCACCGTGTGGAAACAACGCGCCACGGTCAAGTCGCCCGGCGTGCGTTTGTGTTGGTTCATCAACCTTGAACGTGCGGGCATACTGCTCATTTTCCTTTCAATACCAGTGCGAGGCGCTAAGTCGTTTTCAACACCAGCACGAGACGCTAACCAGGTGGTTTTGTAGGGCTCTGGGGACCGGGAGAAATCGGCGAGACGAGCGCATCACTCGCCGGCAGGAGCGGTGCGGCGACTATTTCGTTCGACAAGCCGCTGCAGCTCGACGGGGCTTATGCGTATTACACCGCCGATGTCTGGCTCGCCTTCGACGGTGACGGCCGCTTCTGCTGTCGCAGGCTCCATTCTGCTCCTAGCCCGCGCCTCGTTCATAGAGGGGTGTTGCGCTGATGCGTCCGCCTCTCAGCATAGGTGACGCATGGCACGTGGGCCGGGAGACCGCTTGAACCGCAGCGTCCACAATCGCAACGTAGAGGAGAGGGCCGGTGCTTGTGCGGTGGCGGGAGCGACGGGACTTCGAACCCGCGGCCTCCGGCGTGACAGGCCGGCGCTCTAACCAACTGAGCTACGCCCCCGCGGATCGTTGCGGACTTAAGGCCCGGCCGGATGCAAGTCAAGAAGTGCAGACTTTTCGCACTCCTGCGGACCAGCTTCAGCCCGCGAACAGCCGCACGGCCGAGGCGAGCGTCAGCATCCCGCCGAACCCGATCACGATACGACGCAGCCAGGAGGTGTCGTCCTCAGGCTGCGGGGTGGAGGCGGTCGTGGCGGTCGGCGCCGGCAATGGAGCAGATGTTGCGGCTGCGGGTGCGGGCTGTGCGGTCGCGTCAGTCGACGCGGTGGCCGCCGCTGGCGTAGCCGCCGGAGTGGGTTGCGCCGGTGGCGTGGCTTCGGCGTTCGTCCGAGCGGCAGGAACGCTTTGAGCGAGGATAACGCTTTGAGCGGGGATGTTGTCTCCCACGATCGTCGGACTGTCGGCGGCGAGGTCGAGTGCCGTCACCTCCTCCTGCGAACGGGCGCTTCCGTCAGTCGTGGCGGCGGGCCGCTCGGAGCGGGCGGTCGCCGCACGCGGCGTGTCGTCGTCATCATTCTCGGCTGCTGCGGGCGCAGCCGCGAGCCTCGCATGCGCCCGTCGGGCGCGATTGCCCGCGACCACGCTTGAGCGCCGCTTGGCGGACGCGAAATGCCGTGCACCAGCGCGGCGGGAGCGGACCTGGGCATGCCGAACGCGCGTCGCCGCAACCTTTCGTGCCGCAGGTTTCTTGGCCTCGGTGGCGTGGTCGCGCTCGGCCGTTCGGGTTGCCGTTGCGCCCTTGTGCGCGACCGCCCGCAGGCTGAGGGGCTTGCGCGGCTTTGCCTGCGCCGCTTCGGCCGCGCCGCCTGGCGGTGCCGCTTGCGGGCCAGGGCCGGGGCACGTTTTCTCGAAGGGCCAGATTCCGCAGATCGCAGCCTGCGCCGGCGAGCACAGCACCGCCCCGGTAAGGACCGCGGCGGCTGCGAAGACGATCTTCGTTTTCATGTCATCCTCCAGCTCGGGAGATTTAAGCCCATGGAAGCCCCCCGTTCGTGGCATGATCTTGGCCGGAATGGGGATTCTTGCGTGAAAATCGCACGCGGCGCATCCGCATAAACCCCGTTGGGGATCATGCACATGATCGCAAGAACGTCGCCGCGGCGCGACGCGACGCTTTCCTCGGCCGCTCCGATGCCGGAAACTGACGGCTAAGGGGTCCGCTCAGAGGGGCCGGGAAAAGATGCGATCGGACGCGCGGCAGAGGCTCCCGCACGCCTTTGTGCACGGCTCCTGCCGCTTCGCCTTGCCACGTTTTGTGCAC
Source organism: uncultured Alphaproteobacteria bacterium (assembly GCA_963776455.1). Lineage (GTDB taxonomy): Bacteria > Pseudomonadota > Alphaproteobacteria > Rhizobiales > Xanthobacteraceae > CAVZMU01. The sequence goes on from CAVZMU010000006.1 coordinate 368,815, forward strand.
TGCGCTAAGCCTCGAAAAACCCGCCTTGGAACGAATCTGAACTGTCGGATGGTTCGGTCACGCGGCAGCTCGCGCAGGCTGGCGTGACAGGGTAACGGCTTTGAAATGCGAGGCGCCCGCGCGCCCGCGAGGTTGGGCAATGAACGCGTTGCTGCAGGACTACCTGCCCCTGGTGATCTTCATCGGCGTCTCCGCCGCGATCGGGCTTGCCCTGATGGTGGCGCCGTTCCTGGTCGCATACAAAAGCCCGGACCCGGAGAAGCTTTCGGCCTACGAATGCGGCTTCAACGCCTTCGACGACGCCCGCATGAAGTTCGACGTGCGCTTCTACCTGGTCGTCGATCCTGTTCATCATCTTCGACCTCGAGGTGGCCTTCCTGTTCCCCTGGGCGGTGGCGTTCGGGAAGCTCGGCGCGATTCGGCTTCTGGTCGATGATGGTGTTCCTGGCGTGCTGACCATCGGCTTTATCTACGAGTGGAAGAAGGGGGCGCTCGAATGGGATTGAGCGCATGACGGCCCTCGTCGCACCGGCTGCAACCGGCATCCTCGATCCGCGCACGGGCAGCGCCCGTCGGCGCGGACGACCAGTTCTATGTCGGGCTCAACCACGAGCTGGCCGACAAGGGCTTTCTCGTCACCGCCGCCGACGATCTCGATCACCTGGGCGCGCACCGGCTCGCTGATGTGGATGACGTTCGGCCTTGCCTGCTGCGCGGTCGAGATGATGCAGACGTCGATGCCGCGCTACGACGTCGAGCGCTTCGGCTTCGCGCCGCGCGCCTCGCCGCGCCAGTCCGACGTGATGATCGTCGCCGGCACGCTGACCAACAAGATGGCTCCGGCGCTGCGCAAGGTCTACGACCAGATGCCGGAGCCGCGCTACGTGATCTCCATGGGCTCCTGCGCCAATGGCGGCGGCTATTACCACTATTCCTATTCGGTGGTGCGCGGCTGCGACCGCATCGTGCCGGTGGACATCTACGTGCCGGGCTGCCCGCCGACCGCCGAGGCGCTGCTCTACGGCGTGCTGCAGCTGCAGAAGAAGATCCGCCGCACCGGCACCATCGAGCGGTGAGGGAAGCGATGGCTGAGCCAGCAGATATGATCCTGCCATTGCCGCGAGAAATGCGTGCCGAGATCGCTGCGGGGCGAGATGAGTCCCGGCAAGGTCTAAGCACTATCGAGCGACGAATGGACAAGATGGAAGCCACCTTGGTGAGCTTTCGGCAAGCGCTGAGCGCCGACACCCTTCTAAGCAGACTCCTGACCGGTGAGGTTCGAGGAGCGGATCGAAACGCTTGAGCGAAAGATGCGCGAGTTGGAGAGCCAGAAGTGACTGACCTTGCCGAACTCGGCAGTGCGATTGCCGTGGACCTCAATGGCGTCGTGAGCGGTCATACCGTCGCGTTCGGCGATCTGACGATCCATGCCGACGCGGCGCGGATCATCGACGTCGTGACCTTCCTGCGCGACGACCCGCGCTGCCGCTTCGTGAGCTTGATCGACGTCACCGCGATCGACTGGCCGGCGCGCGAAAGGCGCTTCGACGTCGTCTACCACCTGCTGTCGCTGACGCAGAACCAGCGCATCCGGATCAAGGTCGAGACCGATGAGACGACGCCGGTGCCTTCGATCATCTCGGTGTTTCCGGGCGCCGACTGGTTCGAGCGCGAGACCTTCGACCTGTACGGCGTGCTGTTCACCGGCCACCCGGACCTGCGCCGCATCCTCACCGACTATGGCTTCGACGGCCATCCGCTGCGCAAGGACTTCCCGCTCACCGGCTATGTCGAGGTGCGCTACGACGACGAGGCCAAGCGCGTGGTCTACGAGCCGGTGCAGCTGGCCCAGGAGTTCCGCAACTTCGATTTCCTCTCGCCGTGGGAAGGCGCGCTGATTATCCGCTGCCCGGTGACGAGAAGGCCGAAGCCAAGCCCGGCAAGGTGGGATAGCCGCCGTGCAGAATGTCATCGACCTTCAGCTTTTGTTCGCCATCGCGCTGGTCGCGCTCGGACTCGCGGCCTTTGGCTATCATGCGTGGCACACAATCCGTGCGGTCGGCTTCACGCGCGACGATTTCGACCGGCGGGTCGGCTGGCTGGCGCTCGGCGCGGTGCTGGGCGGATGCGTGCTCTATGTGATGCAGCGATGAGTTCAGAAGGTTCCTGATGGCCGAGGCCGCGCTTCGCAACTTCACGATCAACTTCGGGCCGCAGCACCCGGCGGCGCACGGCGTGCTGCGCCTCGTGCTGGAGCTCGACGGCGAGATCGTCGAGCGCGTCGATCCGCATATCGGCCTGCTTCATCGCGGCACCGAGAAGCTGATCGAGGCCAAGACCTACCTGCAGGCGATCCCGTATTTCGACCGGCTCGATTACGTCGCGCCGATGAACCAGGAGCATGCCTTCTGCCTGGCGATCGAAAAGCTGCTGGGCATCGCGGTGCCGAAGCGCGCGCCAGCTCATCCGGGTGCTCTATTCCGAGATCGGCCGCATCCTCACGCACCTGCTCAACGTCACCACGCAGGCGATGGACGTCGGCGCGCTGACCCCGCCGCTGTGGGGCTTCGAGGAGCGCGAGAAGCTGATGGTGTTCTACGAGCGCGCCTCCGGCGCGCGCATGCACGCGGCTTATTTCCGCCCCGGCGGCGTGCACCAGGACCTGCCGCCGAAGCTGATCGACGACATCGACGCTTCGTGCGACCCGTTCCCGAAGGTGCTGCGACGACATCGAGACGCTGCTCACCGACAACCGCATCTTCAAGCAGCGCAACGTCGACATCGGCGTCGTGACGCTCGAGGACGCCTGGACGTGGGGCTTCTCCGGCGTGATGGTGCGCGGCTCGGGCGTCGCCTGGGACCTGCGCCGCGCCCAGCCCTACGAGTGCTATGACGAGCTCGATTTCAGATCCCGGTCGGCAAGAACGGCGACTATTACGACCGCTATCTCTTCCGCATGGAGGAGATGCGCGCAGTCGACCAAGATCATGAAGCAGTGCATCGAGAAACTGCGCTCGCCGGAAGGGCAGGGGCCCGTCGTCGTCCGTCGACAACAAGGTCGCGCCGCCGCGGCGCGGCGAGATGAAGCGCTCGATGGAAGCGCTGATCCATCACTTCAAGCTCTACACCGAGGGCTTCCACGTGCCGGCCGGCGAGGTCTATGCCGCGGTCGAGGCGCCCAAGGGCGAGTTCGGCGTCTATCTGGTCGCCGACGGCACCAACAAGCCGTACCGCTGCAAGATCCGCGCGCCCGGCTTCGCGCATCTGCAGGCGATGGATTTCCTGTGCCGGGCCACATGCTGGCCGACGTCTCCGCGATCCTCGGCTCGCTCGACATCGTGTTCGGGGAGGTCGACCGATGAACGTGTTTTTCAAAAGTGGAATTGCGGCGATCGTATTGGCGGGCCTTTGTAATTCCGGCTCGGCCGACGATGTAAGCACGTCAGCAGGATCGATCTCATACCTAATATCGAAAGGATACCGCATAGTCAGCGGTAGCGCGCTTGAGGCTGTAAGCGAAGCTCATTACTGGATGAGGAAGAGATCCTCCGATCGATGCGATCAGAAAACTGCGCAGGGGACATTTATACCTATCAAATGATAAGACCGTCGCGGTTTGTGTTTTCAATATTGTAACTGAGCCTACTACGATTAGTGATGAATACGGCCCATCATCTCAATGTTATTGGATTAAATAGTAATGTCCGTCCGCCGCCTCGCCGAAGCCCACCTGCAGCCGAAGGATTTTTCCTTCACGGCGGAGAATTCCGCGTGGGCGGAGCGCCAGATCGCCAAATATCCGGAAGGCCGCCAAGGTCGGCGGTGATCCCGCTGCTGTGGAAGGCGCAGGAGCAGGCGGGCGGCTGGGTGCCCGAGGCCGCGATCCGCTACGTCGCCGATTTCCTCAAGCATGGCGTATATCCGCGTGCTCGAGGTCGCGACCTTCTACACCATGTTCAATCTCGAGCCGGTCGGGCGCTGGCACGTCCAGCTCTGCGGCACCACGCCCTGCGTGCTGCGCGGCGCCGAGGCGCTGAAGAAGGTCTGCCACGACCGTATCGGCGATCAGCATCACGTCACCGCTGACGGCAAGTTTTCCTGGGTCGAGGTCGAGTGTCTCGGCGCCTGCGTCAATGCCCCGATGGTTCAGATGAACTATGATTTCTACGAGGACCTGACGCCGGAGACCTTCAACAAGGTGCTAGACGAGATGCGCGGCCGGCCGCACGCCGAAACCGGGCCCTCAAGTCGACCGGCAGCTCTCGGCGCCGATCGGCGGGCTGACGACGCTCAACAGCGCTGGCCTCTATGACGACCGCCGGAAGCCTGCTTCGGCGGGTGGCGGCGCTGGCGTCACCGACGAAGAGGCGAAGACCCCCGGCGCAGCGGCCAACGTTCGCGAGGCACCGATTCCAAAGCCGCCGCTCGGCGAAGGCAGTGCCGGCGCCAACACAACCAGGCGCGAATGATGCTCGCCGACAAGGATCGCATCTTCAGGAATCTCTACGGCATCCATGACTGGGGCCTCGAGGGCGCGCGGGCGCGGGGAAGCTGGGACGGCACCAAGGCGATCATCGAGAAGGGCCGTGACTGGATCATCAATGAGATGAAGGCATCCGGCCTGCGCGGCCGCGGCGGCGCCGGCTTCCCGACCGGGCTCAAGTGGTCCTTCATGCCCAAGGAGTCGAAAGACGGCCGGCCGAGCTATCTCGTCGTCAATGCCGACGAGTCCGAGCCCGGCACCTGCAAGGACCGCGAGATCATGCGGCACGATCCGCATCTCCTGGTCGAGGGCTGCCTGATCGCGAGCTTCGCGATGGGCGCGCATGCCGCCTACATCTATGTCCGCGGCGAGTTCATCCGCGAGCGCGAACGACTTCAGGCCGCGGTCGACCAGGCCTACGAGGCCGGGCTGATCGGCAAGAACGCGTGCGGTTCGGGCTGGGATTTCGACTGCTACGTCCATCACGGCGCCGGCGCCTATATCTGCGGCGAGGAGACCGCGCTGCTCGAAAGCCTCGAAGGCAAGAAGGGCATGCCGCGGCTGAAGCCGCCGTTCCCGGCCAATGTCGGGCTCTATGGCTGCCCGACGACGGTCAACAACGTCGAGATCATCGCCGTCGCACCGGACATCCTGCGCCGCGGGGCGGCGTGGTTCTCCGTCGTTCGGCAATCCCAACAATGTCGGCACCAAGCTGTTTTGCATCTCCGGCCACGTGAACAAGCCCTGCAACGTCGAAGAGGCGATGGGCATCCCGTTCCGCGAGCTGATCGAGAGGCATGCGGGCGGCGTCCGCGGCGGTTGGGACAATCTCAAGGCGGTCATCCCGGGCGGCTCGTCGGTGCGCATGGTGCCGGCGGCCCAGATCATGCGACACGCCCGATGGACTTCGACAGCCTGGGCAAGCTGCACTCCGGCCTCGGCACGGCCGCCGTGATCGTGATGGACAAGTCGACCGACCTGATCCGCGCCATCGCGCGCCTCGCCTATTTCTACAAGCATGAGAGCTGCGGCCAGTGCACGCCGTGCCGCGAGGGCACCGGCTGGATGTGGCGCGTGCTGACCCGCATGGCCGAAGGCCGCGCCCACAAGCGCGAGATCGACATGCTGCTCGAAGTCACCAAGCAGGTCGAGGGCCACACCATCTGCGCGCTTGGCGATGCCGCCGCATGGCCGATCCAGGGCCTGATCGCGCATTTCCGTCACGAGATCGAGGAACGCATCGATCAATATGCGGCGCGAGCGCCGCAGGTGCCGGTCGAGGATATCGGCGTGCTCGACCCCGTGGCGGCGGAGTAAGGGCATGACCAAGGTCATCATTGACGGCCAAGAAGTCGACGTCCCGCCCGAATACACGCTGCTCCAGGCGTGCGAGGCGGCGGGCGCGGAGATTCCGCGCTTCTGCTTCCATGAGCGGCTGTCGATCGCCGGCAATTGCCGCATGTGCCTGGTCGAGGTGAAGGGCGGATCGCCCAAGCCCGTCGCCTCCTGCGCCCGGAACGTGCGCGACTGCGGCCGGGGCCGAACGGCGAGCCGCCGGTGATGTTCACCAAGTCGCCGATGGTGAAGAAGGCGCGCGAAGGCGTGATGGAATTCCTGCTCATCAACCATCCGCTCGATTGCCCGATCTGCGACCAGGGCGGCGAATGCGACCTGCAGGACCAGGCGATGGCCTACGGCGTCGATTCCAGCCGCTACCAGGAGAACAAGCGCGCCGTCGAGGACAAGTATCTCGGCCCGCTGGTCAAGACCTCGATGAACCGCTGCATCCAGTGCACGCGCTGCATCCGCTTCGCCAGCGAGGTCGCGGGCGTGCCCGAGCTCGGCGCCATCGGCCGTGGCGAGGACATGGAGATCACGACCTATCTCGAAGGCGCGCTGACATCCGAGCTGCAGGGCAACGTCGTCGACCTCTGCCCGGTCGGCGCGCTGACCTCGAAGCCCTATGCATTCACGGCGCGGCCATGGGAGCTCGGCAAGACCGAGTCGGTCGACGTCATGGACGCGGTCGGCTCGGCGATCCGCGTCGACACCCGCGGCCGCGAAGTGATGCGCATCCTGCCGCGCATCAATGAGGACGTGAACGAGGAGTGGATCTCCGACAAGACGCGTCACGTCGTCGACGGCTTGCGCACCCAGCGGCTCGACCAGCCGTATGTCCGCGAGGGCGGGCGGCTACGGCCCGCGACATGGGCGGAAGCGTTCGCGGCGATTGCCGCCAAAGCGAAGGCCACGCAGCCGGCGCGCATCGGCGTGATCGCCGGCGACCTCGCCGCCGTCGAGGAGATGTTCGCGCTCAAGGATCTGATGACGCGCATCGGCGTCGCGAGCATCGACTGCCGGCAGGACGGCGCCGCGCTCGACCCTGCTAACGGCCGCGCGGGCTATCTCTTCAACGCTACCATCGCCGGCATCGAACAGGCCGACGCGCTGCTGATCGTCGGCGCCAACCCGCGCAAGGAAGCGGCGGTGCTCAACGCCCGCGTCCGCAAGCGCTGGCGCATGGGCGGGTTCCCCATCGGCGTGATCGGGGAGAATGCCGACCTGACCTACCCTTACGACTATCTCGGCGCCGGCCCGGAGACGCTGTCGGACATGGTGGCCGGCAAGCACAGCTTCGCTGAGATTTTCAACAAGGCCGAGCGGCCGCTGCGTCATCGTCGGGTCAGGGGCGCTTGCGCGGGCTGATGGCGCAGCGGTGGCTGCACTCGCCGCAAAGCTGGCTTCCGGTGCCGGCGCGACCAAGGACGGCTGGAACGGCTTTTGCGTGCTGCATACCGCAGCTTCGCGCGTCGGCGGGCTCGACGTCGGCTTCGTGCCGGGCGAGGGCGGCAAGACCTCGTCCGAGATGACGCAGGCCGGTGCGCTCGATGTCGTCTTCCTGCTCGGCGCCGACGAGATCGATATCGCGCCCGGCACCTTCGTCGTCTACATCGGCACCCATGGCGATCGCGGCGCCCATCGCGCCGACGTCATCCTGCCGGGCGCGGCCTATACCGAAAAGTCCGGCATCTACGTCAACACCGAGGGCCGCGTGCAGATGGCGGGGCGGGCCGCATTCCCGCCGGGCGACGCGCGCGAGGATTGGGCCATCCTGCGCGCGCTGTCGGACGTGATCGGCCACAAGCTGCCCTACGATTCGCCTTGCCCAGCTGCAGGTCGGTCCTGTTCAAAGCTCACCCGCACCTGCAACGCGTCGATACGATCGCATCCGCCGACGCGGCGGACATCGGCAAGCTCGCGAGCCTTGGTGGCACGCCTGACAAGGCACCGTTCCACTCGCCGGTGGCGGATTTCTATCTGACCAACCCGATCGCCCGCGCGTCCGCCGTGATGGCGGAGTGCTCGGCTCTGGCGAAGCCCGCAATTGCCATGACGGCGGCGGAGTAGGCGGGATGGAGCAACTCTGGTCCGCCTATCTCTGGCCGCTGATCGTCATGCTGGCGGAGAGCCTTCTGCTGCTCGTCGCGCTCCTGGTCATCACCGCCTACACGCTGCTCGCCGACCGCAAGATCTGGGCGGCGGTGCAGATCCGCCGCGGTCCCAACGTGGTCGGCCCCTGCGGTCTGTTCCAGTCCTTCGCCGACCTGCTGAAATTCGTGCTCAAGGAGCCGGTGATTCCGGCCGGCGCCAACAAGGGCGTTTTCCTGCTGGCGCCGCTCGTGACCTGCGTGCTGGCGCTCGGCGCCTGGGCCGTGATCCCGGTCAACGCTCGGCTGGGTGATCGCCAACATCAACGTCGGCATCCTCTACATCTTCGCGATCTCGTCGCTGTGCGTCTACGGCATCATCATGGGCGGCTGGGCGTCGAACTCGAAATACCCGTTCCTGGCGGCGCTGCGCTCCGCGGCGCAGATGGTGTCCTACGAGGTCTCCATCGGCTTCGTCATCATCACCGTGCTGCTTTGCGCCGGCTCGCTCAACCTCACCGACGATCGTCGAGGCGCAGAACGGCCGCTTCGGCCTGCTGAACTGGTACTGGCTGCCGCTGTTCCCGATGTTCGTGGTGTTCTTCATCTCGGCGCTCGCCGAGACCAACCGGCCGCCGTTCGATCTGCGTGGAGGCCGAGTCGGAGCTGGTCGCCGGATTCATGGTCGAGTACGGCTCGACGCCCTACCTGCTGTTCATGCTCGGCGAATACATCGCGATTTCGACCATGTGCGCGATGGCGACCATCCTGTTCCTCGGCGGGTGGCTCCCGCCGGTGCCGTATCCGCCCTTCACCTGGGTGCCGGGCGTGATCTGGTTCCTGCTCAAGGCGCTGTTCATGTTCTTCCTGTTCGCCATGGCCAAGGCGATCGTGCCGCGCTACCGCTACGACCAGTTGATGCGGATCGGCTGGAAGATGTTCCTGCCGCTGTCGTTGGCCATGGTGGTAATCGTCGCCGCGGTGCTGCAGGTCACCGGGTGGGCGGTGCGATGAGAGAGCTTGTGACATGACGCTCGACCGGGCCGCCAAGGCCATCTTCCTGACGGAGTTCGTGTCGGCGTTCTTCCTCGCCATGCGCTACTTCTTCAAGCGCGAAGCCGACCATCAATTATCCGTTCGAGAAGAACCCGATCTCGCCGCGCTTCCGCGGCGAGCATGCGCTGCGCCGCTATCCCAACGGCGAGGAGCGCTGCATCGCCTGCAAGCTGTGCGAGGCGATCTGCCCGGCACAGGCGATCACTATCGAGGCCGGGCCACGCCGCAACGACGGCACGCGGCGCACCACCCGCTACGACATCGACATGGTCAAATGCATCTATTGCGGCCTGTGCCAGGAGGCCTGCCCGGTCGACGCCATCGTCGAGGGGCCGAACTTCGAGTTCGCCACCGAGACCCGCGAGGAACTGTATTACGACAAGGAGCGCCTGCTTGCGAACGGCGACCGCTGGGAGCGCGAGATCGCCAAGAACATCGAACTCGACGCGCCATACCGGTGAGCGGATAAGCACGGCATGATCCAGGCGATTTTCTTCTACCTGTTCTCCGGCGTTTGCGTCGCGGCGGCCTTCATGGTCATCGCCGGCGCGCAACCCCGTGCATTCGGTGCTGTTCCTGATTCTCGCCTTCGTCAATGCGGCGGGGCTGTTCGTGCTGCATGGGCGCCGAATTCCTGGCGATGATCCTGATCGTCGTCTATGTCGGCGCGGTCGCGGTGCTGTTCCTGTTCGTGGTGATGATGCTCGACGTCGACTTCGCCGAGCTGCGGCAGGGCTTCATCGACTACCTGCCGGTCGGCGCGCTGGTCGGGATCGTTTTCCTGGTGGAACTCCTGCTCGTGGTCGGCGCCTGGGTGATCGCGCCCGGCACGCCGAAGGCCATCACCGCCCCGATTCCGCCGGCTGATGTCGTCTCCAACACCGAAGCGCTCGGCCTCGTCCTTTACACGCGCTACATCTATTATTTCCAGGCGGCCGGCATGGTGCTGCTGGTCGCGATGATCGGCGCCATCGTGCTGACGCTGCGCCATAAGGAGAACGTCAAGCGACAGAGCGTGGCGAGCCAGATGGCGCGGACCCGCGAGACCGCGATCGCGATGCGGGACGTGGCGCCGGGGCAGGGGCTCTCGCCATGATCATCGGACTCGGTCATTACCTTGCCGTTGCCGCGATCCTGTTCACGCTCGGCATCTTCGGCATCTTCCTCAACCGCAAAAACGTCATCGTCATCCTGATGTCGATCGAGCTGATCCTGCTTGCCGTCAATATCAACCTCGTCGCGTTCTCGACGCATCTCGGCGACCTCGTCGGACAGGTCTTCGCGCTGATCGTGCTGACCGTCGCCGCCGCCGAGGCTGCGATCGGCCTTGCCATTCTCGTCGTCTATTTCCGCAACCGCGGCTCCATCGCGGTCGATGACATCAACCTGATGAAGGGCTGAATGAAACTGCTCCGCTCCGCCCGTCTCCGCGAAAGTGGGGACCCATTATCAGCCATGGACACCCGCTTTCACGGGAATGAGCGGTGGTTGGTCCGGCTTCGTCCCGCCAGACTCACGAAAAACGCCGCAGCGAACCGGCTCCAAGGGCTCTGATGTACCAGGCGATCGTCTTCCTGCCGTTGCTCGGCTTCCTGGTTGCGGGCATCATCGCGCTTGCAGGCGCGCGCAAGCGCCATCCCGGCGGCGGCGCGGGGCACGGCGCGGAGGATCACGCCCACGGCATCGTGCGTGAGGATCATGCGCGCGCCGCGCCCTCGGTCCATGGCGACCATGCGGTCAGCCACGCCTCGCATGACGAGCATCACGCGCCGGAGCCGGCCGCTGCCGGCTCGCGCGAGGCGGAACTCGTCACCACGGCGCTCCTGTTCACGTCGGCCGTGCTGTCGTGGATCGCCTTCGCCTATGTCGGCTTCGGCCATCACGATACGCGCGTCGTGCTGATGAACTGGGTCACGTCCGGCAACCTGCATGTCGACTGGGCGCTGCGTATCGACACGCTGACGGTCGTGATGCTGGTGGTCGTCACCACCGTATCGTCGCTCGTCCACCTTTATTCCATCGGCTACATGGACGACGACGCGAACCGGCCGCGCTTCTTCGCCTACTTGTCGCTGTTCACCTTCGCCATGCTGATGCTGGTGACGGCGGACAACCTCGTGCAGCTCTTCTTCGGCTGGGAGGGCGTGGGCCTCGCAAGCTATCTGCTGATCGGCTTCTGGTACCAGAAGCCGGAAGCCAACGCGGCCGCCATCAAGGCCTTCGTCGTCAACCGCGTCGGCGACTTCGGCTTCGCGCTCGGCATCTTCGCCGTGTTCATGATGACCAACGCGCTCGACTTCGACACCATCTTCGCCAGCGCGCCGGGGCTGACCGGCAAGACCATCACGTTCCTCGGTTTCCATGCCGACGCGATGACGCTGATCTGCCTGCTGCTGTTCGTCGGCGCGATGGGCAAGTCGGCGCAGTTCGGCCTCCACACCTGGCTGCCGGACGCGATGGAGGGACCGACGCCGGTCTCCGCGCTGATCCATGCCGCAACCATGGTGACCGCCGGCGTGTTCATGGTGGCGCGGCTTTCGCCGCTGTTCGAGCTTGCACCCACTGCGGCTGCGTTCGTCACCTTCATCGGCGCGACGACGGCGTTCTTCGCAGCGACCGTCGGTCTTGTGCAGAACGACATCAAGCGGGTCATCGCCTACTCGACCTGCTCGCAGCTCGGCTACATGTTCGTCGCCGATGGGCGTCGGTGCCTATTCGGTCGGCATGTTCCACCTGTTCACGCATGCCTTCTTCAAGGCGCTGCTGTTCCTAGGCGTCGGGTTCGGTCATCCGCGCCATGCACCACGAGCAGGACATCCGGCTCATGGGCGGGTTGCGCAAGAAGATCCCGTTCACCTACTGGACTGATGGTGATCGGCACGCTGGCGCTGACCGGCATTCCCATTCACCGCTGGCTATCTATTCCAAGGACGCGATCATCGAGGCGGCCTATGCGGGCGGCAATCCGATGGCGCTCTACGGCTTCATCGCGACCGTCGTCGCCGCGCTGCTGACCTCGTTCTATTCCTGGCGCTTGATCTTCAAGACCTTCCACGGCGAACCGCATGATCCACATCACTATGAGGGCGCACACGAGAGCCCGATGACGATGCTGGTACCGCTTGCGGTGCTCGTCGATCGGCGCGATCGGCGCGGGCTTTGCCTTCAAGGAGGTGTTCGAGGGGCATCGACGGAAGAGTTCTTCCGCGAATCTCTCAAGCTCGGCCCGGTGATGGAGGCGATGCACCATGTTCCGTTGGCCATCGCCCTGCTGCCGAGCGTGATGATGGCGGTCGGCTTCGCGGTGGCGTGGCAGTTCTACGTCCGCCGGCCCGACCTGCCGGTGGAACTCGCCAACCAGCAGCCGCTGCTGTACCGGTTCCTGCTCAACAAGTGGTACTTCGACGAGGTGTATGACGTCCTCATCGTGCGTCCCGCGATCTGGTTCGGCCGCCTGCTGTGGAAGGGCGGGGACGGCTTGGTGATCGACGGGCTGGGACCGGACGGCGTCTCCGCGCGCGTGATCGACGTGACCCGCGGCATCGTTCGCCTGCAGACCGGCTATCTCTACCATTATGCCTTCGCCATGCTGATCGGCGTCGCGGCCCTCATCACCTGGTTCATGTTCGGAGGGCCGCACTGATGTCGTGGCCCATCCTCTCCGTCGTCACCTATCTTCCGCTGCTTGGGGCGCTGTTCATCATCACCATCCGCGGTGACGACGAGGCCGCCAAGCGCAATGCGCGCTGGGCCGCGCTGTGGACGACGCTCATCACCTTCGTGATCTCGCTGATCCTGGTGTGGCGCTTCGACATCGCGTCGTCGGAGTTCCAGTTCGTCGAGAAGCAGCCCTGGCTGGGCGGCGCGATCAACTACCACATGGGCGTCGACGGCATCTCGCTGCCGTTCGTGATCCTGACGACCGCGCTGATGCCGATCTGCATCATCGCGAGCTGGGTGCCGATCCAGACGCGCGTCAAGGAATACATGGTGGCGTTCCTGGCGCTCGAGATGCTGATGATCGGCACCTTCTCGGCGCTCGACCTCGACGCTGTTCTACCTGTTCTTCGAAGGCGGCCTGATCCCGATGTTCCTGATCATCGGGGTGTGGGGCGGTCCGCGCCGGGTCTATGCCAGCTTCAAGTTCTTCCTCTACACGCTGCTCGGCTCCGTGCTGATGCTGCTCGCCATCATGGCGATGTACTGGGACGCCGGCACGACCGACATCCCGACGCTGATGCACCACGACTTTCCGCGCGGCATGCAGACCTGGCTGTGGCTCGCCTTCCTCGCCTCGTTCGCGGTGAAGATGCCGATGTGGCCGGTGCATACCTGGCTGCCCGACGCGCACGTGGAGGCGCCGACCGCCGGATCGGTGATCCTCGCCGCCATACTGCTGAAGATGGGCGGCTACGGCTTCCTGCGCTTCTCGCTGCCGATGTTCCCGGCGGCCTCGCACGATCTCGCGCCGCTGATCTACGCGATGTCGGTCGTCGCCATCGTTTACACCTCGCTGGTCGCGCTGGTGCAGGAGGACGTCAAGAAGCTGATCGCGTATTCGTCCGTCGCGCACATGGGCTTCGTGACCATGGGCATCTTCGCGGGCACGCACCAGGGTATCTCCGGCGCGGTGTTCCAGATGATCTCCCACGGCGTCGTGTCGGCGGCTTTGTTCCTGTGCGTCGGCGTCGTTTATGACCGCATGCACACGCGCGAGATCGCGGCCTATGGCGGGCTGGTCAATCGCATGCCGCTCTACGCGGTGGTGTTCCTGATCTTCACGCTCGCCAATGTGGGGCTGCCCGGCACCTCGGGCTTTGTCGGCGAGTTCCTGGCGCTGATCGGTACCTTCAAGGTCAACATCCTGGTGGCGACGATCGCGAGCCTCGGCGTCATCCTGTCGGCCGGCTATGCGCTTTGGCTCTATCGCAAAATGATGCTCGGGCCGCTGGTGAAGCCGAGCCTCGCAGGGATCATGGACCTCGACCGGCGCGAGATCCTCATTTTCACGCCTCTGGTCGCCCTGACGATCCTGTTCGGTGTCTACCCCAAGCCGGTGCTGGACATGTCGTCGGCCTCAGTGGCCGCGCTGGTCGAGGCCTATGACCACGCGACCGGCGTGAAGGCGGCACGCTGGTGAAGAGCTCCATGAACGCGTCCCAAATGCCCTCTCTCCTGCCGGTACTGCCTGAGATCGTGCTCGCGGTCGGCGCGATGGCGCTGCTGATGTTCGGCGTCTTCCGCAGCGAGCAGGGCGTCGGGCTGTTCAACGCCGCCGCCATGATCCTGCTCGTCGTCGTGGCAGGCCTGGTCCTGTGGCTGCCGAGCGGCACGCTGACGACGTTTGCCGGCAGCATCGTCGTCGACGACTTCGCGCGATTCATGAAGGTGCTGGTGCTCGTCGGATCGATCGCGGCCATCGCCATGTCGCGCGATTTCTTCGTTGCCGCCGGCCAGGAGAAATTCGAATACGCCGTGGTGATCCTGCTCTCGACCCTCGGCATGATGCTGCTGTCGTCGGCCGCCGATCTGATCGCGCTTTATCTCGGGCTCGAACTGATGAGCCTCGCGCTCTACGTGCTCGCCGCCTTCCAGCGCGATTCCATCCGTGCCTCGGAGGCGGGGCTCAAGTATTTCGTGCTCGGCGCGCTGTCGTCGGGGATGCTGCTCTACGGCGCGTCGCTCATCTATGGCTTCTCCGGCACCGTGAGCTTTACCGGCATCGCCGCCGCGACCAGGGAGGGCGCGAGCACCGGCCTCGTTTTCGGCTTGGTGTTCCTGTTCGCCGGTTTCTGCTTCAAGGTCTCGGCGGTGCCGTTCCACATGTGGACGCCGGACGTCTACGAGGGCGCGCCGACGCCGGTCACCGCGTTCTTCGCCGCCTCCACCAAGGTTGCCGGCATCGCGATGTTCGTGCGCGCCACCATCGCGGCCTTTCCGGGGATCGCCACTCAGTGGCAGCAGATCATCGTGTTCGTCGCCATCGCCTCGATGGTGCTCGGCGCCTTCGCCGCGATCGGCCAGCGCAACATCAAGCGGCTGATGGCCTATTCGTCGATCGGCCACATGGGCTTCGCGCTGATCGGGCTGGCCGCCGGCACCGAAGAGGGCGTGCGCGGCGTCGCCATCTATATGGCGATCTACCTCTCCATGACGCTCGGCACCTTCGCCTGCATCCTGGCGATGAGGAGCCGGGCGTGGCGTTCGAGGAGATCGGCGATCTCGCCGGACTCGCCCGCACCAAGCCGATGATGGCGTTCCTGCTTGCGATGCTGATGTTCTCGCTCGCCGGCATTCCGCCGCTAGCCGGATTTTTCGGCAAGTTCTATGTGTTTCTTGCCGCCATCAAGGCCGGCCTCTATGCGCTCGCGGTGATCGGCGTGCTCGCCAGCGTGGTCGGCGCCTATTATTATCTGCTGATCGTGAAGGTGATGTATTTCGACGAGCCGGCACGGAGGTTCGAGCCGATGCCGTCCGCGCTGCAGGCCGTGCTCGGCGTCAGCGCTCTGTTTAACCTTCTGTTCATCGTTTATCCGGGACCGCTGGTCGACGCCGCCGCCGCCGCCGCGAAGTCGCTGTTTTGACGACATCCGGCTCGCCGGCAGGGCAGGGCAGCAGCGCTCGGGTCGAAACCTTCGACACGCTGGGCTCGACCAACCAGGAAGCGCTCGTGCGCGCCCGGCAGGGCGAGCTTGGGCCGTTGTGGATCGTGGCGCGGCAGCAGACGGCGGGCCGCGGCCGCCGCGGCCGCGCCTGGGTCTCCGAGCCCGGCAATCTTTACGCAAGCCTGCTGCTTGTGGACCCGTGCGCGGTGGAGCGCGCCGCCGAATTGTCCTTTATCGCGGCGCTCGCGCTGCATGACGCGCTGGTCGACACGGCCTCCGTGCTCGGCCCCCGCATCACGCTCAAATGGCCGAACGACGTGCTGATCGGCGGCGCCAAGGCCGGCGGTATCCTGGTCGAAGGCGAGAGCACCGACGGTTCGCTGGCTGTGGTCATCGGGTTGGGCGTCAATTGCACCAGCCATCCGTCCGACACGCCCTATCCGGCGACGGACCTCGCGTCCGCCGGCGCCGGGGTGACGGCGGAGGCTCTCTTGCAATCCCTGATGCCGGCGATGACGATGCGCCTCGCGACCTGGAAGCGGGGAGAGGGTTTCGCCTCGATCCGCGCCGACTGGCTCAAACGCGCCGACGGCCTCGGAGGGAATATCCGCATTGTGTCGGGCAACCGGGACATTGCGGGCCGCTTCGAAGCGCTTGATGCCGCAGGCCGTCTGGTGCTGCGGCTGCCGGACGGCGCAGCCGAGGTGGTGGCGGCCGGGGAGGTTTTCCCTCTGCCGAGATCAGAGGATCGATCTAACTTCATTTCCATTCCAGCAGATAGTCGACATCCCTTATGACCAATTCCGATGACAGGCTGGTCTTCGCCCCGCTCGGCGGCGTCGGCGAGATCGGTATGAATCTTGGCCTTTACGGCTTCGGTTCCCAGGCGCGGCGTAAGTGGCTCGCGGTAGACTTCGGCGTCTCGTTCGCCAGCGAAGAGCACCTGCCGGGCATCGACCTGATCTTTCCCGACATCCGCTTCCTGGTGGAGGAGCGCAAGAACCTGCTGGGCATCGTGCTGACGCATGCCCACGAGGATCATTTCGGCGCGCTTCTCGACCTGTGGCCGCGCCTCAAGGTGCCGATCCATGCCACGCCGTTCACCGCCGCGCTGATCGAGGCCAAGCGCCAGGGCGAGACGAACGCACCGGACATCGCGATCAACGTCGTACCGCTCGGCGGGCGTTTCTCGCTCGGTCCGTTCGACATCGAGATGGTGTCGGTCGCCCACTCGATCCCGGAATTGAATGCGCTCATCATCCGCACGCCTCTCGGGGCCGTGCTTCACACCGGCGACTGGAAGCTCGATCCCACGCCCGTCATCGGCGTGCCGACCGACGAGGCCAAGCTGCGCGCGCTCGGCCAGGAGGGCGCGCTCGCCATCATCGGCGATTCGACCAATGCAGTCCGCGACGGGCGCTCGCCGTCCGAGACCGACGTCGCCGCGACACTCACCGAGATCATGACGCAGGCGAGGGGCCGGGTCGCGATCACGACCTTCGCCTCCAATGTCGGCCGCGTCCGCTCTGCGGCGCTCGCCGCCCATTCCGCGGGCCGCGAGGTCGTGGTTGTCGGCCGTGCCATGGAGCGCATCTCGCAGGTCGCGCGCGAGACCGGCTATCTCGATGGCGTACCGGAGTTTCGCGGCATGGACGCCTATCAGTCGCTGCCGCGCGACCGCGTGCTCTGCCTGTGCACCGGCAGCCAGGGCGAGCCGCGCGCCGCGCTCTCGCGCATCGCCGAGGCGCAGCATCCGGCCGTCTCGCTCGACAAGGGCGACCTCGTGATCTTCTCGTCGCGCACCATTCCCGGCAACGAGAAGGAGGTCGGCCGTGTGATGAACGGCTTGGTGCGCCTCGGGATCGAGGTCATCACAGACCGCACCCACCTCGTCCACGTGTCCGGCCATCCGCGCCGCGACGAGATGAAGGAGATGTATGGCTGGGTGAAGCCCAAGATCGTCGTGCCGGTGCATGGCGAAGCCGTGCATCTCGCCGAGCACGCCAAGCTGGCGCGCGAACTCGGCATCCCGGACGTCATCGTGTGCCAGAACGGCGACGTCGTTGAGCTTGCGCCGGGGCCGGCAGGCATCGTCGACGAACTCCCCGCCGGACGCCTCTACAAGGACGGCATGCTGATCGTGGAATCGCAGTCGCGCACTGTTGCGGACCGCCGGCGCCTGAGCTTCGGCGGCATCGTCTCGGTGGCGCTGGCGCTTAACCGCAAGGGTGAGCTTGCCGCCGACCCGGAGGTCGACCTCATGGGCATCCCGGAGACCACCGCCACCGGCGCCGACATGGCCGACATCGCCTTCGATGCCGTGGTCGACACCTTCGAATCCTTGGGACGCAAGCGCCGCAGCGATCCCGATTCCGTCATCGATGCGATCCGCGGCGCGGTACGCTCGGCGATCGCGGCGCAGTGGGGCAAGAAGCCCCTGTGCCATGTCCAGGTGCTCGAAGTATAAAGGACCGCGCTCGTATCCCGGGCGCAGTACAACGCCAAGCGAAGCGTTGCGCTGCGTGCGGGATCCAAGACCGGGAGTAGGATCACATGATCGGACGGCTCAACCACGTCGCCATCGCGGTGCGCGACATCGCCAAGGCGGCGGGCGTCTATCGCGACACGCTCGGTGCCGAGATTTCGGCGACCGTGCCGCAGCCCGATCACGGCGTCAGCACGGTGTTCATCACTCTGCCGAACACCAAGATCGAGCTGCTCGAGCCGCTCGGTGAAGGCTCGCCGATCCTGAAATTCCTGGAGCGCAATCCGGACGGCGGCATCCACCACATCTGCTACGAGGTCGAGGATATCCGTGCTGCGCGCGACCGGCTGAAGGCGGGCGGCGCCCGCGTGCTCGGCGACGGCGAGCCGAAGATCGGCGCCCACGGCAAGCCGGTGCTGTTCCTCCACCCGAAAGATTTCTGCGGCACCCTGGTCGAACTGGAGCAGGCGTGACAAGGCCCGCTCGGTGACCGTCGCCACCGGTTTCGCGATCTATTTCCTGATCTGGTGGATCACGCTGTTCGCCATCCTGCCGTGGGGCGTGCGCAGCCAGACCGAGAGCGGCGATGTGGTAGACGGCAGCGATCCCGGCGCTCCGGCGCTCCCGCGGCTCCTCGTCAAGCTGCTCTGGACCACAGCCGTCGCGACCGTGGTGTTCGGCATCTGCGTGGTGATCTTCGTCAACCGGCTGGTGACGCTCGACGGACTTGGCAGCCTGTTTGTATTTCCGCGCGCGCCTTGAGACGAAACGCCTGCATGGACGCCAAAAAAGAGCAGGGCACGTGCCCTGCTCTGATTACGACGGCTATAGACCCGTTGATGCACCCGATTTTCGTATTGATTGCGGGAGCGGCAGCATCGAACGCGCCTTCGGGTTCTCCTCCCAAGACTTGGACCGCGACGACGTTGCCCTTGGGGTCATCCGGCGTCGAGAACTGGAACCTAAACAACTTTGCCTCGATTGTCACCATCAAATGCTCATTATCTCTTCATTCGTTGGTATGAGGAGCAATAAAATATCTGCGCTTGGCTTCTGTACTTTAAATCTCGAGACGTCCGGCTTCTGAATACGTGTCTTCCTATAGGTCACATCCTGTGGATGCGATCCGTTCGGCTGTTGCGACGCGTCCTGGACTGTTCCATCCGCTGCCGAGCATGAACTTGCAGCATGGTCGCGCACCTTCGGAAATGTCCGAACCCTTGTGTTTTCACCGGCGATCCGGTTTCACTCGCGAGCTCGCTTCGTCATTTTCAGAGAATCACATAGCCGACCAATGCGATTATCCCGATATTTCCTACCGATCCTGCGCGAGACGCCCAAGGAGGCCGAGATCGTTTCCCATCGCCTGATGCTGCGCGCCGGAATGATGCGGCAGGAGGCAGCCGGCATCTATGCCTTCCTGCCGCTGGGGCTGCGGGTGCTCCGCAAGATCGAGCAGATCGTCCGCGAGGAACAGGACCGCGCCGGCGCGATCGAGCTGCTGATGCCCACAATCCAGTCGGCCGACCTGTGGCGCGAGAGCGGGCGCTACGAGGACTATGGCAAGGAGATGCTGCGCATCAAGGACCGCCACGAGCGCGACGTGCTGTACGGTCCGACCAACGAGGAAATGATCACCGAGATCTTCCGCGCCTATGTGCGCTCCTACAAGGACCTGCCGCTCAATCTCTACCACATCCAGTGGAAATTCCGGGACGAGGTACGGCCGCGCTTCGGCCTGATGCGCGGCCGCGAGTTCCTGATGAAGGATGCCTATTCGTTCGACATCGACCAGGACGGGGCGCGGCACTCCTACAACAAGATGTTCGTCGCCTACCTGCGCACGTTCGCGCGCCTCGGCCTCAAGGCCATCCCCATGGTCGCGGATACCGGACCGATCGGCGGAAACCTGTCGCACGAGTTCATCATTCTGGCGGAGACCGGCGAGAGCGAGGTGTTCTGCCACCGCGACTACCTCGATTTCGAGGTCCCCGGCGCGGATGTCGATTTCGACGACGTCGCGGGTTTGCAGGGCATCGTCGACACGTGGACCTCGCTCTATGCCGCGACCTCCGAGAAGCACGAAGCAGCGGCGTTCGCGCAGGTTCCCGAAGAGCAAGCGCGTGTCCGCGCGCGGCATCGAGGTCGGCCACATCTTCTATTTCGGCACCAAGTATTCGGCGCCGATGAAGGCTGTCGTGGCTGGTCCCGACGGCGTCGAGCGCTCCGTCCATATGGGCTCCTACGGCATCGGGCCGAGCCGCCTGGTGGCCGCGATCATCGAGGCTTTCCACGACGATGCCGGCATCAGGTGGCCGGAGGCGGTCGCGCCCTTCAAGGCGACGATCCTCAATCTCAAGCAGGGCGACGCCGAAACCGACGCCGCCTGCGAGCAGCTCGAGCGCGAGCTCGCCGGCCGCGGCATCGACGTGCTCTACAACGACCTCGACGAGCGGGCCGGCTCCAAGTTCGCGACCGCCGACCTGATCGGCGTGCCGTGGCAGATCGTGGTCGGGCCGAAGGGGCTCGCCGAGGGCAAGGTCGAGGTCAAGCGGCGGGCCGACGGGATCCGGGAATCCGTGAGCCCGGCGGAGGCGGTCGCGAAAGTCGCGGGATGATTTTTGTTTACGCGCAGTGAAATCGCGTGCAGGCGGGGGCTTGAATCGGCCAGAATCGCGTGAAATCCGTAGGGCCTGGGGATTTTGATTGATGAGTGAGCCGACCGGCACGCGGCCCTTCGCTCCGTTCGAGTGGATGCTGTCGCTGCGCTATCTGCGCGCCCGTCGCAAGGAAGGCTTCATTTCGGTCATCGCCGGCTTCTCCTTCCTCGGCATCATGCTCGGCGTCGCGACCCTCATCATCGTCATGGCGGTGATGAACGGCTTTCGCAAGGAACTGCTCGACAAGATCCTGGGGCTCAACGGGCACCTGCTGATCCAGCCGATCGATTCCCCGCTCAACGACTGGGCGCAGGTCGCCGACCGCATCGCCAAGGTGCCGGGCATCCGCCTCGCGGCACCGATCGTCGAAGGTCAGGCGCTGGCGTCGTCGCCGTTCAGCGCCTCCGGCGTGCTGGTGCGGGGCCTGCGAGCCCAGGACCTGATCCAGCTTCCATCGGTCGCCAACAACATCCGGCAGGGCAGCCTCGACGGCTTCGATGAAGGGCAGGGCGTCGCGATCGGCAAGCGGCTCGCCGACCAGCTTTCGCTGCGCGCCGGCGACAGCATCACGCTGGTCGCCCCGCGCGGCGCCGTCACGCCGATGGGCACGACGCCGCGGATCAAGGCCTACAAGGTCGCCGCCGTGTTCGAGGTCGGCATGTCGGAATACGACGCCGCCTTCGTGTTCATGCCGCTGACCGAGGCGCAGGCCTATTTCAACCGGTCCGGCGACGTCACCGCGATCGAGGTATACACCCTCAATCCCGACCGCATCGAGCGCTATCGCAAGCTGGTCGCGGACGCGGCGGAGCGGCAGATCTTCATGATCGACTGGCGGCAGCGCAACTCGACCTTCTTCGGCGCGCTTGCAGGTCGAGCGCAACGTCATGTTCCTGATCCTCACCCTGATCGTGCTGGTGGCGGCGCTCAACATCATCTCCGGGCTCATCATGCTGGTGAAGGACAAGGGCCGCGACATCGCGATCCTGCGCACCATCGGCGCGACGCGCGGCTCGGTGCTGCGCATCTTCCTGATCACCGGCGTCGGCGATCGGGGTCACGGGAACGCTGGTCGGCCTGCTGGTCGGGACGCTGGTCTGCCTCAAGATCGAGACGATCCGGCAGGGCATTTCCTGGATCACCAATACCGAGCTGTTCTCGCCCGAGCTTTATTTCCTCTCCAAGCTTCCCGCCGAGATGGACCCCACGGAAACCACGATCGTGGTGGTGATGGCGCTTGGCCTGTCGCTGCTGGCGACGCTTTATCCGTCGTGTCGGGCGGCGCGGCTCGATCCCGTCGAAGCGCTCCGGTACGAATGAAGCCGCCGCGATGACCGAGAAGAACCCCGCCCTGCTCCTCCACGCGATCGAGCGGCGCTATGTGCAGGGCGAAGCGCCGCTGGAAATCCTTCGCGGCGCGGAGCTGTCGCTGTGGCCGGGCCAGTCGGTCGCGCTGATCGCGCCGTCGGGGGCCGGCAAATCGACGCTGCTGCACATCGCCGGCCTGCTGGAGCATCCCGACGGCGGCGAGGTCTATGTCGACGGTGTCGCGACCTCGCACCTGCCGGACGCCGAACGCACCCATATCCGGCGCACCGAGATCGGCTTCGTCTACCAGTTCCACCATCTGCTGCCGGAGTTCTCCGCGCTGGAAAACGTGATGCTGCCGCAGATGATCCGGGGCCTGAGCAAAAGCGAGGCGCGCCGCCGCTCCGGCGAGCTCCTGAGCTATCTTGGGCTGAAGGGGCGGCTCGACCACCGGCCGGCGGAGCTGTCGGGCGGCGAGCAGCAGCGGGTGGCGATCGCGCGCGCCGTCGCCAACGCGCCGCGCGTCCTGCTCGCCGACGAGCCGACCGGCAACCTCGATCCCAAGACGGCCGACCATGTGTTCGGCACGCTGACGCAGCTCGTTCGGGCCTCGGGACTGGCCGCGATCATCGCAACCCATAATCTCGACCTCGCCCGGCGGATGGACCGGCGCGTGACAATCCAGGATGGCCTCATCCTCGAGATGTGACGGGTGGCGAGAGGCCTTTTCACGACTTGGCGGCGAACCGCCGGCGCCGGCACGGCCCGCCGACAGACAAATCGTCGCAAATTCGAGAGTTCGTTTTCACGAATTAACGACTTCGCCGCGGTCGGGTTGGAAACTCCGCAAGGTGTGGCTGTTATTCAAGGCTTACGGCGGATTGCTTGCCAAGGCGGGCGGTCGCCGTGACGGGGCGGCACGAAGCGATAAAGGTGTGCCATGGACGAACGCAGGCGAACGCAACGGGTCCGCACGCTGAAGGGCGGGCATATCGTATTCAACCACGGCTCATCGACGATCGATTGCACGGTGCGCAACCTCACCGATTTTGGCGCCTGCCTCCACGTCACGAATTCCTTCGGCGTGCCGCAGTCATTCGAGCTCGCCTTGGATTCCACGCGCCCGCGCCGCCGTTGCCGGGTGGCGTGGCGGACGGATTCGAGGCTCGGCGTTTCGTTCGAATAACGCAGCCATAGCCCGGCACTGGATGATCGCCGCCACGAGGCGCTGCGTTCGGATTCGAGGTGATGGCGCTCAGTTTGAAGCTTGAGACACTACCTCCTGCCGGGTAGTGTCTCAGTTTGAAATCTGGCCGCCTTGACGGATGGTTCCCGCGTCCACTCTGTTCCGGTATGGTGGGGCAACGGAGGCGATTATGCCCTACACTGTGACAGCCACGCTCTCCACCCCTGGAACTGGCGTGGGGTCATTTCAGGCGAGCACCGCCAAGGACGCGCTAGAAAAGGCTCGCAATCTGCGCAGTCAGGGGATGACCGTCGGCATCACGGATGCGGATGGAAATCCCGTAAACGAGGAAGACCTGGAAGACGATGCCTAGAGGCCCCAAAGGCGAGAAGCGACCCGCCGACGTGATCGGCAACGCGGTCCATGTCATGCGGATCGCGACGGGGGAGGTGGAGGAAGATCGGGGTAGCACCCCGCACCGCGCCAAAGGCGGCAAAATCGGTGGCAGACAGCGTGCCCTGAACCTAACCGATGAACAGCGTGCGGAGGCAGCTCGCGACGCCGCGAATGCGCGCTGGAAGAAGACGAAGTCCTAACCAGCGCGACGCTCATCCACGTCATCGTTGAAGTCGAGAACAAGCTGGATCGGCCGTTCCTTCGGGTTCTTGTCGTTATAAACCTCAACGTCGATTTGCAACTGCACAAGATCGCCGATCACTTGTTCGCGGCGCTGTGTGAAGGCCCGCTCCATATGCCCGCGCGGAGCGAACCCCATAACGCCCCAGAATGTGTGTTGAACGCCATCTTTCGTCACCCTGATCGCGTGATTGACTCGGTAGCGCCGCCCTTGGGCATCGGTTGCATATTCTTCACGCAAGGCGCGCGACATTTGCTCGGCAAGAACGTCGCGGGGATCGACGTACGGGAGCGCCAAGCCACGTTCTCGCACGGCCCAATCGACCGCAGAGCGCGCGCTTGCCGGAGCATGGTCGTGAACCTCTTCATATTCCCTCCAGAGGTTCTGGAGCAATTCAGCGTGGCCCATTGTTCTTCACCCTATGTGTGCGGATTGTTTCCAGCCATCGACGATGGCACCGGGCAACACGAATTGTCTGATCTTGGTCTGGTACTTTTTAAGATAGTCATAGCGCTGGGTACGATGCTGAATTTGGCCAACAGTCAATGCAGGATGAACCCCGTTGAGCTTTGAGAACGCCAGCACGTCTTTTTCATAAAAGAACGGATTCTTGCGAAGAATGAAGGAGTCCATCTTCTCGCGAGGAACGCAAAAATCGGAAGCCGCAGCGTTCGCTATCCTCTCTTCTTCGGGGAGCGCTTCGTCCACTCCCGCTTGTTCGCCATGCAAGTCCGCGTCGATCATTCCTTCCGGCGAGAGCCTGCCGTGACCCTTTAGTACATGCTCGCATTCATGCCGCAGCACGAACCAAAAATTGTCCATGCGATCGAACCGCATCGACATTCCAATCACGGGTGAATTTTTGTCGAGCCAGAAGCAAACGCCGTCGATCTTTGATTGCGGGAGAACTTCTACGATTGCGAAGCGCACTCCGCACTCGGCAAGAAGGCGCGGGACATGGCGCGCCTCCTCCGGTGCCGTCAACATCTCGCGCATGTGAATGACTGCCGACGCGAGTGCGTCCTGAGAATATTTTGGTACGGTCATGGACTTGGCGATCTGGCGAACGCGGAATAGCCATGCCAGTTGCGCAGGCGGAATCTCCTTTGTCTCGTAAGCAGTCTTTTTCGCGGCGTGCGCGAGGTAGGGAATGTCGGTCTGGTTTGCGACCTCGAAGAATGACGCAAGTTGCTCCCCAAGATCGACCACTTCACCAGAGCGCAACCAACCACGTCTCACCATCTCGCGAATTGGATAGTTCGTCTGCATCTTGGCGCGAAGGGTCACTCCTGGATCAGGCTCGCCCGCGCCGGCAAGATCGAACATTCGCTGTAGACCAGCGAAATGGTCGAAGGGCAGACCAAGTGCTTCACCGAGCAATTTAGACATCATTGGGCTGATGCCCTGCTTGCCGTTAATAATCTGATTGACCGATTTCGGACCGCATCCGAGCACGAAAGTGAGGTCGTTCTGTCCCCAACCGCGCTTTTCTAGTTCTTGGGCAAGCAAAATGCCGGGGTGCTCCATTCGCGCCTTCCATATAGTCCCCGTAGAATCAGGGCTATCGTGATTTAGCAGCTTCGCAGGCGGCCCGCAATACCCCGAATACCCCCATAGGGGAAAATGAACATAATGCGTGACAAAATGCCATAATTCGGGTACGGTTAGGGCATGAACAAGCTGCCCGTCGAAAAGCGCACCCAAATCCTCTCGATGCTCTGCGAAGGATCGTCCATGCGGTCGGTCTCCCGCATTTGCGACGTGTCGATCAATACCGTCAGCAAGCTTCTAGTGGACGCCGTGACGTTGCCCCCAAGTTTTATCCAGGCGTCATTAGAGTCCTGGCGTTGGTGATGCCCTGTTGGGCTGGGGTAGAGGCGGTCCGCGGAGCGGAGCCGTCAGGTGAGCGCAGCGCAGCGGACCGCCGGGCCGCGGCGTAAGTTTCGGGGGTCATCCAGCCGAGCCGGGAGTGCGGGCGTGCTGTGTTGTAGTCGTCGCTCCAGGCGTCGAGCGCGGCACGCACGTGAGCCAGCGAGCGGAACAGGGTCTCATTGAGCAGCTCATCGCGCAGGCGGCCGTTGAACGACTCGATGAAGGCGTTCTGTACCGGCTTGCCGGGGGCGATGTAGTGCCAGCCGACCTTGCGATCGTCGGCCCAGCGCAGGATCGCGTTGGAGGTGAACTCGGTGCCGTTGTCGCTGACGATCGTGGCGGGCCTGCCGCGCTCGGCCAGCAGCCGATCGAGTTCGCGGGCAACCCGGTGGCCGGAGATCGAGGTATCGGCGACAAGGGTGAGACACTCGCGCGTGCAATCGTCGACCACGGCGAGGATGCGCATGCGGCGGCCGTCGATGAACTGGTCGGAGACGAAGTCGAGCGACCAACGCTCGTTCGCTCCCTGGGGCACGATCATCGGCGCCCGCGTGCCCAGAGCCCGCTTGCGCCCGCCACGGCGGCGAACCATCAGCCGCTCCTCGCGGTAGAGCCGGAACAGCCGCTTGTGGTTCACCACGAACCCCTCCCGCCGCAACAGCACGTGCAGCCGCCGATAGCCGAAGCGCCGGCGCTCATGGGCCAGTGACCTCAGCCGCGCCCGCAGGCCGGCATCGTCGCTCCGCTGCGGGCGGTACCGCACCGTCATCCTGGCGCAGTCGATCATCCTGCACGCCCGCCGCTCGCTCACCTCAAACCCCAAACGAAGGTGCGCGACAGCCTCTCGCTTGGCAGCGGGCGTCACCATTTTTTTGCCAGAAGATCCTTCAGCGCAGCGTTGTCCAGCATGCTGTCCGCCAGCAGCTTCTTCAGCCGCGCATTCTCGCTCTCCAGCGCCTTCAGCCGCTTGGCTTCCGACACTTCGAGCCCGCCATATTTAGCTTTCCAATTGTAGAAGGTCGCATCGCTGATCCCGTGCTTGCGGCACAAGTCGGCCGCCTTCATCCCGGCCTCGTGCTCCTTCAGGATCGATATGATCTGCTCTTCCGTGTGCTGCTTGCGCTTCATCGTCCGGTCCTTCCTTCAAGGCCGGACTCCACTTCAACCTGGATCAATCCACAGGGGCAACGTCAGCCGGGATCGCCTGTGCAGCCTTCCATGATGAGAAGGTCCGTGGCGTCACGTCCAAGCGCATTCAGTGCGATGAAATCTGGACATTCAACTATGCCAAGGCTCGCAACGTCGCCCGCGCCAAGGCCGCGCCGTTCGGTTCCGGTGATTGCTGGACCTGGACCGGGATCGACGCGGATTCGAAGCTGGTCGTGTCCTGGATGGTCGGGGACCGGGACGCTCTTTCGGCCAACATCTTCATGGACGATTTACAGGCTCGCCTGGCGGGGCGCGTCCAACTGACGACCGATGGCCTTCGCGTCTATCTGGACGCCGTGGCAGGCGCCTTTGAGGGCAAGGTGGACTATGCGCAGCTCGTGAAGATTTACGGGCCGTCGCCGGAAGGCGAGCGCCGGTACAGCCCGGCCGAATGCTATGGCGCCTTGAAAGAGCCTGTGACCGGCAACCCCGACGAAAAGCACGTCAGTACGTCCTATGTCGAGCGGCACAATTTGACGATGCGGATGCACATGCGGCGCTTCACGCGTCTGACCAACGCCTTCTCAAAGAAGATCGACAATCATATCCACATGGTCGCGCTCTACACGGTCTGGTACAACTTCGTGAAGATGCACAAGACGCTTCGGATGTCCCCGGCGATGGCGGCAAGCGTCACGGATCGGTTGTGGTCCATGACGGATGTTGCCGAGATGATCGACGCCGCACAGCCGAAGCCGGGGAAGCGGGGATCGTATAAGGTGAGAATCTCACCATGTTAAGAAGCGTAGCAGTCTCAATAATCTCGTTGATGGCCATTCAGGCTGACCGCGCCGGCGCCGATACGTTGCTGCAAGCTGTCAGCTTCGCAGTGACGGGATCGGACGCGCGCACGGTTACTGTGCTTGACCGCAAATCCTGCGTATTTCGAGTGGGTGACAGTACCTATTATTTTAACAACATCTATACCGACAGGATCAGCTTTCGAAATTTCGTAGCCAGGGCCGGGAACTACACGCTCGTTGATCTCCATGGCAAGACAACGGTGGTCGCTCTTTTCTCTGGAGCAATTGCAGACAAAAGGACGGAGCTGGATCGGATAACAAGGGCAGCAAACCCCGGGCTTTTTGAGGATCGGGTGAGCTTGTCCGCTGACTACACGCTGCGAGTATCGACTAATGAGGGTGCTCGGCTTGTTCGAGCATGGCAACACATCTATGCGAGCGGCTGTCGCGGAGTGCAGAGTCCATTCTAGCCGTTCCAAATTCAAACTGAGACACTACCTCCTGCCGACCCGCCTTGCGCGTTTATCCCTTGACGACAAGTACGCCTTCGGTTAGGCTATCCCTCAATCGCAGGTAGGGGATGGCCCCGTGACCGAATACACCTTCAAGGATTTCCAGAACGAGTACCCCACGGATGCGGCCTGCCTCGCTCGCGTGATGGAAATCCAGTACGGCGGGGACGTGACGCATTGCGCCCATTGCGACAAGCGCACCAAGTTTCATCCGATGAACACTCGCCGCGCCTATGCCTGCCAGGAATGTGGCCATCATATTTATCCTTGCGCGGGGACCATCTTTCGTAAGCGCTGTTTTCAGGCCACGTCTCTGAGCGCGGGCATGGCCGGATAGGCCCAGGGCAGGAGATCGTCGATCTTGCTGTTGAGATGGCCATTGACGAGCCTGGTGATGACGTCGGTGAGATAGGCCTGGGGATCGATGCCGCAGAGTTTGCAGGTCTCGATCAGCGAGGCGACGACGGCCCAGTGCTCGCCGCCGCCATCGGAACCGGCGAAGAGAGCATTCTTCCGGTTCAATGCGATTGGGCGGATTGTGCGCTCCACCACGTTGGAGTCGATCTCGACGCGTCCGTCATCGAGGAAGCGCGTGAGGCCCTCCCAGCGCGAGAGCGTGTAGCGGATGGCTTCAGCGAGCTTGGTCTTCTGGCTGATCAGGGCGAGCTTGGCGCGCAGCCAGGGTTCAAGGTCGTCGATGATCGGCCGGCTCCTGTCCTGGCGGATGGCACGCCGCTGCTCGGCGCCGCGGCCGCGGATGTCGTTCTCGATCGCGTAGAGGTTCGCGATGCGTTCGAGCGCTTCGCTGGCGATCGGCGCCGGACCCGCGGCGGCGAGCTCGTAGAAGCGGCGGCGCACATGGGCCCAGCAGAAAGCGAGTTGCACATCGCCACGCTCGGCCAGCACGCGATAGCCGGCATAACCATCGACCTGCAGGGTGCCTCTAAAGCCAGCGAGATGGGTTATCGGCCGTTCGGCCTTGCGATCGGGCGCGTAGACGTAGGCCACGCCTGGCGGATCGCTGCCGCCCCAGGGGCGATCATCACGTGCGTAAGCCCAGAGCTGGCCGGTCTTGGTGCGTCCACGTCCGGGATCGAGCACCGGCGCCGTCGTCTCGTCGGCGAAGAGCTTGGCCGAACTCTTGAGCGCCATGAGCAGGCGATCGTGGACAGGCCGCAGCATGAAGGCGGCGCGGCCGACCCAGTCGGCTAACGTCGAGCGATCGAGCGTGATCCCCTGCCGCGCATAGATCTGGGCCTGACGATACAGCGGAAGATGGTCGGCATATTTGGACACGAGCACCTGCGCCACGGTCGCCTCGGTGGGCAAGCCGCCCTCGATCAGCCGCGCCGGGGCGGGCGCCTGCACCACCACGTTCTCGCAAGCCCGGCAGGCATATTTTGGTCGGCGAACGACGAGCACACGGAACTGCGCCGGCACGATGTCCAGCCGCTCGCCCGTATCCTCGCCGATCCGATGGAGCGCGTTGCCACAGCATGGGCAGGCATGATCGTCGATGTCGACCACCATCTCCACGCGTGGCAGGTGGGCGGGAAGCGATCCCCAATTCATGCGGCGCTTGGCAGCGCGGCCCGCCCGCTCGGCGGGGACAGCCGCTTCGGTCTTGGCCTCGTCGCTCGCCACGACCTGCTCGACCTCTTCCAGGCCGAGCAACATCTGATCCTCAGGCAGCGTCTCGGCGCGCCGCCCGAAGCGATGACGCTGCAGCTCCTTGATGATCTGACGGAGCCGCTCGTTCTGCACCCGCTCCGCAATCAGCATCGCCTGCAGCGTGCCAGGATCGTCGGGAAGCGTGTCCGCCACAACGGCCATGGCGGGGATTAGATCATGCGGCGCAGTGCGTCGCGAGCGTTCAAATGACCCTGATTCACTGTGCCGCAATCATCCCGGCTGCAGCGGCGCCGGCGTCTCTCGCGCCGCGTGAACCCGCTTCCAATCCAGCCCTTCCAACAACGCCGAGAGCTCAGCGGCTGACAGCCGCATTACCCCGTCCTGAATGTTCGGCCAGCGGAACGTCCCATCCTCGAGCCGCTTGGCGAACAGGCACACGCCCGTGCCGTCCCAGAAGATCAGCTTCACCCGGTCCGCCCGCTTCGCCCGGAACACATAGACGGTGCCCGAGAACGGATCGGCCTTCATCGTCTCGCGCACCAGCGCCGCCAGCCCCTCGGCTCCCTTGCGGAAGTCGACCGGCCTCGTCGCCACCATCACCCGCACCGCGCCCGTCGGCCCGATCACGCGCCGGCCTTCAGGGCCCGGAGCACCGCCGCGACCGTCTTTGCCTCCGCACCGCGGCCAACGCGAACCGTCACCTCGTCGATCTCGACCTCAATGACGCCGAGGGCATCGCCGCGGCGGCGGCCTCTCGGCCTCCCGCGCTTGCGCGCCGGCTCCGCAGCCCGCGCCTCAATCAATGCGGGCACAAACACCGGAGCGGTCTCGGCGCTCGACCCCCGCGCCTGCCGGCGCCACGTAAAAAGTTGCTGCGGGGTCAGTCCGTGTCGTCGCGCAACCTGGCAGGCCGTCGCGCCTTCAACGAAGCTCTCCCCAACGATCGATGCCTTCTCTTCAGGCGTCCAAGATCGCCGGCGCCCAGCACCCGTGAACACTTCAATCCGCTGCACCGGACCTGAATCCGACACATGCTTATGCTCTGAAATCGACATGTGTCGGAGCTCCTCAAGGACTCCGAATATCCGACCTCATATCGACGAAAAACAAGGTGGGATCAAAACGCCGCTTACGAGGCATCACCACGCCACGCATGAGCTTCTATGGCCGTGGCACCGGGTGACGGCATGGCGGCTGATGAAGCGGGTGATGGCTCTTGCCAGCATCGCCGGGCGGCATGCGAGCCCGCGCGGGCTGCGGCATGCCTTCGCCGTGGCAACGCTGCAATCAGGCGTGCCCTTGAATCTTGCGCAACGCTGGCTCGGTCACGCCCGCATCAGCACGACGGCAATCTACGCCGAAGCCTGCGGCCCGGAGGAGATCGCCTTTGCAGCGCGGTTCTGGGACGCGAACGAAACACATGCCCCATCTCATCTCAGTGGAATCCATGCCTCGCCGGAGCTGTGACGCCATTGACCGGACGATTGCCCAAAAACTTCGGATTCAGCGCGAACTGTGCTGCGTCTCTCAGACGGCGCTTGGTTCTGCCATCGGCGTAACCTTCCAGCAGATACAGAAGTATGAGAACGCTAGTAACAGAATTTCGGCGAGCCGGTTGCTTCTAGTCGCGCGCGGGCGCTCCGCACTTCGCTATCGACACTGCTTCCAGAGCCTGAAGGCGCATCTGCAAACATTGCGCCCAGCCCTTCTTTCAACATTCTTGAGCACGGCGAGGCCTTTCGATTAGTGCAATCCTATTACCGCATTGCCGACCCCATACTTCGCCAGCGGGTCGCGCAATTGATTGCTCAGATGGGCCGTTGAGGTTCACTTCACAACATTGGCGCATGTTGTAGGGCTCGATCCCACAAGCCCGGGCCGGTCGGAGGTTTGCGAGAGTCCGCTTTGCGGCTGACAGCGGAAACGTATCACGCGTCGTGAAGCGGCCCGATGGGCCAGAACCGGAAATCTCGCCGGGTAGCGATACTTCTTGCACATCCCGGCGCTCCGTTGAGGAGTACCCGTGTTACAGGGGCAAATCGGGTGTCCAATGCGTCATGAGCAACAGCGACCGTTGCAAATCGAGCTTGAGAATACGACCAATGGTCACAAAGGCGCGAGTCGCGCTCTTTTACGAACGCCTAGCTCCTGCAATGGGCGCTAGCGGTTCGCACCAAGTCAAGTTACTCGTAGTCAGTTAGCGACGCCGCGATTCCCCAGCCGCCGTTGTTATCGTTGATTCTGAATGGCATCCCGGGACATCCCTTATCCGGAAGGAAAGCGAGGTGGCCCCCCGCGGTCTTGTTTGCCACCTTGGTTCCGGGGCAGCCATCCAGCGTTAGGCGGCCTTTGACATCGTAATACGTTTGCGTACCGGTGTCGGAATATTTCTCCACCCACTCATCGGGTGTCAGCCGATTCCACTCTCGCTGAACCAAGGCACCGGATTGCAATGTAACTTTTATAACGAAGTGCGTTAATCGAGGCGGCGTCTCAGGACCTGCTGGCTGCTCGACTGTCGGATTATCGGATATCGACTTTATGCTTGTGCAGTTCGATGTCATGTCCAGAAACTGTGCCCAATTGCACGGCCACGTAAAAACGACAGCCGTCGTCGTGAATACAAGAAATGTGCTAAAAAACATAATAATTACCCAAACGAGAACGATTCCGCCGAACTGTATGGATGGAGAGGCGGAAACGACAAGTCGAGAAAAAACGAATAAAAGGATCATTCCGACAAAGGATGAACCTATAACGATGACGCCACCCGTGCCTCTTCCGACCAAGGCAGTGACGATTGCGGCCGCAGCCGCTACTCCCGCCAACCCTAATGCGTAGTTCACGGCAGGGACGGCTTGGCGCGCCTTGTCTAGGATGGCTATTGGTGACAGAATTCCCGGATGTGGCGTGTGGGTCCGACATAGCGTCCTTCCTGGTGCCTTCCCTAGAGGGTGGTCCGGGAGAAAATCTAACCCCCATACGCAAGTTAAAGTTGATCTTGTATCATCCTGCGCTCTCAAGCAAGCGTCGACCACCAGCCCGTGGTCAAGTTGTTCTGTCCGTGGGGAGCGGCGACGTGGCTGCTCAGCGAACTTGATCCCGAAGACACCGATATCGCCTTCGGCCTTTGCGATCTCGGCATTGGATTCCCCGAACTCGGGGTCGGTGCGCATTTCTGAAATCGAGAGCGTCACCGGCCCCGGCGTCCTGCGCATCGAACGCGACCGGCACTTCGAAGCGAAAATGAGCCTCAGCGCCTACGCCGAGGAAGCGCGCCTCCATCAACGCATCACGGCGTGAGGGAGGAAGCCATGACGAACACCAGTCACAAACCACGCCGCGACATCTATCAGGAAATCACCGACCAGATCGTCAGCCAGTTGGAGCAAGGGACGCGCCCATGGCATCGCCCGTGGAACCCCAACCACCTTGACGGCCGCGCATTGCTGCCGCTTCGCTACAACGGCATCGCCTATCGCGGGGTCAACATCCTTTCCCTCTGGATGGCAAGCCTTGCCAAAGGCTACCGCTCGCCGATCTGGATCACCTACCGGCAAGCGCTGCTGCTGGGCGGCAACGTGCGCAAAGGCGAGAAAGGCAGCCTTACCGTCTATGCCAATTCGCTCACGCGCACCCAGACCGACGAAAAGACCGGCGAGGC
Source organism: uncultured Alphaproteobacteria bacterium (assembly GCA_963776455.1). Taxonomy (GTDB): domain Bacteria; phylum Pseudomonadota; class Alphaproteobacteria; order Rhizobiales; family Xanthobacteraceae; genus CAVZMU01. Next base: position 402,295 of record CAVZMU010000006.1, read on the forward strand.
CGTCGACGCCGAAATCCACTACCTCAAGGGCTATACCGTCTTCAACGCCGAGCAGATCGAAGGGCTCCCCGAGCACTTCTATGCCGCGCCGGAGCCGGTGCGCGATCCCGTCGCGCGCATCGATCATGCCGAAGCGTTCTTCGCCGCGACCCGCGCCACCATCCGCCATGGCGGCACGCAAGCCTATTACGCCATCGGCCCGGACCGCATCCAGATGCCGCCTTTCGAGGCCTTCGAGACGCGGGAAGCTTATTACGCCACCCTCGCGCATGAGACCGTGCACTGGACGCGCCACCCTTCGCGCCTCGACCGCAGCTTCGATCAGCAGCGCTTCGGCGACGAGGGCTATGCCGTCGAGGAACTGGTCGCCGAACTCGGCTCAGCCTTCCTCTGCGCCACGCTGGAGCTCACCCCGGAAACCCGCGAGGACCATGCCAGCTATCTTGCGCACTGGCTCGCGGTGCTGAAAGCCGACAACCGCGCGATCTTCTCCGCCGCCGCCCATGCGCAGCGCGCCGCCGATTTCCTGCACGGGCTTCAGCCAGGCGCGGATTCCCATCCGGCCGTTGCCGACGCTGCGTGAGCGAGGCTGCGCTGGAGCTTGCCGGACGGCGCCGCGCCGTCAATCGCCAGCCCGCGCCACGGGGCGGCGCAACCAAAAGCGCCGCCCCCCGTGTCGGCGATTGACCGCGCGCCAGGTGCCGCCCGGCCACGGGAAGCTCCAGCGCGCTCACACGCGTCCAACAACAGCAAGAAAGGGAGAATCCATGCCTCACTATCACGTGCAATTCCAAACCGACGCCGAATGGGCGCAAGCGCACATCTCGGCGGAGTCGGCCGACCACGCGTTTGCGCGCGCCGCCGCGTTCGACGTCTCCGGCCTCGTCTTCGAGCCCTTTACACCTCCCCGCAGCGTCCGGGAGATCACCATTACCAACGAACACGGCGATGCCTGGGTCTGGCGCGACGAGGAAACCCTTCTGCGCCTCGCGGCCGACGAGCTCCTCATCGCCGCCAAGAATGTTCTGGCGGCCTTACAGGGCAGCTTCACCGCGCGCTGGTCCCGCGTCGCGCCTTCGACGCTGGGCCACCTCGAGGACACCGCCGCTCCCGCCGAAGGGAGGGCCCTATGAAAGCCTTCCATAGCGTCCGCGCCGAGATGCGCGAGGCCTGCCTCGGTCTTACCAGCCCGGTGCCGGGACGGCCGGGCGATCCCGCGCAGGTCATCCGTGCCGAGGAGGAGGCCGAGCCCGATACCCATATCGAGCCGTGGATGGAGGTTGCTTTTCACTGCCTCACCCACGCCTCGGAAACCGGCGAACCCTTTGCCCTGATCTCTTGCTTCATGAACGGCGAACCCGCGGTCATCATCGCCGCCGCCCGCAGCCGTGGCCGGCGCACCGAGGTCACGCCCCTGTTCATGGCGGTCCAGCCCTGGATGAGCTTCAGCGAGCATCCGTCCGATGAAGGTGACGAGGGCGGCGAGGTGGGCGGCGGTCCCGCGCGCAACGCCTCCGACCCACCCGCGCCGCGCTGACGGTCACGTTCACCGCTCTCGCCGCGTGGCATCATCGCTGCGCGGCGGAAGAGCGCACGGCGAGGCAGACGCGGGCAGGGATCAAGGACCGAACGTCATCATTCAGTTCAAGGATGGGGAGGACATCTCGGGGGGTCAGATTGGGGGGAGGGTGAGGTGGGGCTAGGCGCACTTATGGGTTTATGAAAAACCAAGCAATTTCTGAGCCTTCTGCATAAGGGATTCGTGGCCTCGCGACGTCTATTTCGTCCGCGTCCGGCTCGCGGGCACCAGCCGGGACAGAAGCCGTTTATGTCGGGCGGCCCAGACATGCAGCACATTGTAGAAGGCCGGGTCCGCCCGGCGGATGTCGGCCTGGGTAAGGCCGCGGCGAACGTCGGCGCCATAGACCCGCTTGAGAAACCGGTCCGGGGTCTCCTTTTTCTCTGACCTGTTTCGGTAGAGCTCCGGAGGCTTAGCAAACTGAAATCCGCCCGGGCGCCGGGCTCGCACAAATGCCAGCCGGTCGTCGACCTCTTTTCGAGCGCGGGCTAGTAATCCCAGGGTGGCTCGCTTCGTGGAGCGAAGGTCGAAGGTCAGTGCGTCCAGGTGGTCGGTCAGGCCGTCGAGGATCGCGGTCGGCGTTAGCCCGACCCGCGGCCCCGCCAGCTTGATCGCGACGGCCGCAACGATCGTCGTGTAGAGATCACCGGACCGATCGCGCGCCGCCTGGACGAATTCGGCATCCGCGGTTTTCGGGGCAGCGTGTTCCAGCGTTTTTGCATGTGCCGGTGTGAGGCAAAACCAGACGACCTCGTGCAACGCCAGGGTAATGGCTTGGACGTCCTGGCGCGTCAGTGGTGGGAGCCCGGCCAGCCGGTCGCGTGTTCCCAGCAGAGCATCGTAGAGGGCGAACACGTCGTCACAGCCAGTGCTCTGTATGGGCAACTGACTCGTATCGAGCCTGACCTGGGTCGCCTTTGCCATCGTCGCGCGGCCCTTTCGATTGGGTAAGCGAATGCGCTCCGTTGCGGACCATTCTTACACAAACGATGGCTGTTGAGACCTGCACTCGCGCGGCAACAACATTCGCCCGCAGAAAAAATTTTTCTGCATCAAGCGCACACGTTGCCCAGCAACCGGCGAGTGGAGTGATGTTGTGAGAAGCACTCAACAGGAGATCATCATGTCCAATCTTATGCAAATCGGCCGTCGCATTCTGCCGATCGAACACGTCGCGCTCATCGAATCCTACATTCAGCAGCCTGAAGCACCGCTCCGCACCAGTCGCGAATTCAAGTCGCGCATCGTGCTGTTGAACCGGGACAGCGTGCTGTCCGAAGTTCCTCCAGAAGAGATCGCGGAACAGTATGCATTCCGCATGCTGCCTGCCGATGGCGTCGCAACAAACCCGACGATCCATTTCGGCGTGGAGCAGTTCGAGCCGGCGGCGGGGTTCACACCGTCCAAGGACTATCTGACCCGGACCTCGTGGCACGACTGGGACGGAAACGTGCAGTCGAAACTTTTGTTGACGCCGCCGGAAACGACGCTCGCAGTCGCCGTTCGCGGAGAAGCAACGGACACGGCCGACATTCAGCAGCAGCCCGCATGCTCAAAGCGCAAGCGGGCGCCCGCAACGCCGGGAGGGCCGAAGAGCTGACACGTCACACGCTCATGAAAAACAAAGGTCGCTCGTTGGAGCAACGCGCGTCCCATGGAGATCGCCGTGCCCGGTCCTCACAAAAACACGCGAAGCAACAAGCGCCGCACCGTCCAAAGGAGGGGCGGGGCGGCGGCCGCGTGCGCACCAGTGTCCGCGACGTGGACACCGGTGCCGTCTAATTCTCCGGTGATCGATGACACCCTGGCGTTTTGGCAGCCACTCTCGCGGCGGACGCTCTCGCGCGAGGACGCGCGCGAGATCATTCAGAACGTCTCGGGATTTTTTGGGGTGCTTCAAGAGTGGGCCAATAAAGAGGATCAGCGCCCAGTGGCCGCCGACCCCTTGTTGGACACCTCTCGAACCGAAGGTAATCGCGGCTGAAGAATACGTCCGCGTCGCGTTGGAATTTCGTTGCTGGTGGTTTCGCAAGAGCGCAGAATCCGAATTGCCATAGCGCTTGAGGCTACCATGAACAAACAAACTCAAACTGACAGCAATCTGCTCGCCCCGGTCCGTGCGCTGGCCTACGCGCGCGTCTCGACCAAGGAACAGGACAAGGAAGACTTCTCCATCGCTGCACAGCAGAAGTTGCTGCAGGAATATGCCGCACAAAACCGGATCGCCATTGCGCGCGAATACATTGACGTCGAAACGGCCAAAGAAGCAGGGCGCACCAACTTCGAACAAATGATCAGCTACCTGAAATCACATCCGACGATACGAACGATTTTGGTGGAGAAAACAGACCGGCTTTACCGAAACCTAAAGGATTGGGTCCGCCTCGACGAACTCGATATCGCGATCCACCTCGTCAAGGAAGGGGTGGTTCTGTCGCGCGATTCGCTCATCGGAGAAGTTCGTCCATGGCATCAAGGTGCTGATGGCCAAGAACTACATCGACAATCTTTCGGAAGAAGCCCGCAAAGGCATGCAGGAGAAGGCAGAGCAGGGGATTTGGCCAACCGTCGCCCCACTCGGTTATCGCAATGTGATGGGTCCGGACGGGAAGAAGATCATCGATATCGATCCGCAGATCGGCCCAATCGTCACGCACATGTTCGGATTGTATGCCACCGGCACGCTTTCTATTTCTGATTTGGCGGATCGTGCGAGGGTCGCCGGCCTTGTCTACAAGAAGAGCGGCCTTCCGGTCCCTCGCAGCATCGTCCACGGCATGTTGCGGAACCCGCTCTACGCCGGGGACATCGTCTGGAAGGGCCAATTCTATCGCGGGAAGCATCCGCCTCTGGTCGCCCGCGCGTTATGGGATCGGGTGCAAGGAGTCCTCGACGGTCGCAACGCCAGCAAGGTGCGCGGTAGCAAGCGGGACTTCGCGTTCACCGGCATCGTCAAGTGCGGGCATTGCTTCTGCGCGATGGTCGGGGAAATGAAAAAGAGGCGGTACGTTTATTACCACTGCACCGGCTACAAGGGAAAATGCCCGGAACCCTATGTGCGGGAAGAGGCGCTTGCCGAACAGTTCTCCGCAACGCTCAGGCAACTCGAATTCGGCGATACGGTGCTGCAATGGCTGAAAAAGGCGCTCTCTGAGAGCCATAGCGATCAGACCAAGGAGCATAAAGCGACAGTAGGTCGCCTCCAATCCGAATATGACCGCCTGCAGTCACGCATTCACGCGGTTTACGCCGACAAGCTGGACGGCGTGGTCGACAAGGCGACGTACGAGAGGCTCTCCGGCCAATGGCGCAAAGATCAGACGCGGCTGCTCGATGACATCGCGCTGCACCAGGGTGCGGACCAGTCGTATCTCGATGAGGGAGCGCGCCTCCTGGACCTCGCTTCAAATGCCGGGCGCCTCTTCAGCCGACAGGAACCAGCCGATAAGCGTCGCCTCCTGAATTTCGTACTATCGAACTCGACTTGGCGCGACGGCAAGCTCACGCCAGCGTGGCGGCAACCGTTTGACTTGCTTGCAGAAACGGCCGCGCTCGCGGCAATGGAAACGGCGCGACGAGGGGAAGAATCCGCCCGCTGTAAGGTTTGGCTCCCCGGGCAGGACTTCGAACCTGCGACAAAGCGATTAACAGTCGCTTGCTCTACCAACTGAGCTACCGGGGAATGAGGCAGGCAAGGCGCCGCGCCGCGAGGGCATATAGCAAGCCGCTCGCTCATTGCAAAGCGGGTTTGTCGCTCCGTCGGGCGTGCGGCCCAGGCTCGCGGCCGTCAGGAACCGAGTGACGATGCGGGCGTTGACGGTTGAGCAGCTATCGGAGGCGCCCATGCGCATGCTCGCAATCTTTTCCGCCGTCGTTATCGTGGGGCTTGCGACATCCGCCGCCGCGCAGGGTACGGGTTCGGCGGGCAGCGGAGCGGGCGCCGGGGGCACAGGTGCCGGGCCGGCCACTTCCGGGCTGTCCCAGGGTGGCGGCGTCACCGGCGCAGGCTCCGGCGGGACGACGCCGGCCGGCAGTCGCCAGCCGCGCAGCGCCGGGGCGGGAGACAGCACGGCGGGCTCGGCGGCCAACAACTCGGAAATGGACGGCAAGGACGCCAAGCTGGATCGCGCACTGCACAGCATCTGCCGCGGCTGCTGAGCGCGCATGGCCAATTCTGGCCTCATGGCCAAAGCGGCCGCAATCGCAATCGCCGCTCTCATTGGAGTTTCGGCGGCCGCCGAATCGGCCACGCGAGCCGGCCACCATCCACGGCACACAATGCACCGCAAGCATGTCCGTCATTCGAGTCCCCCTTACGGGGCGCAAACGCCAAGTGTGTTGACTCAGCCGACCCTGCCGCCGGGAAGGACGTCACCCGCTGGCCCGATGTCGGTATCACCGCCCACGCCCGAAACACGGCCCGCGCTCGTCACGCCCGGTGCCCCTACTTACGCACCCGGCATACTCCTGCCCGGACCGGCGGGCACGCTCCCGCAATGCGCGCCGCTGAGCCGCTCCCAGGGGATGTGCTGAACCTTCAAGCCGTCCTCGCCGTCGAGGCACGGGCGCCGCAGCGTATCGTTTACGCCGGTCGTTTGAGTTGAGCCCGTCCGGCATACGCCGATAGACGTGTTGGTGAAATTTGTGGAGGCCACGGCCGGAATTGAACCGGCGTACCCGGTTTTGCAGACCGGTGCGTCACCACTCCGCCACGTGGCCTTGGAAAACATTGCGACGGTTGACACCGCTGCAGCGACGGCCCCGCTATATAGGAGGGAGTCGGGAGCGGCAACAGCGCCGCGACGGTCGGGCGCATCACGGAATTGCGCGAGTGCGACCAACTTGCCTTCCGCGCAGCCTTGCCGCACAACGGCGCCGCCGGGTCTTGGAGGACGGATGTTCGACTTCGCGCAGGCGCGGCGGATGATGGTCGACGGCCAGGTCCGGACCGCCGATGTCACCAATCTGGCGTTGATCGAAGCGATGTCCGAGGTTCCGCGCGAGCGGTTCGTCGGCCGCGACCAGGCCGCGCTGGCCTATCTCGATCTCGATCTGCCGGTGGGACCTTCGGCCTCGCAATCAGTCCGTCGGCTACTCAAGCCGCTGGTGCTCGCCAAGCTGATTCAGGCAGCGGACCTTCGCGATGACGAAACCGTGCTCGATGTTGCCTGCTCTACCGGCTATGCGGCGGTGGTGCTGTCGCGGCTGTCGGCCCGGGTGACCGCGCTCGAAGAGGATTCCGCGCTTGCCGCGACCGCCACGGAACTGTCATCCGGATTCGCTCCCCGCAACGTGACCGTCGTGACCGGCCCGCTCGTCGCAGGCTGGCCGGCGCAGGCCCCTTACGATGTCATCCTGCTTGAAGGGACGACGGAGGTTCCGCCGCGTAGTCTATTTCCGCAGTTGCGGGACGGCGGCCGGCTGCTGTGCGTGCTGGGTCGCAATCCCGGCAAGGCAATGCTGTACCGCTCTGTTGCGGGAGAGGTAAGCGGACGCTCCATCTTCGATGCGGCGGCGCCGTTGCTTCCGGGCTTTGTCGAGCCTCCGGCGTTCGTCTTCTGATTCTCTCGGCGTCAACTGTGGCCCGGATACGCCACCGGCGATCTTTCGCGGCCCGAGCGGCCTGGCGGGGGTTTCAAGGCAGGCAAGGGGTGCGATAAGATTCGCATGACCCTAAAACAGGCCACAGGAGGGGTCGAGCCGTGCGCCGTGCACGGTTTGCCGTGCGGCGGGATGGTGTCTATGTCAGGAGCCTGGCTCGCGCGAGCGATCGGCGTGTTGGCGGTGTTCGCCATCGCGGTCGCAGGCGCATGCTCCCGGGCTGAGGCGGAGACGCTCAATTCGGCGCTTGCCAAAGCCTATCAGAACAATCCACAGCTCAACGCCCAGCGCGCCATCGTGCGCCAGACCGACGAAGCCGTGCCGCAGGCGTTGTCGGGGTATCGCCCCACCTTGTCGGTGACGGCAAGCGCCGGTCCCCAGTATACCGACACCAAGGTCGGATCCATTGGGGGCGGGCCGACCGCGCACGCCGAAGGCGTCACGATTCCCCGGGCGGTCGGCATCACCGGCCAGCAGACGCTGTTTAACGGCTTCCAGACCGGAAATCGCACACGGGCGGCGGAAAGCCAGGTCTCGTCGGCGCGTGAAACCCTTCGCGTCCTGGAACAAAGCGTCCTGCTTGCGGCCGCCACCATCTATATGGACGTGCTGCGCGACATGGCGAGCCTCGAGGTCCAGCGCAGCAACGTCCGGGTGCTGACGGAGACGCTGCGGCAGACCCGCGACCGCTTCAACGTCGGCGAGGTCACGCGGACCGACGTCGCGCAGGCGGAGGCGCAGCTCGCCGCCGGTCAATCGGCCTTGCATGCCGCGGAGTCCACGCTGACGACCTCGCGCGGCAACTACCGGCGCATCATCGGGGTGGAGCCGGCGGCCCTCGCCCCGGGCTCGCCGGTCGACCGGCTCTCGCCGACGAGCCTTTCCGCTGCCGCGGCGGTCGGCATGGCGGAAAATCCCAACGTGACAGCGGCCATGTTCGGCGTCGATGTCGCGTTGCTTCAGGTCAAGATTGCGGAAGGCGCGCTGTTTCCTCGGCTCACTCTCACCGGCACGGCGCAGCAGCAATATGATGCGAGCCTGACGACGCCGCAGGCCTTTACCGCCTCGGCGCTGCTGGGGCTGACGATTCCGATCTACCAGGGCGGCGCGGAATACTCCGCCATCCGGCAGAACAAGGAAGCGCTCGGGCAACAACGCCTCAACGTCGATCAGGTGCGCGATCAGGCGCGGGCGACGGTGGTGCAGTCCTGGGGACAACTCGAAGCCGCCAAGGCGCAGACGTTGGCTGCCCAGCAGCAGGTCGCGGCATCCGAGGTCGCTCTCAACGGCGTGCGCGAAGAGGCGCGCGTCGGCCAGCGGACTACGCTCGACGTGCTCAATGCGCAGCAGGCGCTGGTGAACGGCAGGCTGGCGCTGGTGAATGCGCAGCACGACCGTGTGGTCGCCTCGTTCAATCTGCTGTCGGCGGTCGGCCGGCTGTCTCCTCGCGCGCTGCGCCTGCCGACCCAGGTCTATGATCCGATGGTCCACTATCAGCAGATTCGCGATAGCTGGTTCGGCCTGCGCACTCCCGACGGCCGGTAGGCCTCCGCGTTCCATCACGTCCCGGATTCTCGGCGCGCGGCGCGGCTGACTGCATGCCGTTGGTGTCCCGCCGATACTGCGCATCGCGAAAGCGTGGCGCGTCATACGATCCTGCAGAACGCGCGCCGGCTGCTCGTCCACAGCCCTTTGCTTGCCTTCGACCTTTGAATTGCGATACTCGCGTCAATCAATGATGAGCATGTGCATCGTGATTCGCGCCGGTCGGGTTGGAGCGTCGTCGGGCGAAGTGGAAACCGGATCGCCGCTGAAACGCGATCAGATCAAAAGCGCTAGACCGTGATTCGTTCTCGTTGGAACGGACCTTGGTTCGACGTCCATCGCGGTTCGCGATGATGACAGGGATGCGGCCATGAACCAGCCGGCGAAGGCTCAAGAGCCGTCGATGGAGGAAATTCTCGCGTCGATCCGTCGCATCATCGCCGACGACGATGCGGGGAAGCCCGCGACGGATCCCGAACCCGCTCCTGCGAAGCCCCTTTCTGCGGTTCCTCCGCCGACCACGGCGAGACCGCCGCCGCCTCCGCCCGTCGATGTTGCCGCCATGGGGCAGGACGATATCGACACGATGCTGGCCGGCTTCGACGCTCCTACGATTGCGCCCGCCGCTGCGAAAAGAACGGCGCCGGCATTCGAGCCGGAGCCAGAAGAGGATGTTCTCGATCTCACCGAGGCCATGGCGGCGCCACCTCCGCCGGCTGCCACCGTGCCGCCTCGGCCTGTCGCGGCACCGCCGGTGTTCACGACCATCGGCGATCCCGACGTGATGTTCGCGGAGTCGCCGGAGCCTCCGCCTCCGCCGCCTCGCATCGCCCCGGAGGACCCCCGACGCAGCTTCGACACGCCGCGCAATTCCATGCAGATTTCCGAATCACCCCTGATCGGATCGGATACCCGCGCCGCAGTCGATGCGGCGTTCAACTCGCTTGCCCACACCGTCTTGGTCCAGAACGCGCGCACGCTTGAGGACTTGGTCAAGGAGATGTTGCGGCCGATGCTGAAATCCTGGCTCGACGACAATCTTCCTTCGGTGGTCGAGCGTCTGGTTCGGGCCGAGATCGACCGGGTCTCGCGCGGACGGCAGTAAACCCCGCTTGAATCCAGCCGGACGCTATCCGCCGCGCCGCTCGACGGCCCGATCGATACGCTGCATCGTTTCGATTGCCAGATAGCCTCCGTCGCGGTAGCGCGCTCCCATCTCTCGGGAGTCGCGGCCGCAATGGGGGCAGGTTGCCGTGCCCTCGAAGACATATTGGATGCACTGGCGGCAGAGCACCAGCACCGGGGCCGCGCGGCCCTGAGGCGGCGACGCCGGAAGGTCGCTCATGTGCACACCACCTCGACCGGGATCGGCTCTTCCACCAGCGAAAAGCGTCCGGTGGCGAAGGGCAGCGACGGGGCATCTTCGATCTTCACGATACGCTCCCGCACGCCAAGCTCGGCAAGTTTCAAGACGCGGTGATGGCAGTACGGGTTGTTGCCGCGGCGCCCGAGAAGCGAGTCGGCGGTCCACGTACAGCCGCCACGGCATGCCTCGGCATAATAGCAGCTACGGCAAAAGCCCCAGAGGTCTTCGACGCCGCGGTTGCGGTTGAATTGCATCGCCGGGTGTGTCGCCCAGAGTTCCGCGATCGGCGTGTCGCGGACGTCGCCGGCCCCGTAGCGTTGCGTGGCGAGTGACGGGCAGCCCTTGAGCGTTCCGTCCGCTTCAAGCCCGATCGCGTTCTGGCCCGCCGGGCAGCCGCCGTAATAGCCACGGTCCGGGCCGCGCCACAGTACCTCGTAAGGGCCAAAATAGCCGATGTTGTTGCCGGGCAGAAGCAGCAGGTCCCGCTCGCGCCCCTTGCGATGGAGATCCGCCAGTTGTGGCATCAGCGTTGCCAATTCGTAAGGCTGAAGCAGGATCTCGTCATTGTCGACGGCGTTGCCCATGGCGACCGTGAGCTGGATTTGCCAATATTTGGCGCCGGCCTTGATGATGACATCCATCAGCTCGGGAAGCTGCGGCATGATGGTGGATGTGATCTGCGTATTCACGCTCGCGATCAAACCCACGCGCCGGCAATCGTCCAGGACGCGCAACGCTTCCTGGTAGGAGCCGGGAACGCCGCGCAGGCGGTCGTGCAAGGGCTGTAGGCCATCGACCGAAACGCCGAGGCCGAGCAGGCCGGCCTCGGCAGCGGCCTCGATCATGTCCCGCGACAGCTTGTATCCGCCGGTCTGCATCGTGCAGTCGATGCCATGATCGCGGATCGCACGGACCAGCGTCAGCCAGTCCTTGCGGACGAATGCCTCCCCGCCGATGATCGAAATCTCGCGGGTGCCGAGTTCAGCAAGCTGCCGCACCACGTCGATGCACTCTGCCGTGCTGAGCTCTTTCGCACGTCGGTGCCCCGCGCGCGAGCCGCAGTGGAGGCACTTGAGGTTGCAGGCGAGGGTGATTTCCCAGACCACATAGACCGGCACGCAATCGATCTGGTCGCGAAGAGACAACCTTCGCCGTGGGCCGTCGTCGGCCATCGGTTCCGCCATCGTCTGCCGCCTTGCCTGCGTTGCCGGGCAGTATGCGAAGCGCCGCGAACCAGCCGATGCGACGGCTCGCCCGCGCGTCCGAGGCGTCTCCGCTTTACGTCTTCGACGCGATTGCCTTGTCCAGATCTCCGAGCGCTGTGCGCAACTCGCCGTCATCGCCGTCGCCGCTCTTCATCAGATCGTGTCCGACTGTCTGATAGGCCTTCAAGGTGTTCAAGTCAGCGGATCTGATCTTGTCGCGGATTATCACGCCGTAGAGCAGAAGGCCGTTGCCGCTTCCGCCGATGCCATGCTGAGCCATCTTAGCCTCCCTGACAGGTTGAGATATCGCCCTTTCAAGCCATCTCCGCCGCCGTAGTGATGCGGCAACGGCATCTCATTCCAGGCTCGCGCGCCACAAGACGTGGGCCGCGCCTCGGTCATGCTTGCTCGGCTTACTTCTTGCCGTGCTTGCCCGCGATCGCGTGGTCAAGTTCCTTGACGGCATCCTGAAGGTCCTTGGCGTCGTCGCCTTTGACGTCCTTGAGAAGATCCTGGGCGACGGTCTTGTAGGCCTTCAACGTCTCCACATCGGCTGACTTGCATTTGTCCCGGATGACGACGCCGTAAAGCGGTCGGATGGTGCCGGAATATGCCATGCGTTCCTCCCTGTTTCGGCCAAGCGATAGTGGCCATCAACTCATAGGTGACGCCCCCGAAGTTCCACTACCCTGCATCAAGATATTTCTGAATGCAACTCTAAAGTGATATGCAAGGCTGGAGACTATCGTCCCGCGTCCGCCAGTTCGCGCCGGCGCAGGCGGGTTCCAAACCACAGCGCGAGTACAGGGAACAGGACCGCGGCGGCGACAAACAGGGGAACCGCCGAGTAGCGGTCGACGATGAAAGCGCCGGCCGCCACGCCGAGCGTCTGTCCGAGATAGAGCGCCGACGAGAACAGCGCGACCGCGGTTCCCCGCGCATGCGGCGTCATCTGGGTCGCGTTGGTCTGCAGCGTATTGTGCAGGCAGTAGAAGCCGAGGCCGATGCCGATCACCGGGATCGGCGCCAGCCACCACGGCACAAAAGCCAAAGCCAGATAGGCGGCTGCGAGCAGGAACCCGCCGCCGCCAGCGAGGCCGACCTGACCGAAGCGCCCAACGAGAAAACGCACCGACAGGCTATAGGTGAGACCGCCCAGCCCGAACGTGGCGACAATCACGCCGACCATCGTGAAACTCAGTCCCGACCGCAGATGCAGGTCGGCCCCGATATAGACGAAGCTCCCCCACAGCAGCGCGCCCTCGATCGCTACCGCCGCGATGACTTTCCGTGCCCACGGATCGCCGAGCACGGCGGCGTAATCGGCGACGAAGCCGCCCGGGCTGGAGGCCGGCCGCGGCGCCTGCCGGGTGACCGGGTTGACCGCCAGCTCACGGATGAGGCCGGCGGTCGCGATGGCGAGCAGCCCTGCCAGGATGAAGAACACGTTGCGCCATCCGACGAGGTCGCCGAGGATGCCGCCCGCCGCCTGGCCGAACAACTGGCCGAGAATCTGCCCCGACAGGTAGCTGCCGAGGACCTGCTGGCGCCGCTCGTAGGGCGTCACATCGCCGACGAATGCCATCGCGAGGGGAATGATCCATCCGGCGGCAGCACCGGAGGCGAGGCGCGCGACGGCCAGCGTGGATAACGACTGCGCCACGCCGCACAGCGCGACCAGGATCGTGGTGCATGCACAGGCGGCCGCGATCACGCGGTATTTGCCGAGCCGGTCGCCGACCGGTCCGATGATGAGCTGGATCGAGCCGTGGGTGATCGCATAGGCGGTGACCACGATCGCTGCCGCACCGACCGTCACGCTGAAGTCCCCGGCGATCTGCGGCAGCAGGGAATCCGTGACGCGCACCATCGCTTGGCTTGCGAAGGAGGCGAAGGCGAGGAACGCGATGGCGCGCGTGGGGCTCGGCGCAGGGAAGGGCAGGGACAAGAGGCTGATCCGAAGGGCCGGAAGGCGGTCCGGCCGTTGACACTTGAGGGGGCGGCGGGCTTTGTACCGCGCGCATCATCCAAGAAGAAACGCAATGATCGACAAGACCTATCAGCCTGCCGATGTCGAGGCACGCATCTATGCCGCATGGGAAGAGACGGGGGCATTCCGCGCCGGCCGCCCGGAGCGTCGGGATGCCGAGCCTTACTCCATCGTCATCCCGCCGCCCAACGTCACCGGCTCATTGCATATGGGCCATGCGCTCAACAACACGCTGCAGGATGTGCTCTGCCGCTTTGAGCGCATGCGCGGCAAGGACGTTCTGTGGCAGCCCGGCACGGACCATGCCGGCATCGCGACCCAGATGGTTGTCGAGCGGCAGCTCATGGAGCGCCAGGAGCCCGGCCGGCGCGAGCTTGGCCGCGAGAAATTTCTGGAAAAGGTGTGGGCGTGGAAGGCGGAATCCGGCGGCACCATCATCAACCAGCTCAAGCGCCTCGGCGCCTCATGCGACTGGTCGCGCGAGCGCTTCACGATGGACGAGGGGCTGTCCCGCGCTGTGCTCAAGGTGTTCGTCGCGCTCTATCGTGACGGCCTGATCTACAAGGACAAGCGGCTGGTCAACTGGGACCCCAAGCTGCTCACCGCGATCTCCGACCTCGAAGTGCAGCAGGTTGAGGTCAAGGGCCACCTCTGGTACATCCGCTACCCGATCGAGGGCGCGGCGTTCGACGTCAACGATCCCTCGACCTTCATCACCGTGGCGACGACGCGGCCGGAGACGATGCTCGGCGACACCGCCGTCGCGGTGCATCCCGACGACGAGCGTTACAAGCACCTCATCGGCAAGAACGCGATCCTGCCGCTGATGGGCCGGCGCATCCCGATCGTCGGCGACGACTATTCCGACCCCGAGAAGGGCACCGGCGCGGTGAAGATCACGCCAGCGCATGACTTCAACGATTTTGAGGTGGGGAAGCGGCATGGCGTGTCCGCAATCAGCATTCTCGATGTCGAGGCAAAGCTGAACGTCGCCGCCAACGACGATTTCCTCCTGGGTCTACCGCCCTCAGCGGAACTCGATGAGACACTGGCGCTGCACGGCGCGGACCGTTTTGCTGCCCGCAAGGCGATTGTCGGGCGCCTTGAGGCTCTCGGGCTGATCGAGAAGATCGAGCCGCATACGCACGCCGTGCCGCATGGCGACCGCTCCGGCGTCGTGATCGAGCCGTTTCTTACGGACCAATGGTACGTCGACGCCAAGACCATGGCGCAGCCCGCGATCGCGGCAGTGCGCGGCGCGCGCACCAACTTCATCCCGAAGAACTGGGAGAAGACCTATTTCGACTGGATGGAGAACATCCAGCCGTGGTGCATCTCTCGACAGCTCTGGTGGGGTCACCAGATTCCGGCATGGTACGGGCCGGACGGCAAAATCTTCGTCGCCGAGACGGAAGACGAGATCGTCGCCGAAGCGCTCGCCCACTATACCGAGAGGGAGGAGATCACGCCGGAGCAGGGTCACGACATCGCCGCCGATCCAGCGCGACGCACAGAGTTTCTCGACGGTTTTCTGAAACGCGACGAGGACGTCCTCGACACATGGTTCTCATCGGCGCTGTGGCCGTTCTCGACGCTCGGCTGGCCCGACGAGACGCCGGAGCTCAAGCGCTTCTACCCGACCTCGGCGCTGGTGACCGGCTTCGACATCATCTTCTTCTGGGTTGCTCGGATGATGATGATGGGCCTCCACTTCCAGCCGGACGTGCCGTTTCGCGACGTCTACATCCATGCCCTCGTCCGCGACGAGAAGGGTGCGAAGATGTCGAAGTCCAAGGGCAACGTCATCGATCCGCTGGCGATCATCGATGAGTACGGCGCCGACGCCTTGCGCTTCACGCTCGCGGCGATGGCGGCGCAGGGCCGCGACATCAAGCTCTCGATGCAGCGCGTGGAAGGCTACCGCAACTTCGCGACCAAGCTGTGGAACGCCGCGCGCTTCGCCGAGATGAACGGAGCCGTGCGCGTCGCGGACTTCGATCCCAAGAGCGCGAAAGAAACGCTCAACCGCTGGATCGTGCACGAGACTGCGAAGGCCGCGCGCGAAGTCACCGACGCGATCACGGGCTACAAGTTCAACGAGGCAGCGGGCGGCCTCTATCGCTTTGTCTGGAACATCTATTGCGACTGGTATGTCGAGCTTGCAAAGCCGTTTCTCACCGGTCCCGACGGCGCCGCCAAGGACGAGACCCGGGCGACCGCCGCCTGGGCGCTCGACCAAATCCTCAAGTTGCTGCACCCGTTCATGCCGTTCATTACCGAGGAGCTTTGGCGCGTGACGGCGGAGGCCGGGCCGGCACGCGATGGCCTGCTGGTGCTGGCGTCCTGGCCGAAGCATGACGGCCTCGACGATCCCGCGGCCGAAACCGAGATCGGCTGGGTGATCGACATCGTCACCGCCATTCGTTCGGTGCGTGCCGAGATGAACGTGCCGCCAGGCACGCTGCTCCCGCTGGTTCTCGTCGGCGCCTTGGCCGAGACCCGCGCGCGCGCGCTGCGGTGGGACGAGTTCTTGAAGCGCTTGGCACGCCTGTCCGGCACGTCCTTCGCCGATGCGGCGCCTGCCGGCGCGGTGCAGATCGTGGTGCGCGGTGAGGTCGCGGCGCTGCCGCTCGCCGGCGTGATCGACATTGTCGCCGAGCGTGCACGCCTGGAGAAAGACATCCAGAAGGTCGACGCCGACATCAAGCGCGCAGACGGCAAGCTCGGCAACGCCGATTTCCTCGCCCGCGCGAAGGAGGAGGTGGTCGAGGGTGAGCGCGAAAAGCGCGCCGAGGCCGAGGACCGTCGCGCCAAGATCATTGCTGCGTTGGAGCGGCTGAAGGGCCTCGCTTAGCGCAGCTTCCGCAAAAAGGTTGCGGGGAGGAAGCTCCATGTCGAGCAGACACGTCGTGCTCGCCGTCACGCTGCTATGGCTCGTCGGCAACGCGACGAGGCTGTCGCTGCTTGCGGTGCCGCCGGTGCTGGCGACGGTGCAGGCGGAGCTTGCGATGTCTGGAACGCAGGTCGGCATCCTGTCCGGCCTGCCAGTCGCGTTGTTCGCGATATTCGCGTTGCCGGGATCGTTGCTGATCGCCCGCATCGGCGCGATGCCGGCGCTCGTCACCGGGCTCATGATCGCTGCGCTCGGCTCCGCCCTGCGCGCCATCGTGCCGGATGTCGCCATGCTCTACGCGGCGACGGTCGTGATGGGCGCGGGCATCGCCGTGATGCATCCGGCGATGCCGGCGGTGGCGCGGCAATGGCTGCCCGACCGCACCGGGTTCGCCACCGCCGTCTACACCAACGGATTGATAGTCGGCGAGATCATCCCCGTCGCGATCATGGCCCCGGTCATACTGCCGATGATGGGCGGCGGCTGGCGGGACGGCCTTGGCGTCTGGGCTTTACCGCTGGTTGTGATCGCCGCTGTTGTGGCGGTGTTTGCGCCGCGCGCGGCGCCGCACCCGGCCGGCACGGGGCGCGTGCGCCCGCGCTGGTGGCCCGACTGGCGCGACGGCCTCGTCTGGCGTCTCGGCCTCGTGCTGGGCAGCGTGAACGGCGCGTATTTCGGCGCCAACGCCTTTCTGCCGGCTTATCTGACCAGCGCGGGACGCCCGGACCTGATTTCCATTTCGCTGACCGCGCTCAACCTCGGCCAGCTTCCGGCGTCGTTCCTGCTTCTGGCGCTGGCATCGCGGCTGGAGCGCCAAGCGTGGCCTTTCGTCGTGATCGGGCTTGCCGCCATCGGTTGCGTGATCGGCATCGTCACCACGGCAAGCCAATGGACCGTCATGTTCGCCGCCGGCCTCGGCTTCTTCGCCGGCGGGACGCTTGTGCTCTGCCTCGCCCTGCCGCCGCTGCTCATGTCGCCGGCCGAAATCGCGCCGACCTCAGCGGCCGTATTCTTCATGGGCTACACGCAGGCCCTCGCGACGTCGGTCATCGGTGGCGCTTTGTGGGACGTAACGGGGCACGTCGCCTTCGCGTTCCTGCCGCTGAGCCTTGCATTGATGTTTCTCGTGATCCTGCCGCGCGGCTTTCCGTTTGGGCGCGCTTGACGCCAACGCAAATCCGTTGTGTTTTTCTTGTTAGACAACCTGGACGGGGAAGATGAGCGATACGGCAGCGAACGTCGGTGTTCTGAAGAAAGCGTACCACCGCTCGCACGAGAGCAAGGGTCGCGACGTCGACCATTGGCTTGGCATTGTCGAGGACGACATCAAGTTCGGGTCCCTTGCGGAAGGGGCGGACCCCATCGCATTTGCGCGAGACTATGACGGCCGTCAGGCACTCCGCCGCTATTTCGACGGGCTGCTCGCAGATTGGGAGATGATCCGCTACACGGTGGATAAGTTTGTCGCCGACGGCGATGCCGTATTTGCTCGTGGCTCCAGGGCCTGGAAGAACAAGCGCACGGGAAAGATTGCAGATACTCCGAAAGTCGACTTCTGGCATTTTCGCAACGGCAAGGCGGTCGAGTTTTATGAATACTACGATACGATGCGTGTCATCGCCGCTGCCACCTGATTGGAGTTAAGCGGGCCTGCGTCGTCGTCAGCCCTTGATCGGCTTGCTCAGATAGCGCGAGCCTTTCACGGCGTAGCGCCATGGATGCTCAACCGCCTTGGTGATGCCGATGCGCGGGCCGACGGCGATCTCGGGCACTGAGTCCCGCGCGCGCAACTCAAACGGCGGTGCATCAAGCGCCAGACCGTTATGCTTGATCGAGACGCCGAGCGCCTGACACAGCCGGCCTGGCCCCGAACACAGCAGCCGCTCGTCTTTGAGGCCGCGGCGCCGGCGCATCCTGTCGAGGCCAACCGTCGGCCGTAGCGCACGGATCAGCACGGCGCTGGCGTTGCCTTCGGCCTCGCACACGAAGTTGAGGCACCAGTGGATGCCGTAGGAGCGGTAGACATAGGCGTATCCCGGCGGACCGAACATCACGGCGTTGCGCGGCGTCTGGCCGCGATAGGAATGTGCCGCCGGATCGGTGTGGTGATAGGCCTCGACCTCGACGATCTCGCCGCCCACGCCGCCGACCAGCAGCGTCGCGCCGATCAGCCCGGGCGCGACGTCATGGACGCTGCGGTCGAAGAAGGCACGGGGAAGGGGCATGGTGCCGGTGCTCTTACTCCGATGGTGGGGATCGCGCGCGGCGGCGCGTCTCGAACCATGGGGCCAATACGGTCTGCCCATTCTTCGAGACTGGCCTGCGGCCCTTGTTAGGGTGAGGAAGGAAGGGAAACCGTTATATCATGCGACGAATCTCACTTGCCCTTTATCATCACCAGTTGGGTCTGCGTCACGATCGCAGCGAGCTTGCCATCGCCGCGCGTGATCCGGGTCTGCCAGACCATGGTGGTGCGGCCGCGATGCAGCGGCGTGGTCTCGGCGTGCGCGACGTCGCCCACCGGGATCGCGGCGAAGAAATTGGTCTTGCTCTCGATGGTCGTGGTGGAGGCGCCTTCGGGAAGGTTCGCCGTTGTCGCCGTGCCGCCGAGATTGTCCGCGAAGGCCATCACGGCGCCGCCGTGAAGGACGCCGTTGCGGTTGCCCAATTCCGGACGGATCGGCATTTCGGCGACCACCCGCTCGGGCGAGATATGAGTGATCGTCATGCCGAGCAGGTGAGCAAACGGAGGCTGGTCCTTGACGTCCGAGCGCATCGCAATCCTCTGATATGGAATGAGCGTCCTAACGCCACTGATCGAGCCATCCACCGGCGACCACCAAGTCGTCGGCCGAGAGGTGATGCTGGGCATTGAGGATTTCGTAGGTGACCTCGGCGCCCGCCGATCGCAGCATCTGGACGAGCTTGTCGCGCTTGGCCGCCGGCACCAGGGGGTCTTTCGCCCCCGACAGGATCAGCACCGGCAGCCCGGCGAGGTCGGGAGCCTGCGTCGGCTCGAACGGCACCGTGCCGCGGATCAGCACGGCGCCGGCCAGGATGTCCGGCCGCGTCAGCAGCAGCGAAGCGGCGATGTTGGCGCCATTGGAGAAACCGATCGCGACCGGACGCCCGATGCCATAGGCCGCGCCCGCGCGCATCACGAAATCGGCGAGCTCGACGGTGCGGACCTGCAGGTCCTTGAGGTCGAACACGCCCTCGGTCACGCGGCGGAAGAAGCGCGGCGCGCCGTTCTCGGTGACCTTGCCGCGCGGCGAAATGACGGCGGCGCCGGGCGACAGACGGGCTGCGAGCGGGAGCAGGTCGTTCTCATCCCCGCCGGTGCCGTGCAGCATGAGCAGAGGCGGAAGGTTCGGTTCCTGCGCCGGCACGTAACGGTGGACGAAGCCGAGCGGTGGAGATGCTGCCGAGTCACTCATTGAACTCTTGGAATGGCATGGCCGCTTCCTCGCTGGCAAGCAGCGATATGCCGGGCCTGGACGTGAGGCCCCGGACTGGACGTGAGGCCCCGGACTTGCATGCCGAGCCTGTGTACATTGACTTTCCGCGCCCATGGCCGCAAAGCCAAAGGGCCGGTGTGACGGGGCAAGCGCGCGGAATGTTCAAGCAAATCCTGATCGCCAATCGCGGCGAGATCGCCTGCCGGATCATCAAGACCGCCCGCCGCATGGGGATCGAGACCGTCGCGGTCTATTCCGATGCCGACCGGGACGCGCTCCATGTCGAGATGGCGGACCACGCCGTCCATATCGGGCCGCCGCCGGCCGCCGAGAGCTATCTGGTCATCGACAAGATCCTCGACGCCTGCCGCAAGACCGGGGCCGAGGCGGTGCATCCCGGCTACGGCTTCCTGTCCGAGCGCGAGGCGTTTGCGAACGCGCTCGCGGCCGCCGGCATCGTCTTCATCGGCCCCAACCCGGGCGCGATCGCCGCCATGGGCGACAAGATCGAGTCCAAGAAGGCCGCGCACGCTGCCAAAGTCTCGACGGTGCCCGGACATCTGGGCGTCATCGACGACGAAGCGCATGCTGTGAAGATCGCCGACGAGATCGGCTATCCGGTCATGATCAAGGCCTCCGCGGGCGGCGGCGGCAAGGGCATGCGCATCGCGTATTCGCAGTCCGAAGTGGCGGAAGGCTTCGCGCGCTCGAAATCTGAAGCCAAGTCGTCGTTCGGCGACGACCGCATGTTCATCGAGAAGTTCATCGTCAACCCGCGCCACATCGAGATCCAGGTGCTGGGCGACAAGCACGGCAACGTCATCTATCTCGGCGAGCGCGAATGCTCGATCCAGCGCCGCAACCAGAAAGTCGTCGAGGAGGCGCCGAGCCCGCTGCTCGACCAAGTGACGCGCAAGACGATGGGCGAGCAGGCGGTGGCGCTGGCAAAAGCCGTGAAATACGACAGCGCCGGCACGGTCGAGTTCGTCGCCGGCCAGGACAGGAGTTTCTATTTCCTGGAGATGAATACCCGCCTGCAGGTCGAGCATCCGGTGACCGAGCTGATCACCGGCATCGATCTTGTCGAACAGATGATCCGCGTCGCAGCCGGCGAGCCACTGAAGCTCAAGCAGCAGGACGTCAAACTCACCGGCTGGGCAGTGGAGAGCCGCGTCTATGCCGAGGATCCGTTCCGCGGCTTCCTGCCTTCCACCGGCCGCTTGGTGAAGTATCGTCCTCCCGCGGAATCGAGCGCCGACGGCATCACGGTGCGCAACGACACCGGCGTCTATGAGGGCGGCGAAATCTCGCTCTATTACGATCCGATGATTGCCAAGCTCGTCACGCACGCAGCGACCCGCGAGGCGGCGATCGATGCCCAGGCCGACGCGCTGGATGCGTTCACCATCGAGGGCATCCGGCACAACATCCCGTTCGTTTCGGCGTTGATGCAGCATCCGCGCTGGCGTGAAGGCCGGCTGTCGACAGGGTTCATCGCCGAAGAATATCCCGACGGCTTCCATGCCACCAAGCCGGAGGGCGAAACGGCGCGGGTGATGGCGGCGGTCGCGACCGCCCTCGACCACGTGCTCGGCGAACGCAAGCGCCGCATCTCCGGGCAGATGTCGGGGAGGGCGGTCAGGCGCGCGACGGACCGGACTGTGCGTCTCGGCGATACTGAATTCGTCCTTGAGGTGAGTGGGGACAGTGCCGAGGACACGGCCTTTCCCGCTGCCGAGGAGAATGAGGCCACAACCATCGCCCGCTTCGGCGATGGCGAGGCTGGCGCCCGTCCGCGAGCTGGCTCGCGTCGCGTCGTGGTGCAGTTTCGCTTCGGCGCGGGCAAGGACGGCAACGAGCCCGGGGCCAAGCTGACGCTGCAATCAGGCTGGAAGCCCGGCGACGTGCTGTGGTCGGGAAGCGTCGACGGCAAGCCGGCTTTGGCGCATGTCCGCCAGATTCTCAATGGCTTCGAACTCGCCTATCGCGGCGTCGAGGCCAAGGCCTTCGTCTATACCGCGCGCGAGGCCGCCGCGGCGCGGCTGATGCCGGTCAAGACGACGGCGGATTCCGGCAAGTCCGTGCTGTGCCCGATGCCGGGGCTGGTCGTTTCGATCGCGGTCGCCGAAGGCCAGGAGGTCAAGGCCGGCGAGACCCTCGCGGTGGTCGAGGCGATGAAGATGGAGAACGTGCTGCGCGCGGAACGCGACGGCACGATCAAGAAGCTCCACGCCAAGCCGGGCGATAGCCTTGCTGTCGATGCCGTCATCCTGGAATTTGCCTGAGCGCTTCAAGCAAGGCTATTCGGCTGCCTCGGCTTTGCGCGCATGCTCTTGCGCGGCGCGGCGGATCGCATCCGCCAGGTATTCCGGCGCCTGTGCGCCCGAGACCGCGAACGCGCCGTCGAACACGAAGAACGGCACGCCTTCGACGCCGGCTCCTTTGGCACTCTCGGCCTGATTGGTGATGGCGTTGATGTCCTCGTCGGTAGCGAGGCGCTCGCGCACGCTGTCGCTATCCATCCCGCAAGCGATGGCGGCTCCGACCAGCACCTCGGGGTCGGAGAGATCGGCGCCTTCGGTGAAATAAAGCTCCATTAGGCGTTGCTTCATGCGTGCGGCATCTCCGGTCTCGCCCGCCCACAGGATCAGGCGATGGCAATCGAGCGTGTTCGGCTGCCGTGCGATGCGGTCGACATTGTAGGTCAGTCCGTCGGCGGCGGCCGCAGCCGCCACGCGCTTGGCGATGTCCTTGTAGCGGTCGACCGAACCGAACTTGGTGATGAGATATTGCTCCCGGCTGATGCCGTCGCGCGGCACCCACGGATTGAGGAAGAACGGATGCCAGCGCACGTCGACCGGAATCTCGGGCACGAGCGCAAATGCCTGTTCCAGCCGCCGCTTGCCGATGAAGCACCATGGGCAGACGACATCGGACACGACGTCGATCTGCACGCGTTCGTTGATGGCATTCGGTTGGACGGACATGGCGCACCTCCTGGAACAAAGTTAGGTGCTCGCCGATAGCGGGGCAATGGCCAAGCCTTCCACGCCTTCGGACACCCACGCTTTCGGGCGGCTGAGCCTTCAGGCGGCCGAGGCCCGGATACCGCGGCGGCCGCGAAACGCGGCGACCACGAGCGGGTTCGCGCCCTGCGCGGTCAGCGCCTCGCAAACCGCATCACGATCGGTTGCCACGCCCGCGAGCCGCTGACCGGAGAGCGCGTCCGGTAGCGCTGCGAGCGATGAATCCGCGGCCAGATGCGAGACGTAGTCCTGGAGCTCCTTGAGCACCAAACGATAGCCGCCCACGGTGACCGTGCCGGCCGGCGGCGCATCGATCGTGAGGAAACCGTTTCGCTCCGCCCGGCAGGCATAGCCGGTGTCGACACGCCCGTCGTCGCCGACCTTCAGGCGCGGTCCATCGGGTGGCGATGGAGGAAAGAGGTGCCTTGGCACCATCGCCCCGCCGAGCGCGAGGATGCCCGCGACCGTGCGCGCGATGTCCAGGATGATGGGAATACCGGGCACCGCGACTGGGCCCATCGCGATGGGCGCCGGCTTGCCGCCGTGCTCGCGGCGCTTCGCGGTGAGGCCGATCTCGCCGAAGCTCATGACGTCCACCAGGCCGGAATGACCGGACCAAGGTTCCGCACCGGCGAGCCGCTCGGGCGCACGCCAGACGGCGATGATGTTCTTCGGCCGGTTCTGCGCGATCAGACCCGCTTCGGCGAGCCGCGCCACCAACGGGCCGGGCAGCACCGCGACGGTGCATTCGTCCGTGCATTGCGTCGCGAAGGTGGCGGGATCGAACGGCTGGTGGAGCGCCAGCATGCCGCCGCTCATCAGCCATGGGACGATGGTGGTCGCGATGCCGGCGAAGGAGGAGGTCGTCAGCGCCCCCAGGATCGCGGCGTCGCGTCCGACGCGGCCCTCAAGCGCGACCGCGATGCCGCTGGCGATCGCCTGGTCATGGCTGCGCGCCACCGGAACAAGGCCGGCTGGCGTGACATCGAAGGTTACCATGGCGAGGTGGGACGCCGGGTCGCCGGCGCGTGTGACTATCGCCGGCGCCGGTGCCGCGGCGTCGAAGATATCGTCGAGGGTGACCACGCCATCGAGTTCGCCCCCGCCGAACGTGCACACGAAGCGAATACTGAAGGTCTCGGCCGCCACATGCATGGCAAGCTCGCCGTGATCGGCAGGACCGACGTGCCGGCAGGTGACGATCGCGCGCGCCGAGACAAGCTTCAACGCCTGCGCTGCGTCGCGGCGGCGCCACAGCAGGGGCAGCGGAGCCGCGATCATGCCGGCGCGGAGCACGCCGAGAAGGGCAAGCACGCTTTCCACTGTGTTGGGAAATTGCAGCGCGACAACCGAGTCTACCGGCAGTCCCAATCCGGTCAGCCGCGCGGCGATCGCCGATATCGCGCGGTCCGCTTCGGACCAGGTCAGCCGCCGCGGCGCGCCGTCGGTGAAGGTCGGGCGGTTCGGCGGATCGGCAAGCGCGGTCGCACCGGGATGACGTTCCAGCGCGCGGCGGAACAGGCCGTCGAACGTGGGGCCACCGGCCAGCGCCGCGGCATCGGGGGCGTCGTCGAGGATCACGGCTTGCTCATGGCTTTTGCGGCTGCGACCACCAGGCTTCCACCAGGTAACCGGACAGCGACGTCTCCGCCGGCCGCCGGATGCGCGCCCAGCGCGCCACCCATTGGTCTGGGAGGTTGAACAGCGGCACGACGTAGAAACCGGAGATCAGCACCCGGTCGAGCGCCCGCACGGCCGAGACGAAATCCTGGCGCCCGCGCGCCGACAGCATGGCGGCGATCATGGCATCGATCGCGAGGTTCTTGGCGCCCATGTAATTGCGGCTGCCAGGTTCGTCGGCCACCGCCGAGCCCCAATAGAAGCTCTGTTCGTTCCCCGGCGACAGGGATGCGTCCCAGAAATACTGGATCATGTCGAAGTCATAGGTCTGGCGCCGCTGCTCATACTGGACCGCATCGACGACGCGCAGCCGCGCTTCGATCCCGGCGCGCTTCACGTCGCCGGCGAAGCTCAGTGCAAGACGCTCCTGGTCCTTGGTGGTGACCAGCATTTCGAAAGTGAATGGCTGACCGGTGCTGTTGCGCAAGACGCCCTTGTCGAGGTGGAAGCCGGCATCCGCCAGCAAAGCAAGAGCGCTGCGCAGCGTCTTGCGGTCACGTCCGCTGGCTTCGCTGACCGGCGGCTTCCAGGTGCCGTTGAGCACATCGGCGCGTACCGCATTGGGGAAGGGGGCAAGGAGGTAGCGTTCGCGTTCGTCGGCCGGCCGGCGATGCGCCGACAGTTCGGAACCCTCGAAGTAGCTGGCCGTGCGCTTGTAGCGATCGAAGAAGAAATTGTGGTTCACCCATTCGAAGTTGAACAACAGGGAGATCGCCTCGCGCACCCGGATGTCGGCGAAGATCGCCTTGCGGGTGTTGAACACCAGCGCCGACATTCCCTTGGGCATGCCGGTCGAGAACTCGTCCTTGACGATGCGTTTGTCGCGAACCGCGGGGATATCGTAGGCGGTCTCCCATCGGCCGGGGTCGGTTTCGGCCCGCACATCGTAGAGGCCCTTCTTGAAGGCCTCGAAGTGCGAGTTGGCGTCGCGGTAATATTCGACGCGGAATCTCGTCGAAGTTCCAGAAACCGCGATTGACCGCAAGATCGCGTCCCCAATATTGCGGGTCGCGTCGCAGCGAAACGCTGACCCCGGGTTTCACCTCGCCGACAACGTAGGGTCCGGTGCCGACAAGAGGGGCAAACGAGGTGTCCTCGAATGTCTGCGGGTTGGTCGCATGCTTTGCCAGGATCGGCATGAGCGCGAGGATGAGCGGCAGCTCGCGGTCATGGGCATCGGCGATATCGAAGCGCACCACGCCCGGCGCGGTGATCTCCGCCTTGGTGACCTTGGAATAATAGCTGCGGTGGTTGGGGCGCCCATGGTCGCGCAGGAGCTCCCAGGAGAACACGACGTCTTCAGCGGTTAGCGGTTTGCCGTCGGAGAAGCGAGCGGCCGGATCGAGCCTGAAAGTGACGAAGCTGCGGTCGTCATCGGTCTCGACCGATCTCGCAAGCAGGCCGTAAAGCGTGAACGGCTCGTCATAACCGCGCATCATCAGGCTTTCGATCACGGTGCCGCGCATGCGCTGCACCGCGAGGCCCCGCACGATCAGCGGATTGAGGCTGTCGAACGTGCCCAGCACGCCCTCGACCAGGCGTCCGCCCTTGGGCGCCGACGGATTGGCATAGCGGAAATGGGGGAAGCCAGGCGCCAGCGCCGGTTCGCCGTGCATGGCGATGGCATGGGCTTCGCCACCATGCGCGACGCCAAAGGAAGCCCACACGCAGGTGAGCAGCACGCAACCGACCGCGCCCCATGACATGTAAGGCGTCGAGCGCTTGTGAAACGGGAGATCGTGCACGGTCACCGCATACGATTCGATTTTGCGCAACCTACCATGATAAAGCAGTTGCCGGCTTCGCTCCGCAGGGGCGGACGTCGTGCCAAGGCCTGTGGCATAAGCCTATAGGTCACGCTGTTGCCGTATTTCGCGCCGACAGAGCCGACGTGGGGGGCAGCCTGAACGGGGCTCGTCCAGCGTTCAGGCGGCGGTAGAGAGGAACGATATTCATGAGTTTTCGGATTGCGTTGGCGCCGGCCCGGCCAGTGAGCCGGGTATTTGCATTGATCGGCACGACCGCCGTTTTCGCTCTGGTGGCGGGCGCTTCGCTGGCGCAAGCGCCGACGCCGATTACCCCCGCCCCCAAGGCCGCACCGAGAGCCGCGCCCAAGGCTGCACCGAAAGCCGCGCCGGCACCCGCTCCGCAGACCCAGGCGCCGCCCGCCGACAATCAGGCGGCCGCGCCGCCCGCCCCGGAACAACCGCCGATCGTCTATTCGCCGTGGACCAAGTTCTGCGGCAAGGACAACAACAATCCTGCCGCCAAGGAGACCTGCCTGACGGTCAAGGAAGCGCGTCTCGAGACCGGCCAGTTCGTCGCCGGTGCGGCACTGATCGAGCAGGAAGGCGAGCAGCGCAAGATACTGCGCGTCACGCTGCCGCTCGGCATGCAGCTCAATCCCGGCACGCGCATGATCGTCGACAAGGAGCCGCCGATGAGCGGCCGCTATGTCGTCTGCCTTCCCAACGGCTGCATGGCCGACTTCGACGTCAATGCCGAATTCGTCGGCAAGTTGAAGAAGGCCCAGACGATGATGCTCCAGGGCATCAATCTGCCGGGCCAGGCCGCGACCTATCAGATGCCGCTCGCCGAATTCGCCAAGGCGAATGAAGGGCCGGCCACCGACCCCAAGGTGTTCGAGGAGCAGCAGAAGAAGCTGCAGGAAGAACTGCAGCGCCGTGCCGAGGAGGCGCGCAAGCGGCTGCAGGACCGTCAGCCCGGCGTGACCCCGCCGGCGCCGCAGTCGCAGATCACGCCACCCCAGCGCTGAGCGTCGGCAATATTACGAAAATCAATGAGGCGCGCTTCGGCGCGCCTTTTTGTATTGAACTGGTTCAGTTGAGCTGGGAGCCGCGCGTTCGGTAGCCCTTGCCGTCGAAGTCGAACACCTCCCGGACCTGCGGATGCCGGATCGGCTCGCCCGACGTGTCGGGCAGCAGGTTCTGCTCCGAGACATAGGCGACGTATTCCGTCTCCGCGTTCTCGGCGAACAGGTGATAGAACGGCTGATCCTTGCGCGGCCGGACTTCGGCCGGGATCGCCTCGTACCATTCGTCGGTGTTGTCGAATTCCGGATCGATGTCGAACACGACGCCGCGAAACGGAAAGATGCGGTGGCGGACGACTTGCCCGATTCGGTATTTGGCGGTGCGGAACTTCATCAATTCGAGATAGTCCGAGATTGCAGCCAACGCCAGGGTGACTTTGCTGTCCCCAACAGCGCGGCCAATGCTTCAGCCATAGCGTGCTGCCATCTCCGGGTCCTTTGCCGCGACCAGCCGCGCGAGGTCGACGACGACCTTGGCCTGCTTCCAGGTGGCGTCGTCCTGCATCTTGCCGTCGATCATGACGGCGCCGGTGCCGTCGGGCATCGCGTCCAGGATCTTCCGCGCGAACGCCACCTCGCCGGGGTCGGGGGCAAACACCCGCTTGGCGATCGGCATCTGCGAGGGATGCAGCGTCCACGCGCCGGCGCAGCCCATCAGGAAGGCGTTGCGGAACTGGGACTCGCAGGCGGCGGCATCGGAGAAGTCGCCGAACGGACCGTAGAACGCCTTGATGCCCGCGGCTGCGCAGGCGTCGACCATCTTGGCGATCGTGTAGTGCCAGAGGTCCTGCTGGGCGCGCGGCGCGGGGCGTGTCGCCACCGATGTCGGGTTTACCCGATATCGGCATCGCGGACTCGGATCGGACAGCACCTTGTAGTCCGGATGGCCGCCGCCGACGCGCGTCGTCTTCATCGCGCGCGAGGCGGCGAGGTCGGCGGGGCCGAGGCTCATGCCGTGCATGCGCGGGGAGGCGACCGCGATCGCCTCGACGTTGTTGACGCCTTCGGCGGTCTCCAGGATGGCGTGGATCAGGATCGGCTTCTTGACGCCGTGCTTGGCTTCGAGCTGCGCCAGCAGCTGGTCGAGATAGTGGATGTCCCAGGGGCCATCGACCTTCGGCACCATCACGACGTCGAGCTTGTCGCCGATCGCGCCGACGATCTCGGTCACGTCGTCGAGCATCCACGGCGAGTTGAGCGCGTTGATGCGCGTCCACAGGCCGGTGGCGCCGAAATCGCTCGCCTTCGCCATGGCGATGAAGCCGGCGCGCGCGGCCTCCTTGGCGTCGGCGGGAATCGCGTCCTCGAGGTTGCCGAGCACGACGTCGACCTTGCGGGCGAGATCCGGGAACCTTGGCGCGCAGCTTCTCGATGTGCGGCGGCACGAAATGGATCATGCGCTCGAGCCGGACCGGCAGCTCGCGCAGCGGCGCCGGCGCGCCGATCGCCAGCGGCTTGAAGAAGTTGCGGGGAAGCTTCATGAGGTCGCCCTTCGCGATAGGCCGTTCATCCGCGTGTAGTGCAATGCACATCCCGCGCCAAGCCTGCGCCGCGGACCGGCGGCGTGCCGACGAAGTGGATGCTTGACACCGGCGTCATCGCCGGGCTTGTCCCGGCGATCACGATGAAAAGGCAAAAGCCTGCCAGACGGGCCGGGGTCACAGGGACAACGCCACCGGCTCGTTGACGCCGACGGATGCGCGCGATAGCAGCTCCGCCATGCTCGACGTCATCAATCTCGCGCTGCCGTTCTTCGGCCTGATCTTCCTCGGCTATCGCCTGCGGCCGCCTCAAGCGGATCCCGGACGTCGGGCTCGCGTGGCTGAACTTCTTCCTCGATCTACGTCGTCGCTGCCGGCGCTGTTCTATCGCATCCTGGCGAAGACCCCGCTGGAGCAGATCAACAACTCCCCTTCGTCGTCGGCACGACGCTCGCGACCTTCATCGCCTTCGCCTGCTCGTTCGCGATCGCGCTGCGCGTTCCGGCGACAGCATCCGCGAGTCCACCATGGCGGCGCTGGCCGGCGGCTACGGCAACATCGGCTACATGGGGCCCGGCCTCGCGCTGGCGACGCTCGGGCCGGACGCCGCCGTGCCGGTGGCGCTGATCTTCTGCTTCGACACCATCCTGCTGTTCACGCTCGACGCCGTCGCTGATGGCATTCGGCGGCGCGCGGAGACGGCGGGTGCTGGCGACGACGCTCGACGTCGTAAAGCAGATCGCGCTCCATCCGTTCATCATCGCGACGTTCTTCGGCGTCCTGTCGGCGGCGCTTCCACTTCCAGCCGCCGGTCGCGCTCGACCGGCTGATGGAATACCTGCAGAACGCCGCCGCGCCCTGCGCGCTGTTCGCGCTTGGCGTCACGGTCGCGCTGCGTCCGCTCGCCAGGGTGCCGTGGGAGGTGCCGGCCCTGATGGGCGTGAAGCTGATCGTCCATCCGCTCGCGGCTCTGGTGCTGCTGTCCGCGCTCGGCCACTTCAACGAGACCTGGGTCTACACCGCGGTGCTGCTGGCGGCGTTGCCGCCGGCGCTGAACGTCTTCATGATCGCGCGGCACTACGAGACCTGGGTCGAGCAGGCATCGAGCGCCGTCCTGATGGGCACGCTGCTTTCGGTGGTCACGCTGACGACGGTGATGTGGCTGGTGAAGAACCGGATGCTGCCGACCGACCTCTTTCCGTGAAGGCACGATCATGGCCCAGCCGCTGTCGGGCGTCCTCGTTCTCGACTTTCACGACCCTGCTGCCGGGACCGCTCGCCGACCCTGATGCTGGCCGAGGCCGGCGCCGAGGTCGTCAAGATCGAGCGGCCGGGCGGCGAGGACATGCGCCGCTATCCGCCGCGCTTCGACGGCACGTCCGTCGATGTTCGCGCTGCTCAACCGCGGCAAGAAGAGCGTCATCGCTCGACCTCAAGGACGCCGCCGGCCTGCGCCCGCCTGCGCCGCTGCTCGAGCGCGCCGACGTGCTGATCGAGCAGTTCCGCCCCGGCGTGATGGAGCGGCTCGGCCTCGGCTACGAGGCGCGTCGCGCGCGATCAATCCGCGCCTCGTCTATTGCTCGATCTCGGGCTACGGCCAGACGGGGCCGCGCGCCGGCGAGGCCGGCCACGACATCAACTACCGGCAGCGACGGGCCTGCTGGCGCTGCAGCCCGGGCCGCCCGACACGCCGGTGGTGCCGCCGGCGCTGGTGGCCGACATCGGCGGCGGCAGCCATGCCGGCGGTCATCAACATCCTGCTGGCCCTGCGCCAGCGCGACGCGACCGGGCGAGGGGTGCCGTCTCGACATCGCCATGGCGGACGCGATGTTCACCTTCGCCTGGCATGCGCTGACGCCAAGGGCCACGCGCACCGGCCGCTTCCCGGCGCCGGGCGAACTGCGGCTCGCGGGCGGCATCGCCGCGCTACCAGCTCTATCCGACGCGGGACGGCAAGCTGGTCGCCTGCGCGGCGCTGGAGCAGAAGTTCTGGCTGACGTTCCTGGCCGCGATCGGGCTTCCGCGCCGCCGAGGCCAACGATCTTGCCGATCCGGCGGGCGTGCAAGGCGGCCGTCGCCGCCATCATCGCGGGCGAGGACGCCGACCATTGGCGACGAGCCTCGGCCAAGGCGGACTGCTGCGCACCATCGTGGCGTCGCTGGAGGAGGCGCTGCGCCGACCCGCATTTCGCCGAGCGCGGGCTGTTCGACCATGGCGTGACCGGCGAGACCGGTAACGCCATTCCGGCCTTGCCGGTGCCGATCGCGGGGGAATTCCGGGAGCCGCCGGCTACGAAGCCGGCGCCGAAGCTCGGCCGCGACACGGCCGACGTCCTCCGCGACTGAGCCGCCTGCCGCCCAATCCCCGGCGGCTGGTCCCTGAGGGTGGAATTGCGCCGGGGGATCGTGTAGAGACGCCGCGACTCCTTATATCAGCGCCTGAGATCAGGCGGCTCTCGCCGCGCACGGACCTTGTTCATGCAGACCGTCATTATCGTCATCCATCTCATGGTCGTCGTCACCATGGTCGGCCTCGTCCTGCTGCAGAAGTCGGAGGGCGGCGGCCTCGGCATGGGCGGCGGCGCCGGGTTCATGACCAATCGCGGCACCGCCAACGTGCTAACACGGGCGACCGCGGTCCTCGCCGGGGTATTCTTCGCCACCAGCCTGATCCTGTCGATCCTGGCCGGGCTCGACCGCAAGCCGCGCTCGATCATCAACGTCTCACCGCGGCTCCGGCCGGCCAGCAGGCGCCCGGCGGCGCCGCCCGCGGCGGAAACCTGCTCGACCAGTTGCGCGGGGGCGCCCCGCAGGAAGCGCCGCCGGCCGCTCCTGTGCCGGCACCGGCACCGGCGCAGTAACGCAAACGACGAAGGGCCGGATTTCCGGCCCTTCGGTTTTCAGACCCCGCGGTACGATCCACGGGGGAAAACGGCGTTGAGGCCTCGCAGAATCGAAGGGCCGGAGCTAAAGGTTGGGCCCCATGGCGCGGTACATTTTCATCACCGGCGGCGTGGTCTCCTCGCTCGGCAAGGGCCTCGCTTCGGCTGCGCTCGGCGCGCTGCTGCAGGCGCGCGGCTACAAGGTCCGCCTGCGCAAGCTCGACCCCTATCTCAACGTCGATCCGGGCACGATGTCGCCCTACCAGCATGGCGAGGTCTTCGTCACCGACGACGGCGCCGAGACCGACCTCGACCTCGGTCATTACGAGCGCTTCACCGGGCGGCCGGCGAGCCGTAAGGACAACATCACCACCGGCCGCATCTACCAGGAGATCCTCGCCAAGGAGCGGCGCGGCGACTACCTCGGCGCCACCATCCAGGTCATCCCGCACGTCACCAACGCCATCAAGGACTTCGTCCGCGACGGTAACGACGCGTTCGACTTCGTGCTGGTCGAGATCGGCGGCACGGTGGGCGACATCGAGAGCCTGCCGTTCCTGGAAGCGATCCGCCAGTTCGGCAACGAGCTGCCGCGCAACCACGCAGTCTACATCCACCTCACGCTGCTGCCGTTCATTCCGTCGGCCGGAGAACTGAAGACCAAGCCGACCCAGCATTCCGTCAAGGAACTGCTGTCGATCGGCATCCAGCCGGATATCCTGCTGTGCCGCACCGACCGGCCGATCCCGCGCGAGGAGCGCAAGAAGCTCTCGCTGTTCTGCAACGTGCGCGGAGACCGCGGTGATCGAGGCGCGCGATGTCGACAACATCTACGCAGTGCCCGAATCCTATCACGCCGAAGGGCTCGACGTTGAGGTGCTGGGCGCCTTCGGGCATCGAGGCCGGCGCTCCGCCGGACCTTTCGCGCTGGCACGAGATCGACGAGCGCATCCGCAACCCGGAAGGCGACGTCACCATCGCGATCGTCGGCAAATACACCGGCATGAAGGATGCCTACAAATCGCTAATCGAGGCGCTCTCGCACGGTGGCATCGCCAACAAGGTCAAGGTCAACCTCGACTGGATCGAATCCGACGTATTCGAGCGCGAGGACCCGGCTCCGTTCCTCGAACACGTCAACGGCATCCTGGTGCCCGGCGGCTTTGGCCAGCGTGGAGCTGAAGGCAAGATCCGCGCGGCGCAGTTCGCGCGCGAGCGCGAGGTGCCGTATTTCGGCATCTGCTTCGGCATGCAGATGGCGGTGATCGAGGCGGCACGGAACCTGTGCGGCATTACCGATGCCAACTCGACTGAGTTCGGCGCCACTTCCGAGCCGGTCGTCGGCCTCATGACCGAATGGATCAAGGGCAACGAGTTGGAGAAGCGCGCCGCCAACAGCGACCTCGGCGGCACCATGCGGCTCGGCGCCTATCCGGCCCACCTGTCGGCAGGCAGCCGCGTCGCCGGCATCTACGGCGCCACGGATATCTCCGAGCGTCACCGCCATCGCTACGAGGTCAACACTGCCTACAAAGGCCGCCTCGAACAGCACGGCATGCGGTTCTGCGGCATGTCGCCGGACGGCATCCTGCCGGAGACCGTGGAATACGCCGATCACCCCTGGTTCATCGGCGTGCAGTTCCACCCCGAGCTCAAGTCGCGGCCCTTCGCGCCGCATCCGCTGTTCTCTTCTTTCGTCGAGGCCGCGGTGGAGCGGAGCCGCCTCGTCTAGCGGCGGCTTCCGCGGCCCGGCTCAATATGTCACAGTCACGTTGATCGTATCGGAATAGAGGCCGGGTCCCGGCGTCACCTGGGGCGGCACCCGGCCAAAAACGGGAAGGTTCTGAGGCAATCCATTGC
Organism: uncultured Alphaproteobacteria bacterium; assembly: GCA_963776455.1. Taxonomy (GTDB): domain Bacteria; phylum Pseudomonadota; class Alphaproteobacteria; order Rhizobiales; family Xanthobacteraceae; genus CAVZMU01. The sequence goes on from CAVZMU010000006.1 coordinate 435,694, forward strand.
CCGTTCCGCCGATCGTATTGGTGCCGATCGTGCTCCCCCAGAGCTGGCTGCGACCCGCATCCTGATAAAGGCCGTAGGTGATCTTCACCGCGCCGTTGGCCATCAGGCGCGCGCCCGGTGCGGCGCCGGCATTGCCGCCATCGAGCCCAATCGTGTAGGTCGCGCCCGGCGTGCAGGTGACCGTCACCTGGCCCGCCGCATCGATGTTGGAATTGAGCACGCCTGCGGTGCCGAAGCTGACATTCTGCGCGTTGATCAGGCAGTTGTTCACCACTGTCGCGGTGGCGCTGAAGGTCGGGTGCGCGGCCTTGGCCAGCAGTATGCTGGGGCAGGGCAGCACGCCAAGCGGCGCGTAGACGAAATCGTCGTCGGCGGTCGTGAAGTTCGAAGCATAGGCGCCCGACGGCGCGGTGGTCTGGCCGCCGAGGACCCGGCCGAAGATCGTGCGCGTCGTGCTGCCGGAGCCGCCAGCGTTCAGGGCGAGGTCGATGGTCGGCGGCGTCGCCGCGAAAGCCCAGTCATACGATCCCCACACCGTCGTGCGTCCGGTGTCCTGGTAGAGCTGATAATTGAGCGTCGCCCCGCCCGGCCCCAGCATCTGCCGCGCCGCCGCGGTCGCACCGCCGCTGCCGGCGCCGATGCTGGGCAGAATTCGCACCGTCGTCAGCGCCACGCCGCCGGTGCAGTTGACGCTTAGGGTCGCGGTCGTATCGACGGCGCCGCCGGCGATCACGTCGACATTGGCGAACACCTCGTTGGTGACGCCGAAGGTGCAGGTCTGCGCGGCGGCTGGCTGCGCAACCAAGGCCAGCGTCCACACGACGGCGAGGCGCCACACGGTCATCGGCACACCACGTTGCCGATGTCGACCCGCGCGCCGGGCGTGTTGGCAAAGGAGAAGCTTGCCCGGCAGGTGCCGCCATCGGCAAGATCGACCATCGCCACGTTGCGCGGCTTCAGTCCCCGCACATAGGCCTGGCCGTCATAGCCGACCACAAAGCTTTCGCCCGAACCTTCGAGATGCCCGCGCGAGCCCGCAGCCAGGACGGCCCCGGTGGCGTTGCGCAGCACCAGCGCCGCGGCCTCCGGCGCGACCGAGATGCCGAACCTCACGACGCTGCCGCCGCGGTCGGTCGGCACGACGACCTCGCTGGTACGCGGAATTTCGGTGTCGACCGGCAGGTTCTTGGGGTCGATCGAGATCGCATTCCTGTCATAGGCGCGAAGATCCGGGATGAGCAGGAGCCCGTTACGGTCGGTCGCGCCGACCCGCCGGTTCTCGCGAAACACATCGACGCCCGGCGCACCGGCATCGATCACGGCAAAGGCGTCGTCGATACGGTTGGTGACAAAGACGCCGCCACCCGCGAACGCAACCGCGCCTTCCAGCTCGGCGGTGGCGCGGACAGTGCTGCCCGATTGCTGCACGCCGGCTTCGACGCGACCAAATCCGCTGCGGTAGCTGATCGCCGCCGAGCGGTCCGGCGTCGTGCCCTCGTAGTCGCGCACGCGCCAACCGACGCTGCCGATCTCGGCCGACTGCGACTTGACGACGTCGACGCCGTAGGCCGTCGTCCCGGGATTCTTCGATACGCCGGCATTGGCCGAGATGCTGTCGCCGAACGACACCGAGAGCGCCGCGAACACACCGAAATTCTTGCGTCCGCTGAAATCATTGAACACGGATACATTGAGCGAGGCATTGCTTGAGATCGGACGGCTCAGCCCGGCACCGAGGATGTTGAAGCAACTGTCATCCGCTTGACGCAGGCGCGTCAGGCTGAGCGTCAGCGTCGTCGGATCGAAGCCGAGCGGAATGCCGATCACGAGCTGATCGAGCGCCTTCGGAGGGCGCAGGTTTGCGAGCTGCAGCACAGCCACCTGCAAGCCGTCGGACAGAAAGGGCTTGGCGGCGAGGGAGGCGACATCGAGGTAGTTGCCGACAGTGCGTTGCGTCCGCGCATAGAAGGTGATGTTTCGCAGGCTGGCCTCGAAGGAGGCGGCGTATAATGCGCCGGTGTCTTTGCCGTCGCTGCTCGCGGCCAGCGCGACCGATGCGATGCCAAATCCGGCGAGAGGCGCAACGGCACCCGCGCCGCCGTTGAACAGGCCGCCACCGCCTTCCATGTGGCTTTCCAGCGTGAGCCAATCGGCAAGGCCGTAGCGCAGGCTTCCCGAGCCGATCACGTCGGGATCGTAATCGTCCGAATGCAGACCGTAGTTCAGGCGCCTTGCCCCAGCTTCCAGCGAGAAATCGAGCAGGCCCGCCCGAAGCAACTTCGACGACGCGTAATACGATTGATCGGTGACTGTCTCGCGGCCCTGCGCATCGCGTATGACGATGCGCTGCGTGCCCGAGCCGGCGACCACGGGAAGATCGCGGATTCCTCGAAAGGGCCAGCGGCGAGATTCTGTGAAAACGTGCGGATGTTGTTGACATAGACATCGAGCGTGGAAGGTACCGCCGCGCTCCCGGCGAGCTGCGGAACCGGCATCGTCACGAGGTCCGGCCGTAGTGCGAAGCTGCGCTGGATCTGCACGCCGCCGAGCCGAACCGATCGCGTCCATGGCAGCCCGCTGGAGATCAGGTCGCCGGCCCGATAGGTGATGAGCGAGCTCGGATCGGAATAGGTCCACGTCGTGTCGAGCCGGATCGAGTCGAATTGCGTGTCCGGTGACGCCGTGACGGCTCCCGATTGCGACAGCACGCCGAAGGGGCTGAAGACGCGGGCTTCCAGCGAAGCGGAGGCCGCCTGATGGCCCTTGCTCAGCGAGAAGGGATCGCCGAAGCCGGCGTCAGTGGTTCCAAACAGATGATAACTGAGAACCACCCCGTAGCCAGGCTGCGCGGTCTCGGTTGGCGGGCTTGGGTGGCCTGCCATCGCGGCTCGTGCGTCGTAGATGCGGGTCGCGCGGCGGCTTTCGGCGACATCGAAACGGATCGCCTGGTGGACCGGATCGTAGCGATAGGAGACACCCGTGAGGCGATCGAGATCGATCATCCCATCGCTGGCGGCCGCGGCGCCCTCGGGAAGCAGCCCGACTTCGTTGAGTTCGTCCGCCGTAATCGCAAGGCCGCCGCCGGCGCGCTGGCGATAGGCGCCGATGAGCCCGGTCGGGACGCCATTGATGATAGTTTCGAGATAGAGGTCGCACTCGCCACGCTGTTCGGCGATCGCCGGATGCGCGAATCCCGCCACCGCAAGGACGGCGATCAGGCTAGCGAGCCGGCCCGAGCAAGATCGTCGCATTGATCGGTCCCGTCTCAGTGTCAGCGGCCAGCTTGGCTTGGCCCTCCAGTCTGCGGCCGGACCGCACCGGCCACGTCATGGTGGCGCCCGGCAGCACGTACCCGACGAGGCCTTCGCGCGGCTGCAGCGCGCCGTGCGCATCATTGAGCGTCAGGTTCGATACCCGCAGCCGTTTGCCGCCGGAATTGGTCGCCGAGACCACGTAAGCGTTGCCGCTGCGCCGCGCGGTCCAGGCGACGCTGGCATCCGCCACCTTCCCCGCCCCGAAGAAGACCGGGATCGAATAGCGCAGGACAAACGTGACGGTGCCGTTACGCCGCTCCGCCGGGTTGGGAAGCTCGTCGACCACAAGGCGGTAGCTTTCCTCTGCCGCCATCGGGCGCTTGGTTACGCGCACCACGCGGACGACGTACTCGGCTTGCGGCGCCAAGGCGGCCATCGGGGGGCTGGCGACGACATCCGTCGTCGGTTCGAGCACGTCCTTGCCCTGCACCTGGGTCCACCGGAACACCCGGATCTGCACGTCGAGGGGACGGGCCTCGTCATTGCGAAGCGTGACCGTCGCGGCCGCTCCGGGCGCCCTCACGTCAAGGAGGATCGGGCTGACCCGCAGCGAGGTGGCCTGGGCAGCGGGGGCAGCAACAAGACCCGCGAGAATTATCAGTAGCCGGCGCATGTTCCGCCCTCCTGTCTAGTAGGTGACGGTCACGGTGATGGTGTCGAGATAGACGCCGATGCCGGGCGTGGCCTGGGGAGGCACGCGTCCGAATACCGTAAAGGCCTGAGGCGCTCCCGTGCCCGTGCTGGCCACCGTGTTGGTGCCGATCGTCGGGCCCCAGAGGGCCGCCCGGGCTGCGTCCTGAAAGAGCGAATAGGTGACTGTCGCCGCCAGCGGACCGGTCATCTTTCGCGCCGCGACAGTCGCGCCCGCACCGGTCCCGACGTCGAGCCCGATATTGTACGTCGTGAGCGGCGTGCATTCGACGGTGATCGTCGACGTCGCATCGACGTTGGCGGCAAGCACGCCCTGAATGCCGAAGTTCAGGGGCGTGGCCGACACGATGATGCACGACGCGACAATGGTGATCTGAACCTGGAATGCCGTCGTCGCGGTCGCGGCCTGCGCCGGGGGCGCGAACGCCAGAACTACGAGGAGGGCCAAGCGCGGACACCAACCGGAGGTTATCATTGGCAATCCTCGGCTTTCTTTGGACTTATATCGTCTAATTCTCACTGACAATCGTACTCGTACATTTACAGCGTAAACAATTTGTTAATATTGGATATTGAAATTGTTTGTTGTCGTATAGATGAAAAATTCCATTATGATTTACGCTGTAATAGTACTTACGTAGTGCATTAATACTATATATTATGGAGCATATATACGTGTATACTATTATTATAGACCTAGAATTACAAAGTATATCCGGGAACACACAGCGACAGCCCCAGGAAAGCCAGACCGTTTCACACGTATAGAGGGTGATACGGGGCTGAATGACATGGTTTGAGCCGGCGCGTCTTCATGCGGAAAGCTGGTGGAACCCAGTAATCACCGGAATTAACTGTTAAACGTGGGTGGCGCGGGAAAGTCGCGGCACGCGGGCGGACGTTTCGCTCCCCTGCGCGATATGCTCAAAGTCGCCGCTCTGCGAAAATCTATGAGGAAACGTCCATGATCTACGAAATCCGCGTGTACCGGTGCGTGCCGATGCGGCTGCCGGCCCTGCTCAAGCGCTTCGAGACCATCACGCTGAAAATCTGGGAGCGGCACGGCATCAAACAGGTCGGCTTCTGGACGACCATGATCGGCGAGTTCGAACCACGACCTCACCTACATGCTGGCCTGGGAGTTGCTCGCCGAGCGGGAACGCATCTGGAACGCCTTCAGCATCGACCCCGAATGGATCTCCAAACGCGCCGAGACCGAGAAAGACGGCCCGATCGTGCAGACGCTGTCCAACCAGATCCTGGCGCCGACGTCGTTCTCAGCGATGAAGTGATGCAGCGCGTCGTGCCCGCCTGATGCCCGGCGGCATCCACCACGTCGTCCATGCGGTGCGTGACCTCGATGCGGCCGGCGAAACCTATCGCCGGCTCGGCTTTCAGGTCGGCGGCCGCAACCGGCATCCGTGGGGCACGGAGAACCGCATCGTCCAGCTCGGCCGCTCGTATATCGAACTGCTGAGCATCGCGGCGCCGAAGAACATTCCGCCTCACGGCCCGGGCAGCTTTTCGTTCGGCGCGTTCAATCGGGACTTCCTGGCGCGCCGCGAAGGGCTCGCCATGGTCGCGCTCGAAAGCCGCGACGTCGAGGCCGATGCCGCGATATTCCGCACCGCGGGGATCGGCGACTTCGAGGTCTTCCATTTCCACCGCGAGGGCAGCGGGCCGGGCGGCCGCACGGTGAAGGTGGCGTTCTCGCTCGTATTCGCCGCGGATAGACGTGCGCCGCAGGCCGGCTTCTTCGCCTGCCAGGAGCACTTTCCGGAGAATTTCTGGAATCCTGCGGTCCAGGTTCATCGCAACTCGGGCGGCGGTGTTGCCGGCATCGTGCTCGTTGCTCGGGCCCCGGGCCGGTTCAGCGGTTTCCTGTCGGGCTTCGCTGGCGTGGGTGACGTCGGGGCGGACATGGGCAGGGTGAAGGTGACCATGCCGGGCGGCACCATGGAGGCGATCGATCCGGCCGATTTCCAGCGCCGCTTCGGGACGCAACCGCCCGATGATCCCGTCGACGGGCTGACGATCGCCGCGATCCGTTTTGCCGTTCGCGACTTCGCCGCGGCGGTCGCGGCGCTGAAGGCGGGTTCGGTCGACGCCCAGGTCCGCGACGGACACATCACCATTGGTCCCGACGTCGCTCACGGGGCAACGCTGGTACTCGAGGCGTCATAGCCGCCCGTTGACCATCGGGCGGAACCCGCCGCATGGTTCGCCCGCGATGAGCATCGAAGCGCCAAATCCCGTCGTCACGATCGGCAATGCCCGCTTCGGCAATGCCCTGCCGCTCGCGCTGATCGCCGGCCCCTGCCAGGTCGAGAGCCGCGGCCACGCGCTGGAGATGGCCTCTGCGCTCAAGGAGATCGCCGGCCGGCTCGGCATCGGCCTCGTCTACAAGAGCTCGTTCGACAAGGCGAACCGCACCAGCGGCGCGGCGGCACGCGGCATCGGGCTCGATGCGGCGCTGCCGATCTTCGCCGAGATCCGCGAAACACTCGGGATACCGGTGCTGACCGACGTCCACGAAGCCGAGCAATGCGCGCCACTCGCCGAAGCCGTCGATGTCCTGCAGATCCCGGCCTTCCTGTGCCGGCAGACCGACCTGTTGCTGGCGGCGGCGAAGACCGGCCGCGCCGTCAACGTCAAGAAGGGCCAGTTCCTCGCCCCCTGGGACATGGCCAATGTGGTGGCCAAGCTCACCGGCGCCGGAAACCGCAACGTCCTCGTCACCGAGCGCGGCGTCTCGTTCGGCTACAACACGCTGGTTTCCGACATGCGGGCGCTGCCGATCCTGGCGCGGACCGGCGCGCCGGTGATCTTCGACGCCACCCATTCGGTGCAGCAGCCGGGCGGGCAGGGGAGCTCGTCCGGCGGGCAGCGCGAGTTCGTCCCGGTACTCGCGCGCGCCGCGGTGGCGGTCGGCGTTGCGGGGGTCTTCATCGAGACTCACCAGGACCCCGATCACGCGCCCTCCGACGGGCCCAACATGGTCCCCCTCAAGGACTTGGAAGCGCTACTGCAGACCCTGATCGACTTCGATCGCCTGGCTAAGCGCGCCGCCTGAGCGCATGGCGCGGCCATGAGCCATGAAGCTGCAGGGGGCTCGCTGGCACGATTCGCGCTAGGCCTTACTGAGCGCTAAAGCCTTGCTGAGCGCTAACCCATCCCAGCCTGCCATCCGAACCTGGATTCGGCCTCCCCTGTCGATATCACCTCCCGCCCCGCCACCGTCCCACTCGTCGCGGGTGCTGACACACATCAGCTTGATCGGGTTTGCGACGGCGCTGTCCGCCCGCGCCGTCGACCCGATTATCCCGCCGATTGCTCAGGCGTTGCTGGAGAGCCCCGAGAAGGTGGCGCTCCTGTCGACCGCCTTCGCGCTGCCGTTTGCTCTCGTTCAGCCGATTCTAGGGGCGTTCGCCGACATGATCGGCAAGGTGCGGCTGATGATCATCTGCCTGGTCGTGATGATCGTCGCGTGCCTCGTCTGCGCACTGGCGACAAGCTTTTCGGTGCTGCTATGGGCCCGCATCGTCGCCGGGATGGCGACCGGGGGGATTTTTCCGGTCGGCCTGGCGATCATCGGCGATCAGGTGCCGGTGCGCGAGCGGCAGGTGGCGATCGGTCGTTGGCTTGCGATCGTCATTGCGGGCAACCTGCTGGGTGCGACGTTCGCCGGGTTCGTCGGCGATCTTTTTGGCTGGCGCGCGGTCTTCTTCGGGGTCGCCGGCTGCGCGGCCGCCGTCTTCGTCAATGCCATGATCAATTTGCGCCAGGCGGCCGGTGCCGAGTCCGCGAACTTCGATTGGCGCGCCGTTCCGGCGGGGTATCGGGCCATCTTTGCCAACCCCAGGGCCAAGTTCTGCTTCATCGCCGTATTCCTTGAGGGTATCGCGATTTTCGGCCTGTTTCCGTTCGTCGCCCTCCTGCTGCTGGCTGCCGGCGAAACGCGGGCCTCCATTGCTGGAATCGTGATTGCGGGGTTTTCGATCGGCGGGGTGATCTATTCGCTCGGCGTGCCGCTTTTGATCGGGCGCTGGCCTCGCCGCATCCTGATGCTCGTCGGCGGTGTCATCGCGACAGCGGCGATGGTGATCGTCGCGCTCGATCTGCCCTGGCAGTTCCAGCTCGCGGCGTTCGGCCTGCTGGGCCTCGGTTTCTACACGCTCCACGCCAGCATCCAGGTGGAGGTCACCGAATTGTCCGCTACCGCGCGGGGCGCGGCGACCGCGCTCCATTCGATGTTCTTCTTCGTCGGCCAAGCGACGGGACCTGTCCTCTACGGCTTCGGCTTCGCCCATTTCGGCGGCACGCGGTCCGTGCTGATCGGCGCCGTCGTGGTGATGGCCGTAGGACTGATGTGCACGCATTATCTGCGGCGCCGCGACCCGTCCCCGGTCTGAATTATCCCCGTCCGCGATAGGGTGCCACGCCCTGGTCGGGCATCCAGGCGTCCTTCGGCAGCTTGCCGGCCTGCCAGAACACGTCGATCGGCATGCCGCCGCGCGGATGGAAATAGCCACCGATGCGCAGCCATCGCGGCTTGAGCAGGCCGACGAGGCGCTTGCCGATTCCCACCGTGCAGTCCTCGTGGAAGCCGCCATGGTCGCGGAAGCTGGTGAGGTAGAGCTTCAGCGACTTCGATTCCACCAGCCAGCGGTCCGGCACGTAGTCGATCACCAGGATCGCGAAATCCGGCTGGCCGGTGACGGGGCAGAGCGTGGTGAATTCCGGCGCGGTGAAGCGCGCGACGTAATTCGTATCCGGATGAGGGTTCGGCACGCGGTCGAGCTGCGCCGCCTCGGGCGAGGCGGGGATCGGCGTGGGCTTGCCGAGCTGCAGCGAGGGCTTCTTCGCCATTCCGGTTCTCCTTGCGGCGGCGGACCATAGCGAAAAGTCCTGCCGGTGCCAGACGTTCGTTGGAGCGCCCGGGCCGATGGTCTTTCCGCGCTTCGATCCATCCTGTAGAAGCAAGCTTTCAGGGGCCATTCATGCATTGCAATCCGACATGACCGCGATCGTCGATATCATCGGCCGGGAAATCCTCGACAGCCGTGGCAATCCTACCGTGGAGGTGGATGTTGTCCTGGAGGACGGGGCGAAGGGCAGGGCGGCTGTGCCGTCGGGGGCCTCGACCGGCGCCTATGAGGCGGTCGAGCTGCGCGACGACGACGAGGCGCGCTACCTCGGCAAGGGCGTCACCAAGGCCGTCGATGCCATCACCGGCGAGATTTTCGACGCCATCGGCGGGATGGACGCCGAAGCCCAGGACAAGATCGACGAGACGCTGATCGCGCTCGACGGCACGCCCAACAAGAGCCGGCTCGGCGCCAACGCCATCCTCGGGGTGTCGCTCGCCGTCGCCAAGGCGGCGGCGGTGACGACCGAGCTGCCGCTCTATCGCTATGTCGGCGGGGTCGCCGCCCACGTGCTGCCGGTGCCGATGATGAACGTCATCAACGGCGGCGTGCATGCCGACAACCCGATCGACTTCCAGGAATTCATGATCATGCCGGTCGGCGCCGAGACCTTCGCCGAAGGCTTGCGGATCGGGGCCGAGATTTTCCAGACGCTGAAGAAGCAGCTCAAGGAGGCCGGCCTCAACACCAATGTCGGCGACGAGGGCGGCTTCGCGCCCAACCTGCCGTCGGCGGACGCCGCGCTCGAAATCCTCATGAAGGCGATCGAGACCGCCGGCTACAAGCCCGGGGACGACGTGGTCCTGGCGCTGGATTGCGCTTCAACCGAATTCTACAAGAACGGCACCTATCGCTATGAAGGCGAAGGAAAAAGAAGGTCCAGCGACGAACAGGCGGACTACCTCGGCGATCTGGTCCTTCGCTACCCGATTGTGTCGATCGAGGACGGCATGGCGGAGGACGATTTCGCCGGCTGGAAGATCCTGACCGATCTCATCGGCAAGCGCTGCCAGCTCGTCGGCGACGACCTGTTCGTCACCAACGTCGCGCGGCTGTCAAAGGGCATCGCGCGGGGCCTCGCCAACTCGATCCTGGTCAAGGTCAACCAGATCGGCACGCTGAGCGAGACCCTGGCCGCCGTCGATATGGCGCATCGCGCGGGCTACACCGCCGTCATGTCGCACCGCTCCGGCGAGACCGAGGACACGACCATCGCCGACCTCGCGGTCGCCACCAATTGCGGGCAGATCAAGACCGGGTCGCTGGCGCGCTCGGACCGCACCGCCAAGTACAACCAGCTCCTGCGGATCGAGGAGGAATTGGGTCCCCAAGCCCGCTACGCCGGCCGCGGCGCGCTCAAGGCGCGGAGCTGACGGGCGTGGCCGGCACCGTCGTCGATGTCTATCTCGGGCTCGATAGCCGGTATTCCTATCTCGCCAGCACGCAACTGGATTTCGTCGCCAACGAGACCGGTGCGGCCTTCCATTGGATTCCCGTCGCCACGGAGGACCTGTTCGAAGGCCGGCGTCATCCGTTCAAGGCGGCGCCTGTCTCGCCGCTTCACGACTGGCCCTACCGCCACGACGACGCGAGCGCCTGGGCCGAGTATTACGGCGTGCCGTTCCGCGAGCCGATGTATCGGCTGACCTTCGACCCTCGGCTTCTGGCGCGCGCCGCGCTCGCGGCCGGACGGGGCGACATGCGCACCAAGATGATGAAGCGGCTGTTTGCCGCGGTGTTCGTCGAAGACCGCAAGACGATCGACGTCGATGTCTGCATCGATTGTGCCGAGGAGATCGGCTGGAAGCGCCACGACTTCCGCCGCGCCTTGAGCGACCCCACGGTCGATACCGAGCGGCTTGCGATCGCCGAGCGGGCGAAGGCGCTTGGCGTTTTCGGCGTGCCCTATTTCCGCGTCGGCGACCGCGCGTTCTTCGGCAACGACCGGCTGACGCTCCTGTCCTATCACCTGATGACCCTGCCGCCGGCCGATCTCGGGAAGCCCGGGGGCGCTCCTAAGCCGGATGATGCCGCGATGCTGTCCGACCTCAAGAAGCTCGCCGAAACCATCAGGCCGCCGGCTAAGCCCGTCGATGCCGGAAAGCCGGGCGCCTGAAGCGGGCGTCGCGTCGTTAACACATCGTCAACGGCGCTTCGCGCATTCTGCCGTCATGGTCACGCGCAAGCGGCTCCGCTCGACCCTCCAGACGCTCGGCCTCTATATCGGCTCGGCGCTGCTGATCGGCTATTTCTGGGTCAACGCCCATTCCGGCAATCTCGGCCTGCGGGCGAAGCAGGACCTTACCCAGCAGGAAGCCGAGCTGTCCCGCGAGGCCGAGAAGCTGAGGACGGAGCGGACGGCGTGGGAGCATCGCGTCCGCCTGCTGCGGCCCGCGGCGGTCGATCCCGATACCCTCGACGAGCGCGCACGCGCGCAACTCGATTATGTGCATCCCCGCGACCTGGTTATGATGCTCAAGCCGCATTGACGACGGTTCGCGTCCGCGGCTGCCAAACCCATGCTCGCTTCGCTCGTGCCGCGCCCTGCGACATGCCGCCCGCGCGCTTCCGCCCTCCTGGGATTTAGGCTATTGGGTTTGACAGGAGCTGCAACCCGAGGACCTCATGGCCGTCGCCAACAAGAAGCAAGCGCCGCCGGCCCGCGCCGCGGCCCCGGAAAAAGCCGACACCGACAAGACCGCCGTCGCTGAATTCACCAAGGACCAGGAGATCAAGGCTTATCGCGACATGCTGCAGATCCGCCGCTTCGAGGAGAAGGCGGGGCAGATGTACGGCATGGGTTTGATCGGCGGCTTCTGCCACCTCTATATCGGCCAGGAAGCCGTCGTTGTCGGCATGCAGATGACGCTCAAGCGCGGCGACGAGGTCATCACCGGCTACCGCGATCACGGCCACATGCTGGCCTGCGGCATGGATCCCAAGGGGGTCATGGCGGAGCTGACCGGCCGCGCCCATGGCTATTCGCGGGGCAAGGGCGGCTCCATGCACATGTTCTCCAAGGAGAAAGGCTTCTTCGGCGGCCACGGCATCGTCGGCGCCCAGGTGCCGCTTGGCACCGGCTTGGCTTTCGCCAACAAGTACCGCGGCAACGACAACGTCTCGCTGACCTATTTCGGCGACGGCGCAGCCAACCAGGGCCAAGTCTACGAAAGCTTCAATATGGCGGAGCTGTGGAAGCTTCCCGTCGTCTACATCATCGAAAACAACCGCTATGCGATGGGCACCGCGATCACGCGGTCGTCGGCGACCACCAAGCTCTCCGAGCGCGGCCTGTCCTTCGGCATCCCGGGCGAGCAGGTCGACGGCATGGACGTCCGCGCCGTGAAGGCGGCCGGCGAGCAGGCCGTGCAATGGTGCCGCGACGGCAAGGGGCCATACATCCTGGAAATGCTCACCTATCGCTACCGCGGCCATTCCATGTCGGACCCGGCGAAGTACCGCTCCCGTGAGGAGGTGCAGAAGATGCGCACCGAGCACGATCCGATCGAACAGGTGCGCAACCGCATCCTGGAGCGCAAGCTCGCGAACGAGGACGAGCTCAAGAAGATCGACGCCGAGGTGCGCGACGTCGTCAACGAGGCATCCGAGTTCGCCACCCACGATCCCGAGCCGGATCCCGCCGAGCTGTGGACGGATGTCTATCGGTGAACGTAAGCCTGCCGTCGCCCGCTGAAGCGGCGTGACGCCTGCGATTGTTGAACGGGAAGTCCCATGCCGACCGACGTATTGATGCCCGCGCTCTCGCCCACGATGGAGAAGGGGAACCTCTCCAAGTGGCTCAAGAAGGAGGGCGACGCGGTGAAGTCCGGCGACGTGATCGCGGAGATCGAGACCGACAAGGCGACCATGGAGGTCGAAGCGGTCGACGAGGGCACGCTCGGCAAGATCCTGGTGCCCGAGGGCACCCAGGACGTCGCGGTCAATACCCCGATCGCGACCATTGTGGCCGACGGCGAGGACGCATCCGCCGCCAGGAAAGAGACCGCTGCGCCGAAGGCGCCGCAGCAGGCCGACAAGGCCCCACCCGCCAGGACCGAACAGCCGGAGCAGGAGCAGAAGGGCGCCGAGTCCGCGCCGCCCGCCGCGGAAGCGCCGAACGAAACCGAGGCTCCGGCGAAGCCGAAGTCAGCCGTTGCCGCGCCGCCGCAGCCGGACAGCGTCCCCGAGCCCGACGTGCCGGAAGGCACCGAGATGGTCACCATGACCATGCGCGAGGCGTTACGCGACGCCATGGCCGAGGAGATGCGCCGCGACGAGACCGTGTTCGTGATGGGCGAAGAGGTCGCGGAATATCAGGGCGCCTACAAGGTCACCCAAGGCCTGTTGCAGGAGTTCGGCGACAGGCGGGTCATTGATACGCCGATCACCGAGCACGGCTTCGCAGGCCTCGGCGTCGGTGCGGCGCTGGCGGGCCTGAAGCCGATCGTGGAGTTCATGACCTTCAACTTCGCCATGCAGGCGATCGACCAGCTCATCAACTCGGCCGCCAAGACGCTCTACATGTCCGGTGGGCAGATGGGTGCCTCGATCGTGTTCCGCGGGCCGAACGGCGCCGCCGCCCGCGTCGGTGCCCAGCACAGTCAGGACTATTCCTCGTGGTTCAGCCACATCCCCGGCCTCAAGGTCGTGGCGCCATACAGCGCCGCCGACGCCAAAGGCCTGCTCAAGTCCGCGATCCGTGATCCCAATCCGGTGATCTTCCTCGAAAACGAGATCCTTTACGGTCAGTCGTTTCCGGTGCCGAAGCTCGACGACCACTTGGTGCCGATCGGCAAGGCCAAGGTCGTGCGGCCCGGCAGCCACGTCACCATCGTGGCGTGGTCCATCGGCATGACCTACGCGCTCAAGGCCGCCGAGGAACTCGCCAAGAAGCATATCCAGGCCGAGGTGATCGACCTGCGCACGCTGCGCCCCATGGACACCGAAACCATCATCGAGTCGGTGAAGAAGACCGGCCGCCTGGTCACCGTCGAGGAAGGCTGGCTGCAGTCCGGCGTCGGCGCCGAGATCGCTGCCCGCGTCATGGAGCAGGCGTTCGACTATCTCGACGCGCCAGTCGCGCGCGTCGGCGGCAAGGACGTGCCGATGCCCTATGCGGCCAACCTGGAAAAGCTCGCGCTGCCTTCGGTCGCCGAGATCGTCGATGCGGCGAAGGCCGTCATGTACCGGTAGGCAATCATGTCGCAACAGCTCAGGTTCATCGCGCTCGGCGCGCCGCCCGTCGCCCTGGAGGAGGGCGGCGTCGAGGTACTGCGCGCCGCGATCGTCAACGGAGCCCTCCACATGGCGATGGTCCGCGCCTTCGACGATCCGACGGCGTGGGGCATGCTCATCGCCGATGTCACCCGCCATGCCGCCCGGGTGTTCGCACGCGAGACCAAGATCACCGAAGACGAGGCGATCGAGAAGATCCGCAACATGTACGACGCCGAGATGGATGCGCCGACCGATCCCGGCACCACCCAGGCGATCAGCTAGGCGCGAACCCATGCCGACCAACATCCTGATGCCTGCGCTCTCGCCCACGATGGAGAAGGGCAACCTCGCCAAGTGGCTGAAGAAGGAAGGTGACGTGGTCAAGGCCGGCGATATCCTCGCCGAGATCGAGACCGACAAGGCGACCATGGAGGTCGAGGCGGTCGACGAGGGCACGCTCGCCAAGATTCTCGTGGCGGAAGGCACCCAGGACGTACCGGTCAACCAGCCGATTGCAGTGCTGGCCGGGGAGGACGAGGACGTCAAGGCGGCGGCCTCTGCGCCCTCCGGTAAAGAAGCGCCTGCGCCGAAGCCGGCGCCCAAGCAGGACGGCGGCGAGGTCGCGGCGGATGTCGCGAAGTCCGGCGCCTCTTCACCCCAGCCCTCTCCCCAGCAGGGAGAGGGAGCGGCACCTGCGCCAGCCGCGAAGGTGGAATTCCCTCCTGCACCATCGGCGCAGCAAGCTCCCACCTCGTCCCGGGGGGGAGCGGCCGCCGGGCAAAGCCCGGCGGGTGAGGGGGGACAAATCAATAGTAAAGGCCGCATCTTCTCCTCGCCGCTGGCACGCAGGCTTGCCAAGGAGTCCGGCATCGAACTAGGACGCGTCGAGGGCTCCGGCCCGCACGGCCGCATCGTGGCGCGCGACATCGAGGCAGCGAAGGGCGGCAAGGGCCTGAAGGCGCCCGCGCCAGGGGGAGCGCCTGCCGCCGCCCCTGCGGCCGCCGCCGGACCCACGACCGCGCCCGCCATGTCGGACGCTCAGATCCGCGCGCTCTACCAGGAGGGAAATTACGAGACGGTGCCGCATGACGGCATGCGCCGCACCATCGCGCAGCGCCTCACCGCCGCCACGCAGTCGATGCCGACGTTCTATCTCACCATCGATTGTGACATCGGCAAGCTCATGAGCGCCCGCGAGGAGATCAATGCCGGCGCGCCCAAGGACAAGGACGGCAAGCCCGCCTACAAGCTCTCGGTCAACGACTTCGTCATCAAGGCGCTGGCACTGGCGCTGCAACGCATTCCGGAAGCCAACGTAAGCTGGACCGAGGCGGCCCTGCTCAAGCACAGGCATTCCGATATCGGTGTCGCGGTGGCGCTGCCGTTCGGCCTGATCACGCCGATCATCCGCAACGCGGAAACGAAGTCGCTGTCCGCCATTTCCAACGAGATGAAGGACCTCGCGGCGCGCGCCAAGGGCAAGAAGCTCAAGCCGAACGAATACCAGGGCGGCACCTCGTCGGTGTCGAACCTCGGCATGTACGGCATCAAGGATTTCACCGCCGTGATCAATCCGCCGCAGTCGTCGATCCTGGCGGTGGGAAGCGGCGAGGAGCGGGCGGTGGTGCGCAAGGGGCAGATCGTGCCGGCGACGATCATGTCGTGCACCTTGTCCTGCGATCACCGCGCCATCGACGGCGCCCTGGGCGCCGAGCTGATCGGGGCGTTCCGGAAGCTCATCGAGAATCCGGTGATGATGGTGGTGTGAGCGTGCTTTCCGCGCTGCCGCGAACTCGATAAAATCGTCGAACCCCCAAATCGCAGCTCAGGTATTGCTGGTCTATTTCCCGCTATACGGCCGAGGAAGCAATATGTGGGACAAGATTTTCGAGACGTTACGCGCCGTATTCGGAGAACGCGGCTTGGCGGCGCTCGCGCTGCTGGGAATAACCGCTGTTGCGATTTGGGTGCTTTATGGCTCCTTCTCAGAAAGCACTCGCTATCCCTCACAAAAATATTTTGACCTCAAGGTCGAACTCACGAAAGACGCTACCAAAGCCGCGTCGCAGATCGCGACATCCCTTGATGCCGATACGATCCGCAAGGCCGCTGTGCGATTTGATGAGCTTTACTGGGGCGAACTCGTCCTCGTCGAAAGTACTGAGCCGGAAGGCGCGATGGTGTCTTTTCGTACCTTAATCGCGCAACCCGGATCTAGGACGCTTGACGTTGAAAAAATTATCAACGGAACCATAAAACGCGAAGAGCTTCAGCGGGCATCGCTTCAAATTGCGAGAGCAGGCTTCAATCTGCTCCAGCCACGTTGGCTTGATCAGGTCGAGCTTTCTTTCGTACGCCTCAGAAGGTCTGACGGCTGACTACGACGCCTTCGGGGGCACCGACGGCGCCGGGTCCAGCCCCTTCGCCTTGATCACGGCAGCGGCCTCGGGCGTTGCCAGGAATCGGATCAAGGCCTTGGCGGCGTCGATGTCCTTGGATGTCGCATGCACACCGGCGGCAAAACGCGTGATGCTCTGCAGGTCGGCCGGCAACGGCCCGGCAATCTCGATCCCCTCCACCGCCAGTAATTCCGGCACTTGTTGCACGGCGAGATCGGCCTCGCCTTTGACGACGAAGCTCCCGGCGGGGACGCCGCTGCCGAGCTTGGCCTTGGCATTGACTTCGCTGGCGATGCCAAGGCGGTCGAGCACCTTGGCGAAATGGATGCCGCTCGCGCCGCCGCTTGCCGGATCGGTATAGGCCACCGCCTTGGCGGCGAGCAGGGCCTTCTTCAAGGCCTCCGGAGTCGAAACGTCGGGCTTGGGCGCGCCTTTGAGCACGGCCACGGCGACGCCCGAGCTTGCGACCGGCGCGCCGGTTCCCGGGATCAGCTTGCCGCCCTTGGTCAGGTCGTCGATGCCCGCCGCCGTGCTGACGACGACATCGGCGGCCTCGCCCTCTGCGACCCGTTTCGCGATGGCGCCGGATGCCGCGTACACCACATTGAGCTTGTGGCCTTGCGCTTCGAATTTTGACGCGAGCTCGTCCCACACGGCATGCAGGGCTGGCGTGGTGAGCACCTTGAGCTCGGCCGCCGCGGCGGCTTGAAAGGTGAGAGCAAATGCGGCTATGCCGGCCGCAACGTGGCCCAACCCCGGTCCCATGACGTTCCTCCTTCGACATTCCTTGCTGCGGCAATTAGATTCCCGATGCGGACACTATTCAACCGGTATCCCGCAGAACTGAAGGCACGGCGGCATGGCTGACACCTCGTTCGACGTCATCATCATCGGCTCGGGCCCGGGCGGCTACGTCACCGCGATCCGGGCGGCACAACTCGGCTTCAAGGTCGCGATCGTCGAGAAGCAGTACCTCGGCGGCATCTGCCTCAACTGGGGCTGCATCCCGACCAAGGCGCTGCTGCGCTCGGCCGAGATCTACCATTACATGCAGCACGCCAAGGACTACGGCCTGTCCGCCGACAATGTCGGTTTCGATGCCGGCGCAGTGGTGAAGCGCTCGCGCGGCGTCGCGCAGCGGCTCAATGCCGGCGTCGGCTTCCTGATGAAGAAGAACAAGGTCACGGTGATCTGGGGCGAGGCGACGATCGACGCGCCCGGCAAGGTCACGGTGAAGACTTCGGATTCGCGCCTCAAGACGGAGCCGCCGAAAGGCGCGCTCGGCGCCGGTGCCTATCAGGCCAAGCACATCATCGTCGCGACCGGCGCGCGGCCGCGCAGCCTCCCGGGCCTGGAAGCGGACGGCAAGCTGGTATGGACCTATTTCGAGGCGATGGTGGCGCCGAAGATTCCGAAATCGCTGCTCGTCGTCGGCTCCGGCGCGATCGGCATCGAGTTCGCGTCGTTCTTCCGCACCATGGGCAGCGACGTCACCGTGGTCGAGGTGCTGCCGCAAATCCTTCCCGTGGAGGATGCAGAGATCGCCGGCCTGGCCCGTAAGCAGTTCGAGAAGCAGGGCATCAAGATCCTCACCGGGGCCAAGGTGACGAAGCTCGACAAGAAATCAGACAGCGTTGCGGCGACGATCGACGACGGCAAGGGTAAGACCCAGACGATCGAGTTCGAGCGCGTGATCTCTGCCGTCGGCGTGGTCGGCAATATCGAGGGCCTCGGGCTGGAGAAGCTCGGCGTGAAGACGGACCGCGGCACCATCGTCATCGACGGCCATTGCAAGACCAGCGTGCCGGGCATCTATGCCATCGGCGACGTCGCCGGCCCGCCGATGCTGGCGCACAAGGCCGAGCACGAAGGCGTCATCTGCATCGAGGCGATCAAGGGCCTCAAGGTCCATCCGATGGACAAGAGCCTGATCCCCGGCTGCACCTATTGCCAGCCGCAGGTGGCTTCCATAGGCCTCACCGAGGCCAAGGCGAAGGAGGGCGGCCGCGAGATCAGAGTTGGCCGCTTCCCATTCGCCGGCAACGGTAAGGCGATCGCGCTTGGCGAGGACCAGGGCCTGGTCAAAGTGATCTTCGATAAGAAGACCGGGCAGCTTCTCGGCGCCCACATGGTCGGCGCGGAAGTCACTGAACTGATCCAGGGCTATGTTGTCGCGATGAACCTGGAAACCACCGAAGAGGAGCTGATGCATACGATCTTCCCGCATCCCACTCTGTCGGAGATGATGAAGGAAGCCGTGCTCGACGCCTATGGACGGGTGTTGAATATTTAAGCACGCCCGAAGCGGAACGATTGGTTCGTTTCTCCGGTTGAGCCAGCGATGGTCCCAAGGAGGAATTCACCATGACCCGCATCACTTCGCTTGTTCTCGCGGCGGCGCTCGCCAGTGCCGTTTCGACCGCAGCCTTTGCGCAATCCACGCAGCCACAGACCCGGCCCAATCCCAACGGGACGACCGCCCCGCCGCAGACGAGCGACCAGTCGAATACCAGCACCTCGACGACCGGAACGGCGCCGGTAACACCGAATACCCCGACCGGCGCCGGACATAACGATTCCAGCGGCAACAACAAAAAGTAACGTCGACATCCGACCTCGAATATGCCGGTCAGCCGCAGTGCTGGCCGGCATATTTCGTTGCGGCGTTCGTCGCTGATACTCGTCTCCAAACGGAGGTTCAATCTATAAAACTGCAACTATAGCGTTTATTGAAGCGGAAGACCTTTTGGCTTGTGTTCCGAACTCTTCCGACAGGTCATTTGGCCTGGGAGAATTCAACGAACGGGAGTTTATCCATGAGACTTCTACGCCGCCTCTTGAAGGGCAATTCAGGGGCGACCGCCATCGAGTACGGTCTGGTCGCCGCGGGAATCGCGGTGGCCATCGAACTGTCGTGACGACGGTCGGCACGAACCTGACCACTACCTTCATGAGTGTGGACACCGCGGTCCGCTGACGGAACCGGTAGAGGCACGGCGCGCTCCAGCTCCGCTGGAGCGCTTTTAGTTCCGGCTGCCTGGTCCAGGAGCGGATCGGCCGAGTTGCGACCAGCGGACGGCATAAGCTTGCGATGCAGGGTCTGGCTTCGTAAGTAGGGTGCAGGCGCCCGCCGCCGGAGCATCCATGACCGTCGTCCTCGATACCGTCACCGGCTCGAATGCGCGTCCGCGCCACCCCGAGAAGGTGAACCGGCCCGACACCCCGCTTCAGCGCAAGCCGGACTGGATCCGCGTCAAGGCGCCGGTGTCACGGGGTTACCTGGAAACGGCCCGCATCGTTCGCCAGCATGGCCTCCACACCGTGTGCGAGGAGGCGGGATGTCCCAATATCGGCGAATGCTGGGACAAGAAGCATGCGACCTTCATGATCATGGGGGACACTTGCACGCGGGCATGCGCCTTCTGCAACGTGAAGACGGGCCTGCCGGGTCCGCTGGACGCCGACGAGCCGGAGCACGTCGCCGCCGCCGTGGCGACGCTCGGGCTGTCGCACGTCGTCATCACGTCGGTCGACCGTGACGATCTGCCCGACGGCGGGGCACGGCATTTCGCCACGGCGATCCGCGCGATCCGCGCAGCGACGCCGGCAACCACGATCGAAATCTTGACTCCCGACTTCCTGCGTAAGGACGGCGCCCTGGAGACAGTCGTCGCGGCGCGTCCCGACGTGTTCAACCACAATCTCGAAACCGTGCCGTCGCATTATCTCACCGTGCGCCCCGGCGCGCGCTACTTCGCTTCGCTTCGGCTGCTGCAGAAGGTGAAGGAGATCGACCCGTCGATGTTCACTAAGTCGGGGATGATGGTCGGCCTCGGCGAACAGCGAAATGAAGTGCTCCAGCTCATGGACGACCTGCGCGCCGCAGACGTCGACTTTCTCACCATCGGCCAATACCTGCAGCCGACGCGAAAACATCACGCGGTTGCCCGCTTCGTCACGCCGGACGAGTTCAAGGCCTACGAGACGCTTGCCTATGGCAAAGGCTTCCTGATGGTCTCGGCCTCGCCGCTCACGCGCTCGTCGCATCACGCGGGCGACGATTTCGCCAAGGTGCGCGCCGCGCGCGAAGCCATGCTCGCGCACTGACATGCGGCAGTTCTCGTCCAGGCGCCGTGTGCGCCACGCGGCGGCCGAAATGTTCGACCTCGTCGCGGACATCGAAAAATATCCCGAGTTCGTGCCGCTGTGCCGCGCGTTGCGCGTGCGCAGGCGCGACGGGACGAACGGGGTCGAGGTTCTCAGCGCGAATATGACGGTCGCCTACAAGCTGCTCCAGGAGACGTTCACCAGCCGCGTCACCCTCGACCGGCCCAACCTGAAGATCCAGGTCGAATATCTCGACGGGCCGTTCAGCCAACTCGACAATCGCTGGACCTTTCGCCCGCTGGGCGAGCACGAATGTGAGGTGGAATTCTTTATCGCCTATGAGTTCAAGAGCCGGACGCTCGGCCTGCTCATGGGAGCGATGTTCGACACCGCGTTCCGCAAATTCGCCGAAGCCTTCGAACGCCGCGCCGACGTGGTCTATGGCGTGACTGCGGAAGGTTGAGCGAACTCGTCCAGCATGGCCAATGCCTGCAAGACCGATCGGCGCCGCACCTCGCTGCGGCCGATATCGCCGTAACGCTGCTCGACGTGGCTTAAGCGTCCGGTCTTCGCGGCGACCGCGAAATGCACAAGACCGACAGGCTTGCTGGGCGAGCCGCCGCCGGGACCCGCGATGCCCGTAATCGATATGGCGATGTCGGCCGGCGAGCGCGCGAGCGCGCCCCGCGCCATGGCTTCCGCGGTCTCGCGGCTCACCGCGCCGAAGCGTGACAGCGTCACGTCCGGGACGCCGAGCATCGCCTCCTTGGCGGCGTTCGAGTAGGTGACGAAGCCGCGGTCGACCACGTCCGACGATCCGGCAATCTCCGTCAGCGCGGCGGCGACGAGGCCGCCGGTGCAGGATTCCGCGGTCGCGACCTGCCATCCACGTGCACGGCAAGCATCGAGCACGCGGACCGCGGCTGCACGGAGCTCGTCGTCGATCACGATGTGCTCCACGGCAACCGGATGGTCGCGGTGGCGAGCGCTGCGATGCCTTCGCCGCGCCCGGTAAACCCGAGCTTCTCGCTCGTCGTCGCTTTGACGGCCACGCGGGACGGGGAAATGCCGGCGATTGCCGCGATGCGCTCCCGCATGGCGTCGCGATGCGGGCCGATCCGCGGCGCCTCGCATATGATGGTCACGTCGAGATGGGCGACGAGGCCGGCCCGAGCCCGCACCCGGTCGGCTGCGAAGGAGAGGAACTGGTCGGACGCCGCTCCGCGCCAGCGCGCGTCGCTCGGGGGGAAATGGTCGCCGATGTCGCCATCCGCCAGCGCGCCGAGCAAGGCGTCGGTCAGGGCATGAAGCGCAACGTCGCCGTCGGAATGCGCCTGTACGCCGCGCTGATGCGGGATGTTGATGCCGCCGATCATCACGTTGTCGCCATCGCCGAAAGCATGGACATCGAAGCCCGTTGCGGTCCGCACGTCGGCCAAGGCCGCAAGTCGTTCGGCCTCGGCCCGGGTGAAATCTTCCGGCGTGGTCAGCTTCATGTTGCCCTGCTCGCCTTCGAATGTCGTGACCGCGATACCTGCCCACTCGGCCAGGGCGGCGTCATCGGAAAAATCAAACAGCCCCGCAACCGCGGCACGGCGATGCGCGTCCAGCAGCACCGCGTATGAGAAGGCCTGCGGCGTCTGGATGATGCGCAGCGTCGTGCGATCCAGCGTTTCAAGGACGCGGCCTGATGCGCTGACGGACTTGACTGTGTCGGTGACGGGAAGGGCAGGGACGGCGGCTCCGAATCGCGCCGCGGCATCGATCGCGTGGGACACGAGAGCCGGAGATGCAAAGGGCCGCGCCGCATCGTGAATGAGCACGATGTCCGGGGCGGGAACTCAGTGCCTCCAGTCCCGCCCGGACCGATGCCTGGCGTGTCTGGCCGCCGAACACGGGCGGGGGCAGGTGCAGGGGCGATGCCAGCGACGCAAAGGCGTCGATGTCGTCGCGATGGATCACCGCCTGGACCTGCGTGACCAGCGGATGAGCGGCGAACAGACCGAGAGTGGTCCGCAGCACAGGCTCGCCCGCTATCGTTATGTATTGCTTAGGTAAATCTCCGCCGACGCGGGTCCCGCGACCGCCGGCCACCACCACTGCCGCGACCGCCGGCCTCATCACGTCATCGCTCCCGAAAATAGACGACGGAGACGCTTTACCGATTCAGATCGACCCGGCAAACCGAATTCACCTCGTCAGAAAATTGTTGCAGTGCAATACTTGCGTTGCCGAAAAAAATGGCTAAACTCTAAGCAATTGCAGAAATAGCCTAAAACATGTGCAGGAAGTTGTGACCTCTCTGAAAGCATCTGCTTTGCGACGCACGGGCTTTGCGATTGGACGCGTAGAGGTGCCCAACGCGTCGATCCTCGCGCCCATGTCCGGGATCACCGACGCGCCATTCCGCCGCGTGGCGGAGAAGCTTGGCGCAGGTCTCGTCGTCTCCGAGATGACGGCAAGCGAGCTGCTGGTCAGTGGCCGTCGCGACGCGCGGGTTCGCATGGAAGGGCAGGGCGTCGGCATCCATGCCGTGCAGCTCGCGGGCTGCGAGGCCCGCTGGATGGCGGAAGGCGCACGCATCGCCGAGGCTTCAGGCGCGGCCGTCATCGACATCAACATGGGCTGCCCGGCTAAGCAGGTCACCACCGGTCAATCAGGCTCCGCGCTGATGCGCGATCTCGATCATGCCTTGAGCCTGATCGACGCTACGGTTGCTGCCGTGACGGTGCCCGTCACGCTTAAGATGCGCCTCGGCTGGGATGACAGTTCTGTGAATGCGCCCGAGCTTGCACGCCGCGCCGAAGCGGCCGGTGTGCGCCTCATCACCGTCCATGGCCGCACGCGATGCCAGTTCTATAAGGGCGTGGCGGACTGGACGGCGGTGCGCCACGTCAAGGAGGCGGTGTCGATCCCGGTCGTCGTCAACGGCGACATCATGACCTTCGAGGATGCCGATGCGGCGCTCGCCGCGTCCGGTGCCGACGCCGTGATGGTCGGTCGCGGCGCACAGGGGCGGCCGTGGTTTCCGGGCCAGATCGGGCGCTATCTCGCGACCGGCCGGCGCGAAGCGGATCCGACGCTCGATGTGCAGCGTTGCCTCATCATAGCGCTTTACGATGAGATGCTCACCAATCACAGCGCGCGCATCGGCCTGCGCCATGCGCGCAAGCATCTCGGCTGGGCCCTCGATGTCGCGGCCGAGACCGCCGGCGTCCCGGCCGAGCTGCTCCGGCATTTCCGAACCCGTGTGCTGACCGCCGACCATCCGCCTGCTGCGATGCGCGGCATCGCCGAGGCGTATGACGCCTTTGCCTGGAGGGCTGCGGCATGAGCCGCCATGCAATGCATGCGACGCCGCTCGCCGCCGGATCGGCCGAAGCGGTGCTCAACGCCTTGCCGCATCCGGTGATCGTGGTGGCGGCCGACGGCCGCATCACCGATGCCAATGCCGCCGCGGAGGCTTTCTTCGAGGCCTCGATCTCGATGCTGCGCCGCCATCTCGTCCGCGACGTCGTGCCCTTCGGCAGCCCGATCCTGGCGTTGATCGAACAGGTACGCGGGCGGGGCGCTCCCGTGAACGAATATAAGGTCGATCTTGGAACCCCGCGTAATCCCGGCGAGCGGCTGGTCGACCTTCATGTCGCGCCGATGCCGGAGCGGTCGGGCCACGTCGTCATCATGCTCCAGGAGCGCACCATTGCCGACAAGATGGACCGCCAACTCACCCATCGCGGTGCCGCGCGCTCGGTGATCGCGCTCGCCGCGATGCTGGCTCACGAGATCAAGAACCCGCTGTCCGGCATCCGCGGCGCGGCGCAACTGCTGGAGCAGTCGGCAAACGACGAGGACCGCACGCTGACGCGCCTCATCTGTGACGAAGCCGATCGCATCGTGAAGCTCGTCGACCGCATGGAGGTATTCGCCGACGAGCGCCCGATCGAGCGCGAATCCGTGAACATCCATGTCGTGCTCGAACACGTGAAGAAGCTCGCCCAGAGCGGCTTTGCCCGCCATGTGAAGTTCATCGAGGAATACGACCCCTCGCTGCCGCCGGTGTTCGCCAACCGCGACCAGCTCATCCAGGTGTTCCTCAACCTTGTGAAGAACGCGGCCGAGGCGATCGGCGATGCCAATGACGGCGAGATCCAGCTTACCACCGCGTTCCGCCCGGGCGTGCGCCTGTCGCTGCCGGGCTCGAAGATGCGCGTCTCCCTGCCGCTCGAATTCTGCGTGCGGGATAACGGGCCGGGAGTACCCGACGACCTGACGCCGCACCTGTTCGATCCGTTCGTAACGACCAAGCCGACCGGGAGCGGCCTCGGTCTTGCACTGGTTGCCAAGATCATCGGGGACCACGGCGGCATCATCGAGTGCGAGTCGCAGCCAAGGCATACGACCTTCCGTGTGCTGATGCCCATGTATACCGGCGACGGCGGCGAGCCGTCCGGTGTGAGTTGAGAGGACGTTCATGCCCGCGGCAAGCATCCTGGTCGCCGACGACGACTCCGCGATCCGCACCGTTCTCAATCAGGCGCTATCGCGTGCCGGATACGACGTGCGTTCCACGAGCAACGCCGCCACGCTGTGGCGATGGGTGAGCCAGGGGGAGGGCGACCTCATCATCACCGACGTGGTGATGCCGGACGAGAACGTGTTCGACCTGCTGCCGCGCATCAAGAAGATGCGGCCGGACCTGCCGGTGATCGTCATGAGCGCGCAGAATACGTTCATGACCGCAATCCGCGCCTCCGAGAAGGGCGCCTACGAGTACCTGCCCAAGCCGTTCGACCTCAAGGAGCTGATCGCGGTCGTCGGGCGCGCGCTCTCGGAGCCCAAGGAGCGCCGCCCCGCCCAGGCGACGCCGGAGGACTTCGATTCCATTCCGCTGGTCGGCCGCTCGCCGGCGATGCAGGAAATCTATCGCCTGCTCGCCCGCCTGATGCAGACCGACCTCACCGTGATGATCACCGGCAAATCCGGGACCGGCAAGGAGCTGGTGGCGCGCGCGCTGCATGACTACGGCAAGCGGCGGACCGGACCATTCGTCGCCATCAACATGGCGGCGATCCCGCGCGATCTTATCGAATCCGAACTCTTCGGCCACGAGAAGGGTGCCTTCACCGGCGCCAACAGCCGGGCGACCGGCCGCTTCGAGCAGGCCGAGGGCGGTACGCTGTTTCTGGACGAGATCGGCGACATGCCGATGGAGGCGCAGACGCGGCTGCTGCGC
Source organism: uncultured Alphaproteobacteria bacterium (assembly GCA_963776455.1). Taxonomy (GTDB): domain Bacteria; phylum Pseudomonadota; class Alphaproteobacteria; order Rhizobiales; family Xanthobacteraceae; genus CAVZMU01. The sequence continues at coordinate 461,543 of CAVZMU010000006.1, forward strand.
GTGCTCCAGCAGGGCGAGTACACGACCGTCGGCGGCCGCACCCCGATCAAGGCCGACGTCCGCATCGTCGCCGCGACCAACAAGGACCTACGCCAGCTCATTCAGCAGGGGTTGTTCCGTGAGGACCTATTCTTCCGCCTCAACGTCGTGCCGCTGCGGCTTCCGCCGCTGCGCGAGCGCACCGAGGATATCCCGGACCTGATCCGGCACTTCTTCGCTCAGGCCGAGCGCGAGGGCCTGCCGGCAAAGCAATTCGACGCCGCCGCGATGGAGCGGATGAAGCGCTATCGCTGGCCCGGCAACGTTCGTGAACTCGAAAACCTCGCCCGCCGGCTCGCCGCGCTCTATCCCCAGGAGACCATCACCGGCGCCGTCATCGATTCCGAACTGGCCCAGCCGCTGCTGTCCGGGCCGGACGAGCCTCGCCCCGACGAGGGCCTTTCCGCCGCCGTGGAGCGTCATCTCGCGCGATATTTCGGCGGCTTCGACGACAATCTTCCCCCGCCCGGCCTCTATCACCGTATCCTGCGCGAGATCGAATATCCCCTGCTTGCCGCCGCGCTGGCGGCCACGCGGGGCAACCAGATCCGCGCCGCCGACCTGCTAGGGGTCAATCGCAATACGTTGCGCAAGAAGATCCGCGATCTCGATATCCAGGTCGTCCGGACCAGCAATTGATCGGCCACGGTGCCGGCGATTATCACGGGCATCTAGTGACCTATTTTATGTCTGCATGGCTGTTAAGCCGCCGCGGGCTGCCGCGGATTTGTCGTAATTCGGCAACATTGTTGTAGAAAAGCATCACTTCAGTTCGATTTCACATTTCCGGCTCGTTCTTGCACATGACCAGCGTCGCCCAAGTCGCGCTCGCAGACACGACGATTGCGACCGCCGTGGTGACGCGGCGATCCATCATCATCATCGGCGGCGTCGCGATGTTCCTCGCGCTGCTGTCGGCGCTAGTGACCTTTTTCGTCCTCACCGGCCTGACACCGGTCGAGCCGACGCCCAAGGTCGTCACCACCGTTCTGCTGATCAACGCCGCGGCGGTGATCATCCTGCTGTCGCTCATCATGCGCGAGCTCTGGCAGATGATTCAGGCCCGCCGCCGGGGCAGCGCCGGTGCGCGGCTTCAGCTTCGCATCGTCGGGTTGTTCTCTGTGATCGCGGCGGTGCCGGCGATCGTGGTCGCGGTCATCGCCAGCGTGACGCTCGACCGCGGGCTCGACCATTGGTTCTCCACCCGGACCCGCGCGGTGATCGCGAACTCGCTGACCGTGGCCCGCGCCTACCTGCGCGAGCATGGCGCGATGATCCGCGGCGATATCCTGGCGATGGCGGTGGACGTGTCGCGGGCGAAGCCGCTTTTCGAGATGGACCGCGAGCGCTTTCGTCAGTTCCTCAACGCGCAGGCTTCGATCCGCGGCTTGCCGGCGGCGATGATGCTCCACCGCGACCTGTCAGTCATTGAGCGGGCCGAGCTGCAGTTCAACCGCAACTTCGTCGGGCCGACGAGCGCCGGCATCGAGCAGATCAACGAGAACGAGCCCGAGATCGTCCAGTTGCCCGATACCGATTACGTCGCCGCGATCATCAAGCTGCGCGGCTATGAGGATACATACCTTTACGTCGCGAGGCCGCTCAATCCGGCCGTCCTGGAGCAACTGAGAACGACCGAGAAAGCCGTCGCCGATTACGCCAGGCTGGAGGCCGGCCGCCTCGGCAACCAAGTCGCGTTCGGCCTGATCTTCACCGTCATCGCGCTCATCGTGCTGCTGTCGGCGGTGTGGATCGGATTCAATTTCGCCGCCGGCATGGTCGCCCCGATCCGGCGCCTTATCGGTGCCGCCAACCTGGTTGCCGGCGGCAACCTCGCCGTCCAGGTCCCGGTCAGGCGGTCGGAAGGCGACCTCGCCCAGCTCGGCGAGACCTTCAACACGATGACCCAGGAGCTGCGCACCCAGCGCGACGATCTCATGCGCGCCCGCGATGTGATCGACAGCCGGCGGCGCTTTACCGAGGCTGTTCTCTCGGGCGCCAGCGCCGGCGTCATCGGCGTCGGCTCGGAAGGGCGCATCACATTGATGAACCGCTCGGCGGAAAAGCTCATCGGGCGCGGCGAAGGGGAGGCGTTGCAGGAGCGTCTGGACGACGTCGTTCCCGAACTGGTGCCGCTGCTCGACGAGGCCCGGTCGGGCCTGCACCGCCTGGTGCAGGGGCAGGCGACGATCAGCCGCAACGGCAAAGAGCGCAACCTTTCGGTCCGCGTCACCACCGAACAGTCGGGCGAGGCGGAACATGGCTACGTCGTCACGCTCGACGACATAACCGAATTGGTCGCCGCGCAGCGCTCGTCCGCCTGGGCCGACATCGCCCGGCGCATCGCGCACGAGATCAAGAACCCGCTGACGCCGATCCAGCTCTCGGCTGAACGGCTGAAGCGCAAATACGGCAAGGTGATCACCGAGGACCGCGCGGTCTTCGAGCAATGCACCGACACGATCGTGCGCCAGGTCGACGACATCAAGCGCATGGTCGACGAGTTCTCGCGCTTCGCCCGCATGCCCAAGCCGGTCATGACCGAGGAGGATGTGGCGGACATGGTGCGCCAGGTCGTCTTCCTGATGCGCGTCGCCCATGCCGACATCGACATCGACGTGGAGGCCGTGGAAGATCCCATGATGGGGCGGTTCGACCGCCGGCTCGTCTCCCAGGCGCTCACCAACATCGTGAAGAACGCGGCGGAGGCGATCGCCGCCGTTCCGGAGACTGAGCTCGGCCGTGGGACAATTCGCATCCGCACTGGGCGCGAAGGAAATGATATCGTCATCGACGTTATCGACAATGGCCTCGGGCTGCCGAAGGAGAACCGGAACCGGCTGCTCGAGCCCTATGTCACGACCCGCGAGAAGGGCACCGGCCTCGGCCTCGCCATCGTCGGCAAGATCCTCGAGGACCATGGCGGCAAGATCGAGTTGTTCGATGCTCCAGAGGTTGCCACCGGCGGACGGGGCGCCTGGATCCGGCTGCGATTTGCCGCCACGGCGATGGCTCGAACCGTAACGGACTCTGTGACGACGAACGATTCTGAGGTGGTCAAGGATTTGGGACGAGAGCCCGCGCCAGCGGGCCTCGGCGACGCACCTTTCGAGACAAGCAAAGTCGCAAGCGAGGGATAGGCCATGGCGGACGACATCCTCATCGTCGACGATGAAGCGGACATCCGCGACCTTGTGGCCGGAATCCTGGAGGACGAGGGCTACACCACGCGCACCGCGGGTAACAGCGACGATGCGCTCGCGGCGGTCAAGACGCGCCGGCCGAACCTGCTGTTCCTCGACATCTGGCTGCAGGGAAGCCGCCTCGACGGCTTGCAGCTCCTCGATGCCATCAAGGAGGAGCACACCGAGCTGCCGATCGTGATGATCTCCGGCCACGGCAACATCGAGACCGCCGTTTCTGCGATCAAGCGCGGCGCCTACGACTTCATCGAGAAGCCGTTCAAGGCGGACCGGCTTCTACTCGTCGCTACCCGCGCGCTCGAAACCTCGCGGCTCAAGCGGGAGGTCAAGCAGCTCAAGCATCTCGCTCCACTCACGACATTGGTCGGACACTCGCCGGCACTCAACCAGTTGAGACAGACGATCGAGAAGGTCGCGCCGACCAACAGCCGCATCCTCATCGTCGGTCCCTCCGGCGCGGGCAAGGAACTGACTGCCCGGAGCGTCCATCTGCAATCGCAGCGCGCCAACGGTCCGTTCGTCGTGATCAATGCCGCCGCCATCATTCCCGAGCTCATGGAGGTCGAGCTGTTCGGCGTCGAGGCATCCAACGGGACGCAGAACCGGAAGGTAGGAGCGTTGGAGGAGGCGGATGGCGGCACCCTGTTCATCGACGAGATCGCCGACATGCCGCGCGAGACGCAGAGCAAGATCCTGCGCGTGCTGGTGGACCAGACATTCCAGCGGGTGGGCGGCACCAACAAGGTCGCCGTCGACGTCCGCATCGTTTCCTCGACCGCGCGCAACCTGGAAGCCGACGTCGCCGCCGGCAAATTCCGGGAGGACCTCTATCACCGGCTGTCGGTGGTGCCGATCCGGGTTCCGCCGCTCGCGGAACGCCGCGAGGACATCCCCGAGCTCGTCGACCATTTCATGGACCAGATATCGAGCTCGACCGGACTGCCGAAGCGCCGAATCGGCATCGATGCCATTGCGGTGCTGCAGTCCCACGGCTGGCCGGGCAACGTGCGCCAGCTTCGCAACAACGTCGAGCGCGTGATGATCCTGGCCGGCGGCGATCCTGAGGCGATCATCACCGCCAGCATGCTTCCGCAGGACGTCGGCGCGATGGTGCCGGCGATGCCCAACGGCAACGGCGGCGAGCAGCTCATGGGCATGGCGCTGCGCGAGGCAAGGGAGGTGTTCGAGCGCGAATACCTGCTGGCGCAGATCAGCCGGTTCGGCGGCAACATCTCGCGCACCGCCGAGTTCATCGGCATGGAGCGCTCGGCGCTGCACCGCAAGCTCAAGGCGCTCGGTATCGATTGAGCACGCTGCCGCTTCCGCCCAAACCCAATCCAAGGAGCCGATCTTGTCACGCATCGCCTACGTGAACGGCCGCTATGTGCCTCATGGGGACGCGGCCGTGCATGTCGAGGACCGCGGCTATCAGTTCTCCGACGGCGTCTACGAGGTCTGCGAGGTGAGGGCAGGGCGCCTGGTCGACGAGCGCCGTCACATGGCGCGGCTAAAGTGCTCGCTCGGCGAGTTGCGCATCGCCGTCCCGATGGGTCTCGACTCGCTCGGCGTGGTCCTGCGCGAAACCGTGCGGCGCAATCGCGTGCGGGACGGCATCGTCTACCTCCAGATCACCCGAGGGGTCGCCAGGCGCGACCATGCCTTCCCGGCGCCGGACACCAAGCCGGCCATCGTGGTCACCGCCCGCAATCTCAGTCTGGCCGCGGGCGAAAAGGCCGCCTCCGAGGGCATCGGGGTCATTACGGTTCCGGACAATCGCTGGGAGCGGGTCGATATCAAGTCTGTCTCGCTGCTGCCGAACGTGCTCGCCAAGCAGGCTGCCAAGGACGCGGGGGCCAAGGAGGCGTGGTTCGTCGACAGGGACGGCTTCGTCACCGAGGGGTCATCGACCAACGCCTGGATCGTGACCCGGGACGGCAAGATCGTCACCCGGGCGGCCGACCACGGCATTCTCCGCGGCATCACCCGGACTGTGGTGTTCGACGTGATCGTAGCACAGGGGCTGGAACTGGAGGAGCGTCCCTTCACGGTCGAGGAGGCCCACGCGGCCCGCGAGGCCTTCGTCACCTCGGCGAGCCAGATCGTCATGCCGGTCGTCTCCATCGACGGGCGGCCGGTGGGAAACGGGGCGCCGGGGCTGATCGCGGAAGCGCTGCGCCGCGACTTTCACCGCCACACCGAAATAAGTTGAGCCCGGCGCGGCCGCTGTCCAGCCGCCGTTGGAGCGCCTCGAAGTTAGACTTGCGCTGTCTTCGGCCGTACCATCTAATGGTAAAGTCAGTCCTCGTGGGGATTTGTCGACGAGGGGCAAAGCGACGGAACAAGAACATCTCGCGCGTTCAGCCGCGAGCAAATAAACGGAACAACGGCAATGGCGGCCGACCGCTCCCAAAACCTACAAGACACCTTCCTCAACCACGTTCGTAAAGCCAAGACGCCTCTGACGATCTTCCTGGTCAACGGCGTGAAGCTGCAGGGCGTCGTCACTTGGTTCGACAATTTTTGCGTGCTCCTGCGGCGGGATGGCCACTCGCAACTCGTCTACAAGCACGCCATATCGACGATCATGCCGGGTCATCCGATCCAGCTCTTCGAGGGCGCCGAAGAGGCGTCGGCGGTAGAAAAGACCTGAGTTGGAACCCGGACGACACGACGGCACGGCCGACCGATTGAGCCCCGAAGGCTCAAGCGTCGGACGTGCAATCGTGGTCACCCCGTTCAGCCGCGCGGACCGCGGAGCCTCCGGTCGCGCCGGCGTTACGCGTCCGCCGGCTGCGAAGCTGGAGGAGGCGGTTGGTCTCGCGCGCGCAATCGACCTTGACGTGGCGCAGGCTGTCCTCGTCCCGCTCAACGACATCCGCCCAGCGACCTATCTCGGCAAGGGCAAGGTCGAGGAGATCGCTGCCTTGGCGAAGGAGCTGGAGGCGGGGATCGTGGTGATGGACTGCGCGGTCTCGCCGGTGCAGCAGCGCAACCTGGAAAAGGCGTTCGGCGCCAAGGTGATCGACCGCACCGGCCTGATCCTGGAGATATTCGGCCGGCGGGCGCGGACGCGGGAAGGCTCTCTCCAGGTCGAGCATGCCCACCTGACGTACCAGAAGGGCCGGCTGGTGCGCTCCTGGACCCACCTGGAGCGCCAGCGCGGCGGCTTCGGCTTCCTCGGCGGCCCCGGTGAGAGCCAGCTTGAAACCGATCGCCGGCTGATCTCCGAGCGGCTCGCCAAGATCGAGCGCGAGCTGGAATCCGTGAAACGCACCCGCAAGCTCCATCGCGACAGCCGCAAGCGTGTGCCGTACCCGATCGTGGCGCTGGTCGGCTACACCAATGCCGGCAAGTCGACGCTTTTCAACCGCATGACCAAGGCCGACGTGCTGTCGGCGGACATGCTGTTCGCCACCCTTGACCCGACGCTGCGGGCCGTCGACCTGCCGCACGGCACCCGGATCATCCTCTCCGACACCGTCGGCTTCATCTCCGATCTGCCGACCATGCTGGTGGCAGCCTTTCGCGCGACGCTGGAGGAGGTGATTGAGGCCGACGTCATCCTGCATGTACGCGACGTGGCGCACGAGGACACTGAGGCGCAGTCGGGCGACGTCGCCGGCGTGCTTCGCCAGCTCGGTATCGATCCCAACGACGCCCATCGCCTCGTCGAGCTCTGGAACAAGGTCGATGCGCTCGAACCGGGCCGAAAGATCGAGATCGCCAACATCGCCGAACGCCGGCCGCCGGCGGAGCGGCCGGTTCTGGTTTCGGCGCTTAGCGGGGAGGGCATGGAGACGCTCGCCCGGGCGATCGAGGACCGCATCGCGGTCGATCGGGTGACGCTGACCGTCTCACTCGACGGCGCCGACGGCGCGGGCGCGAGCTGGCTGCACCGTAATACCGAAGTGCTCGCCAAGTCCGTCCGCGATGACGGGATGATGGAGATGACGGTGCGGGCCGACGACAACAAGGCCGATCTCGTGCGGCGGAAGTTTCCCGGCGCGATGCCGCCGTCGCCGGCCACCAGGGCGAAACGGGCCGCCGGCACCGCCTGATCATCCCGCCGGGGATGCCTTCTCGGCCGCTTTCGCCGCATCCCACAGGACATCCATCTCGGCGAGCGTCGAATCGCCGGGAGATTTGCCATTCGCCGCCAGCGCACGTTCGATCGAGGCAAAGCGGCGTCCGAACTTGTCATTCGTGCCGCGCAGGACAGCCTCCGGATCGACGTCGAGATGGCGCGCCAGGTTGGCGACGGCGAACAGCAGGTCGCCGACTTCGCCGGCCGCGGCCTCGCGGTCGCCGCTTGCGATCTCGGCCTCGATCTCGCCGGCTTCCTCGCGTATCTTGGCGAGCACGGCGAGCGGATCGTTCCAGTCGAAGCCGACCTTGGCGGCTTTGGTCTGCAGCTTGACGGCGCGCGTCAGGGCAGGGAGCCCGACCGGGACGCCGGAGAGGGCGCCCGCGTCCGCCGTGCCGCCGCGCTCGGCCTTTTCCTCGGCTTTGATGCGGTCCCACGCCCCCTTGACCTGATCCCGCGTCAGGTCGCGGGCGTCGCCGAAGACGTGGGGATGGCGGCGGATGAGCTTCGTAGTGATGGCCTCGACGACGCCGCCGAAATCGAACTCGCCGGCCTCCTCGGCCATGCGGGCATGGAACGCCACCTGCAGCAGGAGATCGCCGAGCTCGTCACGAAGGTCCCGGAGATCGCCGCGCGCGATGGCGTCGGCGACCTCGTAGGCTTCCTCGATGGTGTAGGGCGCGATCGAGGCGAAGTCCTGCACGAGGTCCCAGGGACATCCGGTGCCCGGCGTGCGCAGCGCCGCCATGATCTCGATCAGCCGGACGATGTCGCGGGAGGGCGTCATGGGCGGTCCAAAAAGGGGCAGGGCACCCTATCGGAACGTCTGCCCGAGCGCGACGAGGGAGCGGCGCGTTCCCCCAGGAAACGTCATCTCAATCCGCCCGCCAAGCCGTGAAAGCGGTCAGTGCCCGTGCTGTCGGCGGTCCGGCCCGCTTCGAACAGGAACCACGTCCGCCGCTCGGTCTGGTCGATGAAGTTCTCCGGTTTCGCAAGGCACGTAGGGCTGCTCCAGCGGCCGGACTATCGGCGAGGGGCAGAAAGATGACGGCGGAGTGGCAGCGGCGGCGCTGTGGGCGTCTTGCGCCGATGGGTAGGCCGACACGGGTTTGGGCCGAGCCAGGGTCTCAGCTGGCCAAGTCAAGAAGTGGCAGCGTCCTGACAACCAAGTCCTCACGTCTGGAACGGGCCAATCCCTGAACCGAACAGGTGCGAACCGCCGTACGCTGGAGCGGCCTACAAACCGAGCTGCGATTCGCATAAGACATATTATGGAACTAAACCTTACACCTCGCATGCCGGCACCGCACGCCAATGGCGGTCTGTGAGACGAATTTTCAGTCGTTCTTCGGCTGCCCAAGCCGAATGCTACAAGCTATTGAAATAACTCATTCATCGCTAAATTTCATCATCTTTCGTGTACCAACCTGCAAATCTGCAGAACAATATTAAATACAGTATGTTGTGCATAGATACTGAACTATCTAATCATCCTGTAGCTCAACGCGCAATCCGTCGTGTGCGGGCTGAACATGCGGCGGAAGCGCGGCTCGCAGGGTGTCGTAGTCGAGATCGGAATGGAGGTTGGTGAGGATTGCCCGCTCCGGCTTAAGCCGCTCGATCCAGGCCAGGGCCTCCGCAAGGCTCAGGTGACTGGGGTGCGGCGTGTACCTTAGCGCATCCACGATCCAGAGCTTGAGCCCATGAAGCGCTGCCGCGCTGTCCGGCGGCATCCCGCTGAGGTCGGTCGAGTACGCGACGTCCCCGAAGCGGAAGCCCAATGACGGGATGTCGCCATGCTCCTGGAGCACCGGCAGCGCCGTGATCGGCCCGCCCTCGCCCTGGATGGTGATGGCCTGCCCAGGCACGATCCGGTGCTCGTTGAGGATCGGCGGATAGTCGCTGCCGGGCGGCTTGGCGAAGCAATAGTCGAACCTCGCCCGCACCGCCCTGGAGGTCGTCTCGTCGAGATAGGCATCAATTCGGCGGCGGCGGCGGATGAACAGTCCGCGCAGGTCGTCGATGCCGTGGGTGTGGTCGGCGTGCTCGTGAGTGTAGAGCACGCCGTCGAGCAAATCGACCTCGGCGTCGAGAAGCTGCTCGCGCAGGTCCGGCGAGGTGTCGACCAGCACCCGGGTGATACCGGCGGTGTCCCGGCGCTCGACCAGGAGCGAGGTGCGGCGCCGGCGATTCTTCGGGTTGGCCGGGTCGCAGGCGCCCCAGCCGAGCGCCGGCCGCGGTACGCCGCCCGATGAGCCGCAGCCGAGGATCGTGACGCTGAGGGTCACGCGGCCGCCGCCGCGTCGCGCGGCACCTTGGCGAACAGGCGGAAGAAATTGTCCGTCGTCTGCCGCGCGATGTCCTCGTAGCTCGTGCCGCGTACCTCAGCGAGCACCTTGGCGGTCTCGACGACGTAGGCCGGCTCGTTGCGCTTGCCGCGCAACTTGCCCGGCGCGAGGTAGGGCGCATCGGTTTCGACCAGGATGCGGTCTGCCGGCAGTTCGGCCGCGATGGCGCGCAGGTCGTCGGACTTCTTGAACGTCAGGACGCCGGAGAATGAGACGTAGAGGCCGAGATCGATGCCCGTCAGCGCGAGGTCGCGGCCCCCGGTGAAGCAGTGCAGCACGGCCGGGAAGGGCCCCTGTCCCATCTCCTCGGTCAGGATGCGCCCCATGTCGGCGTCAGCCTCGCGGCTGTGGATGACCAGCGGGAGCCAGGTCTCGCGCGCCGCCGCGATATGAGCGCGCAGGCCCTGTTCCTGGGCCTCCCGCGGCGAGTAGTCGTAGTGATAGTCGAGCCCGGCCTCGCCGATCGCGACCACCCGGGGGTGCCGGGCGATCCGTGCGAGGTCCTCGGCGCCGATATCCAGTTCCTCGTGAGCATGATGTGGATGGGTGCCGACTGAGCAATAAACGGACGCAAAACGCTCGGCTATGGCGAGCACCTGGTCGTGCCGGCGCACCCGGGTCGAGATCGAGACCATCCGGTCCAGGCCAGCCGCCTCGGCACGGCCTACGATGGCATCGAGCTCCTCGGCGAAATCGGGGAAATCCAGGTGGCAGTGGCTGTCCACCAGGATCGGGATCTCCCGGCGCGTTTCGTCCGTGCCGGGTGATGCGTTGCGCTCTGTCATTGGGCTTTCCCGCCCAGTTCGCGCGCGAAGATGCGCCGGGACCGCTCGATGGCGTCGTCCGTCGCGGTCGCATTCGCTGCGACGCCCTGACGTTTTCGACCCGGGTCGTCGAAGCTGTGGGTCGCGCCGTCATAGAGTCGAATTTCAATCCTGCCGCCATTGTCCCGGCTTTTCTCGACGAGCTTGCTGCACGTGCGATAGGACACTTCCTCGTCTGCGGTGCCGTGGAACACCGTGACCGGCGCATAGGGCCGATAGCCTTTGTCGAAATGCCCTTTCAACCCGCATGCCGGATAGAAGACGAGCGCCGCGCGAAAGCCCGTCGCCGGTGTGGGTCTGTCGATGCCGGGGGCATTCATTGACATTGTGGCAAGCGCTGCGCTGCCGCCATTGGACCAGCCCTGCAGGCCGATCCTGTCAGCCGACACGTCCCGCCGGGATCGCAAATACGCCAGCGCGCCGTAGGCGTCGAGCGGACGAACGGTGACTTCGTTGAGTTCCTCGGGCCGCGATTCATAACTGAAATCGCGGAAAGCCCTGCGGATATCCGCGCGGACCAAATCCATCCACCATGAGGGCGACGTAACCCATGTCCGCCCACAGCCGGCCCCACGACTTGTGGCGCATGGACAACGTCGTGGCATCGTAGACGCCGTCGGCACGCGTCGAGTAGGCGCCCGCGCGGCCGTGCATCATCACGACGGCCGGCACGCGGCCGCCATTGCGCGACGCCGGCTTGAAGACATAACCAACCAGGGCCGTCTTGCCGTCAGCGCTGGGGAACGTGACGCGTTCCGGCAAGGTCTCCGCGTTGGCACAGCCCTGCCACACGACCAACGCCGCGGTCGCTATCACCATCAATCCGACCCGCAAGGAACCAGGAATAGAAATCGGACTGTCCTCCGTTGGAAAGCAACTCAGCCCTTCGCCGGCCCATCCGGCTCAACGTAGCGCGGAAATACCGGGCTCGGCGCCGGAAGCGGAACGCCCGCCGCCAGCCGATGCCCGCCGCCGAGCATGGCAAAGGTCCGCTCGCCGGCCGGAACGGCCAGGATATCGAGCAGCTTGGCTGCCGACGGCGGCATGAAGGGCTGCGCCAGGATCGCGACCTGCCGGATGACCTCGGCGGTGACGTAAAGCACCGTGCCCTGGCGCGCCGGATCGGTCTTCGCCAAAGCCCACGGCGCCTCGCCGGCGAAATAGCGGTTGGCGTCGGCCACCACGGCCCACACGGCGTTGAGCACCTGATGGAGCTGCTGGGTCGCCATGTGCTTCGCGCGCCTTGGCGACCATCGCGTCGGCCGCGACCAGCATGGCCCTGTCGGATTCGGAGAAGGCTCCCGGCTGCGACAGCACGCCGCCGAAATTCTTGGCCATCATCGAGAGCGAGCGCTGCGCCAGGTTGCCGAGGTCGTTGGACAGGTCGGCATTGATGCGGTTGACGATCGCCTCGTGGCTGTAGTTGCCGTCCTGCCCGAACGGCACCTCGCGCAGGAAGAAGTAGCGTAGCGGATCGACGCCGTAGGCGTCGGCCAGCGCGAAGGGGTCGATGACGTTGCCGACCGACTTCGACATCTTCTCACCGCGGTTGAACAGGAAGCCGTGGCCGAAGATGCGCTTCGGCAGCGCGATGCCCGCCGACATCAGGAAGGCCGGCCAGTAGACCGCGTGGAAGCGCACGATGTCCTTGCCGATGACGTGAAGGTCGGCCGGCCAGTAGCGCCGGAACTTCCGCCCTCGGTGTCGGGAAAGCCGGCCGCCGGTGATGTAGTTGGTCAGCGCGTCGACCCAGACATACATCACGTGCTTGGGGTCGCCCGGCACCGGGATGCCCCAGTCGAAGGTGGTGCGCGAGATCGACAGGTCCTGCAGGCCGCCTTTGACGAAGCTCGCGACCTCGTTGCGCCGTTCCTTCGGCAGCATGAAGTCCGGCATGCCGGCGTAGAGGTCGAGCAGCCTGTCCTGATAGGCGGAGAGGCGGAAGAAGTAGCTCTCCTCCTCGCACCCATTCGACCGGCGTGCCCTGCGGTCCGCAGCCGCACGCCATCCTCGCCGAGCCGCGTTTCGTTCTCGTCGTAGAAGGCCTCGTCGCGGACCGAATACCAGCCGGAATATTTGTCCGAGATAGATGTCGCCGTCCGCCTCCATCCGCTCCCAGATCGCCACGCGATGACACGCGATGGCGCGCTTCGGTGGTGCGGATGAAGTCGTCGTTGGAGCAGTTCAGCGGTCGACCATGGCCTGGAAGCGCGGCACGTTGCGCTCCAGCAGTTCGCGCGCGGTGAGGCCTTCCTTGGCGCGCGGTCTGCTGCATCTTCTGGCCGTGCTCGTCGGTGCCGGTCAGGAAGAACACGTCGTAGCCGTCGAGCCGCTTGAAGCGCGCGATCGCGTCGGTCGCGATCACCTCGTAGGCGTGGCCGATATGCGGCACGCCGTTCGGATAGGCGATCGCGGTGGTGATGTAATAAGGCGGCTTGTCGGCCATTGACGGCTTTCTGAAGGCGCGCACGGACTCGAATTGGCGGTGGCCCGCGGACGGTTAGCAGGTTCGCGTCATCGGACGCCGACGCTGGCCGGCGCTCAGGTCGCGCAGCATCGGCGAGGATGCCGAACACGCGAAAACCAGGGGCTTGCGATCGAGATTGTAGACCTCGACGTCCCGCGCCGCGCGGTTGACCTTGTCCCACACCTCCGCGCAGCGGTGCAAGGCGGCGCGGCTCCCGCGCCGCTCGTCCGCAGCGCGCGATGCGAGCCAGTCGCGAACGGCAGTCGACGAAGGTCGCGAAGCTTCGTCGTGTCGGCCGCCGAGCGGCATCGCCGAGCGCGTGCAGCGCCGCCGAGCGTCGAGGGCCGGCAGGCGCGGCGAGCAGCGCCGCCGACGCGCTCGCGGAGCTCCGAGCGCCGTCGCCGTCCAGCAGGCGCGAGCGCACGGCGCGACGCTGCCCTCGGCGATGCGCCGCGGCTGCCGCGATCTCGGCGTTCGTCCGCGCTGCGGGCCCGGCGCGCCGGCGGCGGCCACGGCCACATCGGCCGTCACTCGAGCGGCCGCAGCATCCAGCCTGCGGCAGCGCGAGCGGATCGTGGGAAGCAGGCGGCCCGGCGCGTGGCTGACGACCAGGAACAGCGCGCGCGGAGGCGGCTCCTCCAGGACCTTCAGCAGGGCATTGGCAGGCTTGCGGTTGTGCAGCTCGTCGGCGGCGTCGACGATGCAGATCCGCCAGCCACCCTGCCCGGCGGTCGAGCCGAAGAACGAGACCGTGCGGCGCACCTCGTCGACCGTGATGACGCTGCGCACGTTGCCGGCGTCGTTGACAGTCCGCGTCGAGCACCAGCGAGGTCGCCATGCGCCCGCGCCGCCACCTGACGGGCGATGGGATGCGCCGGATCGACCGCCAGCGACGAGCGCGCGCTGGACCGCCGCGCGGCCGGATCGGGATGGGCGAGGACGAAGCGCGCCATCCGGTAGGCGAGCGTCGCCTTGCCGATGCCCGCCGGCCCGCCGATCAGCCAGGCATGATGCAGGCGGCCGCCGCGATAGCCGTCGAGCAGCGCGCGCTCGGCCTCGGCATGGCCGAACAGTCCGCCGGTCTGGCGCGGATGAGGCCAGGGCGCCGCATCAGTCGCCGTCATCGTCGGTCCGCGTCATCGGACGGCATCGAGCGATCAGCGCGGCCTGGTCGGGCTCGAGCCGTTTGTTGACGGCCGACCAGATCTCTCCGGCTATGGCTTCGGGATCGCGGCCTGCGTCGATCAGGATGCAGCGCATCGGCTCGCGTTCGGCGAGGTCGCGATAGGCCTCGCGCAGCTTGGCGTGGAAGTCGAGCGCCTCGCTCTCGAAGCGGTCGGGCTTGCCCTCGCCGCTGCGCCGCGCGCGCCAGGCCGACCTCGGCCGGCAGGTCGAGCACGAAAGTGAGATCGGGCCTGGTCTCGCCGACCGAGATCCGCTCCAGTCCCTCGATCAGCCGGGCATCGACGTTGCCGAGCGCTCCCTGATAGACGCGCGTGGAATCCGCGAAACGGTCGCAGACCACCCAGTGGCCGGAATCGAGCGCCGGGCGGATGACCTGCCGCACGTGATCGTCGCGCGCGGCGGCAAACAGGATCGCCTCGGCGTGGGAGCCCAGCGGCTTGGCCGCACCCGACAGCAGAACATGGCGGATCGCCTCCGCGCCCGGCGAGCCACCTGGTTCCCGTGTCAGAACGACGCCAAGTCCATAGGTCTTGAGACGGTCGTCAGAGTGTCGCGGCCTGGGTCGACTTGCCCGTCCCCTCCCCGCCCTCGAAGGTGACGAACCGTCCGCGAGCCGGGCCGGCGTCCGGCGTCACAACCGTTCGACCCCGGCACGGAACAGGCCGATCACGAGTTCGCTCGCGGCATCGAAGGCGCGTTGCGCGACGTTGCCGCGTGGGACACTTTCAGCCGCGTGCAGCGGCACCTCAAGCACCACGTTGTCGCCGCGCGATACCTTCAGCCGGCCGATCGGCTGACCCTTCTCGACCGGGGCACGCACCGGCCCGGTATAGACGATCCGCGCGACGATCTTTTCGCCGGCACCGCGCGGCACCAGAAGCTTGATCGGCCTGCCGGCCGCCAACGGCACATGCCCGGCGACGCCGCCGAACAGCTTGGCGTCGCCGATGGAGTCTCCCTCGGCAAACAAGAGCCGCGCTTCGAAGGCCTTGAAGCCCCATTCGAGCAGCTTGCGGCCTTCCTCGGCGCGCTCCTTCGTCGATTTGAGGCCGTTCACGACAACGATGAGCCGCAGCCCGTTCTGGACCGCCGAGCCGACGAGACCGTAGCCGGCCTCCTTGGTGAAGCCGGTCTTCAGGCCGTCCGCCCCGATGCCCATCGCCAGCAGCGGATTGCGGTTCTGCTGCCTGATCTTGTTCCAGGTGAACTCGCGCTCGCCGTAGATCTTGTAGAATTCCGGATAAGTCTGGATGAGGTGCTGCGCGATCTTTGCAAGCTCGCGCGCCGTAACCTTCAGGTCCGGATCGTGCAGGCCGGTCGAGTTGGTGAAATTGGATTTGGTCAGGCCGATCTCGGCGGCCCGCTTGTTCATCAGGGTGGCGAAGTTGGCTTCGTTGCCGGAGATACCCTCGGCCAGCACGATGCACGCGTCGTTGCCGGACTGGATGATGACACCGTGGATGAGGTCGCGCACCTTCACGCGGCTGTGCAGGGCGGCATACATCGCCGAGCCGCCGGACGGCGCACCGCCCTTTCGCCACGCATTCTCGCTAACGGTGAATTCGGTATCGAGGTCAAGGCGGCCTTCCTTGATCTCATGGAACACCACCGCCATCGTCATCAGCTTGTTCAGGCTGGCCGGAAACATCGGCTGGTCGGCGCCTTTCTCGAACAGCACGGTGTCGCTGTCGGCGTCGATCAGGATGGCGTGCGGCGCGCTTGTCTGGAACGACTCCGGCGCCTTGGGTGCCTGGGCCGATGCCAGGGCACCAAGCCCGCATGCCAGGGCGCCTGCGATGACCGCGCGCGCAAATACCCGCAGAAGCATCGTGGTCATGACCGCGGCATCCCTAATGAGGCGAGGGCATGTTTAT
The DNA here is from genome assembly GCA_963776455.1 of uncultured Alphaproteobacteria bacterium. Classification (GTDB taxonomy): domain Bacteria; phylum Pseudomonadota; class Alphaproteobacteria; order Rhizobiales; family Xanthobacteraceae; genus CAVZMU01. The sequence goes on from CAVZMU010000006.1 coordinate 477,567, forward strand.
CAAGCGCGGTCCCGGCAAATCAATGGCGGGTCCGCAGTGAGGGAACTCCTGACGGGCGACGTAACCGGTATTATCTTGACGCCCGCCAGACCCCCCCAGCAGCTTTCGCCAGGCGTGTTCAAATGGTTCCCGACTGGCGGGACGTTCGCTCGGCCGGAGCGATGCCGGAACCCGAGGATCAGTACAGCCCGCGCCCGGAGGTGACCGCCTGGGGCCCCATGTATCCGGAAGGCCCCGGCGCGTAAGCCGTGGCCGAAGGCGCCAGCGAGGGGCCGGCCGGCGGCGGCAAAGCGGCCCTCGCCACGGCATCGGCGGGATCGGGCCGCGAGCGCAGCCAGCCCTCGCCGGGCGGGACGACCTCGCGGTCGGCCGGGACTCGCTCTGCTTCGGCGCGCGGGCGGGGCACGACGGAAGCGTGCCGTTCAGGCGCCGGAACGAACGGCCGGGTCGAAGCCACCCGGACCAGCGACGGCGACGGTGCAGGCGCGCCTTCGCGCAACGTCGCCATCAGGCGGCGGTCGTCGGAGCCCTCCATCGGGGCCGGGCCGATATATTCCACCCTCACCCGCGATGTGCCGCGGCGCTGGAAGTCCAACGCCTCGGCAGCGCGCATCGAGACGTCGATGACGCGCCCGCCGTGATAGGGGCCGCGGTCGTTGACGCGCACGATGATGGAGCGGCGGTTGGCAAGGTTGGTGACGCGCGCGTAGCTCGGCAGCGGCATGGTCGGATGCGCGGCGGCGATCAACTCCATGTCGAACACCTCGCCATTGGCGGTGAGGCGGCCATGGAAGGCCTCGCCGTACCAGGACGCCGTGCCCTCGGCACGATAGCGCGGATTCTCCTGCGGATAATAGGTGCGGCCTTCGACCACATAGGGCTGGCCGACACGATAGACGCCGCCGCCCTTCGGGACCGGTTCGCCCGGCTGCACAACGCGCGGGCTCGCGGAGACGCCGTATTTCGGGTCGACCTTGCTCCCGGTCTTGGTGGATGACGATGACGAGCAATTCGCGAGCGTCAGGCAGCCAACGAGGGCCGCACCCAACTTCGCTGCCGTCCAGGCCGCGTCCTCAAACCGCCGCATCGGCTGAGGGTCCCCCCGTCGTTGCCGTCCCGATCCCAGCCCGCGCGCAAGCTTCGAACGCTCACACGGCGGACTGAACCATCCGAGGCGCGCGCCGATGGCCCGGGCGCTCCGGCTCGTAACTCTGTCTCGGTGCTAACCATAGCGCGGCGCTGGGAAATCCGGAACGCAGAGTTGCCAATATGGTAAACGGCATATGGCAAAGGGCCCCTGCCCGTCGGCCATTTCCGTGACCGATCGTACGCATCGCGACGCCGCCCGCAATCTTGCAATACGCGCAATCATCGCCCATGCATTCGCCGACGGAAGGGTGGCCGAGTGGTTGAAGGCAGCGGTCTTGAAAACCGCCAGGGGCGCAAGTCTCTCGTGGGTTCGAATCCCACCCCTTCCGCCAAACATCGTTGAAATTGTCTGAAAGTTTTATTCCACGATTATTAGCCCACAAATCGGCCCCTACCACGCATCAAAGAACGAGAAGGTTGCCGTCGCCGCAGTGGATTCCAAGGGGATGCCGGCGATCTTTTCGCACGCACTTGAGATCGAAGCCGGAGCGAAGCGTCGGTTCGCGGACGAATACAATCCGGCGCAGGAGCGCGGCAAAATCGCGACCCGAGAACCTACGCTTCGCCGGGTCCCGTTGTTCCAGACGAGAACATCGGGAAGGCGACAACATCAATTGTCGTCGTCGTCGTGTCGCCGGCTCCGTCATTGAGGACTTGCCGCGGGATGGGACCGCCGCCGCAGATGAAGCAGCAGTTCTTGCAGCCATGGGCGTTGTTGTAGCCCACGCCCCAATATTTCTTGTCGTTGCCGGTGACCCACCCGCCGTAGCAGATCTTTTCCCCGTCGTTGCAGGTGATCGGATATTGATGGGTCTCGGAATCGTTGAGGTTATAGGCGTCGCCGCTGCCCGGCCATTCGTAGCTCCGCGTCTGCGAATAGAAAGCGACCTGGACCTTGTATTTGTAATTGCTTTTGACGCTCCAGGTCATCGTCTGCGGCGGAGGCTGGCGCCTGCATCATTGCCCCGCCGATCACCGCAAGCGCCACTGCCAGCACTGACGCGCCTCAAGATTGCCGCCAGATTCACGTTGAAACCTCCTGTTCGGCCATTGCCGGTCTGTCCCGGTCGTTTCGATTTGACCAGAGCCGAGAGACTTTTGCAATGCAGCATGCCGAAAACGCAAGCCGGTTATCGTAACGCCAACGGATCTGCGCAGCAGCCCGCGTGGTTTTGACGCTTAAATTCAGCCGTTTCAGGTTACGATATTGCCGGGCACGCTTGCGCACGACGTCGAGCCGCCGACGAAGCTCAGTCGAATAGCACTTGTCTCGGAATCGAATACGGGGGCGTTCGACCGATTTCTTTCGTTGGTCCCGCCGGTATTCTGGTTTTCATGTCGGCGGTGGACCGACAACTAAGCATTCTTGCATTTCCGAGTTTTGCGGCTAAAAGGTCCGACTTCACGTTCATCGGGGTGCGGCTTGCTGACTGCAACAGGTATCGACCTCGTCACCGGCGGCGCGGGTTTCATCGGCAGCCATCTCGTCGACCGCCTGATCGCGGACGGGCGGCGCGTCCGCGTGCTCGACAGTTTCGTCGTCGGCCGCCGCGCCAATCTCCAGCAGCATGACGGCAATCGCGCGCGTCGAGATCGATCGAGGCCGACGTCGCCGACATGGCGGCCGTCGATGCCGCCATGCGCCGGCGTCGAGCGCGTGTTCCATCTCGCGGCGCGCGCCGACATCGTGCCCTCGATCCAGGAGCCGGAAGCCTATTTCCGCGCCAACGTCGACGGCACCTTTGCCGTGCTGGAGGCGGCGCGCCGCCATGGCGTCAAGCGCTTGGTCTATGTCGCCTCGTCGTCCTGCTACGGCATTCCCGCCGGTCTATCCGACGCCGGAAGACGCGCCGGCCGATCCGCGCTATCCCTACGCGCTGACCAAGTATCTCGGCGAGCAGCTGGTGCTGCATTGGGCGCAGGTCTACAGCCTGCCGGCGGTCTCGGTGCGGTTCTTCAACGTCTATGGGCCGCGCGCGCGCACCAGTCGGGACTTATGGCGCCGTGTTCGGCGTGTTCCTGGCGCAGCTGCTGGCGGGCAAGCCGCTGACCATCGTCGGCGACGGCGAGCAGACGCGCGATTTCACCTTTGTCAGCGATGTCGTCGATGCCCTGGTCACGGTCGCCGGCGAGCGACAGGCGCGGCGAGATCTACAACGTCGGCAGCGGCAAGCCGGTCAGCGTCAACGAGCTGGTCCGGCTGCTGGGCTCGCCGCCGACGCGTGCATATCCCGAAGCGTCCGGGCGAACCGGACTGCACCTGGGCCGATATTTCCAAGATCCGCGCCGATCTCGGCTGGGAGCCGAAGGTGAGCTTTGCCGACGGCGTGCGCGATCATGCGGGAGAATATCGATTATTGGCGCGATGCTCCGGTGTGGACCGCGTCGCGCATCGCCGAGGCGACCACGACTGGTTCCGCTATCTCGGTCGCAAAGAGCGCCGAACGAGGGGGAGCGAGTCATGGACTCCAGCGTCGCTGAAACTGACCGCGTCGCGCTGCCCGGCTGCCGGTCGCGTCCGGACCGCGCGACAAGGTGCGCACCGTGGACGAGCTCGGCGCGATCGCTGCAGCAGCTTCGCGCGTGCGGGCAAGACCGTCGTGCAGGCGCACGGCACGTTCGACCTGCTCCATCTCGGCCACGTCCGCCATCTGGAGGCCGCGCGCAAGCTCGGCGACGTGCTGATCGTCACCGTCACCGCCGACCGCTTCGTCAACAAGGGCCCGGGCCGCCCGGTGTTCAGCGCGAGATGCTGCGCGCCGAGATGCTGGCGACGCTGCAATATGTCGACTGGGTCGCGATCAACGACATCGCCCGACGCGGTGAGCGCGATCGAGCGCATCCGGCCGCAGCATCTACATCAAGGGCCAGGACTACCAGAACCCGGAAGGCGACATCACCGGCAAGATCACGCTCGAGCGCGACGCGGTCGAGGCGCATGGCGGCCGCATCCATTTCACCGACGAGGTGACGTTCAGCTCGACCGAGCTGATCAATCGCCATCTCAACGTCTTCGAGCCGCATATCCGCGAGCATCTCGACACGCCTGCGCCAGGACGGCGGGCTCGACGAGATCTGATCGAGCTGATCGACCGCGTGCAGGACTACCGCGTGCTGCTGGTCGGCGACGCCATCATCGACGAGTACCAATACGTCCTGCCGATGGGCAAGACGCCGAAGGAGAACATGATCGCGACCCGCTATCAGGATCGCGAGCTGTTCGCCGGCGGCGTGTTCGCGGCGGCCAATCACGTCGCCTCGTTCTGCAAGCAGGTCGATATCATCACCTGCCTCGGCGACTCCGACAGCTACGAGGATCTGATCCGCGCAGAGCCTGCGCCCGAATGTCAGGCTGCACGCGTTCACGCGGCCCGGCGCGCCGACCACGCTGAAGCGGCGCTTCGTCGATCCCTCCTACATGCGCAAGCTGTTCGAAGTCTATTTCATGAACGACGAGCCGCTGACGGCGCGACCTGCAGAGCGAGCTCGACGCAGCCGATCGCCGACGATCGGCGGCCGACTACGATGTCGTCATCGCCACCGATTTCGGCCACGGCCTGCTCGGCCAGTCGTCGATCGAGACGCTGACGCCGAACGTCGCGCTTCCTCGCGGTCAACACCCAGAGCAACAGCGCCAATCTCGGCTACAATCTGATCACCAAATACCAGCGCGCCGATTACGTCTGCATCGACGCGCCGGAGGCGCGGCTCGCCGTCAGCGACCGCATCTCACCGTCGGCGACATCGCGCGCCGGCTGATCGACGACCACATCGATTGCTCGCAAGATCATCGTCACCCAGGGCAAGCACGGCTGCGTCACCTACGAGCGCGGCGGCATCGTCCACACCATCCCGGCCTTCGCCAAGAACGTGGTCGATACGGTCGGCGCCGGCGACGCGTTCCTCGCGGTGACGGCGCCGCTGGTCGCGGCCGGCGGCGCCGATGCATCGCGTCGGCTTCATCGGCAACGTCGTCGGCGCGCTCAAGGTCGAGATCGTCGGCCATCGCCGCTCGATCGACAAGCCGGCGCTGATCAAGGGCATCACCGGCCTGCTGAAATAGAGGAGGCGACGTGCTCGACGAAGGCAGCGACTGCGGGCAAGCTCGATCGCTATTTCGACACGCTCGACCGAGCTGCTGCGCAGCGCCGAGGTGACCGACCGCAACGCGCAGGCGCTGCCGCTCGACGCAGGGCTGCGAATGGGTGCGGCAAGCGGCGCATGAGGCCCACGACGCCGGCAACAAGATCATGTTCATCGGCAACGGCGGCAGCGCCGGCATCGCCAGCCATCTCGCCATCGATTTTTCCAAGAACGGCAGTCTGCGCGTCGCATGGCGTTCAACGATCCGTCGGCGCTGACCTGCCTCGGCAACGACCTCGGCTACGAGAACGTCTTCGCCAAGCAGATCGAATTCCACGCCCGCGCCGGCGATCTGCTGATCGCGATCAGCAGTTCCGGCCGCTCGCCGAACATCCTCAACGCCGTGAAGGCGGCGCGCGCGCGCGACTGCCGGGTCGTGACCTTCTCGGGCTTCACCGACGACAACGACTGCGCCGCACCGGCGACGTCAATTTCTTCGTGCGCTCGCAGGAATACGGCTTCGTCGAGGTCGCCCATCTGGCGCTTTGCCATGCCGTCCTCGACATCGACATGGGCTGGGGCAAGCAGGCCTGAGCCTGCTGCCGCTTAAGCAATCGGACAGGACAAGATGGCAAAGCGATTCAAGCGCGTCATGGTGACCGGCGGCGCCGGCTATGTGGGCTCGAACCTGGTCCCGAAGCTGCTTGCGGCCGGCTACGAGGTCGTCGGTGCTCGATCTCTATCTCTACGGCGACGTGTTCGCCGAGCATGAAGCGGCAATCCGCAGCTGACTCGAGGTCAAGGGCGATCTGCGCAACCCGGCCGACGTGCGCGCGCGCGCTCGCGGGCTGCGATGCCGTCATCCATCTCGCCTGCATCTCCAACGATCCGTCCTTCGACCTCAATCCCGACCTCGGCAAGCTCGATCAACTACGACTGCTTCCGGCCGCTGGTGAAGGCGACCAAGGACGCCGGCGTCAGGCGCTTCATCTATGCCTCGTCGTCCTCCGTCTACGGCATCAAGGAAGGACATGGACGTCACCGAGGATCTGCCGCTCGAGCCGCTGACCGACTATTCGAAATACAAGGCGATGTGCGAGGACGTGCTCGAACGAGGAGCGCGAGCCCGGCTTCGTCACCGTCACGCTGCGGCCGGCGACGGTCTGCGGCTATGCGCCGCGGCTGCGCCTCGACCTGACCGTCAACATCCTCACCAACCACGCCGTCAACAACGGCCGCATCACGGTGTTCGGCGGCGAGCAGCTGCGTCCCAACCTCCATGTCGAGGACATGACCGATCTCTATCTGCAGCTGCTCGAAGCGCCGGACGAGGCGATCGACGGCAAGATCTGGAACGCCGGCTATCACAATCTCAAGGTGCGCGAGATCGCCGACATGGTGCAGCGCCGAGGTCGGGCCGAAGCGTCGATATCGTCGTCACGCCGACCGACGACCACCGCTCCTATCACGTGTCGTCGGAGAAGATCCGCCGCGAGCTCGGCTTCACCGCCAAGCGCACGGTCGAGGACGCGATCGTCGATCTGCAAGACCGCGTTCCACGCCGGCAAGGTGCCGAACGCGATGACCGACGACCGCTACTACAACATCAAGCGCATGCAGAGCGTGAAGCTGCGATGATGGCGGGCGCACTCGTCCAGGCATCGTGATGCGACGCCCGCTGCGGATCGGCATCGATTTCGACAACACGATCGTCACCTACGACGACGGTGTTTCGCGCCGCCGCGCTGGCACGCGGCTTGATCGATGCGGACTTCGGCGGCTCGAAGCAGGCGGTCCGCGATGCCATCCGGCTGCTGCCCGACGGCGAATATGCCTGGCAGCGCCTGCAGGGCATGTCTACGGCAAGGGCATCGCCGGCGCACGATGTTCGACGGCGTCGAGCGACTTCCTGCGCCGCTGCCGCGACCGAAGGGTGCCACGATGTTCATCGTCAGCCACAAGACCGAATTCGGCCATTACGATCCCGACGCGCGTCAACCTGCGCGAGGCGGCGCTCGACTGGATGACGCGCACACGGCTTCTTCCGCGCCAGACGGCTACGGCCTCGCCGCGACAACGTGTTCTTCGAAGCCACGCGCGCCGAGAAGCTCGCGCGCATCGCGCGACGCTGTCGCTGCACGCATTTCATCGACGACCTCGAGGAGGTGTTCAGCGATCCCGAGTTTCCCGCCCGACGTCAGCGCATCCTGTTCTCCGACGATGGACGGCTCGGCACGCTGCGCTTCCCTATCCGGTCTGCCCGACCTGGCGAGCATCGAGGAACGCGTGTTCGATGGACACGCCTGAGCACGGCGCACCCATGGCACAGGACGTCGCGGGCGCCCTGCTCGGCGCGCCGGTCGACGGTGCAGCAGGTGTTCGGCGGCGGCCGCAACAGCCGCATCTGCCGCGTCGATGCCGGCGAGCGCCACTTCGCGCTCAAGCAATATCCGTCGCGGCAGGACGATCCGCGCGACCGGCTTGGCGACCGAGGTCGGCGCGCTGCGGCTCATGGAGCGGTGGCGGCATCGACACGGTGCCCCGCGTCATCGCGCGTCGACCGCGACGCACGGCTTCGCCCTGCTGAGCTGGATCGAGGGTTCGGCGGTCGCCGAGGTCGGACGACCGCGACATCGATGCGGCCGCGCGCGTTCCTCGGGCGATCCATGGCCTCTGCGCAATGCCGAGGGCGCGGAACACCAGCCTTCCGCCGCCGAGGCCTGCCTCTCGCGGCGCGCGAGATCGAGCGCCAGATCGCGGCGCGCTTGGCGCGCTGTCCGCGTTGCCGGCACAGATCGGGAACTGCCGGGCTTTCCTGACGACGGAATTTCGCTCCGGCATTCGAGCGCCTGACGCGCCGGGCGCGCGTGCAGCTTGACGGCCGCCGGCCTTGATTTCGCGGCCGAACTCCCGCAGGAAGGGCGCAGCCTCGTCCCCTCGGATTTCGGCTTCCACAACAGCCTGCGCCGCCAGGACGGGTCGCTGGCTTTCGTCGATTTCGAGTATTTCGGCTGGGACGATCCGGTGAAGCTCACGGCCGACATCCTGCTCCATCCGGGCATGCCGCTCGCCGCCGGCGCAACGCCGGCGCTTTCGCGCCGCCGCCGAGCGGCTCTACGGCGACGACGCACACTTCGCGGCGCGTCTGGAGGCCTGTCTGCCGCTGTTCGGCGCTGCGCTGGGTGCTCGATCCTGCTCAACGAGTTCCTTCCCGAGCGCTGGCAGCGCCGGGTGCTGGCCGGGGCGACCGGAAGACTGGAGCGAGGCCAAGGCCCGGCAACTTGGCAAGGCGCGCGCCATGCTGGCGCGGGTCGTCGAACGACGATGAAGGAGTGATCGATGGCGATGCACGGCCGAGGCCATCGCGGTCGACGCACCGCCGACGCCGCCGCTCGACGAGCGCTCGAAGGATCTGCGCCGGCTGGTCGTGCGCGGCGCTCGACGGCGGCGAGCGCGGCCATGTCGGCTCGTCGATGTCGCTCATCGAGATCATGCGCGTGCTCTACGACGACGTGCTGCGCTACCGGCCGCAGGAGCCGAAATGGGCCGGCCGCGACCGCATGATCCTGAGCAAGGGCCACGGCTGCCTCGCGCTCTACGCCATGCTGGCCGACAAGGGCTTCATTCCCGTCGAGACGCTCGACACCTTCTGCCGCCGCGACTCGATCCTCGGCGGCCATCCCGAAGCAGGCAAGGTTCCCGGCGTCGAGGCCTCGACCGGCGCGCTCGGCCACGGCCTGTCGGTCGGCGTCGGCATGGCGCTCGCCGCGCGCATCGCAGAAGCGCGACAGCCGCGTCTTCGTCGTCATGGGCGACGGCGAGATCAACGAAGGCTCGGTGTGGGAAGCGGCGATGTGCGCCGGCAAGCACAAGCTCTCCAACCTCACCGCCATCGTCGACTACAACAAGATCCAGTCGGCCGGCCGACCCGCGAGATCCAGGATCTGGAGCCGCTGCTCGACAAGTGGCGCGCCTTCGGCTTCGCCGCCGGTCGAGGTCGACGGCCACGACGTCGCCGCGCTGCGCAAGCGTGTTCGCGCCGCCTGCCGCTCGACGCCAGACAAGCCGACCGCCATCATCTGCCACACGGTCAAGGGCAAGGGCATCCCCTTCGCCGAGAACGACGCCAACTGGCATCACAAATCGAAGATCGCCGCCGGACGATGGTCGCCGACATGACCGCGGCGCTGGAGGTGAAGCCATGCGCAAGACCTGCCTCAACATGGTCTACGAGCTCGCCAAGCGCGACCAGCGCATCGTCTTCATCGGCTCCGATCTCGAGCCCGGCCTGCTCACCGAGATGCAAGCGCGAGATGCCCGACCGCTGGTACATGGAGGGCGTCACCGAGGCAGAACGTCATCGGCATGGCGGCCGGCATGGCGCATGGAAGGCTACATCCCTTACGTCAACACGATCGCGACCTTCATCACCCGGCGCTGCTACGAGCAGGTCGCGGTCGATCTCTGCCTGCACAACCTGCCGGTGCGGCTGATCGCGCAATGGCGGCGGCCTGGTCTATGCGCCGCTCGGCCCGACGCATCTGGCGATCGAGGACATCGCGATCATGCGCGCGCTGCCGAACATGACGGTGGTGGCGGTGTGCGATGCCAAGGAGATGATGCGGTTCATGGACGGCACGCTCGACTGGCCGCACCCGATCTACATCCGCCTCGCCAAGGGCGGCGATCCGGTCGTGAGCAAGGCCGAGAACGGCTTCACCATCGGCAAGGCGATCACCATGCGCAAGGCGCGCTCGGGCGCAATCCGGTGGTGCTGATGACGACCGGCGTGATGACGACCAACGCCTCGCGGCCGCCGAGATGCTGGAGCAGGACGGCATCGACGCCAGCGTCGTGCATTTCCACACCGTCAAGCCGCTCGACGAGGAGGCCGTGCTCGAGCACGCCGGCGACGCGCGGCTCGTGGTCACGGTCGGAGGAAGGCATCGCGATCGGCGGCTTCGGCAGCGCCGTCACCGACGTGCTGGTCGAGGAGATGGGACCGTCCCTGCCCCGCATCGTGCGGCTCGCGCTGCCGGATGCCTTCCCGCACAAATACGGCTTGCAGAACGACCTGTTCGAGACTGACGGCCTGATGCCCGACCAGATCGCCGCGACGGTCGCCAAGCGCGTCAGCAAGCAGGAAAAGGTGGCGTGACGCTTTCCGGATCGGCCATCCTGCCCGTCGTCCTCATCCCGAGAAGCCCGCGGAGCGGGCGTCTCGAACGACGAGCACGACGAGCTTTCGCGGCGCGCTGACTGCATGTACCTGCTCGTCGGCGGCGACTCGGAAATCGGCGCGGCCGCGCAACGCGCCTTTGCGGCCCGCGGACAGCGCTCCGCGGCGACGACCCGCCGTCCGGATCGCGCGGCGGCTGACCGCCCCCTTCTCGATCTCGCCCAGCCGCTCGATGCATGGCAGCCGCCGGACGGCACGAAGGCTGCGTGCATCTTCGCGGCCATCGCCCGCCTGGCGGATTGCGCGAACGATCCGGAAGGCTCGGCCCGCGTCAACGTCACCCAGACACTCGCTCTGGTCGACCGCTTGGTTGCGCGCGGCACCTTCGTCCTGTTCCTGTCGACCAACCAGGTTTTCGACGGCGAGACGCCGAACGTTCCCGCCGATGCCCTGCCCTCGCCGGTCAGCGCTTACGGCCGTCAGAAGGCGCGTGCCGAAGCAGGCTTGCGCGAGCGCATGGCCGACGGTGCCCCTGTCGCCATCCTGCGGCTCGCCAAGGTGGTGTCGCCGAACATGGCGCTGATCAAGGGCTGGGCCGAAACGCTGTCGCGCGGCAAGCCGATCCGGGCCTTCCACGACATGGTGCTGGCGCCGACGCCGACCGGCCTCGTCATCGACGCCATCGCTGCGCTGATGGACGACCGCAAGCCGGGAATATTCCAATTCACCGGGCCGACGGACATCTCCTATGCCGAGGTCGGCGATCATGTCGCCCGTCGGCTCGGCGCCGACCCGGCGCTGGTCGCGCGTGGGGACGCAGCTTCGGCCGGCATGCCCCCCGGCGCCACGCCACGTCATACGACGCTCGATTCCACTCTCCTGCGGGAACGGTACAGGATCATCGCGCCAGGGCCGTTCGACGTGGTCGATGCGGTTCTGGTACGCACACAATCAGGCGGCATCGCCCCCAAGTCTTTCTGATGATGATCAGAGACGGTGCCATCCCGACCAAAGATCTCATGACCTTCAGCCACGAGACACCCAAGTCTCATGTGTCCTGCGCCCGGACAGCCGCTTGACCCCTCACATAAAGTACGCTTCGCTGAAGCATAGCTGAGCGACATGCTTCGTGGTTGCAAGATCAAGTTTAGACAGCATGAGAACGGCACTTTCAGTCCGTAAATCGATGGTGACCACTGCGCTTGTTTGTCTGGTGGCCTTCGTTTCGGTCTCCCAAAGTCTCTCCTATTTGTTGAACAAAACCGGCCTGGACGATTATACGGTTTGGGCCGGCGCAAAGGACGTCGCCGCCAACTCTGAGACCAATTTGGTGTTTATTGGCAGCAGCCACATTCACCTCGGCATCAACCCTGCCGTCTTCGACGCTGAAATGGCACAGCGGGGGCATTTTTCTCGGTCCTATAACCTTGCAAACGACGGTGAAAGCATCGTCGAAATTCGGCACAGCCTCGAAAGGCTTTTCGACGCAGTACCGTGTTGCATCAAATTCGTGATCGCGGAGGTCGATTTCGGGACGTTCGGCCCCATGGGCGCAACCCAGTCGATCAGAGGCAGAACGTTTTTCAATGTCAGCAACGCGATTCGGTACCTTAAATATTACGGGAACAGCAGCTTTCAGCCGCTTCCAACGATGACGAACTCCAAATCTCAACTCAAAATATTTGCCGGTGTCGCAACGCATTACACGAATGCCGGCGTCTTCAAATTTTGGCTGGAACAGTTCCGGCATCATTCTCCCAAGAACAATCGGGCAAAGCCTCCATTGCGCGGCTTCAACCCGACTACCCTGACTTTCGCTGCCAACCTCAAGGATGACGCCGCGCGCGCACGATACCGCGATGGTCTGGCCGTGATGTCGGACTGGGCGGCCACTCCCGAGCAGATTGCCGCAACGGATGTCATCTCACCGTACCAGTTCGCTCTGACGACGTCCCTGGCGGCATACGTGAGATCGAAGGGCGCCGAACTCGTTCTGGTCCGCCCACCTATGGTGGGATATTTCGGTGTAGAGGCTCTGTTCATCGCCAAGCAAAAGGCATGGTGTCCGAACGCCCCGCTAATACTGGATTTTGGCATCCCGAAGGAATATCCGGAATTGTTCGATCCGGACAACAGATACGACGCCGACCATTTGAACCAGGATGGTGCCGAGATCTTTAGCCGGTTATTGGCGGATCGGTTCGCCAGCCTGCTCACCTCCGACGTGCCGCTGGCCTCCCGGCGCTTGTGTAACGAAGATCGGTAACGAAGTGATTTTTACGGAAGCGCGGTTCTTCGCCTTTTTCGCTCTCGTTTTCTGCATTTATTGGTCTCTGACGTCCAATACCGCCCGAAAGATATGGCTGCTCGGATGCAGCATCGCGTTTTATGCCGCATGGGATTGGCGTTTTCTCGGGTTGGTGCTGCTTACGATCACCCAGACTTATGCGGCGACGCTGCTGCTTGCGCGGTCCGATCATGCCGCAACCCGCCGCCTGATTCTGGTTCTGAGCACGGGGCTGGCGTTGCTGGTATTGTCCTATTTCAAATATTATAACTTCTTCATTGACTCAATCTCATCGATACTGACGATCGACCTGCCGACCCGGACAATTATTCTGCCCGTCGGCATCAGCTTTTACACCTTTCACGCGCTAAGCTATTTGATCGATACGTATCGTAGAAAGATTGTGCCTAGCAGAAACATCGTCGACGTTTCGCTATACGTATTGTTTTTTCCCCAGCTCGTGGCGGGACCCATCGTCCGTGCAACCGATCTGCTGCCGCAAATGCAGGAGGCCCGTCGCTTTGAAACCGTGGGCGCGAAATACTTCCTGAGCGTTTTCCTGATCGGCTATTTCAAAAAGGCGGTGATTTCCGATGGCTTGGCGCCTTCAGTGGATGCCTTCTTTGCAAATCCGGCCGCCTTTGGCAGAGACGACGCGGTAATGGCGAGCTTCTTTTACAGCGTTCAGATCTATTGTGACTTCTCCGGCTATACCGACATGGCGATCGCGGTAGCTGGATTGCTTGGCTATCGGTTGAAGCCGAATTTTGCTCATCCCTACTTGGCGTCGAACCTGATCGAATTCTGGCGGCGATGGCACATCAGCCTTTCGAGTTGGCTCAGGGATTATCTCTATTTCTCGCTAGGCGGCAATCGGGACAGGATTTTCATGCAGGTCCGAAATGTTTTCATCACCATGTTGCTGGGCGGCCTTTGGCACGGAGCGTCTTGGACATTCGTGGTGTGGGGCGCGGTTCACGGAGCTGGTCTGGCATTATGCCACGCGATACATTATTTCGTTGGCGGAACCAGCCGGCGGGATGGTCGATATTTCCTGTCGGGAAATATATTGACATTTGTTTATGTGTCGGCGGCTTGGACCTTATTTCGATCCCCGGATGGCGCGACCGCAATAGTGGTGTTCGGACGCTTTGCCGTTTCGGCGGAACCGAGGCTTATGACTTGGGGCGTATTTCTGCTTCTCGCTGCAGCTCTCGGGCTTGCACATGCCCTCACATATAATGTGAATGTGCCGCAGGTGATGGCGCGGTTGAACAATAATGTCTTCGCTGGATTATATGGGGCGGCGATCGCGGTAATTCTTCCGCTGATAAGCCTGGAGGTGGTTCCGTTTATCTATTTTCAGTTCTGAAAACCTGCCGAGTGCGTGTTCCCCCTACGTCAACGGACGTGCCGCTCTCGCGTGTTGAATTGGCCTGCCCCCGTTCGGCCGACTATACCCTGGACCAATCCACCGGAGAGCGCGAGCCGCGCCCTCAGTTTGCAATATTCAATAGCACGCGACCGGCATTGCCGCTGCGCACCACGTCGAGCGCGTCGTTGATCTCGTCCAGCGGGAACTCGTGCGTGATGAGTGCCGTCGAACGAGAGTCGTGCCGGCCTCGTTGCAGCCGGATGATGCGCGGAATGTCGACCTGCGGCACCGCGTCGCCGCCATGCGAGCCGGTCAGCACTTTGTTGAAGTGGATCGGCAGCGTGTAGATCGTCACCTTTTCGGTCGGCACGCCGACCAGCACGCAGGTGCCGTCGGCATGTGTGAGGTTATAGGCGAGCTCGATGATCGACTTGGCGCCGGTCGTCTCGATCACCTTGTCGGGACCCTTGGCGCCGACGATCTTGCGGATCTCGGCATCCAGGTCGCTGACCTTCGCCGCGTTGATGCACGTGCGTGGCGCCCCGCGCCTTTGCCATCTCGAGCTTGTTGTCGAGCAGGTCGACGGCGACGATCGGGTTGGCGCCAGCAAGGTGCGGCGAACTGCACGACGTTGAGGCCGACGCCGCCGACGCCGAATACCACGACGAATTCGCCGATCTTCACGTTGGCGTCGTTGTTGATCACACCTGCCGCCGTCGTCACGGCGCAGCCGAGCAGCGGCGCGACCTTGAGGTCGTAGTCCGGCGAGATCACCGTCATCCGGTTCTCGGAGATCGACGGCATAATCGTTGAACGTCGTCACCCAGCCGGCATTGAGCTTCTCGCCGCGCCACGTGTAGGCCGGCGGCTGGCATTGGATGCCGAGGCTCGGCCGCCAGTGCAGGACGACGGTGTCGCCCGGCTTCACGTTGGTCACGCCGGGACCGGTCTCGATCACCGTGCGCGGAGGCCTCATGGCCGAGCAGATGCGGCAGGAACTTGTCCGGCCCCTTGGCCGCCGCGATCTCGTTGATCTGCGCGCCGCAGATCGTGGTGTGGAGCATCTTGACCAGCACCTGGCCGACACCGAGCTCGTCGGGCAGCGTCGATCTCGTCGACGATCAGCGGCTCGCGCGACTTGCGCGAGGATCGCCGCCTTGGCTGTCTTGACTTTCATGCGGATCGATCGCGCCTCATTCGAAGTAGATGAATTCGTAGTCGCCGGTGTAGCCGAAGTGCTCGTAGAGCCAGATCCATTCCGACGTGTGAAGGAGCTATTCGGCCGTCAGCGCCCAGCATTCGAGATTGAACTGCTCGAGCTCGTTCCGATAGCCCTCGACCATGACGTACTTGTTCTTGCCGACGCGCTCGACTTCCTGCAGCGCCGTCTGCAAGCTCGAACAGGCGCAGATTGTGGAAGCGTGCCGAGCGAGATCACGAGATCGAAGTGCTTGTCGCCGTAGGGATAGCGGTCCTGCGCACGATAGCGGAACAGATAGCGGCTTGACCTCGTCCTTGCGCGCTTTCGCAGGCCGTGCTTGGAGATGTCGAAGCCGGCGACCTGGATGTCCGGCAGGAGCTTCTTCATCTCGTAGAGCAGGAACGCCTTGCCGCAGCCGACGTCGAGGATCTTGAGCCGTTGTTCAGGCCGTAGATGTCGATCAGCGCCTGCGCGACCGGCTTCCAGCGGCCCTCGATGAACTTGTAGCCGCCATAGCCGTAGCGGCGGTCGCCGTCCCAGTAATCGAACTCGTATTCCTTGGCCTTCATCATGCAGTGGACCTTGTCGTCCATCATGCGGGCGAGATAGTCGCGCTTGGTCGCCTTGTGCAGCGGCGTCACGATATTGAGCAGTCGACCCATGAAATTCGCCTCGTTGCGATTGCAGGCGTTCGGCACATTCTCTGTGCGGAACCACACTTCTGCCGAGCAGATGCGCCCCTTTGTGGAAGCCCGGCCGCTATCGTCAGCCGGATCGCCGATCAGCATCACGGGACCGGCGGCGCCTTCTTAGGGTTGGGGTGACGCTTTGACAAGGCGAAATAGCCGGCGATCAACGAGTGCACCCGCGTCCATGTCGTGAGCGCTGTCCGGAAGTCAGCCGCCCGATAATCGCGGCAGGACAAGGCCAGAAAGATGAGTAATTGCAAGACAATACCGACTTGGCAGCCGGAGGTCCCGGTTGACTTGATTGTGGCGAGTTGTTACGGAGGCCGCACGTGCTGGCGCCTCCGACATGTATGCTGGCCTGAAGACCATCCGACAAATGTCATTGGTGACGCGCGTGACCGACCGAGTATTGTTTGCCGTAGCGGACGGCCTGTCGGCATTGCCGCGGCAAAGTCGTACGCAATTTCAACTCGGGGCTTCCTATGCCATCTGAAGTAGCGGCGGGACCCGCGATGTCGTCGCGCAAGGAAAGCGCGCGCGGATTGTCGGACCGGCTCGCTCCGCAACGAGCGTGGTGGCTCGAGCGTGGTTCTTTTTTCCATCGTGAAGACACGACGTATCTGAAGTTCTTGATTCCGGAAGGAAGCCGCGTCCTCGAACTCGGATGCGGCACGGGCCATCTCCTGGCGTCGCTTAAGCCCTCATTCGGGGTCGGCGTCGACTTCAGCGCGGCCATGATCGGCGAGGCGCGCAAGGCGCATCCGGAGTTGTCGTTCGTCGTTGGAGATGTCGAAGACGAAACGTTCATTCAAGGCCTATCGGGACCTTTCGACGTCATTCTCATCGCCGATACACTCGGCGCTGTCGACGACTGCCAGCACCTGTTCCAGAGCCTGCATCGGCTGTGCACGCGCGACACGCGGCTGGTCATCGCCTATTTTTCCCATGTGTGGCATCCCGCGCTCAAATTCGCCGAAGCGATCGGAATGCGGATGCCGCAGGCGCCGCAGAACGTGTTGTCACCCGGCGACATCCGCGCCCTCGTCGCGCTGGCGGATTTCGAGTCGGTCAAGAGCGAGGTCAGGCTCCTCTCTCCCTTCTCGTTATTCGGGCTCGGCCGTTTGATAAACCGGTTTGTCGCTCCCTTGCCGCTGAGCCGCAATTTCTGCCTTCGGCACTACACCGTGTGCCGGTCCCTGCGCCATCTTGATGCCGTCAACTCAGCCACCGTCGTGGTCCCTGCCCGCAACGAACGAGGAAATATCGAGGCTGCCGTGAAGCGAATTCCGCGCTTCACGGAGGATCTCGAGATCATCTTCGTCGAGGGGCATTCCAAGGATGGGACGTGGGAAGAAATCGAACGCGTGGTGGCTGCGTATCCGCAGTATGACATCAAGGCGATGCGCCAACCCGGCAAGGGCAAGGCGGACGCCGTCTTCACGGCATTCGACGCCGCTCGCGGCGACGTGCTGATGATCCTCGACGCCGACCTCACGATGCCTCCGGAGCAGTTGTCAAAGTTCTGGCATGCAATGCGATCCGGCGCCGGTGAATTCATCAACGGCTCACGGCTCGTCTATCCGATGGAAGACGAGGCCATGCGGTTTCTTAATTTGATCGCAAACAAGACGTTCTCGCTCATCTTCACATGGCTGCTGTCGCAACGTATCACCGACACGCTTTGCGGCACCAAAGTCCTGCGCCGAAGCGATTATGCACGGCTCAAGGCGGGACGAGCTTACTTCGGCAACTTCGATCCGTTTGGAGATTTCGACCTCATATTCGGCATCTCGAAACTCAACCTGAAGATCGTCGAGATTCCCATCCGCTATGCCAGCCGGACCTATGGCGAGACGCAGATTTCCCGCTTTGCCCACGGGTTTTTGCTGTTACGAATGGTCTTGTTCGCATTTCTCCGAATCAAGGCTCTCTAGCGTCGCTCGGCGGAACACTCTTCTGGCGTATGGAGAGCTCGTCCCGACAATGTAATTTTGGACAAATCTCTATCGTGTTTCCACATTCAACCCGGACGACGATTGGTGCGCACGAAGACTAAGATTTTTCTGGCGAGCCTTGCGTCGCGGACGACCCTTGCAGGGATGCGCGTGCTGGGTGCCGGACCGGTCGTCGTCTGTCGGCGTGGGGGCATCAATTGGCGGCTCGATCTGCGCGAAGGGATCGACTTTGCGATATTCCTGCTGGGGGCCTTCGAACGGACGACGGCGGCGGCGTACCGGCGCCTCCTTCATGAAGGCTCCGTGGTCATCGATATCGGCGCAAACATCGGTTCGCACACGCTCCCGCTCGCAGCAGCCGTAGGACCGTCCGGATCAGTGATCGCCGTCGAGCCGACGAAATACGCATTCGAGCGCTTGTCCGAGCATCTCCGGCTCAATCCCGACCTGTCCGCGCGCGTCCAGGCTCACCAGGCGATGTTGATGGGCCGCGACGATGAGGGCCTCGTCGGCGCACTGCCGTCGTCGTGGCCGCTGGTTCCGCCGCAGGACGCCCACCCGGAGCATTTGGGCGTCAGCAAGTCCACCGAAGGCGCCATCGTCACCACGCTCGACGCTCTGGTGGCAAAACATCAACTCGCCAAAGTGGATTTCATCAAGCTCGATGTCGACGGCTACGAGCTTGAGGTTCTGCGGGGCGCGCGATCGGTATTAAGCCAATTCGGGCCGGCCATCATTTTTGAGCACTCGCCCTACGCCATGGAAGAAAAACAATATGATCCGGACGAGTTCGTGACCTTGCTCAAGGACGCGGGATATCGCTTCACGGATCTGGCTTCTCGGCCTTTCGGTCCGACGGGACGTGAGTTGCCCGATATGCCCGTGGGGGCCAGCACAAACGTTCTCGCACGGCGCGCTATCGCCAATTGAAAGATGCAGTACGGTTTGACACGATGAGCCCCTCGCCCGCCAAGACTGCGCTTATCACCGGCGTGACCGGCCAGGACGGCGCGTACCTCGCCGAGCTTCTGCTGGCCAAAGGCTATACCGTCCACGGCGTGAAGCGGCGTTCATCGTCCTTTAATACCGGGCGGGTCGATCATCTCTACCATGATCCGCATTCGGGAGGCGCGGCGTTCCACCTTCATTATGGCGACGTCACCGATTCAACGAACCTCATCCGCATCTTGCAGGAAACGCGGCCTGACGAGATTTACAATCTGGCGGCGCAGTCCCACGTCCAGGTCTCGTTCGAAACGCCGGAATACACCGCAAACGCCGATGCCGTCGGAACTCTCAGGCTTCTGGAAGCCATTCGTATCCTCGGACTTGAGAAGGGCACGAAATTCTATCAGGCGTCGACCTCGGAACTCTTCGGCAATGCGTCGATCGTGCCCCAAACCGAAACCACGCCGTTTCAGCCGCGATCGCCATATGGCGCAGCGAAACTCTATGCCTATTGGATCACGGTGAATTACCGCGAGGCGTACCGAATCCATGCGTCGAACGGCATCCTGTTCAATCACGAGAGCCCCTTTCGCGGCGAGACATTCGTGACGCGCAAGATCACCCGCGCAGTCGCGGCAATCGCGCATGGCCGCCAGGACAAGCTTTTTCTCGGCAACTTGAACGCCAAGCGCGATTGGGGCCACGCGAAAGACTATGTCGAGGGCATGTGGTTGATCGTCCAGCAGAACGAGCCTGACGACTACGTCCTTGCCA
This sequence comes from uncultured Alphaproteobacteria bacterium, assembly GCA_963776455.1. Lineage (GTDB taxonomy): Bacteria > Pseudomonadota > Alphaproteobacteria > Rhizobiales > Xanthobacteraceae > CAVZMU01. The sequence goes on from CAVZMU010000006.1 coordinate 497,207, forward strand.
CAGGCGAGACGCACTCCGTGAGGGAGTTCGTCGCAAAGGCATTCGAGCAGATCGGCCGCGCCATCGTTTGGAAAGGCAGCGGTGTGAATGAGACCGGCGTCGACGAGGCAACCGGGCAGACCTTGGTCGAGGTCGACGCGCGCTATTTTCGCCCGACCGAAGTGGACCTGCTGATCGGCGACGCGAGCAAGGCGCGGCGAAAGCTCGGCTGGCGCCATCGGGTGACGTTCGACGAGTTGGTCGAGGAAATGGTTCGGCGGATCTTGCGGCAAACCCAAACGATGCGACGGTCTAGGCCGCGGGACGTTGGAGGCCGGCGGAGAATGCGAGATGGCGGCGAAGATTTTTGATCTGACCAATCAAAGAGTTTACGTTGCGGGCCATCGTGGCATGGTGGGTTCAGCCGTCGTTCGCCGCCTGTCGACCGTCCAATGCGACATCGTCGTGGCCAGCCGCGACGATGTGGACCTTCTGAGCCAGGACCAAACGGCGCGCTTCATGACGCACCAGCGGCCGGACGTTGTCGTGGTCGCGGCGGCAAAGGTCGGCGGGATATCCGCCAACGACAGTTTTCCCGCCGACTTCATTTACGAAAATCTTTCGATCACGCTGAATGTGATCAACGCCGCCTTCAAGGCGAACGTCAAGAAACTGCTCTTTCTCGGATCGTCGTGCATCTATCCGAAGTTCGCCAGCCAGCCCATCAGCGAAGACAGCCTCCTCACCGGCGCGCTCGAGCCGACCAACGAGTGGTATGCCGTCGCCAAGATCGCCGGGATCAAGCTGTGCCAGGCTTATAGACGGCAGCACGGCGCCGATTACATCTCGATCATGCCGACAAACCTCTATGGACCGGGCAACTCCTATCACCCCGAGCATAGTCATGTGGTCGCGGCGCTTATCCGTCGGTTCCACGAGGCGAAGCTTTCCGGCGCGCCCAGCGTGGCGGTCTGGGGAACGGGTACGCCGCGACGCGAATTCTTGTTCGTTGACGATCTCGCCGACGCGTGTGCGTTTCTCCTCGAACATTACTCTGCGGAGCAGCCTCTCAATGTGGGCGTCGGCAAGGATGTGACCATTGCGGAATTCGCGAACCTCGTCAGCGACGTGGTGGGATACCGGGGCGACATCATATTCGATGCCGCGCGCCCCGACGGCACGCCGCGCAAGCTGCTTGATATGTCGAGGCTCACGCAAGCCGGTTGGACGGCACGCACGCCGCTCCGTGACGGGCTTGCACTCGCATACGCCGATTTCCTTGCCGGCGGTGGGCGCTTCGCCTGACCTGATTGATGAGCCATGGCGCTTTACGCCAATGACGCCGCTTACGGCGATGCCGGCGGGGATGCCTCACGGAAGACGACGGGACAAGGACTGTAGCCGAAATAGACGAAACATAACTCGGTGCCGTACCGCATCCCAAAGCGCGCGTAGGACGGACCGTACCATGGCATCTCGTCGTAAAACGAACGTTCGTAATAGGTGGCGTTCACGCTCGTTCTCAAATGCACGCCGAAAAGCTGTCGTCCTTCGCGTTGAACGCGGGCGAGGCCGCGCTCGAATCGGCTCTCGTCGGCGGTTGCGACAACCAGGGGTGGGGTGGGATACCGGTAACTCTCTGCTACGACGCTGAAAAAGGTCGCGGTGTCGGTCGGTCCAAGATGGGCGAACCGGATCAGGTCATTGAGCTTGAGAAACATCCTGGTGCTGCTGACGATGGTAACGCCGAGACATGCCGCAAGCACCAACGTGCTCAGTACCGCCTTGCGGACTGCAAGACCCTCGATCAATTCATCGATGCACTTGAAGATCGCCGCTAAAAAAAGCACGACAAATAACGATATCGGCGAATTGTAATAATAGTTTAGCGATGCAAAACCGTCCAAAACCGACGGGCCGTTGTACCATAGAAGCCACATGCCGAAAGAAGCGAACGAGCATAGCCCGAACAAAGCCACCGCCATCAGCCGCCAGGCATCGCGGTTTCGGTACCTGAAGCAGGCGATAAGGACGACCAAGGTGGCAAGGATTGCTGCCGCAGCCAAGCCTATCGCGAGAGAACTGGTCGACGCCGAGCCAAAGACAGCAAGCAGGGAGCGCGACGTGGCGACTGCCGCGGATCGGTAGAAATCCGGCAACAAGAGATTAGAGAACATCCTCACGATGGGATGTTCGCCGTTGCCGGCTGACAAAGCTGAAGGTTCCTCGCCATAGGTTCCCCAGGTCGAATAGACCCATGGCAGGACGAGAAAGAGCGAGACCAGGTAGGCCGCCACCACGGCAACCAATGCCAGGACCAGGCGCAACGCGGGCTTGTAGGCTCCCACCAACAGGAGGCAGCCCGGCACGAAGACGAGATTCCACAACAAAAGCTCGTCCGTGAAAAGCCCGATGAACACTAGCACCGACAACACGACAAGCTGCCGTCTGCGCTGCTCGACAGAGAATTTGACCAGATAGAAGACGGTCGCCGCGATCAGGATAAAGGAAAGGGGCTTTCCCTGATGGATGTAAGCAAACAGATTTGACAGGAAGCCGGGGGTCGCAATCAGCAGGGCACAAAACAGGGTGGCCTGTGCAACCGAAAGAGCGAACAGCCGCAAGGTCCGATAGAGCAGCGCCGGAACCAGCGAAACATAGAGGACAGTCGTTATGCTCAACACCGGATGAGCGAAGACTCGTGCGATGGAAGGGCGCGTCCAGGCATCAAGGACCTCGAAAAGGCCGGTCACATTTCGCGCGCGTTGGGCGTCGCCGGCAAATCGATGCCAGTCGACGATGAGAGAAATCAGAGAATCCAGCGTGTGCGGCGCCGAGGAGACACGGCGACCGATCGTCGCGAGTTCAGGATGAAGCCACGCTCTGTCAGGGTTGGTCCAGAAACCGAAAATCATGACAGCGGTACCCAGCAGCACCAGCAGCGCGACGATCTCGCCGATGCCCATGACGAGGAAACCGCCCGGACGGGCGGGATAACCAGTCGAAGTCGCCATCGTCGGCGCGAGCGGAGCAATCCGAATCTCGGTCATTTCTTCGTCCTTGGAGGTGCGTCGCACCTGAATCGAGTCTTCATGATGCGAGGCTGATCCGCCACCCCGCGGCGGAACGCGCGAGCGTCGACCCGCGGCGTCCCGAATGTGTGGGGCCGGGTTCGGGCCGTGGTGGAGCACAAGCGCCATAGACTAGCGGCGCGACCACGGCATGATGAGATCGGCACCCCACCTGGGGTTCGCAGGGAGCTGCTTGGCCAGTTCGCGCAGAATGGGCTCATGGCCGCACGACTGCGTCCGAAGCTGCGCGCGATATCCTTCCAGCAATTCCGGCGACAACGGCTCGACGCCGGGGCCTAACCACGTCAGCAGGGCGTGGCCGCTGTCCCTCCACTTGGTGCCGAAATATTCCGCGACATGGTCGGGGGCAAACAGCGCAGAGCACAGCAATGGATCGCTGATGCGGTCTTCCATTGTGAAAAGAAAGTAGTTCAACCCTTCGCGTTGCAGGATTTCCCGCGCTGCCGGAGCTGTACCAAACAGGATGTCCAGCAAATGGGGCGACAACCGGAATGACATCATGGCTTCGGGCCTGCAGTCGGGCAGCATGCAGTAGGTGTGCGTGTCAAAGACCCAAAACCTCGTTCCGGGGCCGAGCTGCTTCCACGCCGCGAACGCCCAGGGCCGGATCGCGCCATCGGGCCCGCGTCCGGGCCAGCCCGACTGATCGACATAGCTGTCGTAGATGCTGAATTTACCGGTCACGAACCGTGCGGCATTGGTCAGGGCCGCAACGAAGGGGCCGCCATACCCGGCAAATGCGCCGTTCAGCGTCAGAACAAGCAAAGCCACAGGAGCCAGGTAGCGGATTGCAAAGCGGAGCCCGAATACCTTAGGCAACGACGATAGAATCAACAGCCACACCGTTGCTGCCATCCCGAGCGCCGTCGGGAGCAAGAACGAGGTATAGCGGACGAACGAGACCGATTGGGTGCTTCCGGCGACGAGCGCAACGGCGAACGTGGCTGCAAGAAACGCGACGCCCACAGCAAAGGCGAGGCCGGGTGAAGATGCGCGAACGGTCGGATCCGTTGGCGGAGCAGGCATGGATAGCCCAGTCGCCCGAAAGATACGCATGGCGACACGGGCGACGACGGCGAGACCCGTCGCCAACGCGGTGTAGACGAACAGCCGGTGCAACACTTCGTCACGGACTATTCTCTGCAGAAAATCCCACATCTCATCGCTGAACAGTGGCAATCGACTTTGCGCCATCGAAAGTCGCCCGAGCATCAGCAGAACGACTTCGGGCAGCATGCCCCATTCGCGCAATCGCTTGAGGTCGATGATCGGCCAGAAAAACTCCATGCCATTGTCGAGCGGCACTCCGGTCGTCAGATAATTCAGGACAAGAACGGAAACGAGCCCGGCTCCCGTCGCGACGCTTAAGCCGAAAAAAGCCATGGCGTTTCGGCGGTTGCGCAGCAACAGGCATCCTGCCAGCAAAAGGCAGTAGAACAGCCCCACGAGGAGTGACGAGACGGTCGTCACAAATGCCACGACGAACGCGCAAAGTGCACTCGCGAACCACCAGATCCTGCGCTCTTCCGCTTCCGTCGCCGTAAGCAGGCCGACTCCCATCCAGAGAAGGCCGAATATGAAGGCCGCGTTGATCTCGTGCGGCTTTTGAAAGTCGCCCCACCCGCCATGGCCAGTGTAAGCGCCGGAGCTGTACGTCGTGATGTAAAGCGCGAAATAGAGAGCGACGGAAACCCAGGGCCATAACGTCCGCGGCCGGACGCGGTCAACGAAGGCGAACAAGGCGACGGCGGTGGCGATGGCGAAGACGAAGGTGATGAGGGAGGGCGCCAGAGGGTCCGTCAGCAGCATTCCCAGGAAGAAAAGGCCCATGGCCTTCGAATAGTAATAATGATACCAGACTTCGTTCGGCCAAATATTATGACGGTCGATGACCGCATTATAATAATAAAAATAATGGGTGAAATAATCATGCCCGCCGGCCGGGTACAGGCCTTTTACCATCAGCAAGACCGCGCCGAACGCGACGGCTATCAACGCCATGCCGATAGGTCCGACGCCACGCCAATTCGGCATCCTCAGGCGCTGGACGCAGATTTCGCCGACCGTCCTGAAGTGACGATAGGACGCAGCAACGGTGAAGGTTGTAATCGCTACGGCCACGATCCAGAAGTACAGTGAGAGATACCCCAGCACGAGCATGCCGAGGGTCCAGATGGCCGCGCCTGAAAACAAGCCCAGGCCCAGCCGTTGCGTCCAAGGAATGCGCGAATATCCACGAAAATATCCAAGGAGGACGGCGCCGGAAAAATAGATGAACCAAAATAAGTATGCGACGAAGACGGTCCGCGCAGCGTTGTAGGGCAGAGAATAACGGGGGTTGAAGAAGTGCTGATGGTAGACATCTACGTAAGCAAAAAAGCAAATGACCGCTAGATACGGCAAGATGAAGCAAAGAAGACCTGGAAGTTCCTTTCTGTTCATGTAGACCGTTTCGTAACCAGCAGCTTTCCTCATGGTGGCTTCCTTCCCGAGCGGGGATTCCTCGATGCGATGTGTGAGTAGGGAAGTAGCTAGGCCGAGAGATCAGCAGTCAGGATAGCTTCAATTGGATGCCGCACAGCGTTCGCAAATGTATTCGGTCGCGATCACGTGGGCTGGGTCATCGAGAGGTAACATATTCTATCTATTCCATAAGAGCATATGTTTTCTTACTGACGTGCAGCTTTCCTCGGCACTCTACACTAGGTGAAGCTCATCACATTTCTTGACTTGCTAGACTACGTGGCGGTATGTCTCAACGGACGCTGGCCGTTGCGCCACTACTCCCATGCGACAGAAGATAGGGCGCGGCCGCTCTCGAGGGGAATAAACCATGGCTGTCTTTGTGCTTACCGCTTCGCGCGACAATTTTGCTGGACGGTCTGACCAAGATAACCTTTTTGACTTCACGCCATCGACTTTGCAATCGATCGACACGATCATTGGCGGCGCCGCGGGTCCTTTTTCGGACATCGGCGTCCTCACCGGTCCCGGCACGGTCAACGCCGCGCAGTTCGCCGGTGTAAGCGGCCTCGAAGAACTCGATCTCTCGTATCCCGGCAACAGCGTCACGCTGACGGATGCCCTTGTCTCAGGTTCCAGCAAGGGTTTTTTCGCGGTCGTTGAGGCGACGGAAGCCGCCGCGGAAGTTTCGTCCTGGCACGCGGCGGCCACCGCGGACTTCGAGGGGAACGGCTCGGCTGACGTCCTGTGGAGCAACGACGACGGTGCCGTCGCGATCTGGCAGGTGCACGGCAATCAGCTGCAGGTCGGAGCGATGGCCGGAGTGACAGGGCCGACTTGGCATGTCGCGACCACGGCAGATTTCAACGGCGACGGACGGGCCGACATCGTTTTTCGCAGTAACGACGGTGCCGTTGCCATCTGGGAGATGGACGGCACCCAGGTTCAGCTTGGTACCGGGGTCGCATCGACGTCGATCAGTTGGAAGATTGTCGGCGCGGCCGACTTCACTGGCGATGGGCAGGCCGACATCCTGTTCCAAAACGACGATGGCTCCGTTGCGATATGGCGGATGAATGGTACGCATCTGGTGTCGGGTGGATCAGTCGGATCGCCCGGCGCGAGCTGGCATGTGGCCGGGACGGCAGACTTCACCGGCGACGGCCAGACCGACATCCTGCTCCATAACGATGACGGCGCCGTCGCCATCTGGCGGATGAACGGCACCGACTTGGTGTCCGGTGGGACGATCGGCTCGATCGGACCGAGCTGGCATATCGCCGGGACTGCCGATTTCAATGGCGACGGCCAGACCGACATCCTGTTCCGCAGCGACGACGGCTCTGTCGCTATCTGGCAGATGAACGGCACGCAGGTCCAGGTCGGGACGGGTGTCGGAGGCGCGCCCCCCAGTTCGGAGATCATCGGAACCGGCGATTACAACGGCGACGGCAACGCCGACATCATGTTTCACAACGCCGACGGTTCTCTCACCGTGTGGACGATGAACGGCCCGCAACTGGTCTCCAGCGACCCGGTCGTGCGCCATGGCAACGACCAGATCGACGCCTCCTCCGTAAGCTCCGGCAACGCCGTGCATGCTTTCATCGGCGGCGGGAGGGACACCTATACCGGCGGCGCCGGCGTCGATGCCGTTTACGTGTCCAGCCTGAATCTGGGGAGCGGCGATGTCATCTCCGGCGGTGACGGCGGCGCCGATGCGCTTTTGATCACCGATGCCAATGCTAGGGTTACCGGTGGCCAGCTCGCCAATGTCACCGGCTTCGAAATTCTGTCGCTCGCGGAGGCGAACAACACCACTGTCACGTTCAGCGGCGCCGATGTCCTCCACATGGCGACGCCATCGAACTTCCTTTATGTCCTCGGCCACGGCGACGACCATGTGAACGCGGGCGACAACTGGACGCTGATAAACAGCGGCGTCACCAACGGCGCGCTGGCGCCGGGCTACACGTTCACCGAGTACCAGCACGCGACCAATGGCGTGGAGCTGTTCATCGCCGACGGGATCGCGCTTACCATCGGGACGACACCGGACACCGCGCCGGTGATCGACCTCAACGGCCCCGGCAGCGACGTCGATACGGCCGGGTTCAACTATACGACCGTCTACACCACGGGAAATCCGGACGGCCACAGCATCGCCGCGCCTACCGGGACGCTGGATGACCCCGACCCGATCGGCGTCAACTCGCGCATCGTCAATCTCACCGCCCACCTGACGAATCCGCAGGCGAACGATTCGACCATCCGTGAATTCCTGGTCCTGTCCTTCGCCGGCCATACGATCGCGACCGACAATGGGCTGACAGTCACCGGCGACAATACCAGCACCGTCACCATCACCGGCATTTCCAGCGACGGCGTCTATCAGTCGCTGATGCGGGAAATTCAGTATGTCGACCTCGATCTCAGGCCGGCCGGCGACTACACCACCCCGCGAGTCGTGACCGTCGATGCGCAGGACCAGGGTGGTCTCAGCGCGATCGAGCACACGACAACGTTCGTGCTGACCAAGGGTGATACCCCGCCCGTCGCGAACGATGACACGGCCAGCGCGACCGAAGCCAGCGGTTTGGTGAACGACGTACCGGGCACGGATCCGAGCGGCAATGTCGTTACGGGCCCGGGCCCGGGCACCGATACCGACTTCGAGGATCCCTCGTCCGCCCTTATCGTCATCACGGTGGGCACCGGCGCCGAGGGCTCGGGCTCGTCGGCGAGCAACGTCGACAATCCTCTGCAGGGCACCTACGGCACGCTGCTTCTGCACTCCGACGGTTCCTATACTTATACCGTCGACAATACCAATCCGCTGGTCGACGCGCTCGCTCCGGGGCAATCGGTCGATGACGTCTTCAATTACCGCATCCAGGACAGCCATGCCGGCGCCGATGGGGCGACGCTGACCATCACCATCCACGGGGCGGACGACTTCCCGGTCGCCCTCGACGACAATCCGACGATCCTGGAAGACGCGGGGGCCGTCGCGATCGATGTGCTCGGCAACGACACCGACGTCGATGGAGGTCCGAAATCGATCGCGTCGTTCACGCAGCCGAGCCATGGCACCGTCGCTGGCGTCGGCCCCGCCGGCGCCTGGACCAGCCTGACCTACCAGCCCGATTCCGACTACAACAACGCGCCCGGCTCGGAGGACACCTTCACCTACACGCTCAACGGCGGCTCGACGGCGCAGGTCAGTGTCACCGTCACGCCGGTGAACGACGCGCCTCTCGGGGCGGACAACACGTTCACGCTCCTGGAGGACGGCTCGCACAACTTCGCGGCGTCCGACTTTGGCTTCTCCGATCCGGTGGATGCCGCCAATGCCAGCGGCGCCAACGCCTTCCAGGCGGTGATCATCACCGCGTTGCCGGCCGCCGGCACGGGCACGCTGACGCTCAGCGGCATCCCGGTGACGGCCGGCCAGTCGATCGGAGTCGCCGACATCGGTGGTCTAGTCTTCACCCCCGCGGCGAACGCCAACGGCACGCCGGAAGCCTCCTTCACGTTCCAGGTCCAGGACAACGGCGGCATCGCCAATGGCGGCGTCGATACCGACCCGTCCGCCAACACCATCACCTTCAATGTCACCCCGGTGAACGACGCGCCGGCCGGGGCCGACGCCAGCTTCACCATCCTGGAGGACGGCTCGCACAACTTCGCGGCGTCCGACTTCGGCTTCACCGATCCGGTGGATGCCGCCAATGCCAGCGGCACCAACGCCTTCCAGGCGGTGATCATCACCGCGTTGCCGGCCGCCGGCACGGGCACGCTGGCGCTCAGCGGCACCCCGGTGACGGTCGGCCAGTCGATCGCGGTCGCCGACATTCCCAACCTGGTCTTCACCCCGGCGGCGAACGCCAACGGCACGCCGGACGCCTCCTTCACCTTCCAGGTCCAGGATAACGGCGGCATCGCCAATGGCGGCGTCGATACCGACCCGTCCGCCAACACCATCACCTTCAACGTCACCCCGGTGAACGACGCGCCTCTCGGGGCGGACAACACGTTCACGCTCCTGGAGGACGGCTCGCACGCCTTCACGGCGGCCGATTTCGGCTTCTCCGATCCGGTCGACGCGGCGAATGCCAGCGGCGCCAACGCCTTCCAGGCGGTGATCATCACCGCGTTGCCGGCCGCCGGCACGGGCACGCTGACGCTCAGCGGCATCCCGGTGACGGCCGGCCAGTCGATCGCGGTCGCCGACATCGGTGGTCTAGTCTTCACCCCCGCGGCGAACGCCAACGGCACGCCGGAAGCCTCCTTCACGTTCCAGGTCCAGGACAACGGCGGCATCGCTAATGGCGGCGTCGATACCGACCCGTCCGCCAACACCATCACCTTCAACGTCAACCCGGTGAACGACGCGCCGGCCGGGGCGGACAACACGTTCACGCTCCTGGAGGACGGCTCGCACGCCTTCGCGGCGTCCGACTTCGGCTTCACCGATCCGGTGGATGCCGCCAATGCCAGCGGCGCCAACGCCTTCCAGGCGGTGATCATCACCGCGTTGCCGGCCGCCGGCACGGGCACGCTGGCGCTCAGCGGCACCCCGGTGACGGTCGGCCAGTCGATCGCGGTCGCCGACATTCCCAACCTGGTCTTCACCCCGGCGGCGAACGCCAACGGCACGCCGGAAGCCTCCTTCACGTTCCAGGTCCAGGACAACGGCGGCATCGCCAATGGCGGCGTCGATACCGACCCGTCCGCCAACACCATCACCTTCAACGTCAACCCGGTGAACGACGCGCCTCTCGGGGCGGACAACACGTTCACGCTCCTGGAGGACGGCTCGCACGCCTTCGCGGCGTCCGACTTCGGCTTCACCGATCCGGTGGATGCCGCCAATGCCAGCGGCGCCAACGCCTTCCAGGCGGTGATCATCACCGCGTTGCCGGCCGCCGGCACGGGCACGCTGGCGCTCAGCGGCACCCCGGTGACGGTCGGCCAGTCGATCGCGGTCGCCGACATTCCCAACCTGGTCTTCACCCCGGCGGCGAACGCCAACGGCACGCCGGACGCCTCCTTCACCTTCCAGGTCCAGGATAACGGCGGCATCGCCAATGGCGGCGTCGATACCGACCCGTCCGCCAACACCATCACCTTCAACGTCACCCCGGTGAACGACGCGCCGAGCCTGGTGGCAACAGGGGAGAATCCAAACTATTCGGCTGGCGTGGACCTGTTCTCTGCCGTGACGGCTTCGACAGGCCCCGCCAACGAGTTGGCGCAACTGCTCAAGACGCTCGTCCTGACCGTCAGCAACGTCTCGGGAACGGTGAACGAGTTCCTGACGATCGACGGCACCGAGGTCGACCTCACCGATACCAACAACGTGGTAACCACCGGACCGCTCGGCGTTACCGCTTCTGTTACGGTCGCCGCGGGCACGGCCACGGTCGCCATCACGAGCGCACCCGGTCTCAGCGAGACCGATATGGCGAACCTCGTCGACGGCCTCAGCTATACCGACACCAATGTGACGCCCGGCGACAACCCGCGCGTGGTGACCCTCACGTCGCTGCAGGACAATGGCGGAACCGCCAACGCAGGCGTCGACACCACGACGCTGAGCATCACGTCGACCGTGACGTTCAACCAGCCGCCGGCGATCGATTCCAACGGCAGCGGCGACATCGCGGCGGTCTCGGTCGCGGAAAACCAGACGGCGGTGACCACTGTCCACGCCACCGACCCGGACAGCGGCCCCTCACCCGTCAGCTATTCGATCGCCGGCGGCGACGACCAGTTGAAGTTCGCAATCGATTCCTCGACCGGCGTTCTGACCTTCGTCACAGCGCCGGACTTCGAAAATCCGACCGATACGTCGACTGCCGGAAACAACACCTACATCGTCACCGTGCAGGCCTCCGACGGGGCGGCGACCGACCAGCAAACCATCACGGTCACCGTCACGAACGTCAATGAAGCGCCGGTGAACACGGTGCCCGGGCCGCAGAGTACGGCCGAGGATACCGCGAAGGCGATCGCCGGGGTGACGGTAGCGGATGACAGCGACCCGCTGACGACGACGCTGTCGGTGCTTCACGGCGCGGTGAGTGTGACGGCGGGCGGCGGAGCGACAATCGCTAATAATAGCACCGGGACGGTGACGATATCCGGCACACCGACGCAGGTGAACGCCGCACTAGCGGGACTAACCTATACCAACACTCCTGACTACAACGGCACGGACACGCTGACGGTCGCGACGTCGGACGGAGCACTGACCGACACCGACACAATCGCGCTGACGGTGACGCCGGTCGTCGACATCGCGAACGACACCGCGACGACGAACGAGGATACGCCGGCCAATATCAACGTCAATGCGAACGACACCTTCGAGAACGCCGGCCACACGATCACCGCGGTGAACGGCACGGCGATTGCGTCGGGCGGCACGGTGTCGGTTACCAATGGCGCAGTGACGTCCAATGTGGACGGAACGCTGACATTCGCCCCGTCCGCGAATTACAATGGCCCGGCGTCTTTCACGTATACGGTCACCTCAGGCGGGGTGACCGAGACGGCGACCGTCCACGTCACGGTGAACGCGGTCAACGACGCGCCGACCTTCATAACGCCCGCTTCGACCACCTCCGCCGAGGACGCTGGAGCGCAGTCGATTTCCAACTTTGTCACCGCGATCTCACCCGGCCCGGCGGACGAAAGCGCGCAGACCGTCAGCTTTAGCGTGACCGGCAATAACAATGCGGGCCTGTTCAGCGTCGCGCCAAGCATCGCCGCGGACGGCACGCTGACCTATACGGCGGCCCCGAACGCGAACGGCACGGCAACGATAACGGTCGTCGGACAAGACGATGGCGGCACCGACAACGGCGGCGTCGACACGTCGGCCTCTCACAACTTCAACATCAATGTCACCGCCGTCAACGACGCGCCGACAGCGGCGGTCCCCAGCAATGCCAGCGTCGGAACCGCGTTCTCGCACACGGACCTGGCGATCTCGGGGCTTTCAGTCGCCGACATTGACGCGGGCAGCGGCAACGTCACGGCGACGATCTCGTCAAGCCATGGCGCCCTGACGTTCAATACAACCGGGTTGGCGAGTTCCGCGACCAACGGAACGCACAGCGTCACGCTCACCGGCACGGTCTCCGCGGTCAACACCGCGCTCGGGACGCTCGTCTATAACAGCGACGATACCTACACGGGCAGCGACACCGTCTCGCTCAACGTCAACGACAACGGCAACACCGGCACCGGCGGCGCGCTCACCTCCGGCGCGAGTTCGTTCCAGGTCGGCGTGGTGCCGCAGGTCTGGTATATCGACAACACCAACGGCGGCGCGGGGACCGGCGCCGGAACCTCGGCCGATCCGTTCCACTCGATCACGGCCTTCAACGCCTCCGCGGGGCCCGGCACTGGCGACTACATCGTCCTGCGCACCGGTACCGGCACCTACGCCGGCGACGGCATCAACCTCCAGAACAACCAGCAACTCTACGGCTCGGGTGAGACGCTGTCGTTCACCAATCCGGTCACGGGCGCGACCGTCACCGTCCTGAATGGCAGCGGCGCGCGGCCGACCATCAACGTCACCACGGCCGGCGATCAGGGCATCGACCTCGCCCAGAACAACACCATCCACGGCATCAACATCCTGACGGGCACGGGAACGACCGGCCTCGACGACGGCCAGGGCGCTAACGGCAATTCCGTCGGCACCTTGACCGTGGACCACATGCAGATCTCGGGCGTCGGCCAAGCGGTCGACATCGACCAGGGCGGCAATCTCAGTGTCAGTCTGGAATCCCTTTCCTCAACCGGCGGCGCCGAAGGCGTTCAGCTTGCCGCAACCGGCGCCACGCTGTCCGGCACCTTCTCCGCCATCGGCGGGACGATCAGCGGCTCGACCACCGCCGGCTTCATGGTCGGCGACGGCGCCGGCGGCGCCCTGACCGGCGGTTCGGTCGCCATCACCTACGGCGGCACGATCACCACCACCGGCGCTGCGCACGCCGTCGACATCCAGGACCGCGTCGGCGCCGCCGGCAACATCACGCTGTCCGGCACCATCAGCCACGCGAGCGGCAACGGCACGTCGATCTTCCTCGACCAGAACGCCGCCGGAACCATCACCTTCTCGGGCGCCAACAGCGTGCTCAACAGCGGCACCGCGGACGCAGTGCATCTCACCAACAATGCCGGTGCGACCATCAACTTCACGGGCGGTGGCCTCGACATCGACACCACCTCGGGCGCCGGCTTCCTCGCGACCGGCGGCGGGCCTGCCGCCACCACCGGCGGCACCGTGACGGTCACCGGCACCGGCAACCACCTCACGTCCACCACCGGCACCGCGCTCAACATCACCAACACGACGATCGGCGCGAGCAACGTCACGTTCCAGGACGTCTCGGCGAACGGCGGCGCCAACGGCATCGTGTTGAACAATACCGGCGCCACCGGCCATCTGGCCGTCACGGGAACCGGCGCCGCAAACAGCGGCGGCACAATCCAGAACACCACCGGTGCCGGTATCTCGCTAACCAGCACGCTGAGCCCGACGTTCAACGATATCAACGTCCAAAGCACCGGCGGCAGCGGCATCAACGGTACCGACGTTACCAATTTCACGCTCACTAACAGTACCATCAACAATTCCGGCAACGCGCTGCTTGAGTTCGAATATCGCATTCAACACCAACCCGAGCGGAGCGACTAACAATATCGATGGTACTATCGTCATCACCGGCAACACGCTGAGCAATGCCTTTGATAGCGGTATCGACATCCAGAACCGCGCCGGCACGATCGACAACGCCACGATCTCGAACAATACGATCACCAGCGCGACGGCCCAGGTGAACTCGCAAGGATTCTGGCATCCACATCATCACCTTCGGTACCGGGAGCACCGCGGCGAACATCACCAAGGCGACGATCGATACCAACACCATCGTCAACTTCCCGACCGGCGCCGGTATCGCGGTCGAGGGCGGCAACAGCAGCGCCGGCGGTCCCGGGGGCACCATCGGTGTTCCGGGAAGCGCGACGAACGTCATCGCCATCACCAACAACAATGTCCACGGCCAAAACACTGCCAATCCGATTGGGTCGGAAGGCATCGTCGCGCTGGTTCAGGGCGGAAACGCAGGTTCGCGCAGCCAGGGGAATTTCGACATCCACGGCAACACCATCACCGATACCCTCGGCCAGGGCATCGCGGTGTCGGACTTCGGCGACGCCACGGTCAACGCGAAGGTCGACAACAACACCGTCGACACCAACAATATCGGTAAGAATATCGGCTCCAACGGCATCGGCGTCGGTACCGGTGTCGTCGGCACCGACACAGCAGCGACGCCGCTGATGACCGTCGAGGTGCTCAACAACACCGTCACCGATTACGACGGCCACGGCATCCGCTTGGTAGCCCTCGACACCAACGGCACCCTCAATGCAACCGTCACCGGAAACAGCGTGGGCCGCGCCGCGGGCGGCGGCTTCCCCAGCCGTATCCGTGTGGATTCCGGAAATGAGAACAACCCCGGGAACAATACGATCAACCTCGACATCAAGAACAATATCGGCATTGGGGCGAGCGACGCGGCCGACGCACCGGGCATCGGTATCCGCCTCGGCGATGGTGGCGCTGCCACCAACGTGCTACGCATCGAGGGCCTGAGCCCGTCTCCAGCCACCGACGTTCAGACCGAGAATTTCATCGCCGCCAACAATCCGGGCATGTTCGCGGGAACCCTTGCTGGGACTTACAACCCAGCCAAGATCGCGGAAGTGATCCACGGCAACACCTTCACCGCCACGGCCGGCAACGTTCCGCAGCCCCTGCTCGCCGGGCTTGGCGGCGTCGAAGTCGGCGGCAGCGAGCGCCGGAGAGACCCACCTCACGCAGAGCGAGCTCAATGCGGTCGCCAATTCCGCCATCGCGCATTGGGCGGTCGCGGGCGCCACGGCGACCCAGATCGCCCTGCTGCAGCATCTCACGCTGGACGTGGCCGATCTGTCCGGCTCGCAAATCGGTCAATCGACGGAAGGACACATCACGTTCGATAGCGACGCGGCGGGCAGCGGCTGGTTCGTCGATCCGACCCCGAACGACAATGCCGAATTTGCCCACACGCTCGGCGCCACGCGTCTGCAGACCGACCCGACCGAGGCAGCCGCCGGACACATGGATTTGCTCACTGCCGTCATGCACGAGATGGGGCATCAGCTCGGTCTCGACGACAACTACGATCCCGCCGCGCGGGACGACCTGATGTTCGGCTCTTTGACGACCGGCGAGCGCCGGCTGCCCGATGCGATCGATGTCGTGCACGCGGCCGAGTTCGAACTTCCTGCTTCGGCGCAGCCCGCAGCCGGAACGCCAATTGTCGCTGGGACCTACGGCAACGACGTGATCAATGCCGGAGCGGGCGGCAACATCTTGCTCGGCGGCGCCGGTGCCGACACATTCGTGTTCGACCAGAATTCCACAGCCGAGTGCGTCGTCCCCTGCCCCGGCGGCCCACATCGCGGACTACAGCGCGCTGCAGGGCGACACCATCGACCTCTCCGCGCTCACTAGCAGCACAGCGGGCATGAAGGCGGCTGACGCGATGGTGGTGCGGGCGCACGAAGACGCGAGCGGCACCTTTGCCCAATTGGAGATCAACACCGCGGCGGCGCAAGGCGGTAACCATTGGGTGGAGATCGCACAACTCGACGGCGTGCACGCCGGCGATGCGGTCAACGTGGTGATCGACCCGTCGCATGGCATCACGCAGATTCACAGCGACTGGCTGGTGTAGGGCCGCCGTCATTGCGAGGCGTGGTGGCGCCGAAGCAATCCAGCCCTTTACCCCCCGGCTGGATTGCTTCGTCGGCTTAGCCTCCTCGCAATGACGAAAGCGCGCGTATCGTCGCGTCGATTAGATCAAGCCGTCGAACAGATCCTGCCAGTCCGGATTCATGGCCTCGATCAATGCAAGCTTCTTCTTTCGCGATCCGCCCTTGATCTGCTTCTCGCGGGAGATCGCGTCCGGCATGGTCGCGTGCAGCTCATACCAGACGAGGAGCTTGCAGCCATAGCGGGAGGTGAAACCCGGGGCGGCGCCTTCACGGTGCTCGAACGCACGCTTGGGCAGGCTGGACGTGACGCCGGTATAGAGCGTGCCGTTGCGGCGGCTCGCCATGATGTAGACGGCGGGTTGCTTCATGGGTCCGCTCTTCGCTTTTTAGGCACCGCGCCGCCCGCCGTCATTGCGAGGCGCGATCGCGCCGAAGCAATCCAGCCCTTCCCCCCACCGCTGGATTGCTTCGTCGGCTTCGCCTCTTCGCAACGAGTAGTCCGACGATACCCCCTTCCGTTACGCGGGAAATCAGGAATAATCTCGCTCGGCGGATTGACGGATGCCATCGCGAGAC
This sequence comes from uncultured Alphaproteobacteria bacterium, assembly GCA_963776455.1. Classification (GTDB taxonomy): domain Bacteria; phylum Pseudomonadota; class Alphaproteobacteria; order Rhizobiales; family Xanthobacteraceae; genus CAVZMU01. The sequence goes on from CAVZMU010000006.1 coordinate 514,165, forward strand.
ACGCCGAGATCAACAACTCAAAATTATTGCCGGCCATCCCAATTATGGGATTGGTATCTCAGTAAATCCCAGCTACGTTCCGCGGGTACCACGAGGGGAAGCGCATGTCCGAGCCATTTCTGTCCGAAATCAAGCTGATGTCGTTCAACTTCCCGCCCAAGGGTTGGGCGTTCTGCAACGGCCAGCTGCTGCCGATCAACCAGAACCAGGCGCTGTTCTCGCTGCTCGGCACCACCTACGGCGGCAACGGCCAGACCACCTTCGCGCTGCCCGATCTGCGCGGCGAGGTGCCGATCCACAGGGCAACGGGCATTTACGCTCGGCGAGGTCGGCGGCGAGGAGGCTCATACGCTGACGATACCGGAGATGCCGCAGCACACGCACTTGGTCAACGTGCAGCTCGGCTCGCCGGCAACCACCAATACACCGACCGCGAGCTTAGGCTTGGCGACATCGGCCGGATCGCATCTTTATGCGCCCGCCGACGAATCTCGTCGCCATGAGCCCGGTCACCGTCGGCAACGTCGGCGGCAGCCAGCCGCACACCAACATGCAGCCGTACCTGGTGCTGAACTTCAGCATCGCCCTGCAGGGCATCTTCCCGTCGCAGAACTAAGGAGGGCGCATCATGGCACAGCCTTATGTCGGCGAAATCCGCATGTTCGGCGGCAACTTTCGCGCCGGCCGGCTGGATGTTCTGCGACGGGCCAGACTGCTGCCGATCTCCGAGAACGAGGCCCTGTTCAACCTGATCGGCACCACCTATGGCGGCGACGGCGAGGAGACGTTCGCGCTGCCGGACCTGCAAGGCCGCATTCCGATCCATATCGGCACGCGCGCTGACCGGGACCACCTATCAACTGGCCGAGACAGGCGGCGTCGAGCCGGTCACGCTGACGACCCAGCAGATTCCGATCCACACCCATCCGTTGCTCGGCTACGAGCGACGTGGCGCACCGTCAACGCTGCGCCGGACAACGTCCTTGCCGCCACTACAGCGTGCAACAGCCTCGGCCTATGGCACCGACGATGCCGAGCGATAACGCTTGCCGGCAGCGTTATCTCATCAGGTCGGCGGCAACCAGCCGCACGACAACATGCAGCCGTATCTCTGCGTCAACTTCATCATCTCGCTGTTCGGCATCTTTCCGAGCCAGACCTAGGAGCGTGGACCATGTCGATCCGTTCGTCGCCGAAATCCGCATTTTCCCATTCAACTTCGCGCCCACGGGCTGGGCGTTCTGCGACGGCCAGCTCCTGCCGATCTCGCAGAACACCGCGCTGTTCTCGCTGCTCGGCACCACCTATGGCGGCGACGGCAAGAGCACCTTCGCGTTGCCGGACATGCAGGGCAACGCGCCGATGCAGCCGGGCCAAGGGCCCGGGCCTGTCGCTGCTATGATCTCGGCGAAACCGGCGGCAGCCGAAACGGTCACGCTGCTGGAAAGCGAGATGCCGCCCACTCCCATACTGCCGTGGCGTCCGGCCGATCGGCGACCACCCGAACCCCGATCCAACAATTGCCTCGGCCGATCGGCGTCGGCGTCCAGGTCTATCGGGGCATTCCCAGCGTACGCCGGCCAATCTGTGCTTTTCAGGCCCTCGCGCCCGCCGGCGGCAGCCTGCCGCACAACAACATGATGCCTTATCTCACCCTGAACTTCTGCATCGCGCTGCAGGGCGTCTTCCCGCCACGTCCGTAAGCTCGATCGATGACCGAGGCGCTGTCCGCAACTGCCGCGGCCGGCACCGTTCGGCTGGGCGCGCGCCGCCGCCGCCGGCCTGACGTTCCGCCGGCTGACCGAGGCCGATCTGCCGTTCCTGGCGCGGCTCTACGCCTCGACCCGCGCCGAAGAGCTTGCCGCCACGCCGTGGACCGACGCGCAGAAGGCCGCATTTCCTCGGACATGCAGTTCCAGGCGCAGCACGCGCATTATCAGAAATACTATCCCGACGCCGACTGGCTGGTGATCGCATGCACGGCGGCGATGACATCGGCCGCCTCTATATCGAGCGCTGGCCGACCGAGCATCGCATCATCGACATCGCCTTCCTGCCCGAACATCGCGGCAAGGGACTTGGCGAGGCGCTGCTGCGCGACCTGATGGATGAGGCTGCCGCCGTCGGCAAGGCGGTGTCGATCCATGTCGAGAAATTCAATCCGGCGATGCGGCTGTACCGGCGGCTCGGCTTCATGACCGAGGAGGACAAGGGCGTCTACGACCTGATGCGTATGGACCCCCGCGCCGGCGTAATCCGATCCAATCTATCAGGCGAAAATCGCCTGATAGCCGTTGCCGCCGGGCAACGGTCCAATCGGCACCAGGAAGATCTCCATGTTGCCCATCGCCGGATGCCTGAGCACGTAGATCGCCTGTGGCAGCCACGGGCCCTTGGGCGCGACGAACAGCAGCGAGAACGCCCCGCCTTCGCGGTCGGTTCGGCCTTTCGCTTCAACCTCCGCAAGCTTCAACGCGATTTCGGCACCGGCGGCTTGCAACGCAAAGGTCTCGTCGAGAAGCGGCTTAAAGTCATCAATCGTCAGGCTGACGAGGTCTGTAGGCGGCAGCATCGCGGCTCCATTGCTGAATAAGTTACGTTAGCGTTACCAGACACGGACCGCCACGATAAAATCGTCGATGCCTGTTGTACAAAGGTATATGGAAAGCGATAACGGCTCTAAAAAACATCCTTTACGGGCAAACACGCGACTATACGCGCCAATACTAGGTTGTAGGCGAAGTTTGCACAATTTTTGTGTTTTGACGAACTATTTTTTTACCTTTAACGGTATCCCGAACCGGACAGGGGACAGGGGCTACCATGGCTTATCCCAGCAGACGCGCATTTGTGGCGATGACGGCCGGTGCGGCCGCAGTGCTGCAGTATCCCGAGCTTGCCGCGGCTCAGAACGCCTGCGTTACCGGAGGCCTTCCCGGCTTCTCTCCGACCCAGCTTACGGTCGACTGCGCGTCGCGCCGCAATTTCCAGCTCTTCCGCAAGAACACGGACTACATGGGCCTGACCGGCGTCGTCAGCATGAGCTACGTCGTGGGAAAATTCGGCAGCTACAACGCGGGCAACCTGTTCCTCTTTCCGTGGCTGAAGAAGAAGGGACAGGCGTTCGGCACGACGAAGGACTGGGGTTCGGTATTTCCCACCGACGCCACCGGCGTCCTGACGAAGGCGCCAATCGACGGCTGGACCCTGCCGCTGGATGAATATTTCGTGCGCCTCGTGCTGCAGGCGCCGCAGACGATGTTCATAGGATTTCGGGTGGATGCGCCGTTTGGCGTCGCCGACGCACGCCGGCCGTGGTTCACCAACACTGACAATCTGGCCGACGGCAAGGGCGTCGGCATCGCCTGGAACAGCAGCAACCTCAACCATCCGTGGTTCGGCGGCAGCCGTTGGATTCCGAAAACCGATGTCTGCAACGGCAGCGCGTGGCGCAAGCTGATTGCCGATGCGTTGATGCGGGCGTCGTCGCCGGTCTGCTGACCCGCACCGCGAGCGGAGTGAGGCCTCCCCGGGCCTGTGCACGTCCCGTAGCTGCGCAACGAACCAATCGCCGCCCATCCGCACTCTTGCGGAAGCCGGGGGGCAGCCAATCGGTGCTATAAACCTGCCGGGTCGGCAGCGGTGCCCGCACATCGCGGCCTTCTGCATTAAGTTTTTGATTTTCCTGCAGACCCGGCCCTATAAAAGCCGTCAAAACTTTGGCAACGATATCGGAGTATTAACCATCGCGCGTGGTTGTCGCTGCTTTGCACGCCGCCGCGGGGACAGAGGGGAACGCTTCACATGTCAGATTTATCCAAGCCGGTTACCAAGGTCGCGAAGCACGACACGGTGCCGACCCTGTTCGCGGACGGCCTGTTCGGCGCTTCGGTGAGCGCAGGCGTCGCGCGCCTCGAGCTCTTCGCGGACCAATTTGATCCCGCGACCGGCGCCATGCAGCCGACCATCGTCGGGCGCCTGACGATGCCCGCCGAGAAGCTCGAAGCCTTCGTGCGCGGCATGACCGAGCTGGTCCAGCAGCTTGCCAACCAGAAGAAGCAAAAATCCGAAGCCTCCGCCATCAAGACGACATCAGGCACGGCTTAAACCGGAACCTGTCCCATGGCCGCACCCAACCAGAACGCGGAAGCCTTCCGGCGCCTGCTTGGCGGCGTCAGGCATGGGTACATGCTGGTCTTTGTCGCCAGCGTCGGAATGAACGTCCTCATCCTCGCCTCCCCGATCTACATGATGCAGATGTACGACCGGGTGCTGCTGACCGGCAGCCTTGATACGCTGGTCTTCCTGACCGTGATCTGCGCCGTGGCGATGGCCGTGATGGGCATCCTCGATGCCGTCCGCTCGATGATCCTGGGGCGCATCGGCGCGTGGTTCGAGCGCACGCTGCGGTTCGAGCTGGTATCCGGCGTGCTGCGCATCGCCTTCGAGCGCGGCAATGCCTATGGCCAGCAACTCGTCGGGGACCTCGCGGTGGTCAAGAACTTCCTCGGCTCCGCCCAGATCGCCCCGGTGTTCGACGCGCCCTGGGCGCCGATCTTCCTCGCGCTGATCTGGGTGATGCATCCCTGGATGGGGATTTTCGCGACCGTCTCAGCCGCGGTCCTGCTGGGAATCGCGGTGGCAACGGACTTCCTGACGCGCAAGAAGATGAAGGAGATGAACTCCGACCAGATCGCGTTCTCGCGATTCTCCCAGCAGGTCATCGCCAACCACGACATCGTGCTCGGCATGGGCATGGCCTCGGCGGTGTTCGGGCGCATGCGGGGGCTGCTGGAGCGGCTGCAGACGGACGGCACCAAGGTTGCCGACCTGATCGCCATCCTGTCGGGGTTCTCCAAGTTCATCCGCATGTTCGTGCAGGTCGGCATCCTCGGCCTTGGCGCCTACCTGGTGGTCCAGGGGTCGATGACGTCCGGCGCGATGCTCGGCGCCTCGATCATCCTCGGCCGCGCGCTGGCGCCGATCGAGCAGGCGATCGGCTCCTGGCGCATGAGCGTCGGCGCGGTGCAGGCATTCCGGCGCATCTACGCATTCTTCTCGACGGTCGGCTTCACCCGCAAGGAATTCTCGATGCCGCCCGCGACCGGAGCGGTGTCGGTGGAAGGCCTGGTCTACGGCACGCCGGGCAAGGACAAGCCGATCATCCGCGGCATGAGCTTCAGCCTCAAGCCGGGCACCGTGCTGGCCGTGATCGGCCCCTCGGGCGCCGGCAAGACCACGCTCTGCCGCCTGCTGGTCGGCTCGCTGCGGCCCAACCAGGGCCACGTGCGGCTCGATGGCGCCGACGTCGCGTCCTGGAACCGCGACGAGCTCGGCCGCTCGCTCGGCTACCTGCCGCAGACGATCGAATTGTTCGAGGGCACGGTGCGTGACAACATCGCCCGGTTCCGCGACGCCGCCGACGACGAGGTCGTGAAGGCCGCCGAGATCGCGCGCTGTCACGCCATGATTTTGCGGCTTTCGAAGGGATATCTGACGGAGGTCGGCGAAGGCGGCGCCTATCTCTCCGGCGGCGAGCGCCAGCGCATTGGGCTGGCTCGTGCGGTGTTCGGCGGGCCGAAGCTGGTGGTGCTCGATGAGCCCAACTCGAACCTCGACAACGAGGGCGAGCAGGCGCTGCTCCAGGCGATGAGCGAACTCAAGAACGAAGGCTGCTCGATCGTGATCGTGACCCACCGGCCATCCCTGCTCGGCGCGGTCGACATGATCGCGATCATCCGCGAGGGCGTGCTCGACCGCGTCGGCGAGCGCGACGCGATCCTGCGCGATCTCGGCGTCCAGACCATGCCGGTGCCGCGGCCGGTCCAAGCCGGCGCGGTGGGGTGACAGCGATGGCTCAGGGTCCCGTCAGTCTCGAACAGCAGCTCGGCGACACCACCTCGGAGGATCGCGCGCGCGCCGACCTCAGGCGCAGCGTGCGGATTCCTGCCCTCGCCTGCGGGATCGTGTTCGTGGGTTTCTTCGGCATGTTCGGCGCCTGGACGGCGCTGGCGCCGCTGGCCAGCGCGGCGGTCGCGCAGGGCGTGGTGAGCCCGGAAGGCAGCCGCAAGACGGTGCAGCACCTGGAAGGCGGCATCATCAAGCAGTTCCTCGTGCGCGAGGGCGTCCATATCAAGAAGGGCGACCTGCTGATGGTCATGGACGACACGCCGGCCAAGGCCAACTATACGGCCCTGCAGTCGCAGGTGCTGCGCTTCCAGGCGATGAAGATGCGGATCGACGCGCTTCAGCGCCGCGCGACCCAGCTCGATTTCGCGACCCGCTTCGCCGACGCGATGTCCGACAAGGAGTTCGCGCAGTTCATCGCCAACGAGAGCGACATCTTCGAGACGCGGCGGCGCACGCTGGACCAGCAGCGCCAGATCTACGCCCAGCAGATCGAGCAGCTCAAGGAAGAGGCTCGCGGCTACCAGGCGCAGATCGCGAGCACCAATACGCAGCTCAAGTTCATCGACGAGGAGCTCGCCGATACCCGCTCGCTCATGAACCAGGGCCTCGCCCGCAAGCCCCGCGTGCTAGAGCTTGAGCGCATGCGCGCCAACCTCGTCGGCAATGCCGGCCAGCTCGTCTCGTCCGTGGCCAAGTCGCAGCAGAAGATCGCCGAGATCGCGCTGACGCAGGTCGACCTGGAGAACAAGTTCTTCAACGAGCAGAACGACCTCCTGCTCAAGACCAATACCGACCTCGCCCAGGTCGAGGAGAAGCTCTCCGCTGGCACGCGACGTGCTGGCGCGCACCGAGATCCGCGCGCCGATCACTGGCATCATCGTCAACCTGCGCTTCAAGACCAACGACGGCGTGATCCGGCCGGGCGAGCCGATCCTCGACATCGTGCCGACGGAGGACGATCTGGTGATCGAGGCGCGCGTATCGCCCAACGATATCGACGCAGTGAAGCCGGGACAGATCGCACAGGTCCACCTGACGCCCTATCACACGCGCTACACCAAGCTCCTGCATGGCAGCCTGCGCGACATCAGCGCCGACACGTTGACCGACGAGAAGACCGGCACGCGCTACTACAAGGCCAACATCGTCGTCGACCACGAGGCGGTGCTGGACGCCGGCGAGAACATCGTGCTCTCGGCCGGCATGCCCGCCGAGGTCTATATCCGCACCGGCGAGCACACGCTGCTGACCTACATGGTCGAGCCGTTCAGCCGGTCGCTGCGCCGCAGCTTCCGCGAGAAGTGACCGCGGGCGCCCTGCCCCGAGATCAGCGCGAATTCGCGGATCAGCGAAGCGGAAAAGATTTCCAGGGATGCGGTGTCGCGCGCAGGCGGGCATAAATAGCCCTGAGCGGCTCCAGCGGAAAGTTCTGCATCGCGGGCGATTCCGCCACGACGCGCCGATACTTTGCGACCCATGCGTCGTCGAGTGGCGTCACGCCCGGCCCAAGCCACGCGAGAAGCGACGTCGTACCGTCGGTCCAACGCAGGCCGAGGTAGTGCGCAATGTTGTCTGGAGCAAACAGCGGACTGAGCGGCAACGGATCCTCCAGGTAGAGTTCGGCCGAGAACAAGAAATAATCGAGCTGCGCATTCTGTAGCGCCGCCCTGCCCTCCTCCGCTGAGCCGAACATCAGCCGGTCCCAATCCGGGGTCATGGCGTAGGACGGCCACGATTCCATGCGGCAGTCCGGCAGCATGCAATAGCTGAAGGTGTGCATCGACCAGATGCGCGTTTTTGGGCCGACCGCTTCATAGGCACCACGGGCGCCGGGATAGATCGCGCCGTAACGCGGCCGCGCCGGCCATCCCTTCTGCGTCGTATAGGCCTTGTCGATCGAGTACACGCCGACGGCGAAGCCCGTGGCGTCGATGACCGCATCAACAGGCGCGCGGCGCGGGTGATAGGAGATCAGGGCTGAAAGAAAACAGCCGAAAACGAGCACGGTGATGGTGCGCGGCGTCTGTTCCAGACAGCCCCCCTTGCCGTCGGCCGTCAATCCTGCGAGTGCGCACATTTGAACGCCGAGCAGGAGCATGATCGGCAGCATGAAGCTGGTGTACCGGTAGAAGGAGATAGGCTCCCGCCGCCCGACGGAGATGGCCAGGGCCATGGCAACCGCCGCGGCTACCGCCAAGGCGAGCGCAACGTTCGGCGCCGCCAATTTCCATCGGCGCCCACGGACGGCAAAGAACGCAACGATCAGTCCTCCCGCCACCAACGGGCCAAGCATGTCGAGACGCATCGTCTTCAGGAGCAGCTTGAGGGCAAAGAACGCGCCCTTTTCGTCGGCGACGGCGCCCATTTCATAAAGGTATTTCAGTATCGCAAGCGGCAACACCCCCCACCGATAGAGCTTCTCCACGTCCGCGATCGGCCAGAACAGTTGGATGTCATGGTCGCTGACCAGACCGGTCGTCAGATAGTTCACAGCCGAGATGGCAACGACGGTGGCCGCCGCGACACCCGCAAAGACAAGACAGAGCCTTGCCTGCGCTCCGCGCACGAGAAACCATAGAAAAACGACAGAGAAGATCGCGCTGAGATAGACCGCCACGGTGTTGTTGATGATCACCGCCGCAATGATCGCGGATATCGCGGCGGCAGTCCAAGAACGCGCCTGAGGTCCGGTTCGTTCGAATGCGTTGAACGCCAGGAAGATTATGGCGAGGATGAGCGCCGAATTGAGCTCGTGCAGTTTTTCGAAATCGCCCCAGCCGCCATACGAATAACTATTGCCGGGGCCTGGCGTGTAGATGTAGAGGCCGAGGAACATGATGGTCGCGGCGATGGGCCATACCGATCCCGGTGCGATGCGGCGGAGCAGCAGGAACAGCACGATGAGCTGCGCCGTATAGAAGCAAAACGTCACGAGCTGCGGGGCTAGCGGATCGGTCAGCAACATCGCAAGGAAGAAGAGCCCCGCGCCCTTCGAATAATAATAGTGGTACCAGACCTCGTTGGGCCAAAGGTCGCCGCGCTCGATCACCGCGCGATCGTAGTGGAAATAATGCGTGAAATAATCATGGCCGCCGCCTGGATAGAGCCCCTTGATCATGAGCACGGCCAGAAACAGCGCAGCTATAATCGATGCAAGAGCGACGGTCTTTGATGTCCAGGCCGCTCGATGGTGGCGCCTGAAGGCGTGCAAGCCCAAAACCAGCTCGCGGACGTGTGGATAAGATAGAGCCACCGCGGGAACGCTCACCACGAGCATGACGGGGCGCGAGTAGAGACCGGCGTAGCCCAGCAACAGCAGCAGCACGTGCCACACGCCGGTGCCGGCAAAGAAGCGCACGGCAAGGCCTTCCAGGATGCTGAGGCTCATCTGGGCCGGCGCGACAAGCCGCAGCAGCAACATGCCCGCCGCATGGACCATCCAGAACAGATAGAACATGAATGCGACGCGGAACATGTTGTGCGCGAACACAAGCAGCCCGGCTTCCGAAAAATGCTTGTGATAGACGTCGACCTGCCAAAACCACAGCACGGTGGCGCCATAGCCGGCGGTGAAGAGGAGGCGGCCCACGGCCTGCCTGACCGGGTGGCGATGTATCCCGGCTTCCTCGTGCACGAGATTGCTCAGCGCCGCACGTAGACCCACTTCGCGATACGCCGAAACATCAGGTCGATCAGGGTATGCGCGACGGAAAGCATGTTTCTCATCGTCAACGCACGAGAGCTCCCCTCCCCCTTGCGCTCGACAGTCCGAACGGGGATTTCCTTGTAGCTGAAACCCTGGTCGAGCAGCATGCAGAGGATATCGGCCTGGAAGCCGAAGCCGCGCGTGTTGGGATGCCAGCGCATGACATTGTAGCGGAGATGAACGGCGAGGCCGTTGTAATAATGCAGCCGGAACCCGCTGATCGCATTGACGAGATGAGAATATGTATTCGAGATCATGCGCCGATAGAGGCTCTTGCCCTCGGCCGTGACGTAATACGGGATCAGCATGTCGGCCGCACCGACGTCGCCGAACACCGTCAGCATCGTATCGCGAGGCTCGGCGTCGTCGCCGCAGATCAGCCGGTAATATTTTCCTTTGCCCAGAAACGCGGCGTCGAAATAGTTCTGCGCCAGCCCGCGATTGGCGGCGTTGCGGCGCAGTATGATACGGACGGTGGGATGGTCGCGGATATATTCTTCGACAAGAGCCGCGGACCGGTCGCGCGACACGTCGTCGATGACGATGATCTCATAGCTCAGACGCCCGATCTCCGACAGCGCGCTGCAGACGGTATCCAGCGTGCTCACGATGTAGGTTTCTTCATTGTAGCAGGAGATGAAGATCGTGAGGTCCAGCGGTGCGTCCTGGCCGGGCGTAAGGAATCCGGCGGCATCGTGCAGTTCCGCCGCCGCTGCGGTCATGACGCATGTGCCGACCGGCAACTTTGACGGGCTCATGGATTGACCTCACCGACTGCTTCGATAACGACGGCGACCTGCTGCCGGGCAAAGGCAAGATAGCGATATTTCACCGCATATCGCTCGACGAACTCCTGAAAGGCCTTGAACTCGTGCTTTTCCCAGTTCGGATAATTGAAATACTCATCAAACAGGATGACGGTCCCGGGCACGATCCGATCGGCGAGCGCATTCAATATCGTGCGCGTCGAGCTATAGAGATCGCAGTCGATATGAGCGAAGGCGACGGGGCCTGGATTGGCTGAAAGCCAAGGCGGAAGGCTGTCCTCGAACCATCCGCGATGCAGACGGACATTGTCCGGCACCCTTGGCAGGCGCCCTGCCGTATCGAACGCGCGGCGTCCCAGGTTGAAACCAGACCACGCTTCCGGGAGGCCGCGAAAGCTGTCGAAACCATGGATGACATGCGAGCCTACCCGGCGTGCCATATAGCGAATGGTGCCGCCGGTGAAAACGCCAAATTCGAGATATTGTCCTTCGATCTTTATGGCGCTGAGCGAATAATCGATCACCTCGCGCTGGCTGTCGAGCGCAATTACTTCGGGCATCGCCCGATCGATATAGTCGACGCTGCGCTGGAGTGCCCGCAACGCCTGCTCGCGGGCCGGATGGATCCGGCCGACATCCATGAGCTGGTAGTACCCGCAGACGAGCTTATAGAGAACGTATTTCAGCCGAAAATTCGTAACCAGCATGCCGTCACCCCAATTGCGCTCCTAACCGGCCGTCAGTACCTCATATCGCCGTAAGTATCCATCGCTGCTCACAGGCAGCCGTTGCGGGCTTATTCAAGTGCCTGACTGCTTCGACGATGCGCGTTTCGATGTACGGCTGGCATCAGACCGGAGGGACATTGGACCCCGCCGAATCTTCGTTTGCGAGCCACATCAGTCCCCCGGGCAAGCTGACGACAATGGCCAGCACGCCGATCTGGATGGAGAGCGCGAGCGCCGCTTCGGTAGGAACGCCGACCAGCCCGAACATGGTGATCATCGCGGCCTCCCGCACACCCCAGCCGCCGATCGAGATCGGGATCGCGGTGATCAAGGCAACGGGCTGCATCAGCACGAGGCAGTCCAGGAGGGCGATGTTGATCTTCAGGCTGATCGATAGCGCAAAGACGCTGACCGCCATCGCGACCTGGGCAGCGATAGCGGCCGCCAGAACCGGGACGGCCGATCGCGGTTTCAAGAAGGTGTTGCGGACCGCGTCACCTAGGGACTGCAGCAGCCGGACAACACGCAGGTGCTGCCAGGATTCCGGCAGATAGCGTAGTTGCGCCACGATGACGATGGCTACGATCCCGCCGAGCGACAGCGCCGATGGAATAAGCGCCGTCGTGACGTTGCCCACCCGCATGATGAACAAGGGGGCTGTCGACAACACGAGCAGCGCAATGGCGGTAAGGGCCGCCACGCGATCGATAATGAGGGAATTGACGGCCGGCTTTGCGGCGACGCCCTTGCGCCGGGCCAGCCACAGGCGCGCGACGTCCCCGCCGAGCGCTCCGAACACCCAGCTATTGAAGAAGACCGCGATAAAAAACATCCGGAGCGATGTGCCGAGGGGAAATATGATGCCCAGCCGGCGAAGAATGAGGTGCCATCGCAATCCTCCGAGTACGATCTGTCCGGCAACGATCACCGCAGCTAATCCGGCGAACCACGGATTCTGCGTCAACGCGCGATTCCATGCCGTCGACAGATCGACGTTTCTCATGACAAGCACGATCGCAATGGCGGATATCGCGACCTTCAAAAATGTCCCCGCCCATTGCGGTCGGTTCGCGCTGGAAGAATCCAAAGTCGGTTGCGTTTCAACCATGTCCACCTCGATCGCCGGGCTGCGGCTTATATCTGCAATCGGCCGCGATGCGAACGCTATGGGCCGCCGCGGCATCCGAGCGGCGATGCTTGTTGGCGTTCCGTGCTGGCCGAGAAACGCGCCGATCCTGCTGCCGGGCCCGGCTTCCGAAACCACGAGTTCCATTCCCTCGCTTGAGGCCGAGCGTCTGGCGCCGAAGTTCCGTCGTCATCGAAACTTTGAGACTCAGTAAGTCTTTGTCTCCTGCTTGATTACAAGCCCTTGGCCTGTGGGAAGTTCGAGGATGGTGTGGCCGCGCGCGGCCATAAAACGATCCTCGGCTTCGCGCTGGCGATGAAACCGGGCCCAGCCATAGTCGTCAAATACAATGACCCCACCTGTGACGACGCGATCAAACAGGCGCTCGAGCACGCCGATTTCCGCCTCTGCCGCGTTGAGGTCGACGTGCAGGAACGCAATCCGGTCCGGCATTTCGAGAGCAAGCGAATTGGGAAGAAAGCCCCGGATGATGCGAACATTCGGCATCCCGGCGAAGCGCGCCACCACGGATTCGTAGATGCCGGGCTCGCGATAGACATTGTTGGAGAACGCGACGAATTGTTCGTGGTCCGCGTCCTGCGTTGGGGCCGACGCCGGCGCCAACCCTTCGAAACTGTCGTAAAGAAAATAGCGGCGTTCCCTGAGCGCCACACCGAGAACGGTGGCCACCACCCAGGCCATGTCGCCTTTGAAGACGCCGCATTCGACAAAGTCGCCATCGTGTGAAAGCCCGCAACGGGCTGCCCATACCAGCGTGTGCAGCCGCCACGCGATCGTTTGCGACGAGCGATACGCGTCGTAGATATGCGCGCCACGGATCGCCTCGAAACTGTCGCGGAAGGCCGGATCGTCCAGAAAGCCCGCGGCTTTATCGAGCGTGAGCATCCGGTCGCCCCAGAACAAGGTCTGGTGATTGCTCGGCAGCAGTCGCTCCACGATGGCATCGAATAGGTCCGCTCGCTGCGCCTCCGACTTCGAGCCGGCGATGAGCGCGTCGATCAGGCCGGAGGGTCCAAGCCGCTCCAACATGACATGAGAAAGGACATTCCGTTGCGCTTCGGACGCGCCGGCCATCAATCGTTCGGCAAGCTCATCGCCATTGAGCCGCGGCAAGGCGAAATTAAGCAAGAAGGCGCCCGCCGTCGGGGGCAGAAAGCGGGGACCGAACATCGCGACCACGATGCGTGGATGGTTTGCGAGGACTCGGAGGAGGCTTTGGCGCAGCTTTCTCGCAATGCGTCGCAGCATCCTTGGCTTTCCCTGGCACGCTATAGGCTTCGGTCGAAGCTCTAAGGCCAGCCGTCACAAACCGTCATTCCGGGACATTCGGCAGCCGCACGTGCGGATGCGTAACCCGGCCTCACCCTTGTCAACCGCCCCACCAGCGCTCATAAAGCGCCAAAATCGCAGTGGGCCAGTTGGAATTGAGCGGAATGGATATCGCACCGAAGACCAAGGAACCACAATATTCGCTTCTCTACGACGTCAAGGAGAAGCACGGCATCGCCCGCCTCGGCCTGATGGTCAACGAGTCCTGGAATCAGGATCCCGAAGCGCACGCTGTTCACGCTCGCCCGCTACAAGTTCGTGGCGCGGATGCTTGCCGGCCGCAAGCATGTGCTCGAGGTCGGCTGCGCCGATGCGTTCGGCACCCGCATCGTCCAGCAGGCGGTCGGCAAGGTCACCGCGATCGACTTCGACCCGCTGTTCATCGCCGACGTCAAGGAGCGCATGAACCCGCATTGGCCGCTCGAGGTCTTCGTCCACGACATGCTGCAGGCTCCGGTGCCCGGCGAGTTCGACGCGGCTTATGCTCTCGACGTGCTGGAGCACATTCCCGAGAAGCCGACGAGGATCACTTCATCGGCAACGTCGATCGCCTCGCTGACGCCCGACGCGGCGTCGCGATCTTCGGCATGCCGTCGCTCGAGTCGCAGACCTATGCCTCGCCGCAGAGCAAGGCCGGACACGTCAACTGCAAGTCGGGCGAGGCGCTCAAGACGCACGCTGGAGCGCCACTTCCACACCGTCTTCGTGTTCTCGATGAACGACGAGGTCGTGCACACCGGTTTCTATCCGATGGCGCATTATCTGCTCGGGATCGGCTGCCACCGGCGCGACGCGGCGTAGCAAGCGGCACCGGACGGAGAGGCCATGTCCGACTCCGGAATGGCAATCGGCGCCAGCGGCGATTCCGCAGCCTGGTCATCGCAGCCGATGCTGTCGGTCGTGCTGCCGAACTATAACCATGCCCGGCTGATCCCGCGCGCGATCGAGGCGCTCTATGCCCAGGTGCCGCCGCCCGGCGAGGTGATCGTCGTCGACGACGGGTCGACCGACGACAGCCTGGCGGTCATTGCCGCCCATGCCGAAAGGCATCCGACCCTGCGCGTCATCGTCCATCCGGCGAACCAGGGGGCGATCGCCACGCTGGCGCACGGGCTCGAGGCGTCGCGGGGCAGCCATGTCTATTTTGCCGCCGCCGACGACTGGGTCGACCCCGGCTTCTTCGCCGCCGCCCTGGCGATGCTGTGGTCCTATCCGCAGGCCGGCCTTTGTTGCGGCGAAGCCCGCCTCGTCGACGGCCATACCGGCGAGACCGTGGCGAGGCGCCCGCCGGTGCGGCCGATCTACCGGGCGGGTTTCGTCGATGCCCATCAGACCCGCGGCCTGTTGAGGCGGTTGGATAACTGGATCCTGACCGGCAGCGCGGTATTCCGGCGCGACGCGGCGGTCGCGGCCGGCGGCTTTGACGCGCGGATGGGTTCCTTTGCGGATGGGTACATGGCGCGCAAGGTCGCCCTGACGCATGGCTTCTGTTTCATCCCCCAGGTCGTGGCAACATGGTGCGTCTACCCCGACAGCTATTCGCGCCGGACCGCGCTCGACGCCGCCCGGGCGCAATCGGCGCTGGAGACGGTGCCGGCGGCCCTCGCTGCGGATCCCATCTTTCCCCCATGGTACGCGCAGGTGTTTGCCGGCCGTTGGCGGTTCGCAGTCGCGCGTCTTGCGGTGAGCTCTGGCTCCATCAATCGGCAGTTGCTGTTGTCGATGGGCGCCCAGACAAAGTTCGATCAATTCATGCTGAACGCGACCTCGCGCCTGCCGTTGTTTCCGCTTGCGCGTTTGACAACATTGGCTTGGCTGTGGTTCCGGTTGCGGCCAACCACGCTTTCCGGCCTGCTGCGCACGGCGCTGGCCCGCCGCATCGAGACCATGGCCGGGCCGTTTGTGAGATACGCGAAACAAGGCAGGCAGTTCGATGAACAGGCTTGAAGACTTTGCCGGCATATTCGACGGTATTCAGCCGTTCGCCGGCAACGTGCCCAAGGGCTACTCGACCGACTTCCTCGGTATCCTCACCGACGCACACTTCCGCGCCATGTTCGGCGTCGATCCCGAAAAGGTCGGCGGCCATTACGTCAAGACCAAAATTCCCCGTCCGGACGATGGTCCCGGCTGTGGCGAGGAATGGATCGAGCGCGTGAACTGTTTCGCCGCCGCCCGGGACGCACGTGGACGATACGTGATGATCACGCTCGGCGCCAATTACGGCGCCCAAGCCGTCAATAGCATCCGGGCGCTGCAGCTCGTCAATCCGATGCCCTACAAGGCGGTCGCCATCGAGCCCGAGCCGGAAAACTACGCCTGGCTTGCCCGCCACATGCGCGATAACGGAATCGAGCCCGACGAGCAGTGGCTGCTGCAGGCCGCGATCAGCGATTCCAACCAGCCGGTCCTCTTTCCGATCGGCTCTCCGGGGACCGGCGCACAGAACTGCGTCGCCACCAATGAAGCGCCGGCGCGCCAAGCCTATGCCGACGAGCTGATCGCCGCCGGCGCCGCCGACAAGGCCCTGCGCAGTCTGCTCGTCGACAATACGACCGGCATCAGCAAGGATATCGTTCCCGGTCAGAATTTCATGACCGAGATCAAGTTCGTCAGCGCGATTACGTTGAAGGATCTGCTTGGGCCCTTCGACATGGTCGATTACCTGGAATCCGACATCCAGCAGTCGGAAATCCTGGTGTTTCCGCCCTACATGGATCTGTTGAAGCGCAAGGTCCGCCGCATCCATATCGGCACCCACGGCAAGGAAGTTCACTGGTCTTTGCATAAGCTGTTCCAGCAGCAGGGTTGGGACATCGTGTTCAGCTATGAGCCGAATGCGATCCACGAAAGCGCCATGGGAACGTTCGACGCCAACGACGGGATGCTGACCGTGCGGAACCCGAGCCTGTAGGCCCCCGGTTCCGGTCTTCCCGAAAGCCTGCCATGCCCGGAACGACGGATTGCTTTTAGGCGCGACTGAGCGGTATGCCGTCATCGGCGCCGCCCGGGGCCGTCCCAGGGGACCCGTCTCAGAGAGGATGAATGGCGAATACCATGGTTTTGGTGAAGACCGCCGCCGGCCGTGATCCGGGTGCGAGGATTTACCGCGTCGGCGGCGAAAGGGAGCCTCTCGCCCGCGACATCGTGGAGGGATTCGCTCACTGGCGTCTGTGGACGATGCTCGGCTGGGAGGACATCCGCCAGCGTTACCGGCGCTCCGTGCTCGGCCCGTTCTGGATCACGTTGAGCATGGGCACCTTGATCGGGCTGCTCGGCGTCATCTACAGCCGCATCTTCAAGGTCGACATCGCCACCTACCTGCCGTTCTTCGCCATCGGCTACATCATCTGGGGCTTCATCTCGGCCAGCATCACCGAGAGCTGCGGCGCGTTCCAGGAAGGCGAGCGCATCATCAAGCAGGTCAAGTGGCCGCTGTCGATCTACGTCCTGCGGGTCCTGTGGCGCAATTTCATCGTATTCCTGCACACGATCGTCATCTTCATCCCGATCGCGATCTACTTTGGCATCAAGCCGCAGCCTGTCAGCCTGCTGTCGATCCTGGGCTTCGCCCTGCTCTTTGCCAATCAAGTCTGGCTCGGGCTCGTCCTTGCCATCTTCAGCACGCGTTTTCGCGACGTCGTGCCCATCGTCGCCACCGTCGTGCAGATCGCCCTCTTCGCGACGCCGATCATGTGGCCGGTCAGCACCCTGGGCGACCTCGTGGTGATCGCGAAGGTGAATCCGCTCTATCATTTCATCGATCTGGTGCGCGCACCCCTGTTGGATCAGGCGCCGGCCCGGTTGTCCTGGGTAGTTGCCGTGGCCGTCGTGGTGGTCGGCTGGGCCTGCGCGATCCTGCTGTTCCGCCGCGTTTCGCGACGGATCGTCTATTGGCTCTGATATCGTGAAGGACGGGAATTCGTGGCAGTCATCAGGCTGACCGACGCTTCGGTCGACATCCCGATCTACGACATGGCGGGAGCGTCCCTGAAGAAGCTCATCATCGGCCGGGCCGTGGGCGGGCAGTTGGGGCAGGTCAATTCGTTCGTCATTGTCAACGCTCTCAAGAACATCACGTTCGAGGCGAATGACGGCGATCGCATTGCTCTCGTCGGCAACAATGGATCAGGCAAGACGACGCTGCTTCGCGTGCTGTCGGACGTCTATCCTCCCACCGGCGGCACCGTGCATGTCGAAGGCCGCATTTCCCCGATGTTCGATCCCGCGCTCGGCATGAGCGCCGATGCGACAGGCATGGAGAACATCCGCATCTGCGGCATGCTGTGGGGCATCTCGCGCGCCGAGATCGAAAGGAACATCCAGGACATCACGGAATTCACCGAACTCGGCAGCTATCTCAACATGCCGGTGCGCACCTATTCGATGGGCATGCTGCTGCGGCTCGCCTTCGCGGTCGCCACGGTGCGGGACCCCGAGATCCTTCTTCTCGATGAGGTCATCGGCGTCGGCGATGCGTCGTTTTTCCAGAAGGCCTATGACCGCTTGAAGCGGCTGGTGCACCGCTCGCAGATCCTCGTCGTGGCGAGCCATTCGGACCAGATCCTGCGCCAGATCTGCAACAAGGCGATCTGGCTCCATATGGGCCAGATCATGGAATACGGGCCGTTCGAGGAGGTGATGAAGTCGTATCGCCGGGACGAGACCTCCTCGATCCCGCTGCCGATCACGGTCGCCGCGTCATGAGGTCGGGGCAGTCAGCGCATAGCGATGCCGGGGCGGACCAGCCGGCCGCGCAGCAGGCCCACGGCCTCCCCCAGGCTGCCGACCACCAGATGGGCATCCCCGATGTCGGCGTCCGGCGCGGACTGACGGTCGAGCCGGACCAGCAGACCGACGCCGGCCGCCGCGCCGGCCTCCATGTCGGGCGGCCTGTCACCGATCATCACCGAGCGTCCGAGGTCGAGGTCGAGGTCGGCGGCGGCCTGCAGGATCATGCCCGGCTTGGGCTTGCGCCACGGGTGATCCTGGCGATAGGCGCCAACTCCGTGCTCGGGGTGATAGGGACAGTGATAGACCCGCGCGAGCGGGGTGCCGGCCGCCGAAAAACGCTCCAGCATCCACGCCGTGAGGGCCTGGAACGCGGCCTCGTCGAAATAACCGCGGCCGATGCCGGACTGGTTGGTGACGACGACGATCGGCCAGCCGAGCTCATGTGTGGCGAAGCGGGTGAGGTCAAAGATGCCGGGAACGAACTCGAAGTCCTCGATCCTGTGGACGTAGTCGTGATCGACGTTGATCACCCCATCGCGGTCGAGGAACAACGCGTTTTGCGGCATGCTCGGAGCGCCGGCGGCGTCAGCCCGCCGCGCGCTTCCGCGCTGGCGCCTCGCCGATGTGGAGGGTCAGGCCGGCGGCCAGCGCATCGTCCCGGAACGCCCGCACGGCGCCCAGCGAGAGTTCGGCGGCGGTCTTGGAGCCCATCGCGGGCAGCTTCTTGAGCACGTCGGCGGGTGCGGTGATGATCTGGCAGCCCATCTCGTCGGCCTCGATGACGTTGAACACCTCACGGGTCGAGGCCCAGATGATCTCGACATTGGGGGTCGCGCGCGAGCGCGCCACGGCGTCGCGCATGATCGGCCGGTAGTCGATGCCGAGGTCGGCGAGCCGGCCGGCGAAGACCGAAACGCAGGCCGGCGCGTGGCCATCCAGGACCGCGACGGTCCGCGCCACCTGCTCGGGCGTGCAGATCGCGGTGATGTTGAGGTTGATGCCCTCGCGCGTGAGCATGCCGATGGCATCGTGGAGCGGCTCGCCCTTGGTGTTGGTGATCGGCAGCTTGACGAAGACGTTGCGGCCCCAGGACGCGATCATCCGCCCCTGCTCGATCATTTCGGGGATGTCGTCGGAGAACACCTCGAACGAGATGTGCCGGTCCGGCACCGCGGCGACGAGGTCGCGGCCATAGGCCTCGTAGTCCGACACCCCGGCCTTCTTGAGCAGCGAGGGATTGGTGGTGAATCCGGAAATCCACCGGTTCTTCGCCATGTCGAGGATCTGCGCCTTGTCCGCCCCGTCGGTGAACAGCTTGACCTTGAGGTCGGCGAGCGTAAGGGGCATGGCGTCACCGTTGATGAGGGCCAGGGCGGGCGGAGCCAGCGTCTGCGGTCGGTGGGTCAGTGTGTGAGCGCCATGTAGGGCTCCGGCGCGCGGCCTGACAAGCGCGGCGGGCAACGGTCCACAGCCTGGGACGCAGGTGCCGCTCGAAGAAGGTGCGGAACGGACCCGGCTCCGTATCCCCTAGCCGCGGCCGTAGATGTCTTCCACGCGGATGATGTCGTCTTCGCCGAGGTAGCTGCCGGTCTGCACCTCGATCAGCTCCAGCGGGATCTTGCCCGGGTTGCCCAGCCGGTGGACGGCGCCGATCGGGATGTAGATCGACTCGTTCTCATGGACCATGCGCTGCTCGGCATTGATGGTCACGGCGGCGCTGCCGCGCACCACGACCCAGTGCTCGGCGCGGTGCATGTGCTTCTGCAGGGAAAGGTTGCCGCCCGGCGTGACGACGATACGCTTGACCTGGAAGCGTTCGCCGACGTCGACGCCCTCGTAATGTCCCCAGGGGCGGTGGACCCGGCGGTGGTCGCTCGCTTCCGGGCGGCCCTTGGCCTTGAGCGTGGCGACGAGCTGCTTGACCTCTTCGGCGCGGGCGCGGGGCATCACCAGTACGGCGTCCGGCGTGGTCACCACCACGAGGTCCTTTGCGCCCAGGACGGCCGTCAGCCGCCCCTCGGCGTGGATCAGGCAGTTCTCCGACTGGTAGGCGACCGCGGGGCCGTGCAGCGCATTGCCGTCCCTGTCCTGCTGGCTGACGGCGAAGACCGCATCCCAGCTCCCGATATCCGACCAGCGGAAACGGCCTTCGACCACGGCTGCGTGGCTGGTCTTCTCCATCACCGCGTAGTCGATGGATTTCTGCGGCGCGGCGGCGAACGCCTCCCGGTCGAGCCGCAGGAAGCCCAGATCGGAGTTGGCCTTGCCGACGGCTGCGCGGGCAGCGGAGGCGATCGCCGGCTCGTGGCGGCGCATCTCCGACAGCAGGGTCTCGGCGCGGAACAGGAAGTTGCCCGAGTTCCACAGATAGCCCTGGGCCACGTAGGTCGCGGCCGTCGCGGCATCCGGCTTCTCGACGAAGGCTTCGACGGCGTGGATGCCGTCGATGCCGAGCGCGGCGCCCGGCCGGATATATCCATAGCTGGTGCGCGGCTCGGTCGGCCTTATGCCGAAGGTCACGATATGCCCGGCCAGCGCCGCGTCGCGGCCGGCGCGGCAGGCATCGCGGAACAGGTCGGCATCGAGGATGACGTGGTCAGCCGCCAGCGCCAGGACGACGGCCTGGGGATCGCGCTGGATCGCCACGGCGGCGGCGGCCGCGATGGCGGGCGCGGAATCCCGGCGTTCCGGCTCCAGCACGATGGTGGCCTCGATGCCCAGGTCCTCGGCCTGGCTGCGGGCAAAGAAGCGGAAATCGGACGCCGTCATCACGATCGGCGGCGCGAACAGCTTCGGGTCCGACACCCGCGCCAGCGCCTGCTGGTAGGTCGACCGGTCGCCGATCAGGGGCAGGAACTGCTTGGGCATGGCGTCGCGCGACACCGGCCACAGCCGCGTGCCGGAGCCGCCTGCCAGGAGCACGGGTACGATGCGGGGAATGGCCAAAGTGCAACCGCCTCGACACGACCTGGATGGCGATCGCCTGCTTGGGGCAGGCTGCGTTGCCTGCCGAGCAGTCTATGGAGTCGCCGAAGACCGCTTGCCCGACCGGCCCGGTTGCGTCAATCGGAGATTGTCCATCAAGTTAATGCCAATGAGCATCGGCGCGAAACACCGGCGCTGTCGCCTCCCATGTTCCGCCCATGTAATATGCCGCGCCAATGCCCGTCCCGCCCATCAATCCGGCCCCCCGTGACGCGCGGCGGCGCCTGCTCTTCCTGGTCACCGAAGACTGGTATTTCTGGGCTCACCGGCTGAACCTTGCTCGCGCCGCGCGAGACGCCGGCTACGAGGTCGTCGTCGCGACGCGCGTGGACCAGCATGGCGGGCGCCTTCTCGCCGAAGGCTTCCAAATCGAGCCGCTGGCCTGGATCAGGGGAAGCCTCAATCCGGGACGCCTCATTGCCGACGTCGCGGCAGTCGCGCGGGTCTACCGCCGCGCACGGCCGGACCTCGTCCATCATGTCTCGCTCAAACCGGTCGTGCTCGGCTCGCTGGCGGCGCGCTTCGTGCGCGGCCTGCCCGTTCTCAATGCGCTCACCGGCCTCGGCTATACCTTCACCGCCAAAACACCGCGCGCGCGGCTGCTTGCCGGCGCGGTCCGCGCCGTGCTGCGGCCGCTGCTGCGGCGCCCGGCGACGATCACGCTGCTGGAGAACGAGGACGACCGCCGCTTCATGATCGACGCCGTCGGCGTGCCGCGGGAGCAGACCGCGGTAAACCCGGGCTCCGGCGTCGACGTGGACCACTTCCTTGCGGTGCCGCTGCCCGGCGGCGACCCCGTCACCATCGCCTGCGCGGCGCGCATGCTCGGCATCAAGGGTGTCCGCGACGTGGTCGCGGCGAGCCGCCTCCTGCGGGCGCGCAACGTGCCCCATCGTTTGGTGCTGGCCGGCACGACCGACTCCGAAAACCCGGACGCCATTCCCGAAGCCGCGCTGCGCGCCTGGGTGCGGGAGGACGGCGTCGAGTGGCTCGGCCATGTCGGCGACGTCAAAGGGCTCTGGGCGCAGACCGACATCGCGGTGCTGGCCTCGCTCGGCGGCGAAGGCGTGCCGCTGTCGCTGGTCGAGGCGGCGGCGTGCGGGCGGCCGCTGGTCGCAACCAACGTGCCGGGCTCGCGCGACATCGCGCGGGACGGCGTCAACGCCGTGCTGGCGGCGCCGGGCGATCCGGCAGCGCTCGCCGACGCGCTGGAGACGCTCATCCGCGATCCGGCAATGCGCCACCGCTTCGCCTTGGCCAGCCGGACCATCGCGGAGACCGAATTCTCGTCGGCTCGCGTCAACGGGGCAACGCTCGTGCTTTATGAGAGGCTGCTCGGGCTACCCCGCCGGAGCGTGTGATCGGAACGAGCGAACGCCCACGGCGAGTTCGAACTATCGCTATGCGGCAGCGCCGCGGAAATCCGGCACTGCGTCGCTCAGCACACGGTAGATCGTCATGCGGTCCTCGCGGGCCAATCCCTGCTGCAGCGTTGCGAGCCAGCCCTGCATCGAATCGAGGGACGGCTGCGCCGGCTTGGCCGCCACGATCCCGGCGATGCCGATCTCGGCGATCGGCTCCTCCCTGGCGAACATGATCTCGTTGAGCCGTTCCCCCGGGCGCGGCCCGATAAAGGCGATGTCGATGTCGCGCCCTGGCTCCAGCCCCGAGAGCCTGATGAGACGCTCGGCGAGGTCGACGATCTTCACCTGCTGGCCCATGTTGAGCATGTAGAGCGACACGTCCGGCCGCACCGCCGCGAGGGCATGGCTGGCAGCCGTGACCACGAGGTCGCAGGCCTCTCGGATGGTCATGAAATAGCGGACCATGTCCGGATGGGTCACGGTGACCGGCCCGCCCGCCTCGATCTGCGCCTTGAACTTCGGCACCACCGAGCCGTTCGACGCCAGCACATTGCCGAACCGCACCGCGATGAGGCGCGTCGGCGCGCCGGCGCCGTCGATGCGGCGCGCGAGGTTGCCGTCGAGCGCCTGGCAATACATCTCGGCGAAGCGCTTGGTAGCGCCGAGCATGGACACCGGCTCGATCGCCTTGTCGGTCGAGATCATCACCATGGCGCTGGCATTCGCGGCGGCCGCGGCGTCCGCCACGTTGACCGAGCCGAAGACGTTGGTCTTGACCCCCTCCCCCCAGTCGCGCTCCAGCAGCGGCACGTGCTTGAGCGCGGCGGCGTGGAACACGAGGTCCGGCTTGAAGCCGGCGACCAGGCGGAAGATGCGGTCGCGGTCGCGCACGTCGGCGAGGCGGCCCTCGATCTGGGCGCCGGATTCCTTGGTCGCCAGGGACTCCAGCACGGCGTGGAGCGACGGCTCGGAATTCTCGATGATCAGCAGGCGCGCGGCGCCGAACGTGATCGCGCGGTCGCAGATTTCCGCGCCGATCGAGCCGCCGCCACCGGTCACGATGATCGACTTGCCGCGCACCACGCCTTCAAGGCGGCGATAGTCGATCTTGACGCTCGGCCGCAGCAGCAAATCCTCGACCGCGACCGGAGCGAGCCGCAGCATCTGCCGCTCGTCGCCGGCCTCGTCGAAGGACGGCAGGCGGCTCACGGTCAGTCCCAGCCGCCGCGCCCGCATCAGGAGCGATTCCGGCCCGACCTCCGGTGCGAGCGCGCTCGACGTCAGGACCAGTCGGCTGACCTTGGTGCCGCGTTCTTCCAGGTCCGAGATTACGCGTTCCGAGATCCACGAACGTGCCGAGCACGGAGATGCCGCGCAGCGACTGTCCCTGGTCGGCCTTGGACGGCGACAGGATGCCGACGGGCAGGATTTTCTTGACCGCGCCGCTCTCCACCGCGCGCAGCAGCACCTCGGCGTCGGCGGCACGGCCGAGCACCAGGGCCGGGCTGGAATCGCTTGCCATCGCCTGCTGGCGCGTGCGGGCGAAGCGGAAATAACGATAGGTGACGCGCGGGCCACCCAGGAAGAACATCTGCAAGCACCAGTAGAGGACGATGGTGATCTTGCCGAAGAAGAAGGTGCCGAACAGGTACGGCGAGACGAGGATGTAATCGAGCACCAGCATCGACACCGCCAGCACCGAGACCGCGCGGAAGATGTTGGAGAGGTCGGGCAGCGACGCGAAACGCCACTTGCCCTCATAGAGGTGGAATATCCAGTAGACGACGCCGGCATAGACGACGAAGCCGGGAATGACCTTCAACAGGCCGTCGAGACGCGTCGCGAGGCCCATTTCCTCGAAGCGGATATAGAAGCTCGCCACCACCGCCGCCGCGGTGGCGAGCAGATCGTGGATCACGATCAGCGCCTTGCGCGGGGTGATCCTGGAGAGTCGCAACATCGCCTCGTGATACCGCGGACGGAAGGCCCGCCCCGGCGCAGTCATGGCCCGGTAGGGCGGTGGCTGTAAAGCCTTTCAGCGTCGCCGCAATGGGCCGTTCGCGGGCGGCGGGCGCGCGGGTTCCGGATGCACTGGCAGGGCTGTCGGGCCTGCCCGATCGGACGCGCCGGCCCGTTGCGCCAGCACCAGTCCGCCAAGCGTACCGACGGCGAGCACGTAGGTCCAACCGGGCGTGAAATAGAACAATTGGGCGTTGAACAAGGACGACACGACGTTCTGGATCACGACCCCCATGCCCAGGCACGCCGCCAGTCCCGTCCCCGAGAACAGCAGCGCGTGCGCGGCCCACATGGCGAGGAGCGACGCGACACCGAGGAACCCGAGCTCGATGGCGACCAGCAGGAACTGATTATGGGGATTGCTCGTGACCGCCGCCTCGATTCCGACGCCGGTCCTGGCGCGCCTGAACAGCTCCTCCGTCGAGCCGGTGCCGTGCCCGAAGACCGGCGCCGTGGCGATGAAGCCGATCGATTTCTTCCAGAACTCGACGCGATAGCCCGAAGACGTTTCGGCCTTGTACGTTTCGTATTGCTGCATCTCGTCGGCGACGCCGGTCACCCGGGACCGCAGGTACGGCGACGATGCCCATGCAAGCCCGCTGAGAACGATCCCGCCCATCACAATGGCCGCCATGCCCTTCCAGGTCAGTCGCTGAAGCCCGAACGCGATCAGCAGGACCACGAATACGATCACCGACGTGCGGCTCGTGGCCACGAAGACGATGTTGGCGAGGAACGCCATGGCAAGCGCCGCCGCGGCGATCGCATGCCGGCGCCGATCCGCCTGCCAGGACGTGAATGCCACGTGGGCAAGTCCAAACGCGCAGAGCAGGAATTCCCCGCTCTGGACGATGTAGTCCTTGACCGGGACGCCGGGCGTCGGGTTCGCCCGCGGCAAGGACGGAAACAGCTTGATGATGTAGGACACCGCGAGCAGCGCGACGCATGAGGCGAGGAATCCGGTGATGACCCACCATCCCCGCCGCGAACGTTCGAACTGCACCAGCAGGAGCGGGATCGTCAGGAACCGCCAGTAGACCCGCAGTCCGCCAAAGCGCTCGCCCATCGGCGCTTCGGCCCACAGCACGCCGAGGACCGCCAGGGCCACGAAGGCGACGGCAAGGCCCCCGGCCGGGCTCGCGAGCGACCGGCGGACGTCATGCCAGCGCAGCGTCGGGGCGAGCGTGATCAGCCACAGCACGACGAGGATATTGGTCGCCGATGTCGACCACGGCAGCGACACCACGACCGCGACGGCGAGAATGTCGGCCGCCAACGGCAGGCGGAAGCGATCGGCCAATGCGGCGCGCCATGACGGCATGAGCATCAGCGCCCGCGCGACGGCGGCAGGATGCCGGCCGCGGCACGCACCTTGCGCCATCCGTCCCGCACCCAGCGGGTCGGGATATCGAAATAATATTTGCGCACGAATTGCATCCGGCCGAACCAGCCGACCGCTGTGGCGGCATCCGCCGGGACGTACCACCCGTTGAGGCCGGTCCGGCGCACCCAGGCGTAGCCGCGTCGTTCCAGCGCGCGGTGCAAGGTCAACGTGAGGATATGGTCCTCGACCAGGATGAGCCGGGGCTTCCACCGGGCGAGGTCGAAGCCCTCCAGCACCTCGGGCTCGTGCCCCTCGACGTCGATCGAGACGAAATCGATCGGCGCCGGCGCGGCGGCATCCGTCAGGAGCTCGTCGAGCGTCCTCACGGCGACGTCGATCGTGCCCTGCGGCTCAAGGCCCGCGATCACCAGGGTCTCGCTCAGCGACGAATAGCCCCCGCGCACATGCAGCGTCATGGTGCGGCCGGCATTGCAGGGCGACGAGCAGGCGACCTGGTAGACGGCCGCGCGGCGCGCTCGCCGCAGCCTTTCGGCCTGCTCCGGCCGCGGCTCGACCAGGATGCCGCTCCAGCCCATCTGTTCCAGATGCGCGCTCTGCGAGCCGAATTCCGGCTCGGCGGCACCGACGTCGACGAAGAATCCCGGCGGCCGGTCGCGGAAGAATTGCCGGATCAGGTCCTCTTCCTCCTGCGCCGGGAAAATCGCGCGCATGTCCGGCGAACCCTGCGAGCCAGTCTTGTTGGACATCGATCCCCCGCCGCACGCACTCAATCAACACTTCGGGATGCCAGCGCCGATAAACCGTCGAGCGCCCTCACCCGCCGCATCCGGATCGCTTCGTCGAGCTTGCGCTCGTTGTCCGGCACGAAGCCGCGGTCCGCCGGCGGATGCCACAGATGTAGCACGCCGGTCGCGAAGCGTCCGTCCTTGCGGGCGACGCCGCCATTCATGAGGCGGATCAGCAGATCGAAATCCTCCAGGCCCCAGCCGCTGAAGGCGGCATCGAAGCCATCAACCGTATCGAGATCGGCACGCCATACGGCGAGGTTGCACGAGCGCGCGCCCTGCCAGAATCTGGGGGTGGAGCTTGCGCAATGGCCCGAGCGGCAGCGGGACGAGCGGCGCCAGCCGGTTGATACGGCCCGACAGGCGATAGCGCACATAAGCGGCGAGGCTCCAGGCCTCCGGTTCGAGGTGCTCGCGGAGCACCGTCTCGGTCATGCCGCGCGACAGCAGCCCGCGGTTTCCGGTCACGAACCAACCCGGCTCGGCGAGCGCACGATGGGCGGGGATGAAATCGGGCCGCGGGATGCAGTCGCCGTCCAGGAAGATGCAATAGGTACCGCGGCTCGCCAGGATCGCGCGGTTGCGGATTTCGGCGGCGCGGAAGCCGTCGTCGGCCTGCCGGACCTGCCGGAGGGGTGCGCCGAGGCGCGCCGTCCACGATTCGACCAGTTCCGTGGTCGCCGGGCCGGAGCCGTCGTCCGCCACGATCACCTCGAAATCGCGGTCGGACTGGCGCGACAGGCCGCGCAGCACCGCATCGAGTGCATCCTCGCGGTTGTAGGTCGGCACGATGACGGAGATCAGGTCGGCCATGGCGGCGAGAACCAACAGCGCGGACGAGAGATTGACGGCGGCCAAGGCTATAGCAGGTGCATTGACGCGGTGGCGTGATGCCACGATGTTCGGCCGCGAAATTCGGCCCCTTCATCCATCAGGCCGGCGCCGCAACGGGACCACGATGCTCGCGCGTATAAAACGAAGCGTTGCCTATGTAACCCTTAAAGAGTGGAAAAAGGCCGCCCAGCGCAAGGCGGAGATCGCCCGCTATCGCGGCAGCGAGCTGCAATGCCCGGTCTGCGACGTGCACCTGCGGGCGTTCAGGCCGGTGTGGAAGTCCTACCTGCGAAACATGACGGCGTTCGGCTATGTCCACCCCGTCACCTCGATCGAGACCCTCAACCTCGATGCCTATACCTGCCCGGCCTGCGACGCCTCCGACCGCGAGCGGCTCTATGCGCTGTATTTCGACCGGATGATGCCGGCGCTGGACCCCGCCCGGCGCTATCGGCTGGTCGAGTTCGCGCCTTCGCCCGGCCGCGGCATGCAGAAGAAGCTCCAGGCCTGGCCGTTCATCGAATATCGCAGCGCCGACTTGGTGCTGCGCACCGTGGACGACCAGCTCGATATCACCGACATGCGCGGCTACGCGGACGAGTCGGTGGACTTCTTCCTGTGCTCGCATGTGCTGGAGCACGTGCCGGACGACCGCAAGGCAATGCGGGAATTGCGGCGCATCCTCAAACCGGGCGGCTTCGGCATCGTCATGGTGCCGCTGGTCCATGGCGTCGAGGAGACCCATGAGGACCCGGCGATCGACACCATCCCGCTGCGCTGGAAGTATTTCGGCCTCGGCGACCATGTCCGCCAATACGGCAAGCGCGATTTTCACGATCGGCTGACGGAGGCCGGCCTGCAGGTGGACCGCCTCGGCCTCGCCTATTTTGGCAAAGACGCTTTCCAGCGCCATGGGAT